>NZ_JBIUTQ010000016.1:0-152043 GCF_044741965.1 Streptosporangium sp. NPDC087985
CCGCCTGACCCCAATTCCCACCCCGCAGACCCTGCCCCGACATCACTGGCCAGGGTTCGCTGCCGCCTGCCCACTAACTCACCGATTTTCGAGCCAGGCGGACCGACCGCCCTGCTCCGCTCAACGGACACGAGGTCAGGGGGCTGTGGACAACTATCGCCGTGCGCCTGTGGTGGCCGATGTTGTCGTCACCGTTGTCGTCAGCCCCATATCTCGTAGCCGGCGGTGCAGACTCGAAGCGTTCAGAGAACCCACGGCGTCAACACCAGCCTCCGCCGTCCAAGGAAGAGCTCACGTCGGTGGGTTTATCACCGCCGTCTTGCCGCCGACGTGGGCCGCAACGCCGCGCAGAAGACGTCGACATCGATGGCGGCGGTGCACCAACGCCTCGGCCTGAGGTTCAGCTATGCGTGGAAGCCACCACCGGGCCGACGGCACGGAAGACGATCGTGAAAGAGCCCACTGCCGCGTCGATTTGGTAGGCGTAACAGCCAGGAGTTCGTAATCGGGTCAAGGATGGGTAGTCTCGCCAGCCGCCGGGCAGTGCATCCTTGGTCGGATCGAGTAGGAGTTCTTCGACGGCTGGGTCGTCGAACCTGACGTCGCCAGGCCCGTCGAGTTGCCGGCCGCGGATCAGAACCGGTGTGGTCAGCGCGGGATTCACCGCCCACGCCACTTTCTGACCAGCCCAGGTAGGGTCTGCCCACCCGTCTGCGGGATCGGGTGCAAGGTAATCCAGGCGGCCGTCTCCCAGCCCTATCGGCCCGACCAGCCATCCGCCCTGAACCGGCCCCAGGGCCTTGTCCGGTCGCGTGGCATTGGTGGTGACCGGACATCGCGTTCCCGGTTGATGACGCTCAACCGTCCAAGGGCGACGTAGTTGCGCTACGGGATCCGGTCCGGCATTTCCATGCCTGCTTTCGGCCGGTGGAGCGGGACTTGCGCTGCAACTGACCATCACGAGAGCCAGCGCAACGACCAGGAAGGGGAGCCAATACCTCACGAATCCTCCTACACCATGGGGTCTCGGAAGGTTCCGGGTTCACAGCGTCGCCGCGGCTACCGCTGGGGACGGACCCACCTTGCACTCGCCGAGGCCGACCGCCTGGGCACCCTGGCCGAGGCCGCGCGCTTCCGGCTGCGGCTGGTGTCAGGCCAACCCGAGCCGCTCGCCGACGCCGCCTTCGCACACATGGACGCGCTGCGCGGCGCGACCGACCAGATCGCCCCGGCCACTTACGACGAGTAGCGAAGTCAGCGATCGTCACGGCCGTAACTCGAACACTTCATTACGAGTTAGAACACGACGGTCCAGGACTGTCCACGGCCGTCTTCCAGGCCTGGCCGGGCGGCCTCTGCGGAGTCCTTCAGTCCACGGTCGTCCAGGATTGTCCAGACCTGTTGTTAGTCCTCGATATCCCTGGCGGGATGCCCGTTCCGGGGTGAAAATCGGGTTGGTTGCTCGCCGACGTCGTAGGTGCTTGGTCTGGTTGAGGCCGTTTGTTAGTCGAACGCCGGGAGCCGCGCTGTGGGCCCTTCACTGTGCTTTGAGCACGCGGATTAGATTCGCTTCGTCCTTGCGGCTCTTGCGGGCAGCCTGTGCAGGGTGCTCGTAAGCTCTGCCCGGCCGTCCCAAGACCGACCGGCTGGACGCGGTCTGGCTGGCCAAGGTCGCCGAGCGGCAGATGCTGCGCGCCAGCTTCGTCCCCCCGCCGCAGATCCGCCGGCTCCGGGACCTGACCCGGTATCGGATCGACCTGGTCGGTGCACGGACCGCCGAAAAGCAGCGGGCGGAAAAGCTGCTGGAAGATGCGCAGATCAAACTGTCGGTGGTGGCCTCCGACATCTTCGGGGCCTCCGGGCGGGCGATGATGGCCGCCCTCATCGCCGGGGAACGCACCCCGGCGGCGCTGGCGCAGCTGGCCCGTACCAGCCTGCGCAAGAAGATTCCCCTGCTGGAAGAGGCCTTCACCGGTCACTTCACCGATCATCACGCCTTTTTGCTGGGCAAGATGCTGGGCCGGGTCGATGCGATCAGCAGCGACATTGCCGACCTCGACGCCAAGATCGAGGAGTTGGTGGCGCCCTTCGCCTCAGCGGCGGCACGGTTGGATGAGATTCCCGGCATCGGCCCCACCTCGGCCGCGGTAATCCTCGCCGAGATCGGCACCGATATGAGCCGCTTCCCCACCCCGGGGCATCTGGCCTCCTGGGCGCGCTTCGCCCCCGGGGTCAAGGAGTCAGCCGGACGCAAGAAGGGCCACGCCGGGACCGGGCACGGCAACCCCTACCTGGCGCGCATCCTGGGCGAGGCAGCGGTGATCGCCGGCAGAACCAACACCTTCCTCGGCGAACGCTATCGGCGCATCGCCCGCCGGCGCGGAAAGAAACGCGCGATCGTCGCGGTCGGTCGTTCCCTGCTGACCATCATCTGGCACCTGCTGTCCGACCCCGACGCCCACTTCATCAACCTGGGAGCCGACTACTACGCCAACCGCATCGGCCCGGAACGCAAAAAGCGCAACCACATCCGCCAGCTCGAAGCCCTCGGCTACCAGGTCATCCTCGAACCCACCGCCTGACCACCCGAGCCGATCACCAACCCCGACGCGTCCCGACGCCGGGGTTCGCTACCGCCTGCCCAGTGACGCTCCGATTTTCGGATTAGAGCCGGGATGCCGTCGGCTGTGGCGAATCGCCCAGAACCTGACCCGCCCGTGACAGATGATCACCCGCCATGATTACCGGGCACCAGCAGCACGAGTACACCCAACCGCGATCACACCAGACCCCTGACCTGCGGGTTCAAGTTGAAACGAGCCCAATGTGACGGGCTATGCGCCCCAGCCTCGGTCGCCGGCTTGGACGAGGCCTGATTCGTACGCGAGGACTGCGAGTTGCACGCGGTCGCGGAGGTTCAGCTTGGTCAGCAGACGGGAGACATAGGTCTTGACCGTGGCCTCGGTGAGGAACAGTGCGCTGGCGATCTCGGTGTTCGATCGACCTCGTGCGACCTGCCGCAGCACGGCCGCTTCTCGTTCGGTCACGTTGGGCAGCGGAGCTGGACTGGTGGAAGGCGCGGTGGCGAACCGGTCGAGTAACCGGCGGGTGAGTTTGGGAGCGAGCATCGCCTCGCCCCGGGCCACGACGCGCACCGCGTGTACCAGGTCATCGGGAGGGACGTCTTTGAGGAGGAACCCGCTGGCGCCCGCCCGCAGGGCGCCGTACACATACTCATCGAGATCGAAGGTGGTCAGCGCCATCACGCGGACGCCGGGCTGCTGCGTCACGATCCGCCGGGTGGCTTCGATGCCGTCCAGCCGGGGCATCCGTACGTCCATGAGGACGACGTCGGGGCGGTGTTCGGCGCAGGCGGTGATGGCTTCGATTCCGTCTCTGGCCTCGGCGACGACCTCCAGGCCGCTTCTTTCGAGGATGAGTCGGAAGCCTTCCCGTAGAAGCGCCTGGTCGTCGACGATCATCACGCGGGTCATGCCGGTTCCAGGGGAAGGACGGCGGCGACGGCGAACCCGCGGTCGGGTAGTGGGGCGGCTTGCAGCGTTCCGCCGTACAGCGCCGCGCGTTCCCGCATTCCGATCAGGCCGTGTCCGGTTCCAGCGGTGCCCGGGCGCCCGCAGCCGTCGTCACGTACATCGATGCGCAGCTTGTCGGTGCTGAATGTCACTCCCACGCTGACCTCGGTGGCGGCGTTGGCGTGGCGGCGCGCGTTGGTCAGCGCCTCCTGCACGATCCGGAATGCTGCGAGGTCGAGGCCGGCGGGCAGTGCCCGCGGCGCGCCGGCCACGGCGAACTCCACGGGGAGCCCGGATTTCCGAGCGTCGTCGACCAGTGTCTGCAGGCCCGACAGTCCGGGCTGGGGTGAGAGCAGGCCGACCTCGTCGGTGTCGCGAAGCATGGTGACTACCCGTCGCATTTCAGCGAGGGCGCTGTTGCCGGTGCGTCGGATAGTGGCGAGAGTACTGCGTACCCGGTCGGGGTCGTCGGTGACCATCTGTTCGGCCGCGCCCGCCTGTACCACCATCACGCTCATCGCGTGTGCGACGATATCGTGCAGCTCGCGGGCGATGCGGGTGCGTTCCTCGATGACGGCCTGTGCCGCCTGTTCGGCTGCGGCGACCTCGGCCGCCACCGCCCGCCGCTGGGAGGACTGGGCGTGGCGGGCCATGATGGACTGCCAGCGCCCGAAGGCGAAGCAGACGCCCACAACACCCCAGTGGTACAGCATTTCGTTGAACCCGCCGAGCAGCTCAATGAACAGGTCGGCGTAGATGAGGGCCGCGCTGGCCATAGCCGCACCGATCCACGGTTCGCGTCCCTTGCCATGGCGCGCCACCGAGAACACGGCGATCAGGAACGGCACGAACTGCCCGAAGAACAGCAGGAACCCAAGCTGGCCCGAGGCGCATAGCCCGGCAATCGTCACGGCGATCGTCGGGATCGGGTGGGTGCGTCGCCACCACAGCGAAGCCGCGACGACCAGCACCTGCACGCTCGTCGCGAGCGGATCCCCGTCGCCCTGCCGCGATTCGAGCGGAAGCCACACCTCGGTGAGGCCCGTGACCAGTACGGCCAAACACAGGCCGGCATCGACGGCCCGGCGCCACCACACGTCCATGGGGGTCAACTGTAGGGGACGGGGAGGTCGAAGACATCAGTCCGGAGTTGACATGTGCCGACCACTTTCGGCCGACTACAGCGACGGGCCGCTCAGACTTGACTGTTGCACATGACACGACACCTTCGATTTCTCGTAGCGGTCTGCCTCCTCGCGTTTGCCCTGCTCAGCGTTGGCTTCATGGCCTTGCAGCCCGAGCTGCCCGATGACCGGGCGCAGTGGCTCGCCACGATCGCTGACGCACGTGCGGGCGCGTCGGCCGCCGCCCAGATGTTCCTCTGGTCCCAACTGCCGTTCGCGGTCTCGGTCGTGGGGCTGGTCGCCTGGCTGCGGCCGAGGTTCCCGCGGCTCACGATCATCGGTGGCGTGTTCGGGGTGCTCGGCGCGTTCGGCCACACCGTAGCCGGCGGTTGGACGCTCACCCAGATCGTGATGGCCGACGAGCCTGCCCACCGTGACGCCTACTCCCAACTGATCGCCGCGCAGGAGCAGTCGGCCCTGATCCTCTCGTTCCTCATGATCGGTGTGGTCGGCACCGTGGTGGGCATCCTGCTGCTGTCGATCGCCCACTTCCGTTCGCACGTGCATCCGCGATGGGTCGGCCCGGTGCTGTGGGTGTGGCTCGTGGTGGAGTTCGTCGGCAGCGGCATCAGCCCGTGGGCGACGTACCTGTCCGGGCTGCTGCTCCTTGCCGGTTGCAGTGGGCTCGCGGCCGGCCTGCTCGCCGCACGCCAGGACGGGTGTAGGTCTTTTGCAGTGACTGGCTGAGCTGGGCGTTCGCTGTCCTGGCTGTTTGATCGTGAAACCGCCTTCTACTGTGGGTGCAGGCGCGCGAGGCGGTGGTGGCGATGGGGTCGTTACTGGAGGAACTGGCGCGGCGGCAAGCCGAAGCCCGCCAGCGGATCGAGGAGCTTGGCCAGCAGCTCGCCGAGGTGCAGGCGCGGCTGGAGGCCGAGGAAGAGGGGCTGTCTCGGCTGCTGATAGCCCACGAGGTGGCGGAGGAGATCCTGAGCGGGGAGGGCCGGCCCGCCACCGATGGACGAGCCCGGGCTGTTCGCCCTGGCCGAGCCGGTCCATCGGCAGGTCGCCCGGTAGCGGGTAGGGGCGGGCGGCGGCTCGTCACCGTGATGTGCCGGTGGTGGTGGTTGGCGGGGGCTCTTGCTTGCCGGAGGTTCGAAGGTGCGACCCAATCGAATCGACCGGCAAGGAAGAGCCGATGACACCGTACGACACCGCGGTCAGAGCTGACTGCTTTGCAATCTCGAGGAATCTGTTCGATTTCTTGCTCGCCGAACTGGCCGATCCGGTCACGGGCGAGCTGTCCCATGCCGAGCTGGAAGTTTTGTGTGAGGGGCGGGGCCGCCGGCTGGTACGGCAGCTGCTGCAGGATCATCTGGATCTGCGCGCGGAGCGGGAGGAGGCCCGCCTGGCGGCCGCACATCCGCCGGGACGACTGGAGAAGGGGCACCAGCGGCTACTGGCCACGGTGGTGGGCACAGTGACGGTGCGCCGCTGCGCGCTGCGCCTGCCGGGCCGGCGCAATCGGTATCCGGCCGATGACCTGCTGGCCTTACCCGCGGGCCGGCAGCCACGGGCTGGCACGGCTGGCCGTTGCCGAGGCGGTGCGCGGCTCGTTCGACGCCGCCCATGCCGCGATCACCGACCGGTGTGGGAATGTGATCGGCAAAAGACAGATCGAGGACCTGGTGGCCGCTGCCCGGCATCGCGGACGCTTCCGCACCCGCCTGACCTCCGGCGAGAAGCCGCATCGCAAACGCATGGCCACCCTGGCGGTGGTCTACGACGCGGTGCCCGCGCCCCGCCGCCCCCACGACGTGATCAGCCTCGGCGAGCGCAGCGGCGACCGCCAGGTGCGGACCGGGCCGCGCGCGTCCGGCAAGTGGGTCTACGCCTCGGTCATCGACTCTGCCGAGCAGGTGATCACCTTCATGTTCGACCAGGCCGAGGCCCGCGACAGCCTTCATGCGCGCACCTGGGTGGTGCTGGCCGACGGCGACCACCACCAGATCCACCTGCTGCAGGCCGAGGCCGAGCGCCGCCGCGTACCGATCCATATCGTCTGCGACCTGATCCACGTGCTGGAATACCTCTGGCGCGCGGCCCGCTGCCTGCACACCGCCGACGATCCGGCCGCTGAGCACCGCGTCGCCGGCTGGGCGCTCGCCCTGCTGGCCGGCCGCATCGAGGAGGTGATCGCCGATCTGCAGGCCCGGACGACCAGCCGAGGTGACGCTCTCACCGCCGCTGCCCGCTATCTGACCAGCCACCGGCCGTTCCTGCGCTATGACCAGGCGTTGGAGCAGGGCTGGCCGATCGCCACCGGCGTCGTGGAGGGAAGCGCCCGCTACCTGATCGGTGACCGTCTGGACATCACTGGAGCCCGGTGGGGACTGGCTGGAGCCGAGGCCATCTTGAAGCTCCGCGCCCTGATCGCCAACAACGATCTCGATCAGTACTGGACCTTCCACGTCGACCGCGAGAACCAGCGTGTCCACCACCGCCGCCACCAGGACGAATACATCCTCAGTGCTTGATCGAATCAGTCACTACGGAAGAGCTACACCCAAAGGATTTTGCTATGCCCCCTCAACTCCTCACAGACAGCCCGGATCGTGACGCACTAGTGAGGGCGCTGGTAGCCATCGGAAGTCACACCCATGGGAGACCACTCACATCTGACGATCTCCGACACAGCCAGGAAGAGACACTGGCAGGGATGCTCCTAGCAGCCGCAGAAGGCATCGTTGATCAAGGTCGCACAGGAAGCAGAGGCAAGAGCCGGGGCCACCTGGCCGTCAGGGGCTACATGAAGTACCTCGGCGTGGACAATCTAAGAGCCTTCTTCGCCGCCAGGGCCACCCGTCTCGGCGCCGACATGAACTCGTACGAGTCCATGTACACGAACCCCCACCGCTAGGGCACGTTGTCGTCAGCGTTGTCGTCAAGCACAACGAAGAACGCCCCGGCCGTGATCGGCTCGGGGCGTTTGTGCTGTTCAGCTGCTGTGGTCAGGGGCGGGGTCGAACCGCCGACCTTCCGCTTTTCAGGCGGACGCTCGTACCGACTGAGCTACCTGACCTCGGTGGTGGATCGAACACCTACCAGAGCGGTCCTGACGGGACTTGAACCCGCGACCTCCACCTTGACAGGGTGGCGAGCACTCCAAACTGCTCTACAGGACCTTGCTTTGGTCGGAAGTTTTTGCTTCCGCCGTTCTTGCCTTGCTTAGCTTACCAGTTCTTCGGAGGTCTGCGACCTGCCGTTTCCCCGGTGAGCATCTGCTCGACCGTGCCCCCAACGGGATTCGAACCCGTGTCGCCGCCTTGAAAGGGCGGTGTCCTAGGCCACTAGACGATGGGGGCTCGGAATTCTCATTCCGTTCCGTTGCCGTCCTCTGCTGGAGACCTCTGAAGCATAGGGGACTTTTGCCCCGATGCCAAAGCGGCTTTCCAGCTAAGGCGTCATGGTGCCATCGGCCGATCCCGTCGGAGACGGGGCGGTCGCTGGCCCAGGAGAAATTGTACGGCCAGGGTCGGTCTCAACGTGACGTTCGATCTGAACCGACTGCTCACCGAGGCCCCCGAGGGTGATGTCGTCCCAGGCCCGCAGGCGATGCGTCTTCCGATCGAAGTACAGAACCGAGGCCGCGACGGGGGTCGGTTCGTCGTGTTCCAGGGCACGCAGGCCGGCGCCGCCGGTGGAGCCCTGGACGAGGATGCGGGTCCCCGAGGGGAGCAGTTCGGTGGACCGTTCGTGGGTGTGGCCGGAGAGAATCATCGGCACCGTGCCGGAGAACTCCCTGGCGATCGACGGGTCGTGCACCGCCACCAGGTCAACCGGCTTGAACACCTGACCGAGCCGCGTGGCGTGGGCACGCCCCAGAGCGGCGAGGGACTCGGGGTCGGAGTCGACGGACACGGACTTGTCCGGGGTGAAGCGGGGATCGGCCAGGCCGTAGATGCGCAGCCCCGCCACCTTCTTCACGGAGTCATCGAGGACGACCGCGTTCTTCTGCTTGCTCACGGCACGCTGGGTGGCCTTGGAGTCATGGTTGCCCTTGACGAAGACGTACGGCACGTCAAAGCTGCCGATCTCCTGGACGAACCTGTCCTCGGGACCTGTCCCGTGGTCGGTCAGGTCGCCGGTGTCCACGATCACGTCGACCTTGAACTGCTTGGTGACCGAGTGCATGAGGTTCCACGCTATGGGGCTGAGGTGGATGTCGGAGACGTGCAGCACCCGGATCGACTCGGGATCGGAGTCGTAGACCGGCAGGGCGGAGACCGCGTCGTAGAGCTGGGAGACGTTGTTGACCAGCTTGGCGAGCTGGGCCCGGTAGGACTCGAACCTGGTCACGATCGACTCGGCGTCGCCCACCAGGGACGGCGCCCCGGCGAGCAGGCCGGTGTATTTCGGTTCCACCACCGAGTTCGGCCGGAACGTCAGGGCGACGGCGGCGCCCGTACCGGCGATCAGGACGGCGGCGCTCAGCAGGCCCGCCAGGGCGGGCCCGGGGCGGTGAAAGACGATCAGCGAGGTGAGCAGGGCTCCCGCCAGACCGCAGAGGACGGCACGCAGGATGAGTGTTTTGACCCCTTCGAGCAGTTCCTTCTCCAGCAGCGCGGGGATCTGGTCGGCGAACTTGGGGTCTTCCAGCAACATGCCGGCCCGGGCGGTGTTGATGTTCTGAAGGGTGATGCGCAGACCGACCGGGGCGTCGTGGGTGTCGAACAGCAGGGTGCCCAGCGGATGGGCGTCCACAACCGTCTCCCCCGTCCATGAGGGTTCCGCCGACATACCGACCTCAACGGGGCCGACGTTGGCGCGCACCGTACCGCCGAGCATGATGCCCAGCCAGGCTCCGCCCGTGGCGACGACGACGACCGCCAGCGCGCGGATGGTCCGCCCCGTCGCGAAGCGACGGAGCCTCTGGACCCAGGCAGTGATATCCATGCGGCTCCCCCCTACCCGAAAACACAGGGCACAATGGCAGGTGTGATCGAGGTCTCGAGAGAGAAGTTCGAAGAGCTCGTGGCCGACGCACTGGACACGATCCCTCCCCAGTTGACGAGAGTCATGGACAACGTGGTCGTGGTGGTCGTGGACGATCCGCCTGAGCCAGACCTTCTGGGTCTGTACACCGGAATACCGCTCACCGAGCGCGGCGATTGGTACGCGGGAGTGTTACCCGACCGGATCGAGATCTACCGCAACCCGATCTGTTCGATATGCGAAACCGAAGATGAAGTGGTGCAAGAGGTGCAGATCACCGTGGTTCACGAGATCGCCCATCATTTCGGCATCGACGATGACAAGCTGCACACCCTCGGCTGGTAGTCGGAGCGGCATTGCATATCGGCCCTTATCGCGCCCGATATTTCACAATTTGTGATTACAGCTTGCATGAGTTTGATTGCTTTCAGTTGCGCGCCGGCAATTCAACGGGCACCGTAGGTTACGCACCGAACACCCACAGTCAATATGCCTGTAAGCCCAGCGGAGTCCTATGGCGGCCACCAGGCCCGGCCGGCTACCCGGGCGGCACCGCCGCCCGGCTGAACGCCAAGCTACCTATGGCGAAGTCATCGCCATCAGGGAGTTCCGCGCGTTGTGGATCGGTCAGGCACTCTCTCTCCTCGGCGACCAGCTCTCGCGCGTGGCGCTGTCCGTACTCGTATTCGAGAGGACGGAATCACCACTGGCCACCGCGTCTGTATACGCGCTGACCTACCTGCCACCGATCATCGGCGGCCCGCTGCTCGCGGGTCTCGCCGACCGCTACGCCCGGCGGCACATCATGATCGTCTGCGACCTGCTCCGGGCCGGCCTGGTCGCGCTGATGGCCATCCCCGGGACCTCGTTCACCGTACTGTGCGCGCTGGTCTTCTGGGTGGTGCTGCTCAGCGCCCCGTTCTCGGCCGCCAGGGCGGCGCTGCTCCCCGAGCTCCTCCAGGGCGACCGCTACGTCGCGGGCTCTGCCCTGCAGAACATGACCAACCAGGGCGCGCAGATGCTGGGCTTCGCCGTCGGTGGCGCCTTGATCATGACAATGGGTCCCTACCGCGCGCTGGCGCTGGACGCGGCCACGTTCCTCGCCTCCGCACTGTTCCTGGTCTCCGGAGTACGGCGGCGCCCCGCCCCCCTCGGCACCGACAGCGACCGGCCCTCCATGTGGACCATGACCCGTGCCGGATCCAGAATCGTCTTCGGCGACTCCAGGCTGCGGACGCTGGTGCTCTTCGCCTGGCTGTGCGGCTTCTACGTGCTTCCCGAGGGGATCGCGACCCCCTACGCCGCCACCCTGACAGACGATCCACAGCAGATCTCGTTCGTCGCCGGTCTGCTGATGGGCGCCATGCCGACCGGGACGGTCATCGGCGCGTTCCTGTTCAGCCGGTATGTCACACCGTCAAGACGGCTCCGCGCGATGGGCCTGATGGCGATGCTGACCTGCGCGCCATTGATCCTGTGCGCGATGGAGCCGCCGCTCCCCCTGGTGCTGGTCCTGTGGTGCGTTTCAGGCGTCGGAGGCGCCTACCAGCTCGCCGCCAATGCCGCGTTCGTACAGTGCGTTCCCGCCGAGCGGCGGGGCCTGGCCTTCGGGCTCGTGCAGTCAGGCCTGCTGGCCTCTCAGGGCGTCGGCATCCTCATCGGCGGCGCCGTCGCCGACCGGATCGGCCCCGCACCCGTGGTGGCACTGGCCGGCGTGGCTGGGCTGTGTGTCGCAGCCACGCTGGCCATGTTCTGGGCCGGATCCTGTAAGGAGATCATCGAGAGGGTTCGCACCGAGGTGACCGTCTGAGTCACACCTGCGGCTTCGACTCGCCGTCGTGCCGCGGCGCCGGGTCCTGGTAGGTGGGGTACTGCGGAGCCCGGTCCTGGCTGGTTGCCCTGGACCAGCTCTGCTCGGCCTTGGCCCAGCCCTGCTCGGCCTTGGAGCGCGCGTCCTGCCAGACGGGGTTGTCCTTGTTCTTGTCGACCAGGTCCTGGACAATCGACCTGTCCTTGCCCTCGTCGGGCAGGAGCAGCCAGCCGATCGCGTAGATCCCCACACCGAGGCCACCGAACAAGGTGGCGATGGCGAGGGCCACGCGGATGATGTTGGGGTCGATTCCGATGTAGCGTCCGAGACCGGAGGCCACACCAGCGATGATGCGCCCGTCCCTGGTCCTGCGAAGCTGCCTGACACCCGAGAAGTCGTTTTCGTTCATGCCTTAAGACTGCCCGGTAAGAAGGCTCGATCACATCGGGATTTCCCCTGACGGCACCCTGACATCCCTCCCCGGAACACCAGCAATACCCTGACAGGATCCGATGAGAGAGGAACCTCCCATGAACGACCTTCTGCGCATCGACGATGAACTCTCCGAGGAGCAACGTCTCATCCGCGACACCGTGAAGGAGTTCGTGGCGGAGAGGATCCTCCCCCACGTGGGCGACTGGTTCGAGGAAGCCGCCTTCCCCGCCCGTGAGATCGCTCCGGTGCTCGGCTCGCTCGGCGTGCTGGGCATGCACCTTGAGGGGTACGGCTGCGCGGGGCTGGACGCCGTCTCGTACGGCGTCGCCTGCCGGGAACTGGAGGCCGGGGACTCGGGGCTGCGGTCGTTCGTCTCCGTGCAGGGCTCGCTGGCCATGTTCCCGATCTGGAAGTACGGCTCCGCCGAGCAGAAGGAGGAGTGGCTGCCCCGGATGGCCGCGGGAGAGGCGATCGGCTGCTTCGGTCTCACCGAGCCCGACCACGGCTCCGACCCCGCGAACATGCGCACCCACGCCAAGCAGGACTCGTCCGGCGACTGGATCCTCAACGGCGCCAAGATGTGGATCACCAACGGCTCCGTCGCCGACGTCGCGGTGGTCTGGGCCCAGACCGAGGACGGCATCCGCGGCTTCGTGGTCCCCACCGACACGCCCGGCTTCTCGGCGCCGGAGATTCACCGGAAGATGTCCCTGCGGGCCTCGGCGACCTCGTCGCTGTACTTCGACGACGTCCGTCTTCCCGCGTCAGCCGTACTGCCCGAGGTCCGTGGCCTGAAGGGCCCGCTGTCGTGCCTGTCCGAGGCCCGTTACGGCATCCTGTGGGGCGTCGTGGGCGCCGCCCGCGCCTGCCTGGAGTCGGCCATCGACTACTCCAGGACCCGTATCCAGTTCGACCGGCCCATCGGGGGCTTCCAGCTGACCCAGGAGAAGCTCGCCTGGATGTATGTGGGTCTTGGCCAGGCCCAGCTCACCGCCCTCCACCTGGGCCGCCTGAAGGACGCCGGAGCACTCACCCCGCAGCAGGTCAGCTTCGGCAAGCTCGCCAACGTCCGAGCCGCCCTCGACATCGCCCGCCAGTCGCGTTCGATCCTGGGCGCCAACGGCATCACGCTGGAGTATCCGGTGATCCGGCACATGAACAACCTGGAGTCCGTACTGACGTACGAGGGCACCGAAGAGATCCATCTCCTCACCCTGGGCAGGGCGCTCACCGGCCTGGACGCCTTCCACTGAGGCAGGCGCCCCCGCTACCGTCACCGGGGCCGCCGTTGGGGCAGGCGCCCCGCTACCGCTGCCGGGCCTGCCGCTGGGGCAGGCCCGAGGGGCGCCAGCCGGGGGCCAGCGCCGCTCTGTCGAGCTCGCTCTTCCAGGAGAGGCCACGGCGCAGGTAGAAGCGGAGCAGCTCGGCGGTGGCCTGGGCGTCGGCCAGCGCGGCGTGGGCGTTCGAGAGCGGAATGCCCGCGCGTTCGCAGCAGGCGCCGAGGGTCCACTTCCCGCCGGGGACGAAGTCGGGCGCGAGCCGCTGTGTGCACAGGGTCTCGGTCAGCCAGTGACTGCCCGGAAGCACTTTGAGGAAGCGCAGGTCGAAAGAGACGTTGTGAGCCACCAGGACCCGCCCGGCGATGCGCTGCCACACCTCGTCCAGCACCTCCTCGATCACCGGCGCGCCCGCGACCATCTCCTGGGTGATGCCGTGGACGTGCACAGCCCCGGTGCCCCGGCGAGGGTTGATCAGTGAGTGCCACTCGTCGACGGTCGAGCCGTCGGTGTCCAGGGAGACAAGCGCGATCTCACAGATCTGGTCCCCTTTCGCCGGTGAGAAGCCCGTGGTCTCCACATCGACCACGACATACCCCTGCCTCGCGGCCACGCGGGCACCGCCGGCGGGCTCAAGCCCCGAGCTCGTCATGATGGCCACTGTACGAGAGTCGGACCCCGTCCCGACTGCCATCAGACAGACAGGCAGTCGCCCCCAGGTCTGGCAACGGGCGTTAGTGGACACTATCCTCGGTACGCTGTCTTCATCGGGGCGTTAGCTCAATGGTTAGAGCTGCGGACTTTTAATCCGTAGGTTCTGGGTTCGAGTCCCAGGCGCCCTACCAGCAAAAACGGCGGTTATCGATCTTGTTCAAAAGGGCGATGACAGCCATCTTTGACAGCCAAGAGGCCGGATCCCGCCAGGAGTCCGGCCCTCACGCTCTCTCTGGTCACCCGAACAGCTTCTTCGCGACCGCGTCGACGGCCGCTCGTTCGATGTCCGGGAGCACGTGCGTGTACGTGTTCATGGTCAGCCCGATCTGACTGTGACCTAACGTCTTCATCACGGTCCGAGGTGAGGCCCCGGAGGCGAGCAGGAACGAGGCGCAGGCATGGCGGAGATCATGAAGCCTCAGCCAGTCGAGCCCCGCTCTCTTCCGAGTGGCCCGCCACCGGGTACTGAGATTGCCCGGTTCGATGGGCGTTCCGATCGTGGATGGGAAGACGAGCCCGAGGTTCTGCCACCGCTTGCCCGCGGCGAGCAGTCCGTTGGCGAAGTCGATGTCCTCCCAGCGGAGCCCGAGGAGTTCCCCGCGTCGCAGACCAAGCGTCAGCGCGCAGATCCAGAAGGCTTCGAGCCGATCATCTTTGATCACGGCGAGCAGCCGCTTGGCCTCCTCGATCGTGAGCACTTTGGCCTCCTCCCTGCGCAGGGCCGGGGGCTTGACGAGCTTGGCAACGTTCCGATGCATCAACTCTTCCCGCTCAGCATCGGCCAGTGCGTTCCGGATCAGCCCGTGGATCTGCTTGACGGTGGCAGCCGACAGCCCTGATTCGGCCTTGGCTTCGACGAGCCGGCGGACATCGGTGGGCGCGAGCTTGTCGAGCTGCTTGCGGCCGAGCGCAGGCTTGACGTGGTCCTTGATCAGTTGCCGATAGCCCCGGAGGGTCAACGGCCGAGCCCCCTGCCGCCGCTTCATCTCGATCCACTCGTCAAGGTGCCGGCGCTCCGCGCCGCCGCACGGCCCGCAGCCCGCCCGCCGTCCGGACGTGCGGCGTGGGCGCCGGTCCCGGCCGGCGGCGGGAACACGGGCCGCCCGCCGCACAAAGCACCCGCCGCACAAACGCACACCCGCCGCCCCAGGGCGCGCCGTCGCCGACCACACCACCCACACCACCGATCGAGATGTAGGTCCTTTGTCGATCAGACACGGCATAGCACGCCGTCCTGCGCACTCCCGTAGCGATTGGTCTACCAGATCCACAAAGCGTGTTGACGGCCCTCGGCAGCGTCTTCAGGGATCACGAGATGCGCGGCCTCTGGCCCTTTGCGGGAGCCAACGTCCAGTGGAACGGCAAACCGGTGCTCACCGGAGTCGACCGCAAGGAACTTATCGGGCAGCAGCTCGTATGCGTCGATCACCTTGTCGATGTACTGGTAGTCTCGGCGACGCGAAAAGAGGGGAACCGTGCCGCGCCGGGTGTAGGCGCGACGGACCACCTTGGTCGTCATCGCAAGCCGGAAGCTCACTTCCGAAGTCGCTGGGTCCGACTCGCCACAAGCAGCCATACTGGTCGGTCCTGGTTCCGCTGGGATCCGGCGCACTCAGGGTTCGAGGTCGGCGATAACCCGGCCGGTCAGCACGTCGACCGGCACCGAGGCCTGGTCGTGGACGATCAGCCACGCGCCGCCGACGCGCCGGAAGCAGAACGTCGCGCGCACCCACATCCCGTCGGTGGCGGCACCGGTCGCGAGCTTGCCGCTCAGCCGCCCGAAGGCGTGCCCGAACGCGATGTCGACGCCGACGGCGATGCTCAAATCGCGCAGTTCGTACGAGACGTCCTCGAAGACCGTGAACACCCGGGCCCAGTTCTTCAGCTTGGCGTCCACACCGATGTGCTGGAGTGGGGGCTCCACGTCGAAGGAGACGACGTCCGGCGCGTAGATCCGGCGCAGCGCGTCGAGGTCTTTGGCGTGGATGCCGTCGATGATCGCGGCGATCCGCGCGCGGATCTCGGCCTCGGCGCCCGGCCCGGAACGCAGCATCGACATCGCGGTGGACCAGGCGAGGACCTTGTCCAGCATCAGGTCCAGCGACGTGACGGCGGCCTTTCCGGGCCGGAGCGCCGCTTGACCCTCGAACTCGGTCGCGAACGGCAGGATGACCGGCGCGGCCACCACCGCCAGCTGCAGGGCCGTGCTGACCAGCTTCAGTTGCTCGACCGCCCGCACACCGCCGTTCACGCCGTACGAGACGAAGCCGGCTGCCTTGTCGTTCCATTCCACGTAGAGGTGGTCCAGGGCGTTCTTCAAGGCGCCGGGCATGGAGAGGTTGTGCTCCGAGGTCACGACCACGAACCCGTCGCAGGCGGCGATCGCGGCGCTGAAGGCCTGGGTGCGCTCGTCGTCGTACACGCCCCGGGCCGCCATCGCCGGTATCGGCGCGGTCAGGACCGGCAGCTGGTAGTCCTGCAGGTCGATCAGTTCGAACTCGGCGTCGGTCCGCTGCCCGGCGCGCTCCAGGACCCACTGCGCGACCTGGCCGCCGCGGCGGCCGGAGCGCACGCTGCCCAGGATGATCCCGATCTTGGTCATCGTCCACCTCTTCCATCGTGTCGTACTCGTGCCTGGAGGTGAGTCCTCCGATCGGTATGACGACGCGGCCCGGCAGAGTGTCAGGCGGGACGGCGGGCTGACATTTCGCGCGGTTGGATCGTCATACAGGTATGACTGATCCGACGGAACCTGCCGACGCCGCGGCCGCCGCCCTCGACGTGATCTCCGGCGAGCGCCGCCACCTGCTCAATCTCGGCTACTGGCTGCTGGGCTCGCTCGCCGAGGCGGAAGACGCGGTGCAGGAGACGTATGCGCGGTGGTACGCGATGTCCCGGGAGCAGCAGGACACGATCACCTCGCCGGCCGCGTGGCTGACCCGGGTGGCGGGGCGGATCTGTCTGGACTTGCTGGGGTCGGCGCGGGTGCGGCGGGAACGGTATGTGGGGGAATGGATTCCGGAGCCGGTGCCGGGCCCGGCCGAGTGGCTGACCGGCCGGGCAGGCCCGGGCGCGGCATCGGCCGAGACGGCGGACCCGGCGGACCGGGTCACCCTGGACGAGTCGGTCGGCGTGGCTTTCCTGGTCGCGCTGGAGGCGATGACCCCGGCGCAGCGGGTGGCGCTGATCCTGCACGACGTGTTCGAGTACCCGTTCGCCGAGGTGGCGGCGGTCACCGGCCGGACGCCCGCGGCCTGCCGGGAGCTGGCGTCCTCGGCCCGCCGGAGGGTACGGGCTGCCCGCCCAGGCGGCGCCGCCTTCGACTCTGCCGCCTCCGCCCCCGACCAGGCTGCCCTGGTCCGCGACTTCCAACGCGCCTGGCACACCCAGGACCTCAACGCCCTGCTGGCCCTCCTCGACCCCGCCGCCGTCTTCACTGCCGACGGCGGCGGCCTCGCGACCACCGCCCCGCACCCGATCCACGGCGCCGAGCAGATCGCGCGCTTCGTCATCGAGGTGACCCGGCAGATCCAGGCCACGGTGACGCTGCACGAACGGCTGGTCAACGGCCGGCCGGGACTGCTGGTACGGAAGGGGGGCGAGACGTCGGCGGTGTACGCGTTCGATGTGGCGGCCGGACGGATCACCCGGATCTGGGTGGTGCGGAATCCGGAGAAACTGCGGTTGTGGGGTGCCGGGTGAGCCAGTCGATCCGTCACCCAGGTCTCCACGGTTGGCTGGACAGGCCCGATCTGAGCGATGCCTGGACCGACGAAGTGGTGACGCATGCCCTTGCGGTCTCGGATGAGACGCTCGGCATCGGCACCGAGGTCAATATGTACGTCGAGGTGACGGTCGAGTTTCTCGACCAGACGCCGTCCTACACGTGCGACGCTGGCGAGGAGTTCGACCACGTTGTTGAGGCCGGCATCGAGGTGCCCGCTGGCCGCATCGCAATCCTGGGCTGCACCGACTACCTTCCGGATGCCGCACGGTACGAGGTCCCCAAGGGCTTCGTGCGCGTCCGCGCATCGCGCGCGAACCTGGCCCCATGTCCGCCAGCCGGGTGAAGAGGGGCGCGACTCGCGGCAGAAGAGGACGTACGGGACAGACATGGTGCAACCGTCAGGGCTTCTGATCCCTGTCAAGAGTTGTGAGCACCGGCACGGAGGTTCCGGCAAGTCGGCCTCGACACGGTGCATGGCTCATTGGCAATCAGGGATGGGCTCGACCAACCCGTGGTCGCGGTGCGTCGCGCCCGGGGCGGGTGCGTGCGATGTGTCTTGATCGGTCCGTGTGTATCGAAGGGGCGCGAGAAGTCGCGCCGTGACGGGTTGTCCGAGGAGGATTCCGAGGAAGACCAGTACAAGTCCACAGATTTGGTGCACCGCGAGCATTTCACCGGCGATCACGGTACCGAGCAGAACACCGGCTATCGGGTTGAGCAACCCGATGAGCCCCACTGTTCCGGTGCTCAGGTGTCGCAATCCGGTGAACCAGACGGCGAAGGCGAGAGCGGTCGCAACGACCGTGACATAGCCGAAGCCCACAATCGCGCGTCCGTCCAAGGTCGGCGGCGACCCCTCCATCACGACGGCGACGGGCGTCAGGATGGCTCCCCCAGCGATGAGCTGCCATGAGGTCAGCGAGAACACATCGACGTCCGCGCTCCACTTCTTGGCGAGCACATAGCCAAAGGAGGACATCACCATCGCCGTGATGGAGGCGAGTACGCCGGAGGCGTCGATGGCGACCGCGCCGTTGAACAGCATGAGAAAGACCCCGCCGATCCCGACACTGGCTCCGACCACGTGCGCCGCCTGCGGGCGATCGGCAAGCGCCGCCCAAGCGAGCAGCATCATCACAACTGGCGAGGTCGCCATGATCGTCGAGGCAATGCTCGTCGGAAGCGTCTGCGCCGCCAGGTAGACCAGTGCGAAGAACGCGCCCATGTTCAGGGTGCCGAGTACCAGCGATTTCCACCACCACGATCCGTGGGGAAGCTTCCTGCGCACGACGAGGAGCAGCAGGCCCGCGGGCAGCGCTCGGATGGCCGCCCCGTACAGCGGGTAGTCGGCCGGCAGGAACCGATGGGTAACGAAGTAGGTGGTACCCCACGCTACGGGCGCGATCGCGGTGATGGGCACCCACCGCAAAGTAGCTTCCACGGAAGCCATTATAGCTTCCACGGAAGATATAATGGGGGCATGAGTGAGCACCTCGACCATGTCGCCCGCATCCAGCAGGCATGGACCCGCGAACGACCGGACGTGGACGTGAGGCCGCAGGGCGTAATCGGACGGCTCCACCGCCTCGCCGACCACCTCACCGAACAACTCTGCACCGTCTACCGGCGATACGGGCTCGGGGAGGGGGAGTTCGACGTCCTCGCCGCCCTCCGGCGCGCCGGCGAACCCTTCGAACGTGCACCCGGACAACTCGCCGCGTTCACCATGGTCACCACTGGGGCTATGACGAAACGTATCGACCGGCTCGAACGCGATGGGCTGGTCACCCGTCGTCCCGACACGAACGACGGCCGAGGGCGGGTCGTCGCACTCACCAAAGCCGGCCGGGACCTGATCGACCAGGCATTCACCGAGCACATGCGCAATGAACGCCGTCTGCTCGACCACCTGACGCCGGAAGATGCCGCCCAGCTGGAATCGCTTCTCACCACCTGGCTCGCGTGCTTCGAAACTCCGCTTCAGACAGAGACCTGAGCGCCACCATCTGCCGGTGGCGATCGTCCAGCCCGACCAGTGACATCAGGTGCCGGCATGAACGTCGACTTGACAGCGACCGCCGGCCAGGCACCGCACACCAACGCACTCGGCCGTCGACTGTTGTCGGCGACGCGTGAGCACGCGGGACCGAGACGTTCCGAATCTTGCCAAGCGCCCGCCTGTCCGGCAGGTCCGCGTCGACGAGCGGCACCGAGGATGCGTGGCATTTGGCGTAAGGAGATCCGTCGAGCGCACCAGCATCCGCTATTCGGCAGAGTCGAGCACCTGTGCGTGCTCCCGCCCGATCAGCGGCAGATGAGGATGCCGTCGTCAGCGACCAACGTCGAATGCGGTTATTGCTCTGGCGACAGCGCGAGTGAGATCGGAATCGTCGAACCGAATCGGACCGGCGCCGCCCGCACCGCCCGAGATCACGACGGTGAAGACCGACGGGTTCACACCCTCTACCCTCTCGCCGTCCACCTTGATCAGCATTGACGAGCCTGTCGCCGCCACCGCATGAAGGAGCGGCTGCAGCTCCATCAGCGCCAACTCAACCCCGTCCATGTCGACTGATTGCCGCCATGCCGGTGTCGTAGCCTCTGAGTCGCCCATCGGTCGATCATGACGGTGCACGAGACCTCGTGTCACATCAGCTACACCCGAGCAGAGGCGCGCTCGACTAGTGGCATGAGCGGATGTTCGGCTACCGGTATGGTGTCGACTCACAGCGTGAGGTCTCGCCGGACATCCAGGAGAGGACGGGCATGGTCATCGTCGGCGCGCTCCGGCCGGAGGACCGCCCAGCCTGGCAGGAATTGTTTCAGGGCTATAACGCCTTCTATGAGCGCATCCTGCCCCCGGACATGTACGACCGGGCCTGGAGGGAGTTCCAAGAAGCTGACAGGATGCACGCGCTCGGCGCACGGCTCGATGGCCGCCTGGTCGGAATCACCCACTTCCTGGTGCACGCCAGCACCACCGCACCCGATGTCTGCTATCTCCAGGACCTTTTCACTGCGCCCGAGGCGCGCGGCAAAGGAGTGGGGCGCACCCTGATACGGGCGGTCGAAGACTGGGCCCGCGACCAAGGTTGCGCTCGACTGTACTGGCACACGCGGGAAGATAACCACACGGCCCGGCGGCTCTATGACCAGGTCGCCGAGAACCGGGGCTTCATCCAATACGTGCTTCCGCTGTAGCCCTCTCCTCGGCCGAGCGCGTGGCGGTGGCACGGTCTTGAGCACTGCGCAAGATCGCCCAGCAAGCGCGGACTGCGGCAGATGAGGACGTTTTCCGCCGCCCGGCCAAGGCTGTCGGGCTACGGCAAGTTCACACGGTGCCGACGCCCGAGCATTCCCGCTTGTGGAGTTGGGTCTCGTTGGCGGGCGCTTGCGTCACCGCCAGTTTCGTCATGGGGGGCTCCGCCACTAGAGACGCGGATGCCGTAGCGCCGGAGTAGCGCGACGCTACGCCTTTCCGTGCTCGTCCAGCACCCGCCAAAGCACCTGGTCCTCAGTCGTCGACATCGTCAGCGTCACCCTCGTAGAAACCCAGGCCTCCGCAGCCGGAACACTCGGCGCTGACGCTGGTGGACTCATCGAGTCCGTCTGGGACGTTTACGGCCCCCGCGCCCTCGCAGTCCTCGCACTCGAACCAGTACTCGTCCGGGTCGTCTCCCGGCCCGTCGACGTTGATGCGCTTGGCCACTAACCCTCCTTAGAATCTCGATCTGAATCTAGCGCCTGGCAGCGGAAGCACACCTACTCGGTCCCGCCATGACCCGATCTTGTCCCCTTGATCAAGCGCCGCCGTGCGCCCGCTCGAACAGCGGCATGAGAGCGCGTTGCGCTTGAGGGCGTTAGGCAATGCTCGGACGCTCGGCTCAAACGTCATGTCGTACTCACGATCGTGTCGCTTGGACCGTTCACGTCCAGGGAGATGGTGTTAGCCACCGCGGCCATGAGCGTTGTCATGCCGGCCGGTCGCCGGATCGGTGTTATGGAAGAGCATCCGCCCAAACACATCACCCGCGACCTGCTGCCGGGACCGGCACATCGTCCCAAGCCGGGCGAGAACGTGCTCAGTTTCCTGTCTCACTTCGGCTTCGGTGCCGTGGCCGGCAGCGCGTTCGCCGCGATGACCCGGGACCACCGGACGTCCGCGCCGATCGGCACGGCTTACGGGCTGGCGATCTGGCTGGCTAGCTACGGAGGCTGGGTGCCCTCGCTCGGCATCCTGCCACCGGTATCCCGCGATTATCCGGGCCCGCCAGCTGGTCATGGCGGGCAGCCACGTCGTCTACGGCACGACTCTCACCTACACGTTGAAACGCCCCAACACCCGGAAACCTTCTGGGCTGACCAGCGGTTCCCGGATCAGAGGCAAGAGCGGTACCTCTCGGCCGGCGCCTCCGACGGCGTCGCTAAGACATGGTGACGATCAGGTCTAACTCCGAGTAACCGGCGTCGCATGCCCGGCTTGTGGCACGTAGGTCCCTAGTCATCGCGAGGCCAAAGAACGTACCCGGCGGCGATTCGTCGAAATGGCGCCGTGTGTTCACCGAGATAGTGATCTTTGTTGACGGGGCGACCATCAGACAGGTGGCCCGATCCGTTTTCACTCGATTCCCGCGTCGGCGGCCGACTGGGGAACGATGCTCGGCCAGCGCGGGAGGGGACAAGCGTGACCGGATCGGCTCAGACGGACCGGGGATGGCGGTGGATCGCCGCGCCAGGCACGATCCTGGGTGTTGGGCTGGGCGGATTCGTCGACGGCATCCTGCTGCATCAGATTCTGCAATGGCATCACATGCTCTCCAGCACCGACAGCGACCACATCGGTGTGAAGTACTACCCGGCCGACACCCTTTCCGGGCTGCAGATGAACACGTTGTGGGACGGGTTCTTCCACGCCTTCACCTGGCTGGCGGTGCTGATCGGTCTCGGCCTGTTGTATTCGCGGGTCACCACCTCTCGCGGCCAGATGTGGCGATCGCGGGCGCTGTGGGGCTGGATCCTGGTCGGCTGGGGGGCGTTCAACCTCGTGGAAGGCGTCATCGATCACCATGTTCTGGCCATCCACCATGTGCTTGCCGGCCCCTACGAGCTCTGGTGGGACCTGGGCTTCCTGGCGCTGGGTGCGCTGCTGGTGGCCGGCGGATGGCTGCTCCAGAAGGACGCTCCCACCATCGACCTGTGCCGTGAACGTCTGGCGGGAGAAGGCCGCTGATGCACCACGACCACCATCACGGCGGGCTGCCCGGCTGGCTGCCGCTCGCTCTCCTGGCCGCGGTCGCGGGCGCGTACCTGCTGCTGGCGGCACGTCGCCGTCGTGAGGCCAAGGGCTGGAGCCAATGGCGGACGGCGAGTTTCGGCACGGGACTGGCGCTGCTCGCCGCCGGGCTGGTCGGACCGGTCGCCGCGCTGGCCGAGACCGATTTTCGCGGGCATATGGTGCAGCATCTGCTGATAGGGATGCTCGCGCCCCTGGCGCTGGTGCTTGGCGCACCGATCACCCTGCTCCTGCGCTCGCTGCCGCCGGCCCATCGGCGCCGCATCGGTGCCGCGCTGCGCAGCCGTGCCGTTCACCTGCTGGCCAATCCGTGGAGTGCGCTGGCCCTCAGTGTGGGCGGCATGGTCGCGCTCTACTGCACTCCCCTATATCGCCTCACTTCGGGCACCCCGGCGCACCACCTGGTGCACGCGCACTTCCTCCTGTCCGGCTACCTGTTCGCCTGGGTGATCGCCGGCCCCGATCCAGCTCCGCGCCGCCCCTCGGTGCCGCTTCGCCTGGTGGTCATGGCGGTGGCGGTCGCCGTACACGCCACCCTGTCTCAACTGATGTACGCCGGGCTCATCGTCGACGTGCCGATGCCCGTCATGCAACTCCGCGGCGCGGCCGAGATCATGTACTACGGCGGAGACCTCGCCGAACTGCTCCTGGTCTTCGCCCTGGTGAGCACTTGGCGGCCAGCGCGCCCCACCGTGCGAGGATCACGTGCTCCTGCCCCCGTCTCCGTCCGCGAAGTGACGGTCATTCGATGACGGACGCCGCGGTTACTCAATGGCCCAGAATCTTCTGGACCGGCGAATCCGTGTCAACGCCGTCGCGCCCGGGCCGGTGTGGACGCCGCTGATCCCGTCCACGTTTCCCGAGGAGAAGGTGGACGAGTTCGGAAAGCAGGCTCCGATGAAACGAGCCGCCGACCCCGACGAGATCGCTCCGTCGTATGTGTTCTTCGCGTCGGAGCGCATGTCGTCCTACTACACCGGCGAGATCCTCGCGCCCATCGGCGGTGAGACGCTGCCAGGCTGAGAGTCGATACAGCTGCTCATGATCCGGTCTTGCCCATCGCGGCGCGGATCGCGTCCCGGGTGCGGTCCATGATGGCGGCGGCCGGGCCCATCAGGATGTTCTTCTTGGCGGACTCCACGCCCGGGTGCGGATGCGTGGGAGCCATCGCCTCGATGGCCTTCACGGCCGTGGTCATGGCACGCAGTTTCCCCTCGCCGGTCTCCTCCTTGAGCTTGGGGAACTCCTCGCGCTCCTCGGCTTCGGCGTGCGCGAGCACGTCCGTGCGCAGTTCCTCGAAGAGCTTGGGGAATTCGGGGTGGTCGGTCCCCATCTCGTCGAGACGGCTCAGCAGCTCCTTGGCTGCGTTCTCCTCGCGTAGCCGGGCATCCACCACCTTGTCACCTCCGGCGAAGGCTCTGCGGGCGTACGGATGGACGAGTTCCTCCTCGGCGGTCTCGTGGACGGAGAGGGTACGGACCAGACGCTGGAAGACCTCCTCCCGGGCGGGACCGGAAACGTGGTCCATCTCCTGGAACAGAGTCCTGATCTCCTCATGCTGACGCAGCAGGAACGTGATGACATCGAGATCGTTATCCTTCATAACTCCTCCTCCTTTTGTTGTCGAGAGTCATGAATTGCCCGGCAATATCGTTCTCAACCGGAGTGGGAGCGCCACCACGACGGAATTGGTCTGCCGCTAGAAAGTTCGTATCTCCCGATGACGGCGTCTTGAGCAATCACGGCGGGAAGCGGCCCAAGCGAGATCTGCCCTTCCAACGGCACAACAGTCCGCTCATCCTGATCGGGTGGTTGTTGCCAACGGGACTGGTGCGGACGATGACCGTTGTAATGATCGGCATACTCGACTAGCACCGAGCGCAGATGCGGCTCGCCATAGATCAGCACGAGGTCGGTGCACTCAGCCCGCACGGTACGCACCCACCGCTCGGCGTAGCAGTTCGCCCGCAGTGTCCGGGGTGGCGTCTTCAGTACCGCGAGGTCCGTGAGCAGGTTGCGCGCCTGTTGAGCGACCCAGGTTCCGGTCGGATACGCCGTGACGCCCACAAGTGAACGGCGCGGGTGGCGTGCTCGATGAAGAACAGAACGTACAGCCACTTGAGGAAGACCGTATCCACGTGAAACAGATCGCACGCCCAGATGCTCTCGGCCTGAGCTTTTAGGAACTGGCCCCAACTCGGGCCGCCACGCCGAAGCTCCGGATCCAGTCCTGCTCGTTTGAGGATGTCACGCACAACACTGGGCGGCACCGTGATACCGGCGCCGGCCAGCTCGCCGCTGATGCGCTGATAGCCCCACGTGGGATTCTCCCGTGCCAGGCGCAACACCCTCCCGGAAGTCCGCGCGAGTAGAGGGACGACCCGGGCGCTTGGACGGGTAGGTCCACCGGCGCGTCACCAGGGCACGGTGCCAGCGCAGCAACGTCGCGGGGGTGACGAAGAAGACATTCCACGACGAGCGAGGGAGCAGCCGTGACAGGGCCGCGAGCACGACCCGATCCCCCGGCTGGAGATCGCTGCGCTCATGCCAGTCGGGCCACGCTGTACCAACGGCAACCCTTGCGCCGCCCCCAACGTCTGGAGCATCGCCGCAGGCACCGTCTACTGACAAGCCGGAGGAGATGTGTTCGGTGTGCGGGGTTAGGGCATGTCGCTGGCCGGGACCACGATCACTTCCAGCGGGTAGTGGCCGTTGTAGCCGAGCCCGTGCTGGTTCCACACGACGTCCTCGGGGCGAGGCTGAATGTTGCCGGCCTTGTCCTTCGCCCGGGACATCACGCGATACTGCCCCGGTTTCACCCCGTTCCACGGCACTTCGAAACGCACCCACATGAACGGTTCGGGGGTGCTGAGCAGTGTCGCCTGACGCCAGGACATCTCGGTGACCCATCGTCCGGGCGCGGCCAGCTTCTGGATTGATACATCGACCCGCTCGATCGCGCCGGATCCCGACCAGGCCCGCCCGTGCAGCGTGATGTCGCCGGGATAAAGCGTGATCTGCGGGTCGTGCTCGATCGCGCTGCGAATGGGGCCGACGCTCAGGGGGAGCGGCTTGGGATAGGCAGGTCCGGTGAGCACATGCCTCGTCTGAAACCCCGTCGGTGCGATGTGGTGCTTTGACACCTCAATCTCACCGAGCCACTTGACGTATGTGACCGCAGCCCACCCGGACAGCAGCAGGCGGAGCGGGTAGCCGTGGTCGACGGGCAGGTCCTCCCCGTTCATGCGGTACGCCAGCAGGGTGTCGTCCTTGAGCACCTTGTCGACGGGAGCGACCTGGGAGTAGTGGACCCTCCCGCCGGGGAAGCTCCGGTTGGCGATGACGTCCAGGCCGGTGAACTTCACATCCACCGGAGATTCGGCTCCGGCCGCCGCCAGCACGTCTTTGGCCCGTACCCCCGTCCATTCGGCGGCGCCCACCGCCCCGAAGTGCCACTGGGTGTAGCCGACCGGAAGCCAGCGGTTGTCGGCTCCGCCGGGTGGCAGCCTGGGAAAGAAGGCGGCGAAGTTGGCGCCGCAGTCGACCGTGCGCTTCAGCGTCACGGACGGCATCGCCAGCAACTCGTCGTAGGTGAACGACCGCGGGCGGGTGAGCGCGTCGCCGACGAGCTTCAGCCGCCATGTCCGGCGATCGATCTGGGGCGGGCGGGCCCTGTTGTGGATGTACATCCGATCATTGGGGATGAACTCGCCGTAGCCGGCGGGCTGACCGTCGAGGACTGCCCGGCCGACCGGGCCCCACTTCATCTCCTCCGAGCCGTTCTCACGGTGGACGAAGTACCAGGACGGAGTCGCCTGGACGACGAAGTCCGTCCTGGCCGCCGCTTCCGAGATGCCGGCTGCGGAAGCGGCGGGCGCCTGGCGAGCGATGAACGTCCCTGCCGCACCGGCCGCCGAGTAAACGAAGAACCGCCGCCGTGAGCATCCCTGCTGTGATCGGATTTCCTCGAGGCGATCCGCGTCGGCCCCGCTGCGCTCCGGTCGGTGCATCGCCATGAAAGCCTCCCCTACTGTCAAGTGCAGAATCAGGGGGGTTTTCCGTGTAGTCGGCTATACCCGGGCTTTCCGGAACGCAACCAAACGAACACATACCGTGAACATGGCGGCGCGGTGAAGCGTTCGCCGCCGAAGCCGAAAAGCTCCGAGCCAGCACGTCATCGTGCGGGCCGTGGCTTGCGGGTAGATCGAGGGGGTTCCACCGCACCCCGGCCGCGCCGAGGCGCAGGTAGGTGCCGCCGACGGCGTGGGCGAGGGGGCGTACTCGTCCTCGGGGTCCACGACGGCGACCTGCACCCCCTGATACGCACCACGGCGTTGAGGTCCAGGCCGAGCGCGCCGAGCTGGTCTTCCATGCTTTCTGCGGGTGTGCAGGTCCTGCCTGCGCGCGACCGGACGCAGGGTGTACTCGATCAACCCGATGGCAGTGGTCCGCAACCGGGAACGCCAGCGGGTCACCTGGTGAAAACGATCCCCGCGACGGAATTGGACCAGGAATCGATCACGCGAAATCAGCGGTGCATCCAGGCTCAATGATCACGCGAAATCACGCGGTGGATCCAGGCTCAGGATCTACGACTCAAGTAGAGGCTCATTTTTCACGAATCCTAATATTACGGACACATACCTCAAATGGCGACAGAACGAAGTGTTTGATTAGCCGATGACGTGGTACAACGCCAATATGACAGATAGTGACGAAACACACTCATCTGCGGCGGAGGATTATAAAACGCTGAGCAGACGGAGCGTACTCAGAGGAGGAACACTCGCCGCGGCCCTGGCTTCCCCTGGAATTTACGAGTTCGTCGACGCACTGGTCGGGCCACCCGAGCGGCCGATCGGGATGGCTCGACAGCCCTTACCGCCGGAACAATATGCCATCCCACACCCGCGGCTCATTATGGACGACGGCTCCGGAATCGCCAGCAGCAAGGGAACGATCCCAGTCCTGGTCCCGCCGCTCCACAATCATGTCGTCACAGCCAAGCTGAACGTTCCGGCGAGGGCGAAGCCTCTGCAGGAAGCGCAGCGACACCTGGAAAGCATGCTCCAACGCCTGGAACAGCAATTCCCGCCCCCGCCGAGCGGGGTGGGTATCGTGATTGCCTGGGGACTCCCTTATTTCGAGCATTACATCCCCAGACTCGAAAAGCGTTCGAGCCATTTCGACGCCGGCACGTCGTACCCGGCCTATTTGCCGGTCGACTTGATCACCTCAAAGCAGCGCGGCCGGACCATCTATGCACTGCAGGAGTCCAGGACATTTCCGAGTGATGAGCCACCTCCAGGCTTCGGGCCGGTTCGTCTGGAGCAGAATGACGTGGCCGTACTGCTGCGCAGCGACTCGCTCGCCAACATCATGGCCGCCACGAACGCCCTTTTCGGAACGGGAAACACCCAAGCGGGCAGTCTGTTCAAGGTAACCAGCATTCGCCGTGGCTTCACCGGTGGCGGCCACACCGGGGGGCAGGGACTGGCGAGCAAGCTGGCACTTGCGGCAGGTATTCCCGGCGCGAAGTTGATCCCCCAGAAATCACCGATCTTCCTCGGTTTCACAACCACACTCCAAGACGCGGAGAGCTCCATCCCGGTTTCCAACTTTGAGACGTTGCCCGGCTGGACCGACCAATGGCCCGACGGATACTTCAAGCACGGGACAATCATGCCTCTCTCGCACCTGTTCCAAGACCTCGTCGCCTGGTATTCCAAAATGTTTCCGACATTTGATGATCGCATCCACGCGATGTTTCGGCCGGGAGTTTCATTCGCGCCTGGAACAGTGACGGCGGACCCGCCCGAGGAAAATGAAGCTGACGTCCTACGCGACGTGCAGAAATACCGCGCGTATGGACATAATGGAAGCATGCAGCCGGTGAATCGCCTCCAGGCACAAACGACCAGCAACTACGGTCATGTCTATGCCGTTAATACGGCCATCACCAATCGCGGGGACTTCGCCACGCTGGACAATCCATTCCACTACACTTCAGATCCCGCCGGAGACCATTACAACAGCCAGAAGGCAGCCGGATTGCATTTCCTGCTCTTCGCTCCGACTACCGAGACCTTCAATCGCGTGCGCCTTGCCATGGACGGCGAGTTTCCCGATGGTAAGCGCGCCCCTTTCCCCCCGCGCGCCTCAAGTGCCGGCTTGAATTCTGTTGTGCACACGACGCACCGGCAGAATTTCCTGATTCCACCGCGCTCCCACCGGTCCTTTCCACTTGCCGAGTTCCTCGCCTGAACAGACCATCCCGCCCCGCCGTTTGAGCGGCGCCGAACCGGTTAACGGGCTGATCGTCGTGGAGCCGGGGAAGGTCTGACCGGTCCGGGTCCGAAACAACCGGCCATCCTCGGCGACCCCGTGCCTGTCGATGTGCTCGCGCAGGACGGCCACCAGCTCCGGAGGGATCGGCACCCGTCGTGTGGCTTTCTCGTCGCGGTGCTTGAGCCCTCGTTCGTCGTCGGACTCCCCCGAGTCGGTGTAACGCTTGTTACTCTCCGGTCGGGACTTCTCCAGCGCGAGCGTTCCCCACCCCGTCGAGGGGAGACCACAGTTCATTCCTCCGGCGGGGGTGCGACGAGGCAGACGGGAAGAACAGACAGGAGAGGTACACGCAGGTGCGCGGCTATAGACCCTTCACCCGTGTCTGCTTCGCGATCACACTCCCAACGACCCACAGAACGCCCTGATGGATGGCTACCCCGACGAAGGCGTTAAGCACCGCCAGTCCGGCCGCACCTACTAGGACCCAACTGGATCTCGTCACGTTGCCGGCCACGAGTACGACAGGCCAGAGAATGGCAGCGGCGAGGAGCGATGATCGCCACCAACGCCCGAAGACCAGGCCGAACAGGATCACCGTTGGTATCACGGTTCACGCCCTCCGGATGGTTCGCTGATACCTTCATCATGGCCTGGCTGTACAGCCACGGCTACAGCCAAGAGCGTGAACGACACCGGAACTCAGCGGACGTCCACGGACAATGTGCACTCAGGCCAGAGCCCCGGGCCTCGATCGAGTTGACTTCTTTTAATCCGTAGGTTCTGGGTTCGAGTCCCAGGCGTCCTACCCAAACGATCTGGGCAGACTCCCGATTTCATGATCGGAAAGCCTGTCCAGGGTTGCAACGGTTGCCGTCAGGATGCCGTCAGTCGCCCCACAGTGCCCGCCCCATCCGCGCCCGCCGCCCCGGTCGCCGGAGTCTCGGTGATGTGGGTGTAGCGCTTCGTCGTGGTGAGTTGGGAATGGCCGTTGGTGGAGGTGTCCACCAAACCGGGCCAACTCCAGTGTCACCGTGGGAGCGAACGCCTGAGCGATCATACTGCCACGCTCTCTCGACCTGCCGGCTGGCGAATGGAGCCGTCCCTCACCTGGGGAGCGGGTACTGGGATCACCCACGGCCCGGCGAGGAGCGCGACGGTGACTTGTGCGGCACCGGCGACGACCAGCATTGGCCCTGCGCCGACCAGGCCGATGATCGCTCCGCCGACGAGCAGGCCGAGTGACACTGCCCCGTCATGCACCAGGCTCTCGGCGGCGAAGGCCGCTCGCCGTTCCGCGCCATCAGTGCGGACGGTGATCAGCCGGTTCATCGATCCGATGCCAAGCGGCATGGCGAAGCCGCCGACTGCGGCCAGGCAAGCGATCAGCGCGAGCGACGAGGTCACTGCGGGCAGGGCGATGAAGGCCGCTCCGAGGACGATCCATCCGGTGGCCATGGTGCCCAGTGATGGCAGTCGGGGTACGACCGTCGGCGCCATGAGCGCGCCGATGAGGGAGCCCGCTCTATAACCGGTCATGCCGGCCGAGATGAGCAGCCCGGGCCGGCCGGTCTCGGCGCCGAGGATTGCCAGCCCGAGGGTGAAGGCGAACCAGACGAGGCCGCCGACGCCGGACATGGTCACGGCGCGGCGTACCTCCGGGTGACGGGCCAGTACGTGCCGGAGGGCCGGCGCGTCCGTCACCCCGCCGCCTGTGGTGGCCGTTGCATCGCCTCTTACCGTCAGCAGTACGGCCGCGCCGAGGCCGACGCCCGCCGCCTCCGCCCAGAGCAACTGGAACGGACCGCTGACGCTGATCGCCCAGCCAGCCAGCGGCGGCGCCAGGATCATCGTGCTCCGGTGGGCGAAGTCCTGCCAGGCGAGCATCCGGGCGGCGACGCCGGTACCCAGGCGGTCGCAGATGTCGGCGAGTAGTGCCCGCTGGGCCGGTGCGCTCACGGCGGTGGCGCAGCCGGTGATCAGTCCGGCAGCGGCCAGGTGGATCGGGCCGACGGTGCCGAGGACGGCGCCGATCGGGACGACGAGCAACCCCACCACCTGGGCGGCAAGTACGCCGGTGAGAGCGCGGCCGGTCGTCAGTCGTTGCCGTAGTCCTCGGGCCCACCAAGCCGATGTGAGCATGGGCAGTCCAACAGCCCCGCCGACCAATCCGGTGGTCCAGGCGGATCCGGTCTCGGCGAGCGCGAGCAATCGGCTGGCCGCGCTGGAGCGGCGGATCGGCGAACGGCTCTTCGACCGGGACACGACCGGAGCACGACCGACGCCGGCCGGGCGGGCGCTCGCCGCGGAGGCAGCCCACGTCCTCGAGCACTTGGAGGCGATCTTCGATCGGACCCGGGCGGCGGCTCGCGCAAGCACCCTCACCGTTGGCACGTTCGGCAGCCTCGCCCCGTGGCTGTTCCCAGCGTTGGAGGAACTGCTGGGCGACGTGACGGTGCACCAGGTCACCGACCACGGCGATCGGCTGGTCGAGTGGGTCAGCGAGGGTTCATTGGACGTGGCCTTCGTCGCGATCGCCAATCAGATGCGGTTGCCCAGTACGGTGAGGGCGTTGCCCGTGGCACGCGATCGGCTCGCCGTCCTCATCCCATCAGACGTGCCGCTCGGCTCCGGGCGCAAGCCGTTCGCAGGGCTCGATGTGGTCGCGTACACCTACGACGCGTCCACCGCCACGCTGCACCGGCGGCTCTCCGAGCTGGGTGCCCGACCCCGTGCGGCGGCCACGGCGGAAACGGCCGTACGGATGGGCCGCCTGCTTCGCTGCCCGATCGTCCTGCCCCGCGGGCTGGGCATCTCCTACGCCGAGCGGCAGGAGCAGGTCTCGACGGTGGCCGTTCCGGGCAGGCTCACCCTCTTCATGGTGACCCGTCGCCCTACACCGCCTCAGTTGATGGCCGCCGCTGGTAGCCTGCCAGCTCGCCTCGGTCTGGAGCCTGCGTCGGAGTCACCCGTTGACACCTAAACTCCCTGACAAACTTGGAGTGGAGCCGCCCCGTGGACCGGGGATGGCTCCGCTCAGGTCACCGGCGGCAGGATGACCAGGATCGCTGCGGAAGCGGCGAAGGCTTGTCTGTCTTCCTGCTCATTCGGATGATCACTCTGCTAGCCAGGCTGCGGCCCGGCCGCTGGGCGGTGGTCGCTCGGGTACGCCGAGGGAAGCGCGGCGGTCACGCACGAGAGTGGCGGGTGCCGCGGCCCCACACATCCGTGATGGCCCGGGTCGCGGTGATGTCCGTGGTGGGGTCGCCGTCGACGAGAACTCGGCATCCCGCATGGCTCCAATCGTGGGCAATGTCAAGGAGAGAACCCGTGATCACCAAGCGGACCGGCCCGATGCCGGCCGCCGCGTCCGCGCTGGCCGCGATCACCGCCATCCCGGTCGTGATCGACCACTCGCCTGCGGCCACCACCACGGCCCACGTGGACCGCGCCACCGTGGTCCGCTGGATTGAGCGCTATCTGAAGGCGTTGCACTTCCAGTTGCAGTCCAAAGCCGAAGCACAACTGGAGCGCACGAACTGCTACGGCTGGGCCAGCTGCCAGAGCGCCGCTGAGGACCACAGGACTGCGATGAGGGTGAACAGGGTGCCGCCAGCGAGTGGCAGCGCCCAGGCGGGTAGGCGCCGGCTGCGGACGAGGAGTACCTTCGCGGCGAATGCGCCGTAGAAGAAGCAGCCCGCGAGGGAGTGCAGGGCGACCCGGGTGCTGTGCGTCTCTACTCCGTAAGCGGTGATGCAGTGGTAGGCGATGGGTAGGGACAGCGCGAACAGCACGGCTCCGCCGATGCGGTGGGCGGGGGGTACCGGGCGGGGGGCGGCGCCGGCGCCGGGTAGCCGTCGGTACATCCACAGCGCCAGTATGAGCTGGTAGAGGGCCAGGCCCAGCAGGGCGGTGCCGACTTGCGCCTTCAGGAGGTTCGCGTCGTTGCCGCGGAGCCCGAACAGGCTGCTGGCGTAGTCCGGCGCGTGTATCCGGCCGAACGCGTACAGGGCCACCGTCACGGCGAGGGCGAGGGCGGCGGCTGCCGTCAGCCGCGGCCCGGCCAGGCGGGGTGACGTCCTCCTCGTTGCTCCCACTTTCGTCTGATCCCTTCGTGGTCTCGGCTGCCGGGACGGCCGCGACAGCCCGCCCGATGTTCCGCGTGTGGTGGCCGTTGCGGCCGACGTCGCTCAGCCCGTGTCGATCTTTCTGCCCTCCGGGTTGAGCACGTACCACTTGGCGCCGAAGGAGTCGACACCCTGCCCGGTGATGTCGCCGGGCTTGGTATCGCTGACGAAGTAGTACAGCGGGTGGCCGTTGTAGGTGACCTGGGTGGTGTGGTCGGTCCTGCTGGTGGTGCCGAGCAGGGCGGGTGATGCGCCACTGCCGGCCTGCGGCTTGCCCGTGGTGGTCAGAGGCGGCCAGGCGGTCGCGCACGCGCTGTAGCAGGTCGAGTTGGTGCCCTTGTCCGCTTCGAACAGGTACAGCGTGTCTCCTTTGCCGTCGACGAGGATCTTGCCGAGCTTGGAGTCTCGGACCGCGACGGTGGCGCTCGCGGGGGTGGCGCTGCCAGCCGGGGTCTTTCCGGTCGGCGAACCCGGCGCGGCTGGGACGGCTAGGGCGGCTGGGGCGGCTGGGGCGGCTGGGGCGAGCTTCAGTTGGCCGAGCGCGTAACGGGCGATGGCGGTGCCGAGTGCGGTACCGGACTGGTGGTCGAGCCGGGTGTGTACGCCCCCCCAGATGCGGCTGAGCCCGGCTTCGGTCGCGGTGGCGCTGAAGCTGGTGTAGGGCTTGGTGTAGGGCTGGGTGCCGCCGGGTGCGGTGAGGGTGAAGGTATTGCGGTCGCCGTAGAAGTGGCTGAGCACCATGGCGGCGGCCGCGCTGATCTCGCTGTGCATGCCCGGGTAGGACGGATCGGGAGGGGTGGGGACAAGCGGGGTCCATGCCGGGTCGCGTTTGATGTGCGGGTTGCCGACTGCGAGGCGGATGGCGGTGATCGGCCGCCAGAGCCGGTATGTGTACTTGGCGTTGTAGATGCCGATGGTGGCATCGGCGATGGTGAGGTTGAGCAGGGCGAACAGGTTCGCCGACTGGTCGAGGTCGCTGTGGCGCGCGAGGGCGACCTGTTGGGCGATGTCGTACCAGTAGTTCTGGACGGGGGCGCTCCAGAGCTTGGCGAGCGTGGTCTGTTCCGCCGTGCGCGTGGTGCTGTGGGCGGCGCCGATGGCCTTGACCTCGTTGATGGCGGCCGCGTAGGCAGGGCTGCTCAGTGTCGGGGGCGCGGCGGGGCGGAACTCGTGGCCGGTACGGAGCACGAATGGGGTGACGTTGCCCCAGTGGGTGAACTCCGGTTCATGGAAGGCAGGCGGGGTCGGCCGGTAGTCGCCGGGTTTGCCGGTGGTGGTGTAGGGCGGCGGGGTGGCGTCGGCGCCGTCATGCGCGCGCAGGGCGAGGATGGCTTGGGCCGCCTGGGCACCGACCTTGATGCCCTCCTGCTTGGCATGGCCGTCGGGAACGCGAGCGAGGTCGGTGGATAGCTGGTGGTTCAGGCTGGTCTTGCGCGCCGGGTACAGGGCGGTGAGGGTGTCGTGCGCGGCCACCGCAGCCGCGGCGGGCCGGGAGGCGTCCTGCGGTGCGGCGAGGCTGATGCCGTAGAGGGCGTGAGCGCGGCTGATCGCGTCGACCGCGTCATAGACGGCTGCGCTCATGATGGCAAAGCTGCGGGTGGGATGGATGGTGGCCGGCTGTGCGTGCGGATTCCGCACGATGTTGAGCAGGGTCCGGTTCCACTCGATCACCACGTTGCCTCGTGCCGGCTCCGCGGCGACGTTCGCGGCCGTGACCGGGACGGCATGGGCCGTGGGTACCGCGGCACCCTGAGCGCCGAGCGTCAAGACAGACACCCCGAGCGCGAGCACCCGCCATCGCGGGGATCTCCGCAGTTCTGGAAGTACCGATGCACTCATGAGCATCCTCCTGATCAGGTAGCGGGAGGAAAGGCGACAGACCGCTCCGTACGCTCACCAGCGCCGCCCGTGGCCGACACGCGACCGGGTGTGCTGAACCCAGTCGGGAGCGATTTCGCCCTGATATTGAGCGAAGCCACTGACAGCCCCGCTGGATGTGCGATGGTGCCATTCACACCACCGGAGATAGATACCTGGATAAAACTATTTAACGAATTTAGTTCATTATGTCCCATTAGCCTTGTCCAGCCGTGCCCGGCAATCGATCTCGCGAAACCGCAGAATGTCAGGCTTTGCTCTACTACGAACTCCGCGGGAATACTTTAATGAGAAATGCCCAGGGTTATCGCCCCGCTAGGTTTCCTCGCCCGTTGGTTCATGCGTCAGCGCCGACGCTGTCACCGCACTGGCCGCTACCCGGGCACTGTCCGCCGCGCGCATGGCCGAGGTCGGACCGGAACATCTGCGGGATCGCCGCATCGCGCGTGGTCCGTACAGGGGGAACAGGTCTATTCGCTCCGGCAGTGGCTGGATTACGTGAAAACCAGAGGGCTGGTGGCCCTGCTGGAGATCAAGCCCGAGACGGGTGATCACCGTATTTGATCTTTCCTGAGCTGGCGGCGGCGACGCTTCCTGCCACTCCTTGCCCGAAAGCTGACAACTGAGGCCCCCTGGGGCTACTGGACGCCTGTGGTCCTCGCGTTAACGCTGACCGCGATATGGTGACCGCCGAGCAGAGTGCTGATGTCAGGCAGGCAGATCACGCGTGGTGCCCGTGTCCGCTGTGGGTAATCCCAGCGCTGCCAAGCCGGACTGGACCGCCTTGGATTCCTGATCGAGCAGACTCCGCGCCCTGGTGCCCCAGTCGGCGTCTATTCGGAAGCTGTCTCCCTCGTACCTGGGGAAGACATGCAGGTGAAAGTGGAAGACCTCCTGAAACGCAGCTTTCCCGTCCGCGAGGAAAACGTTCACGCCTTCACAGCGCAGACCAGAGCGCCGCAGAGCCCGGCCCATCCGGTGGCCGACCCTCCATACATGCGCGCTCGTCTCCTCATCAAGGTCTTCCAACCCCACGGCATGGACGCGCGGAATCACGAGAAGGTGACCAGGAGTGACAGCCCCTATGTCCATGATTACCATTACGCGGTCGTCTGCGTAGGGAACACTCGCCTCGGCCTCGCCGCGAAGGATCGCACAGAAGACACAGTCTGATCTGCCGATATCTCCCATGCTCAACATGGTGACAGCGACCGACGTCCACAGCGAACACTTTTGACTCGCGCCAGCGATTCCCACCTCAACCCCGCTCCGGCCGGTGGACGCCCGGGTGACCGGCGGCGACGGGTATGAACAGAGGAATCGGGTCCCTTTGGCCACCAGGGGGGAACATGATCACGCGGCGGGAGTTCCTGAAGGCAGGCATGGCCGGAACCGGAGCGATACTCCTCGGGGGCGCCGCGGCATGGCGGCCCGGTGCGGTGCCGGACGGCATGATGGATCCAGCGTCGATCGACAAGTACGTCACGCCGCTGGCGGTCCCGCCCGTGATGCCCCCGGCCTCCCCGGCGGTCGGCGAGGTCGACCGTTACGTCATCGGCGTTCGGCAGTTCCGGCAGCAGATCCTGCCACCCGGCAGCCCGCCGACCACGGTCTGGGGGTACGGATCGGTACTTCATCCGGGGACCTTCGGCTCGCCGGGCCTCACCCTGGAAGCGAGGTCCGGCCACCCGGTGGAGGTCACCTGGGTGAACGAGCTGACCGACAGCAACGGCGACGCGCTGCCGCACCTGCTTCCGGTGGACCCGACGCTGCACTGGGCCAACCCCGCCGGCGGGGTCGCGGGGCGGGACTCGCGCCCGCCGTTCATCGCGACCCCGGACCGCTATCGCGGGCCGGTGCCGATCGTCACCCACCTCCACGGCGGGCACAACGCGGAGCACAGCGACGGTTTCCCCGAGGCCTGGTACCTGCCGGCGGCGCGCAACGTCCCGGCGGGTTACGCGACCGAGGGATCGAAGTACGCCGACTACGCGGGAATGTTCACCAGCGGGTACGGCGTCTCCTGGAGGCCGGGCGCCGCGGTGTTCCGCTACGAGAACGACCAGCGGGCCGCCACAATGTGGTACCACGACCACACCTTGGGAATCACGAGGCTCAACGTGTACGCGGGGCTGGCCGGCTTCTACCTGCTGCGCGGCGGCACCGACGACCTCCCGGCGGGCGTGCTGCCAGGTCCCGCGCCGGCGCTCGGCGACCCGGGCGGCACGAAGTACTACGAGATACCCATCGTCATCCAGGACCGATCGTTCGCCGCGGACGGTTCGCTCGTCTACCCGGGGGGCCGCGCGGCCTTCGACCACTTCGCCGGGCCGTACATCCCGGGCAGTGACGTGCCACCCATCTGGAATCCGGAGTTCTTCGGCATCACCATGACGGTGAACGGCCGGACCTGGCCGGTCCTCACGGTGGAGCCGCGCCGCTTCCGGTTGCGGTTCCTCAACGGCTGCAACTCCCGCTTCCTGAAGCTCAAGATCGTGACGGACCCCCGCGGGGGGCGCCCGGTGGCCGCGGCACTGCCTTTCTGGCAGATCGGAGGGGACGGTGGTTTCCTGCCGGCCCCTGTGGAACTTGGCATGCTGCTGCTGGCGCCGGCCGAGCGGGCCGACGTGATCGTCGACTTCACCGGCTCGCGGGAGGGCACAGAGCTCTACCTGATCAACGAGGCCCCCGACGGGGCCTTCAGCAGGAACTCCAGGGCCGCACCCGCCGACCCCGCCATCACGGGACAGGTGATGAAGTTCGTCGTAGGACCACTGGCCGGACGGGACACCACCGTGCCCCCCGGCCGGCTCACCCTCCCGGCGCTGCCGCCGATCGGCGCGGCCACCCGGACCCGGAAACTCGCCCTGCTCGAGCACATGTCGGCGGCCATCCCCGGCGGGGGATCATCGGCCGTGCTCCTCGGCACGGCCGATGGCACCGGCAGGGCGCAGATGTGGTCCGATCCCGTGACGGAGAACCCCGAGGTGGGCGCCACCGAGACGTGGGAGTTCCACAACTTCACCAAGGACGCGCATCCGATCCATGTCCACGAGGTGGAGTTCAAGGTTGTCGGCCGCCAGCCGTTCGGCGGCGCCCCACGTCCCGCGGAGCGCTGGGAGGCCGGACTGAAGGACACCGTCATCGCCTACCCAGACGAAATCACGCGGATCGTCGCCGCATTCGACCGGCCGGGCCTGTTCGTCTGGCACTGCCACATCCTGGAACACGAGGACAACGAGATGATGCGCCCGTACCGCGTCGGCCCCTGACCTCGGCGGACTGCTGCTCGCCTCGTGGTGATCCCTCGTCGTCATCAGCCGGCCCCGGCTCGCCGCGCCGGGACCTTTGGCTGCCACCGCGCCGCGGCCTGGCGCCGATAGCTACGCGCGAAGCCATGCAGCAGGATGAACCGTGGCACCGCCGGGACCTGCCGGACCACGACCTGGTAGCCCTCGCGGTCGATGCCGTCGAGCAGCCAGTGCCCCTCTATCCCGAGCTGGGCAAAGGACTTCGGTTTGATGTTGTACGTCTGATCCCACGCATGCCACTCGGCCTGCGTGATGCTCGCCGACACCACCGGCATGGCCTCTTCGACCTCGCGCTCCAGATGCGGCACCAACACGCCCATCAGCGCTTCCAGCGCCGCGACGAGCTCGGCGCGTGCCTCGTCGGTTGCCGTGGCCGCGTACCGCTCCCCAGCAGCCGTCAACGTCACGATCGCCGGGGCGATCCGGCGGTGATCGGCATCCAGCGAGTCGAGCAGCGGGCCCGCAGCCGGGTCGCGTTCGCGCACCAGCGGCCAGAGGCCCTCGTCCTCACCGGTGTGGTGCGCGTGCAGGAGCTCCATCATCCACACCACGTGCTCGCCGAGTGCTCGCCGCTGCCGGCCCTGCGGATACGGCTCCGTGGTCAGCGCCGCGTGTGTGCGGTCCAGGTCGCGACGGAGCGCGCCGTGCACGATCCGCATCATCCGCGTGTCCGCCCGGGCCGAACCGGTTCCCATCTCGCCTCCAGCTGGCATCTCTGAAAGAAGGTGAACGACAGTGTTGTCACCACAACCGTGGAGATCCGGTGCCGGTGGCGTCGGCTTGATGATCAGTGGGCGACAGAGACGGCTGGATGGGGGTGGTCATCGCCCGTCCGTCAGAAGGGCACCTGCTGGGCGAGCAGTCCGGTTCCGCTCCCGCGGCCCGAGAGGATGCGGCAGAACTCGACGGCGTCGAGGGTGGTCTCCTGGCCGTCATCACCGCCGCCACCGCTGAAGGTGCCTCCCGCGGGTCCGTGCAGGTGGAGCCGGAACGGCCGGCCATGGCGCCGTGCCCACTCGGCGACCGCATCCGACACGATCCGGCCGTCATGGTCGGGGGTGAGCACCAGGGGGCGGCCCGTCGCCCGGGTGATGTCGATGCGATGCATCCAGGTGTCCCGGGTGTGGATGACGTCGTACAGGTAGCCGAGCCGCCAGGTCTCCACGACGCCCTCGACCTCTACCTTGATCGGTATTCGGCGCAGCGGCACCGGCAGCCTGCGCCGGGCACGGGCGGCGCGAGGCGCCGCGGCGGTGAGTCGCTCGACAAGTTCGGACGTGCTCAGATGGGCGCGCTCGGCGACCTGGACCTCGGTCATGCCGTCGACGAGGGGGCGGTCACCCGCGGCCCTGTTTCCGGCTCGTTGCTGGTGGACCAGCTGTCGGATGGAGATCGTGAACTCCATCATGCCCAGGACGTGCGCGACCAGTGCCCGCACGTCCCAAGCCGGGCAGTCGGTCTGCTTGGTCCAGTCTTCCGTGCTCAGCGAGCGGACCACGTCGACGAAGCGTCCGTTCTCGGCCGCGGCCAGCACCGCGGCCTGCCGGCGATCGAGTAGGGGCAGCGATTCGACCGCCGTCGAGGTGCCGGGCATCAGTGCGTCCTCCCGTGCGTGCGGTTCCTGATGTGAGCGAAGAACATCTCCATGGCCTCGTCGACCAGCTTGAGCCAGCGGTCACCGCCCGGGTCGTTGGAGATCTGCTGGTCGGCCAGGCCAGTGGTGAGCGCGGTGAGCATGTCCATTGCCCCGGGGTCGGCGATGCCGATCTGCGCCAGCCGCGCGCCCGTCGTCTCCAGCGCCTGGACCGCCAGGGCGTAGGACTCGGCGGACGGCTCGAATCCGGGAATCGTCCGCTGGAACATCAACTGGTAGCGAGCCGGATCCTCGACGCAGAACCCGACGAACATCCGGCTGCCGGTCGTCAGGTCGCGCAGCGGGTCGCCGGTCAACGCGAGGCGGGTCCCGCGATCGAGGAACTCCCGGCAACCCTGGGCGTACATGGCGTCATAGATGGCGTGCTTGGAGTCGAAGTAGGAGTACACCGACGGGGGGCGCATCCCCACCTTGCGAGCCACGTCCCGCAGCGTCAGCCCGGCCAGACCCTCAGCGCGGGCGACCTCCCACGCCGCGTCGAGAATCTCGGCCTTCGTCCTCTCATGACGTTCGGCTCTTCTATCCCGAATCGGTTCTCCTAACATGATTTTGACTATCACATGGCGCCCGGACACCGTCAAGACATGACCTGCCGAAGAGGCTGAGAATGCATGGATGCGCACAGCCCGTGGATGGTCCTCACCAGTCCTCTACACCGACAGAGAAGAACCCGGACAGAGCATCAGCCGCCGCATAGCCATGTGCGACTGATCTCAAGTAACCCGGATCCGAGAGGGCCGCCCGTGAACCGGGGACCGGGTGACTCTCGAAGATCGCCTCAAGCCGCGAAAGTGCCCTCCCGGCGGATCGTCTGCCAGCGCAGACGCACCCCGAGCACCGCGGTCGCCACCGACTGGATCACCACCAGGTACATCAGCTGCCGGTAGACGAACTGCTGCAACGGCAGCACCCACAGCGCCGAGGCCCGCTCACGGTCCAGCCGCAGCGCGTACCAGCCGCTCAACGCCTGAACCAGCACGAATCCCGCCCAGACAGCCACCACAGGCAGCGGGTCTCCCACCGCCACGCTGTAGATGGCCATGATGTCCACGACCGGGGCGAGCAGCGGCAGCACCACCTGGAACAGCATCAGGTAGCCCAGGCAGCGGCGGCCGAACGGGCCCGGCTCCACGACCGCGCGGCGATGCTTCCACATCGCCTGCAGCGTGCCGTAGCACCACCGATAACGCTGACGCCACAGCTGCCCGAGCGAGGTTGGCGCCTCGGTCCAGGCCAACGCGTTCTCCTCGTAGACCACCCGCCAGCCGCCCCGACACATCGCCATGGTCAGGTCGGTGTCCTCGGCCAGGGTATCGACGCTGACCCCGCCGAGCTCCTGCAGCGCCGAGCGCCGGAAGGCACCGATCGCTCCCGGCACGGTGGGCATGCAGCCCAGCAGGTCAAAAACGCGGCGGTCGAGGTTGAAGCCGATCACGTACTCGATGTGCTGCCAGCGGCCGATCATGCCGCGCCGGTTGCCGACCTTGGTGTTGCCGCTGACCGCGCCCACGGCCGGGTCGGCGAGCGGCCGGACCAGGTGCCCGATGGTGGCGGGCTCGAAGACGGTGTCGCCGTCCACCATGATGAGGATGTCGTGCGAGGCGTGCGCGAGGCCGGTGTTGAATGCGGCGGGCTTGCCGCCGTTCTCCTGACGGATCACCCGTACCCCGGGCAGGCCGAGGGAGTCGGCGATGGCGGCGGTGCCGTCGGAGGAGCCGTCGTCCACGACGATCACCTCCAGCGCGCCGGGGTAGTCGGTGTTCACCAGCGAGCGTACGGTGGCCTCGATCCCGGCCTCCTCGTTGTAGGCCGGGACGATCACGGTGACGGCGGGCGGCGCGGGCCATGCCGGAGCACGGCCGACACGCCTCTTGCCGCCCCGTGCACGCCGGGCGTGCACCCAGGCCAGGATCAGGAAGAACAGCAGCCGCAGCAGGGTGAGCGCCCCGGCAACAACCAGGATCCACGACATCGCCGTGGTGAAACCGGTCGCTCCGCGCTGGGCGAGACTCAACCCGGTGCCGACGAAGCGGTCCAGATCTCCGGCCGGGGTATGGGCCGAGGGCATGCCGAGCGCGGAGGTGAGCGTCGTCGCCCGATACTTCTGCCTGGCGAGCTGGGTGAGCAGCCGGTCCACCGCGGCGACCGTCTGGCCGCGGTCGCCGCCGGAGTCATGCATCATGATCACCGCACCTCTGCCTCCGCGGGGAAGGGCGGCGCGGACGATCTGCTCGGTGCCGGGCCTGGCCCAGTCCTTGGTATCCAGGTCGGTGAGCGCGACGAGATACCCCTCCCTTCCCATGGCGTGCAGCGCCCGCAACTGGGTACCGGTGACGGCCGTCGGTGAGGAGGAGTACGGCGGGCGCGCCAGACGGGTGTGCATGCCCGCCACGCCGGCCAGTGCCTTCTGGGTCAGCGACAGCTCCAACCGCAACCGCCACTCCGGCACGGCGGTGAGATCGGCGTGGGCGTAGGTGTGGTTGCCGATCTCGTGCCCCTCGGCGATGATCCGCCGGGTCAGCTCGGGGTTCTTGGCGATCCGGGCGCCGACGGCGAAGAACGTCGCCTTGGCGCCGTACTTGGCGAGCACGTCGAGCACCTGCGGGGTCCAGCGTGGGTCGGGGCCGTCGTCGAAGGTGAGTGCCACCGTACGGGCCGGGAGCCGAGCGCTGTCCGGTTTGTCACCAGTGAGGTTGAGCACTGGCCCGCTGCGCCGTATCTGGTCGAGCTCCGCGGAGGGCTGGTCGGCCGGGGACGGTACGGCGTGCGTCTCTCCCACCGCGTTGACGGCATATCCGTTGAGCAGTAGCGCTCCGGCCATCAGCACGACGCCGACCGCAACCAGGAACCAGTGCCCTCGCGGGTCGGCCTGGCTCCGGCGGCGGCGCCGCCGGGGGGCAGGTTGCTTCTCCCCGCCCGAGGGCGGCTCGGGGAGGGGCACCGTCAGATCGGTGAGAGTCGTGGTGGCGGAGGCGGCGGGTCTCACCGTCTCCGCCGGGTTCGGCGGCGGCCATACCTGCGTCCCGAGGACGTCCTGCGGCCTCACTTCTTCGGACCTGTGCTCTTGTCCGGGTTATGGCCGGGCGGGATCTTAGTCTGACCCGGCGGCATGGTCCGTTCGGAAGTCGGCTCAGACGGCTGCTCAGGCGACTGCTCAGGCGCCGGATCGGGCGCCGTCGGCTCCTTCTCCGGTGGTGCGGAGGTGGTCGAGGAAGTGTCGCCGGGCAGCAGGCCCGGCTTCTCCGAACGCGCCGGTAGGGGAGTCACCCGAGACTGGGAGGACACCGTGGGCCGAGGTGCGGGGCGGGACGTCGGCGTCGAACCCTGCTGGACGGGAGCCACAGTGACCGTCGTGCTCGGCGTGGGACTGGCCGACATGGTGGGTTTGGGCGTAGTGGCGACGGGCACCGGCCGCGCGGGGGTGTCTCCAGGCCAGCCGACCACCGACAGCGGTGTTCCGGTGAACAGTCCGCCGACCACGGTCACCACCGACGCGAGCACCAGCGTGCCGACGACGACCCCGGTGATCTTCAGGAGTTGCCTGCGTTTGCCCGTCTGATCGACAAACACAGCGGTGCCGGTGGGGTTTTGCCTATCACTCACAGGCGGAAATCGTAGTGACACACGGTGCATATAGGGAACTCGACCACGATTGTGTCCGGCCGGACATCAGACCGTGAGTGTGACGCGAGAGAGCACTTGTGACGAGGGGTGAAATCCGGAACAACAGTTCTACGAAAAGAGCCCCTACTGTCCACCCTCCACCGCGTCACCTTTACTCACCGGGCCGGGAGACGTCTCCCGAAGGTCGCGCCCCGTCACGTCAGGGGACCCGGGGCCGCTCAGTGGAGTGCTCCACCACCTTCACCACAGCCGGGTCCGGCAGGGCGGAGACAGGCTGGGGCTGCTCGTTGGACTCCACCACCTTCACCACAGCCAGGTCCACACCGGCGACCCTAAGGGCCTCCTCCGTCGCCGAGGGATCCGCGGTGAGAACGACGATGACGTTGTTCTCCAGATCGATGTAGTGCACGCTCCACATACCTGGGCCCCTGGGCAGAGCCGCGTCGACCTCACGGAGGATCGCCTCGAGTTCCGCCAGCGACCGGCTGACGACCTTGCCCTGAGCGCCCGCGGCGGCGATCTCGGAAAGGTCGGCGGGGTCGACGGTGGCCACCACGAGAGTCTCAGCGACCTTTCCCGAGAGCCAGGAGCCACCGAAACGGTTACCGAGTACTTTCCGGAGCCGTTCCTCGACAGCTGCCAGACGGGTCTCATTGCACAGCCGGGTCTGGACCTCTTCCTTGGTGAGATGGAGGTCGCGCTCGAGCGCATTCAGCATGTCCGGCGGCAGCGGCTGCGGCTGGCAGGCGGTCGTAGCGGCTGCCGTCCCAGCGCGGGCTACGGCCAGAACAGCCGTCAGAGCCAGAGCGGTGATCGCCAGAACGCGTCCCGTGATAACGGCATGTCTGTGGGGCATCGGCATCTCCTCGACCTTGGTTTTCCAGGCAAGAGGGGGAGAACGCCTCATATCATGAGTTGATCATGCGATGAGGTAACACGACCCTAATCCAGCCACCGACCAAGATCACATAAGCCACACGCCACGCGGACCACGATTTCCAGTGAGGCTGGATCTGCGGACAGGGCGAGCCCCCTCCGACCTCTGGCCATTGACAATAAAACCCTATTTTCCCACTATATAAATTGATATTCAATGTCGGCGTTGAGCGCGTCCAGCCAGGCCACCGGCGAGCCTTGATCGTCATGTCATTGGCGTGTCACCAAGAGGGTGACGAGAGGTCGACCACGGTTACTCACGACCGGTCCGACGCCCAGGTCAGCGGCCCGTCCGTCCGCGTCTGTCAGGACCGGACCTGGAGAACACCGGACCGGGCCTGGAGAACAGTGGGACGGCCCCGGTAAATCCGAGTCCCGTGTCCCTTCCGGTCCCGATGCCGGGAGACGGCGGGGAGGCGGGCAGGAGACGGGGTGCCTCCTGCCCGCGGACGTGCCGGCGGGGCGCTAGCTGTAGATACCGAACTCCCAGAGCGAGTAGCCGTACGCCGTGCCGCGCTGGGTGAGGTTCAGGCGGACGTACCTGGCCGACGCGGTGAGGTCGATGGAGTCGAACCCGCCGTCGCCGGTCGTGGTCGAGTAGACGGTGGTCCAGGTCGAGCCGTTGGCCGAGGTCTGGATCTGGTACGCCTTGCCGTACGCGCTCTCCCAGGCGAGCTGGACGTGCTTGATGGCGGTGGTCGCGCCGAGGTCCACCTGAATCCACTGCGGGTCGGCCCACTCGCTGGCCCACCGGGATGTGAAATTGCCGTCGGTGGCCCGGCCGGGGTTGAACGGGCCGCCGTCGCCGGTGGCCTGGTAGGTGGAGGCGGTGGTCGGCTTGCCGAGCGCCACATTGGTCCCGGCGACCGTCGGCGGGACCACGCGGAACGACCGCTGCTCGATGCCGACGTTGCCCTGCCCGTCGAAGGCGTACACGTACACCTTCCACACGCCCATCTGCTCCGGTGCGGTCACCGAGAACTTGCCGGGACCGGTCTGGGTGAACCTGACGTGGTCGAAGCCGCGGTTGCCGTTGATGTGCTTGTTGCTGAACATCAGGTTGTAGCGGATCAGGTCGCCGTCCGGGTCGGAGGCGGCGACCTCGACGGTGAAGGGCTTGCCGGCCTGGACGGCGGTCTGCGAGCCGACGGTCATCGAGGTGATCTCCGGGGGCGTGTTCGCCGAGGGCTGTCCGGTGTAGGCCGCCTTGAGCGCGTGGTAACCGTGCCGGCGCCAGCCGCCGGTGGTGGTGTTGAGCCACACCCCGCCGAAGTCGTTCTCCAGGCCGTAGTGGAACTCGGTCGCGCCGAGCGCGACACCCGCGTGGCCCTTGATCGCGTTCCAGCTGGCGGTGTACTGGTCCCGCTTCTGCAGGTCGGTCGGCTCGCTGGGGACGCCGTTGACGTCGTTGGGCACCTCCCACTCACCGTCCGGTCCCGCCTCGGTGACGATGTACGGCTTGGTGTACCCACCGCTGATCCAGTCCTGCTTGACGGTCTTGATGGCGCCGTAGGAGTTGACCGCGAGCAGGTCCAGGGCCGGGGAGTGGGCCTTGTAGTAGGTCCAGGCGTAGGTGTAGGCGTCGGTGGAGGTGACCGGGTGGTTGGGGTCGGCGGCATGGATCGCCTGCGCCACCTCGTTGACGAACTTCGCGTACGCCACCCGCCGCTGCTCGACCACGTCGGCCGAGAGGCCGTAGTCCTGCATGGTGAGGATGACCTCGTTGCCGACGTCCCACATGAGCACGCCCTGGCGGCCCTTGAGGGCGTTGACCCGGGCGACGATCTCGTTCTTCACCGTGGTCTTGTACGCGGTGTCGTTGACGTAGTCGGCGCCCTGGTTGAGCCAGTGCCCGACGATGACCTTGATGCCCTGCTGGGCGGCCCGATCCAGCAGTGCCGGGGTGTTGGTGTCGTCGACACCCCAGGTGCGGATCGTGTTGACGCCCATGGCAGCCAGGTCGCGCATGTAGCCGTCTGCCGCGGCCTGTGGCGGCCCGTAGGTCAGGCCCTTGATCACCTGCGGCGAGCCGTTCACCTGGAGCTGCCAGTTGCCCTGCGAACCCGTCACCTTGACCGTGCTCGGCCCGGCGGGGGTCGCCGGGTCGGTCATGGCGGCGGGGACGGTGCCGGTCTGCCTGGAGACCGAGACCCAGTCCACGCTCAGCACGCCGCCGGAGGTGGTGGCGGCGGTCGGCGTCGTGGTGCCCGCGAGCGCGTTGGGCAGCGAGCCACCGACGGCCAGGTCGAGGCGGAGGTAGAAGCCGTGGTGCAGGGCGGCCTTCCAGGCGGCGACGCCGACCTGGCTCTCGCGCACGGTCCAGGTCTGCCGGCCGTCGAGGTAGAAACGGACCTCCTCGTCGGCCTTGGTCCGGTCGATGACCTGGCTGTACTCGTGGTAGCCGCTCTGGCAGCCCTCGCAGGTGGCGAAACCGCTGGTGCGGCCGTTGTACTCGTTACACACCCCGTCGGGGGCGGTGCCGCAGTGCAGGGTGTTGGCCAGCTGGTTGCGGCCGTTGACGTCGGTCATGATGTCGGTCTCGCCGACGGACGGCCAGTTGTTGTAGTTGCCCCGGTAGGCGGCGCCGGTCGCCCGGAAGCCCGGCCAGTAACCGAGGGCGCCTGCGACGTCGGGCTGCTTGAGCCGGGCGCTGAACCTGAGCATCTCGCCCGGCTTGGGCTCGAAGTCGGTGCGCTGGGTCTCGATCCGCCCCGAGGTCCAGTTGCCCGCGCCGTCCTTGATCGCCTTGATGTTCAGGTTGCCGGTGCCGTCGAGGGAGACGTTGGCGGTCGAGGCGCTCATGGTCTCGACCTCGCCGGTTCCCCAGTTCGCGGCGCCGCCGGGGTACTGGGTGCCGGTACGCAGGATCCAGTCGGCGGCGGAGGGGGAGGTGCCGGCCGCTCCGTTGAAGTCGTCCTTCCACACCTCGGTCCAGGTACCGGGGTCCTGGGGGTCGCCGCCGGTGCCGGTGCGCACCTGCATCTCCCAGAGGGAGTAGCCGTAGCCGGTGCCGCGGGCGGTGCCGTACATCCGCACGTACCGGCCGGTGCCGTTCACGTTGAGGGTCTGGGTGCCGCCGGTGCCGGTCGTGGTCGAGTAGATGTCCGTCCAGGACGTGCCGTTGCCGGAGACCTGGATCTTGAACGCCTTACCGTACGCGCTCTCCCAGACCAGCGTGACCTGGCAGATCGGCTGGGAGGAGCCGAGGTCGACCTGGAGCCACTGCGGGTCGCTGGCGGCGCTGGACCACCGGGTGCCTGTCAGGTTTCCGTCGAAGGCGGCCGAGGCGGGGGTTCCGGCGTTCTCGACCGACGAGGCCGACGCGGGCCTGCCCTGGGCGGCGTTCACGGTGGAGCAGTCCGGCTCCTGTGTACCACCCATGCTGCCGTAGATCTGGAACTCCCAGAGGGAGTAGCCGTAGCCGGTGCCGCGGGCGGTGCCGTACATCCGCACGTACCGGCCGGTGCCGTTCACGTTGAGGGTCTGGGTGCCGCCGGTGCCGGTCGTGGTCGAGTAGATGTCCGTCCAGGACGTGCCGTTGCCGGAGACCTGGATCTTGAACGCCTTACCGTACGCGCTCTCCCAGACCAGCACGGCCTGACTGATCGTCGCGGTGGCGCCCAGGTCGACCTGGAGCCACTGCGGGTCGCTGAACAAGCTGGCCCACCGGGTGCCCGTCAGGTTGCCGTCGACCGCCGCCGCCGCACTGTAGGCGGCGCCTTCCGACGACGAGGCCGTCGCCGTCTTGCCCTGTGACAGCAGACTGTCGGCCGCCGCCGCCGGGCTGACGAGTGCCAGCCCGGAAACGACCAGTCCCGCCAGAGCGGCGATGACCAGGCCTAACCGGAATCGGCCCGAACTACGAGCTGGATACACGATCTCTCCTCGAAAGGGGGATGCCTGCCGTAAGGACGACAGGGAGGGGAGAGCGCTCTCCGTAATCGAGGGTGCTACCGGAGATCGAGCGGTGTCAAGGCCCTCCCTTCAGGAGTTCGAAACGCGCCGCCCACGCACGAGAAACCTCAGCTTTATCGAGATATCCCTTCAAAGCCCACCTCTCCGCAGGCCTGGCCCCGCCCTCTCCCTCCCAGGAGCGAGGGGGGGTCCGCATCGGGGACGTGAACGGCAGGTTTCAGATTGGTCTGGCTACTGCCTTGACAACCCGTAACGGGGAGGATCAACCTCATAGGAGAGCGCTCTCCCTCTGCCGTTCCCAACGGTCATCCCCCACTGAAGGAGAGGCAATGCCCCCATCCCGAAGTCCGGTCAGATTACGCCTGGGACTGGTCGTCGCCACACTCGTCGCGCTGGTCGCGGCCGGTCTGGCGATCATCGCCCCTGCCACCGCGGCGGACGCCCTGCTCTCGCAGGGCCGGCCCGCGACCGCCTCCTCCACCGAGGGGGGCGGGTACGGCGCCGGGGCCGCCTTCGACGGCAACACCGGGACCCGGTGGTCCAGCGCCGCCAGTGACCCGCAGTGGCTCCAGGTCGACCTGGGCGCCACCGCGACGATCAGTCAGGCCGTGCTGGTCTGGGAGAGCGCGTACGGTAAGGCGTTCAAGATCCAGGTCTCCGGCAACGGCACGTCCTGGACGGACATCTACTCGACCACGACCGGCACCGGCGGCACCCAGACCCTCAACGTGAACGGCACCGGCCGGTACGTGCGGATGTACGGCACCGCCCGCGGCACCGGCTACGGCTACTCCCTCTGGGAGTTCAAGGTGTACGGCACCGGCGGCGGCGGAAGCACCCCGAGGCCGAAGCCGACGTTCACCGACGAGGTGACGCACCACGAGTTCCAGGCCAACTGCTCCTGGACGGCGAACCGGCCCGACGACCCGATCGTCTTCCCCGGCCTGCCCGGCGCCTCACACATGCACACCTTCGTCGGCAACAGAACGACCAACGCGGGCAGCACGACGGCGTCGCTCCTCGGCGGCGGCACCTCATGCACCAACCCGCACGACAGGTCGGCCTACTGGTTCCCGAGCTTCTACAAGGGCGACCAGCTGATCCAGCCGACCGGCGACCAGGTCATCTACTACAAGTCCGGCATCCTTGACTACTGGCAGGTGCAGCCCTTCCCGCAGGGCCTGCGCTTCGTCGTCGGCAGCCCGACCGCGACGCTCGCGGAGTTCCGCGACTCCCCCGGCACCGTCGAGGGCTTCGAGTGCGGCAACCTCTCCCGCAGCTGGGACATCCCGACGTCCTGCGTGGCGGGCAGCCAGGTGAACGTCCGCTATCAGTCTCCGAGCTGCTGGGACGGCGTCAACCTCGACAGCGCCAACCACAAGAGCCACATGTCCTACCCCGTCGACGGTTACTGCCCGCCCACCCATCCGGTGGCGGTGCCGATGCTGGAGTTCAAGATCGCCTTCCCCGCGAGCGGTGATCTGTCGCAGGCGCGGCTGTCCAGCGGTCGCGGCTACACCTGGCACTACGACTTCTTCAACGCGTGGGACAGCCCCGCCATCCTCGATGCCCTGGTTACCCACTGCATCAACGGTGGCCTCCAGTGCAACCCGCGCGGCTACGACCTGTACAAGCCGCACCGCGGCGCCGCCCTCACGGAGAACTTCGAGCTCCCCTGACCGTACGTGCCCGGCCTCCGGCCTCGGGTGTCCGGCTCCCGGCTCCCGGCCGGGAGCCGGGCGCGTGCCCCTCGAGACGAGAAGGTCCGCATGAGACGTGTCGGTGTGATCCTCACCCTGCTCCTGGTGTCCGGCCTGGCCATCGGCCTGGTCGCCGGCTGCGTCGCCCGCTCCGCGACGGCCACTCCGGGCCACCGTCACGGGCCCCTCGCCGCCGCGGCCACGGTGACGGGCGGCTTCAACGCCACTGACACCGCGTGGCTCCAGTTGATGATCCCGATGGACGAGCGGACGCTGCCCCTGCTCGACCTCGGCGCCGGACGCGGGCACGACCCGGCGGTCCGGCGGCTGGCCGCCCGGATCAGGGAGTCCCACCTGGCCGAGCTCGAACGTCTCAGGGAGACGCTGAGCCGTACCGGCCTGCCTCCGACGGACGTGCACCGAGGACACGACATGCCTGGCATGGTCACCGCCGCCGACCTGACGGCGCTGCGGGCTGCCACCGGCCCGTCCTTCGACCGGCTCTTCACCGATCGCCTGCGCGAGCACCTCGACCAGTCGGCCTCGGTCGCCCGCTCCGAGCAGACCGCCGGTGCCGACGGCGGCACCAGGGCACTGGCCGCCGCCGTCGAACGGGCCCGCGTCGCCCAGAGCGACCTGCTCGCCGGTATCCGGTGACCGGCCCGCAGGCCGGGCGGGTGCCGGGATCCCCGTGCCGGCCCCCGTGCCACGTTCCCGGGGCATTGACAGCGCCCATCCGGGCGGCGACGCTGAGACGCATCGGAGAGCGCTCTCCCACAGTGAAGGGAAACCGTGTGAGCATCGACGAGCTCGACCGTCTGGTGGAGAAGCTGGACCTGGAGCGGAAGGTACGGCTGCTCACCGGGGCGACCGTGTGGTCCACCCACGCCGAGCCGGGTATCGGGCTGCGGGCCATGGTCGCCTCCGACGGCCCGGTCGGCGTGCGCGGGGAGGGGTGGGACGAGCGGAGCCCCTCCCTGACCCTGCCCTCGACGACCGCGCTGGCCGCGACCTGGGATGAAGAGCTGGTAGGGCTGCTGGGCGGGCTGCTCGCCGCCGAGGCCCGGCGCAAGGGCGTGCACGTCCTGCTCGCCCCGACGCTCAACCTGCACCGCTCACCGCTCGGCGGGCGCCACTTCGAGTGCTACTCCGAGGATCCCCTGCTGACCGGCCGGATCGGCGCCGCCTGTATCCGCGGCATCCAGGCGGGCGGGGTGGCGGCCACCGCCAAGCACTACGTCGCCAACGACTCCGAGACCGAACGGCTCACCCTCGACGCCCGCGTCGACGAGCAGACCCTGCGCGAGCTGTATCTGGCGCCGTTCGAGGCCGCGGTGGAGGCGGGCGTCTGGGCCGTCATGTCCGCCTACAACGGGGTGAACGGGACCACGATGTCGGAGAGCCCTCTGCTCGCCGACCCGCTCAAGGCGGCGTGGGGGTTCGACGGGGTGGTCGTGTCGGACTGGGGAGGCGTCCGCTCCACCGGCCCCGCGGCCCGCGCCGCGCAGGATCTCGCGATGCCGGGACCGCAGGGCCCCTGGGGAGAGGCGCTGGTCGCCGCGGTACGCGCGGGCGAGGTGCCGGAGGCCGCGATCGACGACAAGGTCCGGCGCCTGCTCCGGCTGGCCTCCCGGGTCGGTTCGCTGGACCTCGGCCTCCCCTCCGACGGTCCCGCCACCTTCCCGGACCCCGCGGAGCGGGCAGATCACGGCCCCGCCCGCGCGCTGCTGCGCCGGGCCGTCGCCGCGAGCACCGTGCTCCTGCGCAACGAGGACGCGCTGCTCCCCCTGGATCCCTCGCGCCTGCACCGGGTCGCCGTGCTCGGGCCGAACGCCGCCACCGTCCGGATCCAGGGCGGCGGCAGCGCGGGCGTGTACCCCATGTCCGTCGTCTCTCCCCTCGACGGCATCCGCGACGCGCTGTCCGGCACGGCGGAGGTGGTCCACTCTCCCGGCGCGCACCTCGACGACCGGCCCACCCCGCTGAGCACGGACAACGCCCGCAACCCCCTGACCGGTGAACCCGGCGTCCTGGTCCGGCTGCTGGACGCCACCGGCGTGGAGGTCCACGCCGAGCACCGGCTGACCGGCCGCATCCTGGAACCGGCGCGGATCGACTCCGCCGCCACCGTCGAGATCCGCGCACTCCTGAGCCCGGAGGTGGACGGCCCCTGGGATCTGGCCGTCGCCGGATGGGGCCGCGTCCTCCTGGAGGCGGACGGCCGCGTCCTGGTCGACGAGGAGGTGGAACGGGACACCGACGACCCCGCCACCGTGCACCTGTCCCCGCCGTACCGGCGCGCCCGCCTCACGATGACCGCGGGCCGGGACGTGGAGCTCGTCTCCCGGCGGCGGCTCGACCCCGGCAGCGGAATCGCCTCGATCCTGGCCGCCGACCCGCCCCGGCGCGGCGACGAGGTGGAGCTGGCCGCCGCAGTCGAGCTCGCCCGGACCTGCGACGCCGTCATCGTCGTGGTCGGCACCACAGAGGAGATCGAGAGCGAGGGCGTCGACCGTGCGCACCTAAATCTGCCGGGGCGCCAGAACGAGCTGGTCCACGCGGTGGCCGCGGCCAACCCGGCCACCGTCGTGGTCGTCAACTCCGGCGGTCCCGTGGTCCTGCCGTGGCGCGAGGAGGTGCCGGCCGTACTCCTGAGCTGGTTCCCCGGGCAGGAGGCCGGACACGGCCTCGCCGACGTCCTGTTCGGCCGTACCGAGCCCGGCGGCCGGCTGCCCACCACCTGGGCCGACCGGGCGCTCGTCTCCACCGTCCCCGAGGACGGGATGCTCGCCTACGCCGAGGGCCTGGACATCGGCTACCGCGCCTGGCTGCGGCAGCCCTCGCCGCCCGCGTACTGGTTCGGGCACGGGCTCGGCTACACGTCCTGGTCCTACGAGAGCCTCTCCGTGCCCGGCGACGCCGTCCTCGACGGCCCGTTCTCCGTCCGGGTACGGCTGCGCAACACCGGCGGGCGCGCCGGGCGCGAAGTCGTCCAGGTCTATCTGTCCCGGCCGGAGACCGGCGTGGCCCGCCCCGCGCGCTGGCTGGCCGGCCACGCTCTGGCCGACGCGGGTCCGGGCGAGGTCGTCGACGTCACGGTGGACATTCCGGCACGGGCCTTCCACCACTGGTCGGCCGGGCATCACGCCTGGCGGGCCGAGGAGGGCGCCTTCACCGTACTCGCCGGACGCTCGGTCGCCGACCTGCCGTTGAGCGGCACGACACTTCTCGGCACGCGGGCGCCGACCCAGCCCTGACCCACCGGAGAACGCTCTCCAACTCGGACTGTCGCCACCGCCGGTTAGTGTCCTGTGATGAGGTATCGCACATGATCCCGGGGAGCGTACGGTGACCGTGCTCGCGCAGCCGTACCTGACGGACCTGGAAGCCTCCGTCGAGCAGCTGGTCTACGTCCGCGAGGACGAATACACGGTCGCGCGGATGAGCGCCGAGGGCATGACCGGGTTCGTCGCCTCGGGCCGCGCGCTGGCCGGGGTGCAGCCGGGCGAGACGCTGCGGCTGGACGGGGAGTGGGACGAGCACCCGCGCCACGGCAGCCGCCTGGTGGTCAGACGGTGCGAGCGGGTGGTCCCCTCCACCGTGCGCGCCATCACGCTGTACCTCGGCTCGGGCCTGATCCGCGGGATCGGGCCGCGGCTCGCCCACGCCGTCGTCAGCCATTTCGGCCAGGAGACGCTCACGGTCATCGACACCGAGCCGGAGCGCCTGCTGGAGGTCGTCAACATCGGCGCCGCGCGGCAGGCGCAGATCGTCCAGGCATGGGCGGAGCAGAAGGAGGTCGCCGCGCTGATGGTCGTCCTGCAGGGCTTCGGGATCAGCCCGCTGCTCGCGGCCAAGATCTACCAGGTGTACGGCGACGGCTCGCGCGACGTCCTGCTCTCCGATCCGTACCGGCTGATCGGCCAGGTCAGGGGGATCGCCTTCCACACCGCCGACCGGATCGCGCTGCGCTCGGGGGTGCCGGAGCACAGCCCGCAGCGGATCAGGGCGGCGATCCTGGACAGGCTGGAGGTGGCGGCGGCCCGCGACGGGCACTGCTTCCTGCCGCTGCCCGCCCTCGTCGCCGCGGCGGCGAGCCTGGTCGAGCAGGAGGAGGACCTGATCCGCCAGGCGGTCGACGCGCTGGCCGCCGAGCGCCGGGTGGTCGCCGAGGCATCGCCGGCCGACCCGGACCAGACGGTGGTGTACGCCAAGGAGCAGCACGGCCGCGAGGTCGCGCTGGCCGCGCACCTGGCCAGGCTCTGCCTGGCCCGCTCGACGCTGCCGCTGCGCGCGTTCGTGGAGGACGAGGGGCTGGACGAGGACCAGCGGGCGGCCGTGAACCTGGCGCTGACCAGCACCGTGTCCGTCCTGACCGGCGGTCCCGGCTGCGGCAAGAGCCACACGCTGAAGGTGATCGCGGCGACCGTGCGGGCGATGGGTGGCACCGTGACCCTGACCGCGCCGACGGGCAAGGCGGCCAAGCGCCTGTCGGAGCTCACCGGTCTGCCCGCGATGACCGTGCACCGGATGCTCGCCCAGCAGCCGGAGCCGGAGGAGGGCGCCCTGTTCCAGCAGTCTCCCGCGGAGGCGGACCTGGTCGTGGTGGACGAGGCGTCGATGCTGGACCTGCAGCTGGCCACCCGGCTGACGGCCGCGATCCCGGCGGGGAGCCACCTGCTGCTGGTCGGCGACAGTGACCAGCTCCCCAGCATCGGGCCCGGCAACGTGCTGGCCGACCTGCTGCGCGTGGAGGAGATCCCTCGTATCCGGCTGTCCCGCGTCTTCCGGCAGGCGCAGGACAGCGGGATCGTCCAGGCCGCCCACCGGATCCGGGCGGGTGAACTGCCCGCGCTGCCCGGCCGGGGCGGCTTCTGGTTCGAGGAGCTCGACGATCCCGACCAGGTGGCCGAACGGGTGGTCCACCTGGCCACGGAGGCGATCCCCCGCAAGCAGAACATCGGCGCGGACCAGGTCCAGGTGCTGTGCCCGATGCGTAAAGGCGCGGCGGGAACGGCGGAGCTCGGCCGCAGGCTGCAGGAGCGGCTGAACCCCGCGCGCGAGGGCGCGGCCGAGCACTGGTCGGGGCCCTCGGTCTTCAGGGCGGGCGACCGCGTCATGCCGATCCGCAACAACTACGACAAGGGCGTGTTCAACGGAGAGACCGCCACGGTCACGGCGGTGAACCCGCAGGACCGGCTGATCGAGATCCGCACCGACGACGGGCAGAGCGTGGAGTACACCTTCGGCGAGCTGGACGAGCTGACCCACGCCTACGCGATCAGCGTGCACCGCTCCCAGGGCAGCGAGTATCCGTTCGTGGTGGCGCCGATCGTGGCCGAGGCCGGAGGCGTGATGCTGCGCCGCAGGCTGCTGTACACGCTGGTCACCAGAGCGAAGGCGTGGGTGGTCCTCGTCGGCCGGCGCGAGGCGCTGGAACTGGCGGTGCACCGGCTCGGCCACCGCAGGAACACCGGCCTGGCCCTCCGGCTCACCCTGAGCCTGAAGGGCTGACAGGTGCCGGTCAGGGCTGGGCGCTATCCGATCCTGTCGTTGACGATGCCCTCGTAATCTCCGGCCCACACGTCGTCGTCCTCCTTCAGCCAGGTCTGGGTCTCCTGTTCCTGCCCGTCCTGGCCTGCGCCGCCGCCCCCCATGCCTCCCAGGGGGAAGGGCGTGCCGCCCATGCCGTTCGCCCCGGCGGCGCGCATGCCGACCGCATTGGCCGGGCCGCCGGTTCCCCCGGAACCGCCCATGGAGGAAGGCGACCCTGTCTGCGGTGTCGCGGTGGTCGTTGGAGCGCCGGTGGGGTTCGGCGTGGCCGTGGAGTACGGGCCAGCCGTGGAGTACGGGCCGGCCGTGCTGTCGAACGCGGAAGGCCGCTGGAGCTCGGCGAGATTGGTGGACCGCGGGTCGTCGACCCCGAGCCCCCCGGTGGGGTCCGTCAGGCTCTTGGCCGGGTCCGTCAGACCCCCGGCGGGATCCGTCGGACCAGCGGCGGGGCCCGTCAGACCCTTTGCCGGGTCCGTCAGGCTCCCGGTGGGGTCCGTCGGGCGCTTGGCCGGGTCCAGGACGTCCCGGGCAGGGTCCGTGCCGTCGGGGGCCGCCGGATTCCGCTGCCCAGGCAGGTCGTTCCCGGAGAGGTCCGGCTTCCCACCCCCCTGCGGGCCAGCGCCTGTAGGGGGGTGATCCGATCCGTTCAGATCGCCCACGTTCGGCCCGGCGTAAGGTCCCGCGCTCGGATGGCCTCCCGCACCGGAAGGCCCTCCGTAGGAGCCTCCGGTGGGAAAGTGCGTCGGCTTGAAGTTCATGTCCGGAGTGGCCGACGGATCAATTCGCGGAAGTTCCTTGCGCACCGTGTCGGGGAGCAGGTCGTGCCATTTCTTCACTTCCGCGTTGAAATTCTGAAGATGTTCCTTCGCGAGGTCGTTCTCCGACCCCCACCGCACGCCGTCGCTCTTGGTGTTGTAGAAGCCGGGGATATCGTCATCCCAGGTCACACCGCCGGTGTCCCACGACCACGCGCCACCGTAGTCCCTGAACTCAGGGATGACTTTGCCGAGCGACTCAAGGGGGCGTCCCATCTGGTTGCCCTTGTTCGACAGCTCGCGGACCGTCGCGTGGATGTATCTCAGCGCCGTCTGAGCCTCGACCGAGGCCCTGTCCCCCCAGCACAGAGCCATGGCACGGCTGACGTCCTCAATCGCCATCCTGCACTCCGCCAGCAGCGAACACGCGTCCAGATAAGCGTTTCCGGCCTTCTCGATCGCGCGAGCGTCCAGCCCCTCAATGATCCGCTTGACCCTGGCAACGGGCTGGGCACCATTGACGCTGAAATCGCCATCGACCTTGATGACGTGCGTTTCCTTGGAGATGTCCATGCCGACGCCCCTCCGGTAGGTCTACTTTCCGTCTCCGCCACCGTTGGCGACCGCGGCGCCGTCGTAAACACCAGCCCCGGCGTTGATCAGTGTGATCGCGGCCCTGAGCTTCTCAATGCTCTGCCCGTACACATGCGTGAATTTCGTGTGCCCGTTCTCCAGAGAACCGAAGAAGACCTCGCCCGCTTCCCAGTCCGCGACCGCGGCCCGCATCCCCGCGACATTGGTGCGGTTGGTCAGGTCGCTGAGGGAACCTTTCTCGACCCCTTCGAGCCGATCCAGGACGTTCTGAAGCTCCCGCGCGAGGTTCTTGAGCTTGTCGGTGTTGTGTTCGATCTCGTCCTTCTTGGGATCCAGCCCCGGCCATGAGGCCTCAAGCCAGTCGCTTCCCTCGGCAAGACGCGCATCGGGATCCGCCATAGTGCACCTCCACACGGCCACTCAGGCATACGCGGTATCGGCTCACGTCGCCCCCCTTACCGGCATCCTCGCGGGGCGCCCCAACGCCCAGGTTTCTGCGGCACCGATTGATCACGGAGCCTACTCGAACCGGGCTAAGCCGTACAGAACCGTCAGCCACCACCGGGTCTGCGAGCCAGGACCGAGTGGACGGTGAACGAGATCGCCCTGAACCCCGGGTCGGCCATGACCGCCCGGACGTCCCCGAGCTGGGGCCGGGTCATACCCGCTTCCAGGAAGTGCCTCTCCAGATGGAGGCTGTTGCTGGTGAGCAGGCCGATCCCGGCGGATCCGGGACCCCACACCTCGATCCGGCACACCGGGTCGACGTCGACCAGGCCCGCCTCGCTCATCGCCTGCGCGACGGATCCGCCCCAGGTCGGATCGCTGCCTGCGGCGCCCAGCACCCGGGCCATGGCGGCGATGTAGGTCTCGTACAGCTCACGTGCCCGCCGGTCGGAGGTGAGCAGCGGCGACCAGTGGCTGATGTCGACCTCGTCGATCTGGAGCCGGCCACCCGGCCGCAGCGCGGCACGCAGGCGCTCCAGCACCCGCTGCCGCTCGGGCAGATGACTCAGCACGAGCCGCGCGTGGATCAGGTCGAACGCGCCGGAGGGCAACGGGTCGTTCACGATGTCGTGCCTGGCGACGGTGAGTCCGGGGCGGGCCGGGATGAGGCCGGGCTTGATGTCGGTGGCCAGCACGCGGCCGGTCGGCGCCACCCGCTCGGCCAGCCACAGGGCCACGCTGCCGCCCCCGGCTCCGACCTCCAGACAGTTCCAGCCATCGGTGACGCCGGTCTGCCCAAGCCGTTCGAACGTGAGGGGATCGAGGAGTTCGGCCAGGTAGCGGTGCTGGTCAGCGGAGTGTGCCCCGTCATTGTCGAAGACATACTCGGACGTGATCGCAGAGTTCTGCCCGGTCACGCACTTCCTTCCATAGAAACGTACGGCTTGCCTTCGATGGTAAATGACTACCCTCCGAAATCAAGCGATTCCTCCAAGTGAGCTGGAGCCCCTACTCTGCCGGACCGGAGCCGGTGAGGTCTCCCGGGATCCGGTCGGCCACATGTCGAAGGAGTGACCCGGCCAAATCCGGTGAGGTACCTCATAGCCTGATGAAGGAGGGGGAACGATGGGTAGCGTCGCCGAACAGTTCATCGAGGTCCTGCGCCAGGCGGGGGTGGAGCGGGTCTACGGGGTGGTGGGTGACAGCCTGAATCCTGTCGTGGACGCGATCCGCAAGACCGCCGGCATCGAATGGGTTCACGTGCACAACGAGGAGGCCGGTGCGTTCGCCGCCGCGGCCGAGGCTCAGGTCACGGGCTCTCTGGCGGTCTGCGCGGGAAGCTGCGGCCCCGGCAACACCCATCTGGTCCAGGGACTGTACGACGCCAACCGCAGCGGCGCGCCGGTGCTCGCGCTGGCCTCGCACATCTCCAGCGCGCAGATCGGCACGGGATTCTTCCAGGAGACCCACCCCGAGCGCCTGTTCGTGGAGTGCAGCGACTTCTGCGAGATGATCAGTACGGCTGAGCAGATGCCCCGGGTGCTGCGTACCGCCGTCCAGCACGCGATCGGCCACAGCGGCGTCGCGGTCGTGGTGCTCCCCGGCGACGTGGCAGGCATGCCGACCAGACACGAGACGGGCACCCACGCGTTTCTCACCCGTCAGGGCACGGTCCAGCCCTCCGCCGAGCAGGTGACGGAGCTGGCCGCGGCGCTGAACGGCGCGGAGAAAGTCATGCTCTTCTGCGGCGCCGGGACGCGCGAGGCGCACGCGGAGGTCATGTCGCTGGCCGCGCGCACCCTGGCACCGGTCGGGCACGCGCTGCGCGGCAAGGAATGGATCCAGTACGACAACCCGTACGACGTGGGGATGAGCGGGCTGCTCGGATACGGCGCGTGCTACGAGGCCATGCGCCAGGCCGACCTGGTGGTGCTTCTCGGCACCGACTTCCCCTACGACGACTTCCTGCCGGGCAGCCACACGGTTCAGATCGACCACGACCCCGGGCGGCTGGGCCGCAGGACCCCGCTGGAGCTGGCCGTGCACGGCGATGTCCGCGAGACGCTGATCAGGGTGCTGCCCCAGGTCGCGCAGAAGGCGGACCGGCGCTATCTCGACAAGATGCTCTCCAGGCACGTGAAGGCGCTGGACAACGTCGTGAACGCCTACACCGGCGACATCGAGCACCACACGCCGATCCACCCGGAGTACGTGGCGAACATCGTGGACGAGCTCGCCGCCGACGACGCGGTGTTCACCGTGGACACCGGCATGTGCAACGTCTGGGCGGCGCGTTACATCACGCCCAATGGCCGGCGCCGGGTCGTCGGCTCCTTCAGGCATGGGAGCATGGCCAACGCCCTTCCGCACGCCATCGGCGCGCAGTCCGCCGATCCCGGGCGGCAGGTCGTGTCGCTCTCCGGCGACGGCGGCCTGGGCATGCTCCTCGGTGAGCTCCTCACCGTCCGGATGCACGACCTGCCCGTCAAGATCGTGGTGTTCAACAACTCCGCGCTCGGCATGGTGAAGCTGGAGATGCTGGTCGACGGGCTCCCCGACTTCGGCACCGACCTGGCCCGCGTCGACTACGCGGCGATCGCCGCCGCGATCGGGCTGGGCTCGGTCCGGGTTGAGCAGCCCTCGGACGTCCGCGAGGCGCTGACCGTGGCCTTCGCGTCGCCCGGGCCGTACCTGGTGGACGTGGTCACCGACTCCGATGTGCTCTCCATTCCGCCGCGCATCACCGCGAGGCAGATCAAGGGGTTCGCGCTGGGGGCGGGCAGAACCGTGCTGGCCGGCGGCGTGGGACGGATGATCGACATGGCCCGGGCGAACCTGCGGAACATCCCGCGCCCCTGACGCCTGCCGGGTACGGCGAGCCGTCTGGGTGAGCAGGCGGGAGCGCCGGTGGGACGATCTCCACCGCGACCGGGGGTAGACCTCTTTTTCACCCACGCTTTCCCCGCTAGGTGGATTCCGGAGCGGCGTGGCGTCATTGGACCACTTATCGCGACTGCGAGCATCTCTGCTGTCACATTGAGTCGATCAGCGGATGGGCGCGGGCCGCATTCCGGCCAGCGAGTCAGCTGTGGCTGCGGACCGCGTTCCAAAAGGACCGGTATTTCCATGTTCGCACCCAACACCCCAGTCACGCCCCCCGGCCGAAGAGGCGTTGGCCAGTGAACGGCATGACGACACTGACCCTGGTCGGCTCTCTCTCCGTCGCCCTCTCCTCGTCCGCTGTCGCATACCCGGCCGACAACGACTCGCCCAGCGCGGCGGTCGCCCCCGACGAGACACCGGCCAGCAGCGCCACCCCCACCCCGTCACTCCGGGAGGAGGCCGCCAAGATGTGCCGGCCCAAATTCTTTTTCCGGATCAATTCCTTCAAGCCAAGAAATTTCTTCGTTCCCCGTACGCATTTCATCGACGGCCCCGGCGGCACGATGACGGCAACGGTCAAACGGCAGCACCGTGTTTACTTCGAGATTGAATTAGAAAAGGAGAAGCAGATCGAGATCAGCAAGGACGCCCTGCTCCGCCGGCTGAAGAACAATTTCAACCCCCTGGTCGCGGAAGAGCTCATCGTCGAGACCGGGCACGACTACGCGCAGCAGATCACCCCCGGAATGTACGGCAACATGTGGTACCGCGTCTTCGGCTACAGGGTGGGCTTCTCCGCGTGGCGGAGGGTCAGCGACTGCGGCTCGCACAAGGTCACCACCGGGATAGCCAGCGTTCCCGCGCGGGTGGAGGGCTGGAAATACTGGGAGACCAAGCATCCGATGTACAAGGGCCGCCCACTGTCCAAGCGGTAGGGGACACCGATCCTCAGGTGCGGGTTCCATCGCGCGGGACGCCGAGTCTCAGGTGACGGCCAGGCGCTGCCGGTACCGCTCGTCGCGCCAGTGCTCCTTCTCCAGCACCTCGGTCAGGGTGGCGACCGCGTCGTAGACGTCGACGGAGCGGATGTAGAGCGGAGCGAAACCGAAACGCAGGATGTCCGGAGCCCGGAAGTCGCCGTGGACGCCACGGTCGATCAGGGCGCGCATGACCGGATAGCCCTCGGGGTGACGGAGACTGACCTGGCTGCCGCGGCGCTCCGGATCACGGGGAGTGACCAGTTCGAGGCCGTACGGCCCGTGGAGTTTCTCCACCAGATCAATGAAAAGTGAGGTCAGCGCCACGCTCTTGGCCCGGACCTGATCCAGGTCCGCCCGCTCCCAGATGTCCAGTGACGCGTTGAGCGGGGCGAAGGACAGCACGTGGGGGGTGCTGACGGTGAAACGCCGGATGCCCTCGGCGGGGCGGTAGCTCGGCTCGAACGCGAACGGCGCCGCGTGGCCGTGCCAGCCGGTCAGCATGTGCTCGGCCTCGGCGTGGTGACGCGGATGGACGTAGATGAACGCGGGGGATCCCGGGCCGGCGTTGAGGTATTTGTAGGTGCATCCGACCGCGAAGTCGGCCGCCGACATGTCGACCGGGAAGGCGCCGGCGCTGTGGCACAGGTCCCAGATCATCAGCGCGCCCGCCGCCTGGACCCGCGCGGTCACCGCGGCGGTGTCGTGGCGTTCGCCGGTCCGGTAGTCCACCTCCGACAGCAGCACGCACGCGACGTCGTCCGCCAGGGCCTCGTCGAGGACCCCGATGTCGCGGATCTCGTAACCGCCCAGTGCCCTGGCCAGGCCTTCGACCATGTAGCGGTCGGTCGGGAAGTTGGCCGTGTCAGAGATGATCACCCGGCGGTCCGGGCGGAGCCCCAGGGCGGCCGAGACGGCCTTGACGATCGCGATCGAGGTGGTCTCGCCCACCGCGACCTGACCCGGGCCCACGCCGATCAGCGGAGCCAGGCGGTCGCCGGTGGTCAGTGGCAGGTCGAACCAGCCGGCGGAGTTCCAGCCGCCGACCGCCTGGCGGCCCCACTCCTCCATGACCCGCGCCGTCGCGGCCGAGGCGGCTCTGGGCAGCGCTCCGAGCGAGTTTCCGACCAGATAGATCGTGTCGTCGGGCAGGACGAACTCGTCCCTGAGGTGCTTGAGGGGATCGCCCGCATCGAGGGCGAGGCAGTCCGCGCGGCTGATGGTCACGGATCATCTCCAGGTTAGGTCCTTACCGGTCCCCCCATCATCCGGCATCGGCACGGTCAGGTCACGGGCAGGCCGGGCGGACCTCAGATGTCGTCCTGGATGAGCTCGACGGTGAAGACGGCACCGATCATGATCAGGGCGGTCAGGACCAGCGGCACGAGAGTGAACAGGGTGAGCAGCACCAGCAGGGCCGCCAGCAGGTAGGTGGCACTGCGGGCGGAGCGGAGACAGCGGGGCCGGATGTGCAGGGCCCAGACGCTGAGCAGGAAGACGGTGACCGGAACCACGGCGGTCGCGCCGAGGAGCATCGTGCTGAGGTCCATCAGGCCGGGGAACCTGGAGCCGACGACCCGGTAGTCGACGATCACCGCGAGCCCGGCGCCGAAGGCGGCGATCGAGGAGAGGACAAAGTAGTAGCCGTAGCTCCAGAGAAAGACGGAGCGGTTGTCCTGCGGAAAACGGTGGGCGGGCCGGCCGTGGTAGAGCCACCACATCGAGCAGACGACAACGATGCCGCTTACGCAGCTGAGGACCAGACTGCGGACGGAGGCTCCCGGCACCATCACCGACTTGATCGTGATCGTCAAGGCGAGCACCGTCCCGCCCAGCACGATCATGGTGAAGAGCGCGTAACGCTCGGCGATGTGCTGCGGGTGCCAGGGGAGGGGCCGCCCGTGGACGGCCCACCACGGGATGGCGAGCTCCACCGCCGCGAGCACGACGAACGTGATCCAGCTCCACGGCGCGGGAATCGCGAGACGGGCGATCCAGAGGAGCTGCACGACGGTGACGCCCACGGCGAAACGCAGAGCCGCGGGGCGCACGTCAGGGTTGGCGACCGCCGCGCGGAGCCACTGGCCGACCATGGCGAAACGCATGATCGCGTAGCCGGTCACGGCGATGCCGACATGCCCCTCGAAGGCCTCCGACACCCCCACGGCGAGCACCAGTGCCCCGGCCATCTGCACAAAGGTGGAGATCCGGTAGATCGTGTCGTCGTTGTCGAAGGCGCTCGTGAACCACATCCAGTTGGCCCACGCCCACCAGATGGCAGAGAACACCGCCGCGTAACCCACCACACCCTGCGGCAGATGGCCGTCGATGATCGAGCGGTACAGGCTCGTCACCGCCTGCCCCACCGCGACCACGGAGACAAGGTCGAAGAGGAGTTCCAGCGAGGTGACGGAGCGGTGCTGCTCGTGGGGGTCCCGGATGGGCATCACGCTGAAGCGCCAGACATGACCGGTGGGCTGAACGCTCATGACATGAGCCCCCTGGAGACGTGCGGTGCTCGTAGCGATTTCCTCATGCAGGGCGCATGAGCCACCACTTCCGTAGTATAGAAATTCGCGCACCACGCCCGGGCAAGCCTTCCGCCTCGGTGCTTCGATCTCGACATCATCGCTCCATGCAAGATGCACGGCGCACATGGGAAATGTCGTCGTCACCCGTCGATGGTGGGCCGGGCGAATAGCGGCTGGGATCATCCCACAGTAACGGCCCGGGAAAACTCCCGAGGATCGCCACACAAGCACGATCCTCTCAAAATAAGCACGGGACCAACCTCTGCATCTGTGCGATCGTGGACAAGACGGGGCAAGTTCTCTGGAGACGCCAAACCCGGTTGGTGACAGAGGGTGATCAAACGTGCAGCAATCCCCGGTTCCTCCCGAGCCCCCGATCTATCGGCGCATAGCCGACGGGCTTCGCAGAGCGATCCTGTCCAGCGAGCTCCGAGACGGGGACCGGCTTCCGGGCGAGAACGCCCTGATGGCGCAGTACGGCATAGCCCGGGCGACCGCCAGACAGGCGCTGTCCGTACTCATCAACGAAGGACTGGCCGTGCCCAAACGCGGCTCGGGAGTCTACGTCCGGCAGTTCCGGCCGATCAGGCGGCACGGCTCGCGACGGCTCTCCCGGGAACAGTGGGGGCAGGGGCAGGCGATCTGGGAGTCGGACACCACAGGCCGCTCCTACACCGTGGACAACGTCACCATCGACAGGGAGATCGCAGGGGACCCCGTGGCCCGGGTCCTGAACAGCGCCGAGGTGTGGATACGACGCCGGCGCTACTCGGTGGACGGCAGGCCGGTCCAGCTGTCCGTCTCCCACTTCCCCGCCGTCCTGGTGGAGAACACCGCGATCACGCGACACGACACCGGGCCGGGGGGCGTCTACGCGCGCCTGGGCGACCTCGGTCACGCTCCCGCGCACTTCAGTGAGGAGATACGCGCCCGCATGCCCCATCCCCACGAGACCGTCCAGCTCGATCTTCCGGCCGGCACCCCGGTCATCGTGATCGGCCGGGTCGCCTATACCGAGGGCGGCGTCCCGGTGGAGGTCAACGAGATGATCCTCGACGCCGCATCTTATGTACTTCAGTACGACTTCGACTCATAGATCAAGCCCGTCCGTCAGCCGATAGGTTGACCTGTCCCTCACGATCATTGATTTCTCTAGAGAAGTGCCGCATCTTCGGAGGTGGAACGTCACACAGGCGGGTCTGGGCGCGGGGAAGGTGCATACGTAGATGTCATTCGACCGGCATCTGGCGGAAATCGCCCGGGAGTTCCCCGACTGGACGATCTGGCGGAGTGACGCGGGTCGATGGTGGGCCACCCGCCATCACCCGCTGACCATCGCCCAGCGTGAGGCCGGCTGCGCGATGACCATCGACGCGGACGAGCCGGAAGGACTGCGGGAGCAGTTACGTGACCAACAGGACCGTTCCGACCGGAGGGATTCCTGGTAGCCGCCCGGTGCCCGGGTCAGCGGATCTCACGCGGCTCCGGCACCGGGCCCCCAGTCGCGGAAGCCCTCGACCCTATCGGGGGCGGGGGCTTCCGCCTGCTTTCAGCCGCCGAGCCGCCTTGGCATGGCGTCCGGGTGACGCACCGGGCGACGGGCACCTCCGTCACTTGCGCACGGCGTACTCGCCGTCTTCCCTTTCCTCGTCGGGCCGGCCCCGGTTCATGCCAGCGTCGTCGACGACCTCGGCGCGGTGACCGCCGGAGAAGCGCGCGTTTCCGCCCTCGTCCTCGTCGTCCACGATCACACGGACGGCCTCGACATCGGCCTCGACGCCCGGCCCCGGGTAGGCGTCGGCCCTGACGCCCGGCTCGGCATAGGCGTCGGCCCCAGTACCCGGCCCGGCGTAGACATCGGGCCTGACGCCCGGCTCGGCGTAGACATCCGCCCCGGTGTCCGGCCTGGCGTAGACATCGGCCCCGGTAGCCGGCGCGGACTCGACACCGGACTCGGCGTCGAGCGCCGTCTCGGATCCGTGCTCGGGCCCGGCGGTCACGGAGGCCGGGACGACGGCTCCCGTGACGACGGCCGTGGGGGCGGGATCCGGCTGGGCGGGAGCCGGCGGGAGCACGGCGGCCTCGTCGATCAGCGCTCCGGCGGCGTTCTCGCGGTGGATCAGATCCCCCAGCACGGTGCCCATCTCGGTGAGACGGCGCATGACCTCGCGGTGGGTGTCGGTCAGGTAGGCGACCCTCCGGCCGGCCGTCTCGTCCAGGACCGTGGAACGCTGCTGGGCCGACGTCAGCATGGAGTGCGCCTCGGCGTTGGCCGAGGAGACGGTCGACTCGGCCTCGGCCCTGGCACTGCCCAGCGTGGCCGCGGCCTCCGTCCGGGCGCTCTCAAGCGTCCGCTCCGCCTCGTTCCTGGCCGAGGTGACCAGCCGGTCGGCCTCGGTGCGGGCGCCGCGCAGGGTCTCGTCGGACTCGATGCGGGCCGCGTTGAGGGTCTCCTCGGCATCATCACCGGCCTGGGCGAGCATCTGCTCGGCAGCGGCGGTGGCCTCGGCGACCCGGCGCTCGGCCTCCTGCTGGGCGGCGTTCATGATGCCCTCGGCCCGCTCCAGCGCGGAGTTGACGAGCCGCTGGGCCTCATCGGCGGCGTGTTCACGCAGCTTGCCGGCCTCGGCCTCGGCGACCTGCTTCTTGGAGGATGCCTCCTCCTCTCCCAGCTTCAGGATCTGGCTGAGCCGCTGGCCGAGCTCGTCATAGTCTTGCGGAGCGTCGGAAAGTCTCCGCCGGGCCTCGGCCAGCTCGATCCGGCTCTGCTCGACCTGCCCGATCGACCGCGCGAGCCGTTCCTCCAGATCGCGGATCTGGTTCCGGTTGCGGTTCATGTAGTCGTGAACCTGGCGACGGTTGTAACCGCGCATGACGACCTCGAACGAGTCTTCATGCATCAGATCGGGAAAGCTCTCGTGCTGGTTTGTCATGGCACTGCCCGTGGAGGTTGTGTGGCGGGAAAGGAGACGTCAGGACACGACTTTCCTGGTTACCGCCCAAGTCCGCAACCGGAACGCGTGACCTGCTTGCGGAAATATCGGACAACCTCACTCCCCGTAACATCAATCGCATGGACGCCATCCCCTATATCGCCGCCCTCGACGGGGGCGCGGTCCCCCAGATCCATCCCCAGGCCTACGTCGCCCCCGGCGCGGTGGTCGTCGGCCGGGTACGGCTCGGCCGTGCCGCGAACGTCTGGTACGGCGCGGTCCTGCGGGGAGACGACGAGATCATCGAGGTCGCCGAGGAGTGCAACATCCAGGACCTGTGCTGCCTGCACGCCGATCCCCGCGAGCCCGCCGTACTGGAACCCCGGGTCAGCCTGGGCCACAAGGCCATGGTGCACGGCGCCCATGTGGAGACCGGCGCGCTCATCGGCATCGGCGCCATCGTGCTCGGCGGGGCCCGGATCGGCGCGGGCTCGCTCGTCGCGGCCGGCGCCCTGGTGGGGCCGGGCAAGAAGATCCCGGCGGGGGTGCTCGTCGCGGGCGTTCCCGGGAAGGTGGTCCGCGAGCTGACCGACGACGACCGTGCCTCCTTCGCCCGCACCCCCGACAACTACATGGCCAAGGCCGAGCGGCACAGGGCCGCGACCGCCGTCCCCGAGGAGCCGACGGGCCGCTGACGCGCCGGGAGGCGGTGGGTAACATGACCGCCGTGCGGCAGTGGGACTGTTTCGACACCATGGAGAGCGATGTGCGCACCATGGTCGCCGACCATCGGTGGACGGCGCTCGCGCTGCCCGCGCGCGCGCAGGCCATCGCGCTGCGTACTCTCACCACCCCGGACGGCGGACGCTGGCTGTTCGGGGCGCGCGCCCGGTGGTACCGGCAGGATCCCGCCGACGGTCTCTGGTACCTGGCCGCCCCACCGGCCGATCCGGGCTTCCGCGCGGCGGCGCGCGTCGCCCACGCCACCTCGATGATCCCGATGAACCTGGTCCCGGCCGGTCCCGACTTCGCCGCGGACCGAGGGTCGGTGCAGGGGTTCGTCGGCCCGGACGTGCCCCCCGAGATCACCGAGCGGGTCCGTGAGCTGGTGATCGCCCAGCGGGGAAGGCACAGGGAGGACTTCCCGCTCACCGGGCCGTTCACCGGGCTCTTCGCCGGAGAGGTGGCCAGCCCGGTCGCCGCGATCTGGGGCACGCTCATGTGGTGCGCCTACGCCCCGGCCTTCGACGGCAACGAGGTGCTGCTGTCAATGTTCGGCGAGTTCCTGGCCCGCCCGCTGCCCGGTGACGACTGGGTCCGGTGGCTGCCCGCGGTCGCACTGGACGACCTGGTGGCGCTGTACGGCGAGCGGGTCAGGGCGGGTCATCCCGAGGCCGGTCTGCGGCTGGTCGCACTGATGGCCGACACCGCCGACGCGGTCCGCGCCGATCGGCGGTTCCGTCCCCGGGCCGACGCCCTGCTGGCCATGGTGGAGCCGGTGCTCCGCCGTACCGGTCCCGACCCCTCCGTCGCCCACCACGGTGACGACGCCGTACGGCGGGCGTGGCTGTCCCGATGCCCGGCCCATGTGACGCTGCCGGACTCCTCGCCGGCGGAGCACTTCCAGCACGTGGTCTACGACCTGGTGCAGGCCCTGGGGTTCCTCGTGCCGAAAGGCGCCGACCCCCGGGCGGTGGCGGCCTCGCTGCTCGCCGCCGACCTGACCGCCTCCGCCCCCAGGGCGGCCGACGCGCTCTACCCGTGGCTGGACCCGGAGCTGCGGCACATCCTCCACGTGGTGCTCATCGACCCGTCACACCCGCTGCGGGGATGCTGGCCGCGCTCCGGCGAGCTGCCCTACGCGCTGCATCCGCCGGACCGGGCCTCGGCGGCGGCCCTGTTGGGGGCCGCCTACGCCACCGGACTCGCATGGTGCCGCCTCAGCGGGACCACGGTGCCGGACCGGGGGTTCGCCACCGCTTCGGCGCTCGTGCGCTGTCTGGCGTACGAGCGCGACGACCCGGTCCCGGGCATATCAGGGGCCTTCCCCCGCCATTTCTGACACATATCGTCATGCCAAATACACAAATGAAGTTATCTTTCTTTACCGCCCCGGTACCTCGAAATCTTCTCAAGCATCAGGCGATTATCTGAATTGTGATCTCCGAATCAGGAAATGATCTTCCCGAGGGCGGGACAGTGCCATAAGGAATGGTCCCGATGGGCCATGGGCACGAAAGACCGCCCGCCGTAACCTCGAAGTGGGTGTGGGCTGCGGAAGGAAGGACGACGCGGTGGGGCACGACGAGCTGGACTCCAGGGTCCACGACCGTGTCGCGTTGGACGAGATCGCGCTCTATGCAGAGGTGCTTACCGCCGTCGCGATCAGCGAACGGCCGCTTACCTTGGCGGAGCTCGACAACGCGCTCGGATTGAGTGCTTCGGCGATCTGCTGAAGCCGATGAGGAAACCGTCCAAACGAGCTAGTCCCGGACTCCTCAACAGGGGTCCGGGACGTGGTTCGGAAAGAGGGTCCGGTGACTAGTCACGAACGGACAAGGCGGGCGATCGCCGCCGAGGCCTCCTTGACCTTCTCCTCCGCCTCGGGACCCCCGGTGTTGATGGCGTCGGTGACGCAGTGCCCGATGTGGTCCTCCAGCAGGCCGAGCGCCACCGCCTGAAGAGCACGCGTGGCGGCCGACACCTGTGTCAGCACATCGATGCAGTAGGCGTCCTCTTCGACCATCCGCTGCAGGCCCCTTATCTGTCCCTCGATCCGTCGCAGCCGGGTCAGATAGGCCTGCTTGTCTCCGCTGTACCCATGCATGTCACAACGGTACCCGTGTCAGGCTCAGCGGGAGGTGGCCACGATCAGTTTCTCCCACCGTTCGGCCACCGAAGGCGCCGCGTAGGCGGCCGCGGCCTCCAGCGCGCCGGCCGCGAGCTCCCGGCGCCGGCGCTCGTCGTCGATGAGCGCGAGCAGCGCGGAGGCGTACGCCTCGATCTCGCCCTCCCCCTCGGGGATCAGGACACCACTGCGGCCGTCGGTCACGAACTCGCCGGGCCCTCTCGGACTGTCGAACCCGATCACCGGCACCCCGCTGGCCATCGCCTCGATCACGGTCATCCCGAGCACCTCGGCCCGCGAGGTCACCGCGACGACCGAGGCCTTGGCGAACTCGCCGGTCAGATCGGAGGTCAGTCCCATGAAGTAGACGTGGTTGTGCAGGTTCAGGTCCTGGACCAGAGCACGCAGCCGCCTGTCCTCCGGGCCCCCGCCGTACAGGCGCAGCCTCCAGTCGGGCCGCTTGTCGGCGACGGTGGCGAACGCGCGGATCAGCCGGTCGTAGGCCTTCACCGGCACCCAGCGCCCACCCGCGGCGACGATGCGGTTGTCCATCCGCGAGCGCGGCCAGGGGTCGGTGGGGAGCGCGTCCGGGATCATCCTGACCTCGACGCCGCCCAGCAGCCGGTCCCATTCCCCACGGCTCGTCTCGGTGGCGGTGACGACCGCGTCCAGGCGCGGGTAGAACTTCCTGATCGGCCCGGGCACCAGCGGGCGGCCCCACTCGCGGGCGATCCGCACGATGTCGCGGGGCGCGTGCTTGGCCACCTGGACGCTCAGTCCCGGCCTGGTGCTGATGACCACGTCGGCCTTGAGCGCGCGCAGCCGCCGCCAGAGGGCGACCTCGGTGCGCATCTGCCCCTGCGGCAGCAGATGCCGCACGCCGGGCTGGACGTCGACCACCCAGGACAGCGCCACCCCCGGCTCCACGGGGAAGAACGGCCTCTCCTTGTGGCGGCGGAGGCTGAGGATCTCGACCTCGTGGCGTTCGGCCAGCTCTCCCGCCAGGTTGACGACCGACCGGACATCGCCCCGCATGCCGTAGGCGGAGGGAACGAGCAGGCAGATCCTCACCCTCCGACCTCGATCCTGAGCTCGTCGTCGGCGGTGTACCGGGGCCGGATCGGCACCCCGTCGATCTCCTCGGCCGGGTAGTGCAGGCGGCGGCGCTTACCGTCCACGTCGTCCAGCCGGGAACTCAGGCGGAGCGGCGTGGCCAGGCCGTCCACCTCCAGCGAGGGTTCCCAGGTGCCCGTCTGCTCGGGCGCGGCGGCGAGCACGTCGCACAGGGAGAGCGCGGCGTGGAAACGCACCCCCTGGACCGTCGCGCCCACGGTCAGCTCGGCGTCGGGGTGGTTGCGGCGCAGCGCGAGCCGCGCCCCGTGCCAGGACTCGTCGTCATCGAGGCCGGTGAAGGCCAGCAGGCCGGTGACCTCGAAGCGGCCCTCCCGGAACCAGACCGCGCGGACCTCGGCGACCGGTTCGGCCTCGTCGACCTTCAGCGCCAGGAAGCCGCTGCGCGTGCGGTAGGCCCGGTGGGCCAGCGTGCGGCGGCTCAGCGCGTAGGTGTCGAGGCGGTCGAGCGAGAAACCCGGATCGATGCTCCGCAGCCGGGTGCGGGTCCCCTCCTGCTCCAGATAGACGTCCCAGCGGCCGGGGGTGAGGGGCAGCGGTGCGAGCGAGACCGCGAGCGTCGCGTCGCGCGCCTCGGCGCCCGGGCTGCCCAGCACCACCGTGCGCTCCGCCGCGGTGACACGGTGCCGCAGGACGAGCCCGGTGCCGCTCGCCAGCGGTCCGTCGATGGACAGGCGGAGTGAGAGAACGTCGGTCAGTGTGACCTCGGCATCCGTGACGACGACATGCATCGCCAGCTCCCTCCCCGTCGAATGAGCTACGCGACGTTGAGGTTACCGTGATTTTTCCGTAATCGACAGAAAGACTTTTGGACCTAGTGTCGTTTTCTTGACATCTTTACCGGTTGTCAGGTAAAGCCCGCGAGGCGGGCCGTACCTGAGCCGGGTCAGACGGCCTCGACGGGCTTCCCCTTGATGGACTTGATCAGAAGCTGGGAGACGTCCACGACCTCCAGCGTCTCCTTGGCCTCGCCGGCGTTCTTCTTCTCGTTGATCGAGTCGCCCAGCATGACCAGGCAGAACGGGCAGGCGGTGGAGATGGTGTCCGGGTCGGTGGTCAGCGCCTCGTCCACGCGTTCGGTGTTGATGCGCTTACCGAGCCGCTCCTCCATCCACATCCGCGCGCCACCGGCGCCGCAGCAGAAGCCGCGCTCCTTGTGGCGGTGCATCTCCTGGGTCTGCACGCCCGGGACCTTGGCCATGATGTCGCGGGGCTGGGAGTAGACCTTGTTGTGGCGGCCGAGGAAGCACGGATCGTGGTAGGTGATCTTCTCCTCGATCGGCGTGACCGGGACCAGCTTGCCCTCGTCCACCAGCTTGGCCAGGAGCTGGGTGTGGTGGACGACCTCGTAGACCCCGCCGAGCTGCGGATACTCGTTGGCGAGGGTGTTGAAGCAGTGCGGGCAGGTCGCGACGATCTTCTTGACCCCGGCCTCGTTCAGCGTCTCGACGTTCTGCTTGGCCAGCATGTCGAAGAGGAACTCCATGCCCAGCCGGCGGGCCGGGTCACCGGTGCAGGCCTCCATCGGGCCGAGCACCGCGAACTTCACACCCGCGACGTGCAGCAGCTCCGCGACCGCCTTGGTGGTCTTCTTGGCCCGGTCCTCCAGGGCTCCGGCGCAACCGACCCAGAAAAGGTACTCGGTGTCCTCGGGCATCGTCTCGTCGATGAGCTGGACCTCGATCGGGTCGACGTCGCGGCTCGCGAGCTCCTCGATCCAGTCGGCCCGCTTCATCTCGGACATCCCCCACGGGTTGCCCTTGTTCTCGAGGTTCTTGACCATGACGCCGGCCTCGGACGGGAAGTTCGACTCCACCATCACCTGGTAGCGACGCATGTCGAGGATGTGGTCGATGTGCTCGATGTCCACCGGGCACTGCTCGACACAGGCGCCGCAGTTGGTGCAGGACCACAGCACGTCCGGGTGGATGACGCCGTCCTCGCCGACCAGGGGCTTCTCCAGCAGGGCGAGCACGTCCTCGTGCAGGTCGGCGCGCTGCTCCTGGGTGGCCATCAGGTACGGCGCGACCTTGAAGGCGTGGTCGCGCTGGTCCAGGATCAGCATCTTCGGCGACAGCGGCTTGTCGGTGTTCCAGGCCGGGCACTGCGACTGGCAGCGACCGCACTCGGTGCAGGTGTAGAAGTCGAGGAAGCCCTTCCAGGTGGTGTCCTCGATCTTGCCGCGGCCCAGCTTGTCACCGTCGAGGTCCTCGTCCTCGAAGTCGACGACCTTGCCGTCGATCCGCATCGGCTGGGCCGGGCCGTTGCCGTCCGGGCGGCGGGAGAACAGCACGTTCAGCGGGGCGGTGAAGATGTGCAGGTGCTTGGAGTTCACCACGATGATGAGGAACACCAGCATGACGCCGATGTGCAGGAGCAGCCCGACGTGCTCGATCGCCTCGTTGGCCGAGGCGCCCAGCGGGCGCAGCAGCGCGGCCGCTCCGTCGGAGGCGAACGCCCCGGACGCGTAGGGCAGGTTGCCGGTGTTGGCCGCCGCACCGCGGAAGAGGAACATCGTCCAGATCACGTTGAAGATCATGAAGAGGACGAGCCAGGCGCCGCCGAGATGCGAGCCGGAGAACCGGGATTCACGGCCGAGCTTCCTGGGCGAGTTCTTGATCCTGATGACCGCGAAGGCGATCAGGCCGAGCAGGGCCGCGACCGCGATGAAGTCCTGCAGGAAGCCCAGGACCGCCCAGGTCCCGATGATCGGGATGTGGAAGTCGGGCGTGCCGGTGATCGCGCCCTGGATCAGCGCTCCGTAGGCCTCCAGGTAGACGGTCGCGAGGATGAAGAACGCCCACATGACGAAGAAGTGCGCGGTGCCCGAAGCCGTCCACTTGAGCAGCTTCTTCTGACCGAAGACCTCAACGAGCTGCGCCTTGATCTCGTCGCCGATGTTGTTCTTCGCATATTCGATCCGCTCGGGCGCGGACGGCCCGATGGTGGCGAGCTTGTAGAGGAACAGCACGCGGCGCGCGGCAATCGCGACCGCGACGGCTGTCATGACCAGCCCGATGATCGCTACCCAGAGCACGGGTCCTCCCACAGACGACTTTGGCTGCCAGCGTACGACCGCCGGTCATCCACGGTGATGGCGGGTTGCCATAAATCCTACCGGTGAGTAACTTACTTCGCGGTATGGGCCACGGCAACCACACGGTCAACTCGACATACAGAACGATTATCTGCCCATATCGCCATACACACAGACGCTATCGAGGACCGTCGAGATAGCGCTGGATCGTGGGCGCGAGCAGCTCCACCAGCTCCTCGATGTCCACCGAGGCGAGCGGCTCCAGCTTGACCACATATCGCATCAGGACCACCCCGAAAAGCTGCGCGAAGGCCGCGTCCATCCGGAGCGGGGGGATCCGGAGGGCCTCCGCCACCCGGTCCAGGATCGCATGCGCGACGAACTCGCGGATCATCGTGGCCATCCGGTCGTTGGTCATCGCGGTGCGGGCCAGCGCCAGCACGGGCTGGCGGGCCTCCGCGGACGAGGTCATCGTCAGGACGAACCGGGTCAGCCGCTCGCCGACCTCCTCGCGCGGCCCAGATGTGATCATCGGGATGACGATGTCGGGGTTGACCGGCAGCTCCATGGCCGCGACGAACATCCCCTCCTTGCTCGCGAAGTAGTGGTGGACCAGCGCCGGGTCCACCCCCGCCTGCCGGGCGATGCTCCGGATGGTCGCCTTGTCGAACCCCTTCTCCGAGAAGGTCTCCCGCGCGGCCGCGAGGATCTGCCCCCGCGTGTCGGCCGAGCCGGGCCGCCGCCCGGCACGCCTCCTGCCGGCCGGCCCACTCTCGGGCTGCCCGCCCACAGGCCGTTCACTCACCGGTTGTCCCTCCGCGTCGTCCTCGGGCCCTGCGGTCGCGCGGTCGTCCGCTCACACATTGGAGGAGGTGGAGAGATGCAGCCGCGCGAAGGCCAGTGCCTCGGTGAGATCGGCGATCCGTTCCGTACGGCTCGCCACCTTACGCGTGTTGATCTCCAGCACGACCAGGCCGTCGTAGCCGTTGCCCGCCAGGCGCTCCAGGATCGGCGCGCACGGCTGGCCGCCCCGTCCGGGGACCAGGTGCTCGTCCTTGTTCGCCACCCCCACGCCGTCGGCCAGATGCAGGTGGGCGAGCCGGTCGCCGAGCTTGGTGAACATCTCCATCGCGTCGACCCCGGACACGGCCGTGTGCGACAGGTCGAGCGTCACCTGCGGGAAGGCGTGGTCGACCGGGTTCCAGTCCGGCGCGTAGGGCACGACCTCATTGCCCCTGGCCTTCAGCGGGAACATGTTCTCCACCGCGAAGACCACGTCGGTCTCCTCCCGCATCCTGGCCAGACCGATCTCGAAGTCACGCGCGTAGTCGCGCTGCCAGCGGAACGGCGGATGCACCACGACCGTCGTGGCCCCGACCCGCTCGGCGGCCCGCTGCGCCCGCTGGAGCTTGGCCCAGGGGTCCTTGCCCCACACCCGCTGGGTCACCAGCAGGCACGGCGCGTGGATGGCCAGGATCGGCAGCTCGTAGTGGTCCGACAGCCGCTCCAGGACGTCGATGTCCTGGCTCACGGGATCGGCGCCCACCATGATCTCGACACCGTCGTATCCCAGACGCGCCGCGAGCTCGAAGGCGTCAGGGGTGCGCTCCGGGTAGACGGACGCTGTGGACAGCGCGACCTTCGCCCTGCTTCCTCGGACAACGCTCATGCGGCTTCCTCGCCTCCGGCCGGAGTTCTCGTAAGCGAATGTCGCCGCGTCCGCAAACCCGCGCAGCTGTGCTCACTCACGATGCCAGCCTAAGCGCGGGCGTCGATGAGTGAGCCCGGCCGCGCTGATGTGACGGAGATCGCACGGCTACGGTGAGGGCATGCCGCGGTTCACGAAGGGCGCCATCCCCAGCCCCAACATCTGGAACACACCCCACATCTACGAGCTGGAGAACCGGGCGGTGGACCCCGAGGGCCGGGCCGAGGCCGCGATGGCCGCCATCCGGCCGTGGAACGGCGCCACGGTCCTCGACATCGGCTGCGGCACCGGCTACCACCTGCCGTCCCTGTCGGCCACCGCCGCCCGCGTGATCGGCGTCGAGCCGCACGACGACCTCGTCCAGCTGGCCAGGCGCCGCTGCGGCCGGCTGCCCAACGTCGAGATCCACCCGGCCACCGCCCAGGCCCTCCCGGTGCCCGACGCCTCGGTGGACGTGGCCATCGCCCGCTGGGCCTACTTCTTCGGCCCCGGCTGCGAGCCGGGCCTGGCAGAGCTCTCCCGGGTGGTACGGCGGGGCGGCGCGGCCTTCGTGATCGACATCGACGCCACCCGTGGCGCCTTCGGCCGCTGGTTCAGCCAGTCGATCCCCACCTACTCGGCCGGGGCAGTCGAGAGGTTCTGGACCCACCAGGGCTGGCAGACCCAGCGCCTCGACCTGCGCATGTCCTTCGAGCGCCGCGCCGACCTGGAGGCGGTGCTCCGTATCGAGTTCACCCCCGCGGTCGCCGACCAGGCCATCGCCGAGACCCCCGGCCTGGAGCTCGCCTACCCCAACGTCCTCCGCTGGAAGCGTTTCTGACCACCCGCCGGGCGCGTCCGCACGCCGTACCGGGTGAAAGTTGTCGGCCGGGACCGGTAACGTGCGGCCATGGCTAAGAAGGTCGGCTATCGCTGTGGTGAGTGCGGTTGGCAGACCGCCAAGTGGGTGGGTCGCTGTGGCGAGTGCCAGGCCTGGGGCACGGTGGAGGAGGAGACCGCCCGCGGGGGCGTGCATGTGGCCTCCGCCGGGGCGGTGTCGGCTCCGGCCGTCCCGATCGGTCAGGTCAAGGCCGAGGTGGCGCACGCGCGCAGCACCGGGGTGCCCGAGCTCGACCGGGTGCTCGGCGGCGGCCTGGTCCCCGGCGCCGTCGTGCTGCTGGCCGGGGAGCCCGGCATCGGCAAGTCCACGCTCCTGCTGGAGGCGGCGGCCAAGATCGCACGGAACCAGACCGTGCTCTACATCACGGGCGAGGAGTCGGCCGCCCAGGTACGGGTCAGGGCCGACCGGATCGGCGCGATCCAGGACCAGCTCTATCTCGCGGCCGAGACCGACCTGAGCGCGCTGGTGGCCCACGTGGAGAAGGTCCAGCCGGACCTGCTCATCGTCGACTCGGTGCAGACGGTCGGCTCGGCCCAGACGACCGGGGTGCCCGGCGGGGTCACCCAGGTCAGGGAGGTCGCCGGCAACCTGGTCCGGCTCGCCAAGGAGCGCGGCATGTCCACGGTGCTGGTCGGCCACGTCACCAAGGAGGGCTCGATCGCCGGTCCCCGGACGCTGGAGCACCTGGTCGACGTCGTGCTCCACTTCGAGGGCGACCGGCACTCCCGGCTCCGGATGGTCCGCGCGATCAAGAACCGGTACGGCCCCGTCGACGAGGTCGGCTGCTTCGACCTGCACGAGGGGGGCATCGAGGGCATCGCCGACGCCAGCGGCCTGTTCGTCTCCCACCGGGCCGAGCCCGTGCCCGGCACGTGCGTCACGGTCACCCTGGAGGGCACCCGGCCGCTGCCCGCCGAGGTGCAGGCCCTGGTCGCACGGACCGAGGCCCAGCAGCCGCGCCGCTCCTCCTCGGGGCTCGACACCTACCGAGTGACGATGGTGCTGGCGGTGCTGGAGCGGCGGCTCAATGCCAAACTCGGCGGCTGTGACGTGTTCACCGCGACCGTGGGAGGCATCAAGCTCAGCGATCCGGCGGTGGACCTGTCGGTGATGCTCGCCGTGGCCAGCGCCGCCGGGGACAAGGCACTGCCGTCCGGGCTGGTCGTGATGGGCGAGGTGGGTCTGGCCGGCGAGCTGCGCCAGGTGCGCGACGTCCGGCGCCGCCTGTCGGAGGCCGCACGGCTGGGATTCACCCGCGCCCTGGTCCCGACCGGTTCCCTCGACACGGGCGGAAAACGGGGCGGCGAAAACTCCCTGGTCCCGGTCGGCAGCCGGAACACCACCCTCATGCCGGGGTTCGACATCGTCGAAGCGGACAACGTCTGGGACGCGCTCAGCCACGTCACCTAGAGCTGATCATCTGCCTGTTCAGGCTCAGAAGAACCTCCGCCGCTAAGCTAAGGATGATACGCAGACCACGGGGGTCAGGTGCCAGCACACAGAGGGCTCGACGAACGCCGCAGAGCCGTCCTGGCCGCGGTGGCTCCGGGCACCGCGCTACGCGACGGCCTGGAGCGCATTCTTCGCGGTCATACAGGCGGCCTGATCGTGCTCGGCTACGACGACACGGTCGAGGAGATCTGCAGCGGCGGATTCGAACTGGACGTCGAGTTCTCCGCCACGCGGCTGCGCGAGCTCGCCAAGATGGACGGCGCCATCGTGCTGAACGCCGGCGATCTCAGGATCGTCCGCGCGGCCGTGCACCTGATGCCCGACCCGTCCATTCCCACCGACGAGTCCGGCACCCGGCACCGCACCGCCCAGCGGGTGGCCGTGCAGACGTCCCTGCCCGTCATCTCTCTCAGCAAGTCCATGCGGATCATCGCCCTCTACCTGGACGGCTTCCGCTACGTGCTGGAGGAGTCGGCGGCGATCCTCTCCCGGGCCAACCAGGCCCTGGCCACCCTTGAGCGCTACAAGATCCGCCTCGACGAGGTGTCCGGCACGCTGTCGGCGTTGGAGATCGAGGATCTGGTGACGGTCCGCGACGTCGCGGTGGTCACCCAGCGACTGGAGATGGTCCGGCGTATCTCCGAGGAGATCACCGGTTACGTGGTCGAGCTCGGCACCGACGGCCGCCTGCTGTCCCTGCAGTTCGACGAACTGGTGGCCGGGACCGAGACCGACCGCGAGCTGATCGTGCGTGACTACCTGCCCGTGACGGACCGCCGCCCGCGCACGTTCTCCAACGCCCTGCACGATCTCGACAAGCTGTCCCCCAGCGACCTGATCGACCTCTCCGTCGTCGCCCAGGTCCTGGGCTACTCGGGCAACGACGCCCTGGACGGCCCGGTGAGTCCTCGGGGCTACCGCCTGCTGGCCAAGGTTCCCCGCCTCCCAAACACGGTGGTCGACCGCCTGGTCGACCAGTTCGGCAGTCTGCAGAAGCTGCTGGCCGCCAGCATCGGCGACCTCCAGGAGGTGAGCGGGGTCGGCGCGGCCAGAGCCTGTCACATCCGCGAGGGCCTCTCCCGGCTGGCCGAGTCCTCCATTCTGGAACGTTACGTCTAGGTCCCGCACCGGACGCCGACCGGGACGTTCTCGGCGGGGAGCAAGCGTCTCAGCCCTGGAAACCCGGTCAAGGTCCGGAGACGCCCGCACCGCGCGCTAGCGGAGGTGGAAGACGCTCTTGTGGCTCTTCAGTCCGGGGCTGTGGACCACGGCCACGTAGGTGCCGGCCTGGACGCCGTCACGCTTGGCCGTGCAGTCGCCGCCGGACCGGCGGCGGTCCCACTCGATCTCCCGGACGTACGGGATGCCACGCTCAAGCCGGCGGATGTCATCGACGTCGCCGCTGACGCAGTCGGCCGAGGACCAGACGCGATCACTACCGGAGGTGATTCGGACCTCCATCGCCCGGGGCCCGACGTCGGCCGTGCACATCACCTTGCCGATGTTCACCAGTGTGAGGAGGAACCGGGGCCGGCTGCCCGGCCCGTAGACGTCTCCCCGGCCCTGCATGTTCAGCACCAGGTCGGGCGAGTCACAGGCGTCACCGGGCCGCTTGGCCCTGACGGTGGCCTTCGCCACCCGGTGGGTGGACGTCGGGCTCGGCGAGGGGGTGACCGTCACCGTGGGCAGGACGGTCACGATCGGATCCGGCGTGAGCGATCCGCTGAGCGGTGCCTGTACCTTCGACGTCTTCTCCGGCCCACTCGACGAGCAGGCCCAGACGACGACGGCGACCACCACGAGCACACCGATGAGCGCGGCCATCCGACGCCGCCAGTAGACGTCCACCCCTATGTCGCTACGGAACGTGTGCGGATCCATACGCACAGTATGAAGATTTCTCGCGAGTCCTGAGGAGCGACCCGCCGCTACCGGTTCCGTTTCGGCGAGGGGAGGTGGGGAAGTGGGACCTGTTCGGCACTATCGTCGGAAGGTGCCCGAGCCGAACCTCCTACTGGAACCCGTTCTCGACTGGTATGCCGAGAGCGCCCGCGATCTCCCCTGGCGCACCCCCGACGCCTCTCCCTGGGCGATCCTGGTCAGCGAGATCATGCTGCAGCAGACACCGGTGGTCCGGGTGCTGCCCGTCTGGACCGAGTGGATGGAGCGCTGGCCGACACCCGCCGCGCTCGCCAAGGAGACCCCCGGGGAGGCCGTACGCCACTGGGGACGGCTCGGCTACCCACGCCGGGCCCTCAACCTGCACGCCTGCGCCCGCGCGATCACCGACCGGCACGGCGGCGAGGTCCCCGCCGACCACGCCACCCTGCTGGCGCTCCCCGGCATCGGCGAGTACACCGCGGCCGCGGTGGCCAGCTTCGCCTTCAGAGGCCGGCACGCCGTTCTCGACACCAACGTCCGCCGGGTACTGGCCCGGGCCGTGCGCGGCGAGGAGTATCCCCCGAAGGCCACCACGTCCGCCGAACGACGGCTCGCCGAGTCGCTGCTGCCCGGCCCCGGCGACGCCCCCGTCTGGGCCGTCGCCGTCATGGAACTGGGCGCTCTGGTCTGTACGGCCCGCGCCCCCCGCTGCGCCGACTGCCCGATCAGCGGCCTGTGCGCCTGGCGCCTGGCCGGCAAGCCGGCCTACGACGGCCCCGCCCGCAAGGGCCAGACCTACGCGGGCACCGACCGTCAGTGCCGTGGACGCCTCCTCGCCGTCCTGCGCCAGGCTCACGGACCTGTCCCCAAGGACGCTCTCGACGTGGTCTGGGAGAGCGCCCCCCAGCGGGAGCGCGCTCTCGACGGCCTCGTAGCCGACGGCCTGGCCGAGGTCCTCGACGACGGCACCTACCGCCTCCCCGGATGACCGGTTCAGGCGGCCAGGCGCAGACCGAGCGCGGTGAGGTTGTTGCGGGTCCAGTCGAGCTCGTCGGCGAGCATGTTGACCAGGGCGCCGGGACCCTTGGCCCGTAGCGGCACGGCCTGGTTGTGGGTCTCGACCTCGATGTGGGCGGTGCCGTTCACCGCGCCGGAGATCATGGCGGTGAGGGTGTCCTCCAGGACCGAGCGGGTGCTCGGCAGCTCCTGGTGCGCCTCGCTCACATGGTTGTGGACGCGGCCGAGCTTCACCACGGGAGCGCCGGCGGCCGCGAGACCGCGCAGGGCGGCTCCGGGCTCCTCCCCGCCGGCGGCGAGGTGGCAGGCGTCCAGGCAGACCCCGAGATGCTCGGAGTCGATGCCGCCCACCCGCTCCAGTGCCTGCTCGGTGGTCTCCAGCACGCAGCCGGGCCACGGCTCGAAGCCGACCCTGATCGTCTTGCCGGTGACGCTGTAGATACCGCGCAGCTCGCGGGAGAGACGCTCCAGCCGGCGCGAGGCGATCGCGTGCAGGTCGGCGGGCCAGTCGCGGCGCCAGCCGATGGGGATGGTGGAGATGCTTCCGAAACGGACGTCCTCCGGCAGCAGGAAGGCCAGGATCTTGGCCAGTGCCATCGTGTAGCGGTAACGCTCGGGCTTGGCCCAGTCAGGACCGGGGGCCTCCTGGTTACGTCCGCCGGTGCCGTTGAGACTGACGACCTCCAGACCGCGCTCCTCAAGGGAACGGCGCAGGCGCACCAGCTCGATCCGGTCGGCGGTGAGGTGATCGGCGACGCTCGGGGCGAGCCAGAGGCCCACACCCATCCGCTCCACGCCGAGGCGCTTGCGCACCGGGACCGCGTACCGGGTCAGGTGCGCGATCAGGTTCTCCAGGTCCTCGGCGGGATGCACGCCCGCGTTGTAGGACAGATGAACGAGCGTCCCGCCCTCGTGTCGCAAACGCATCCGATGCCTCCCAGGAGTAATCCGTGTAAGTGAGGGCGATCGCCCTACGCCGACGGTTATGGCGTCAGAGCTACAAGGCCCTTCCCTGCCGGGAACTCGGCTCGGCCCGACGAGGATCCCGTACGGGCACCGATCTCCGCGTCACTCCTGGAGTTGATTCTTCGGTACGCCACCGGGCTGACCTCGGGACCGGCCTCACCACGATCCGTTGATCATTTGAGTGAGGCTAAACCCGATTCACTCTACAGAGTGTAGTACTACTTGTGGTGGCGGTGCACCTTATTAGGTAACAAATGAGCAGACCCCGCCACGGATCTCTCCGTGGCGGGGTCTGTCTCTGCTGGTGGAATCAGTGCTGGATCGGCTCCGCGATGGCGGCCGCCGAGTCCGGAACCTGGTCCGGGCCGGCCTCACCGACGAAGACGAACTTCGCGTTGTCGCCCTCACCCTCGATGCTGATCTTGACGATCTGACCGGGACGGAGCTCGCCGTACAGAATCTTCTCCGACAGCGAGTCCTCCAGCTCACGCTGGATCGTGCGGCGGAGCGGGCGGGCGCCCATCACCGGGTCGTAGCCACGGTCGGCCAGCAGCTGCTTGGCCTCCTGCGTGACCTCCAGACCCATGTCGCGGTCCTTCAGACGCTCACCGACCTGCGCGAGCATCAGGTCCACGATCTTGATGATCTCCTTCGGCGTGAGCTGGTGGAAGACCACGATGTCGTCGACGCGGTTGAGGAACTCGGGCCGGAAGTGCTGCTTGAGCTCCTCCTGGACCTTGGACTTCATCCGGTCGTAGTTCGACTCGGTGTCGTTGGACTTCGCGAACCCGACCCCCTGCCCCTTGGAGATGTCCCGGGTGCCGAGGTTGGTCGTCATGATGATGACGGTGTTCTTGAAGTCCACCACCCGGCCCTGGGCGTCGGTCAGGCGACCGTCTTCCAGGATCTGCAGCAGTGAGTTGAAGATGTCCGGGTGCGCCTTCTCGATCTCGTCGAAGAGGACCACGGAGAACGGCTTGCGCCGCACCTTCTCGGTGAGCTGGCCGCCCTCCTCGTATCCGACGTAGCCGGGAGGGGAGCCGAAGAGCCGGGAGACGGTGTGCTTCTCCATGAACTCGGACATGTCCAGCATGATCAGCGCGTCCTCGTCCCCGAACAGGAACTCGGCCAGCGCCTTGGACAGCTCGGTCTTACCGACACCGGACGGGCCGGCGAAGATGAACGAACCGCCCGGACGGCGCGGGTCCTTCAGACCGGCGCGCGTGCGGCGGATCGAGCGGGACAGACCCTTGATGGCGTCGTCCTGGCCGATGATCCGCCTGTGCAGCTCGTCCTCCATGCGGAGCAGTCGCTGGGACTCCTCCTCGGTGAGCTTGAAGACCGGGATGCCGGTGGCCGTGGCGAGGACCTCGGCGATGAGCTCCTCGGTGACCTCGGCGACGACGTCCATGTCGCCGGCCTTCCACTCCTTCTCACGGCGTTCCCGCTTGAGCTGGAGCTGCTTCTCCTGGTCGCGCAGCGCTGCGGCCTTCTCGAAGTCCTGCGCGTCGATCGCGGACTCCTTGTCGCGCCGCACGTTTGCGATCTTCTCGTCGTACTCACGCAGGTCCGGCGGCGCGGTCATGCGGCGGATGCGCATGCGCGAGCCGGCCTCGTCGATGAGGTCGATCGCCTTGTCCGGCAGGAACCGGTCGCTGATGTAACGGTCGGCGAGCTGGGCGGCGGCCACCAGGGCGCCGTCGGTGATGGAGACCCGGTGGTGTGCCTCGTAACGGTCGCGCAGGCCCTTGAGGATCTCGATCGTGTGGCTGAGGCTGGGCTCGGCCACCTGGATCGGCTGGAAGCGGCGCTCGAGCGCGGCGTCCTTCTCCAGGTGCTTGCGGTATTCGTCGAGGGTGGTGGCACCGATGGTCTGCAGCTCGCCGCGGGCCAGCATCGGCTTGAGAATGCTGGCGGCGTCGATCGCGCCCTCGGCCGCGCCCGCGCCGACGAGCGTGTGGAGCTCGTCGATGAACAGGATGATGTCGCCGCGGGTGCGGATCTCCTTGAGGACCTTCTTCAGGCGCTCCTCGAAGTCACCGCGGTAGCGGGAGCCCGCCACCAGTGCGCCCAGGTCCAGGGTGTAGAGCTGCTTGTCCTTGAGGGTCTCCGGGACCTCGCCCTTGACGATCTTCTGGGACAGCCCCTCGACGACGGCGGTCTTGCCGACGCCCGGCTCACCCACCAGGACAGGGTTGTTCTTGGTCCTCCGGGAGAGGACCTGCATGACCCGCTCGATCTCCTTCTCACGGCCGATGACCGGGTCGAGCTTGCCCTCGCGAGCGGCCTGGGTCAGGTTGCGGCCGAACTGGTCCAGCACGAGCGAGGTCGACGGCGCGGCCTCCTGCGGACCTCCTGCGGCGGCTGGCTCCTTGCCCTGGTAGCCGTGGAGCAGCTGGATGACCTGCTGTCGCACGCGGTTGAGATCTGCGCCCAGCTTCACCAGCACCTGGGCGGCGACGCCCTCGCCCTCACGGATGAGGCCGAGCAGGATGTGCTCGGTGCCGATGTAGTTGTGACCCAGTTGCAAGGCTTCGCGGAGCGACAGCTCAAGGACCTTCTTGGCGCGCGGGGTGAACGGGATGTGCCCCGACGGCGCAGACTGTCCCTGGCCGATGATCTCCTCGACCTGCTGACGCACACCTTCAAGACTGATGCCGAGGCTCTCCAGAGCCTTGGCGGCAACGCCTTCACCTTCGTGGATCAGACCAAGAAGGATGTGCTCCGTACCGATGTAGTTGTGGTTGAGCATCCGGGCCTCTTCTTGGGCCAGGACGACAACCCGCCGTGCGCGGTCGGTGAACCTCTCGAACATCTCGTCGCTCCTCACAGAGCGGTAAGGCAGGTCCGGGAGATCCGGGCCCTGTCATCCCGCATGGTAGCCCCGACCCGGCGACCGCTCTATGCAGAAGACGTTCCCCGAGAGCAGGGCGTTCACCCTCCATCCAACTACTTACGGGGGGTGAGATGTTCCCGATACGCCGCAAGCGAACGACGTTTGTCGGCCGCTCAAACGCATCATGCGGTCATGGCCGCCACCGGACCCCACCGTGGCCGCCATAACCGCATGATTCAACGGTCTAGTGAGCCGCTTCGTACTGCTCGACGATCTTGGAGGCGATTCGACCGCGCTCACTGACATTGAGGCCGTGCGACTTCGCCCACGCCCGGATGTCAGCGCTCTTCTCTCTCGTCAGTGCCCGAGTGCCACCTGCACGGCGGCGTCGGGGGGTCAGCGCGCCGGAACGGCGAGCGCTCTGCACGAAAGGCGACAGGGAGTCGCGGAGCTTCTTCGCGTTTACGTCACTCAGGTCAATCTCATAGCTGGTGCCGTCAATCGCGAAGGCGACAGTCTCATTGGCCTCGCCCCCATCGAGGTCGTCGATGAGAATCTCCTGGATCTGCTTGGCCATCTACGCAATCCTTTCGCGGAGTATTGTTTCATTCGCTAGCTAAACATATACCCGCAATCGGAGAGCGGCAATTCCAGGAGCCCGGCGATTCTCGCCGGGCACCCGGGCCGAGAGTTGATCAGCTGTTCTCCGACTCAGCCCGGTCCCGCTGTTTTGCCGGGCGGAGGCCGGCGGCTTCACTGCGAAGAAGCTTGACCACTCCGTAGATGAAGGCCCCGCCGACGACCACTGGAGGTATCAACGCGGACAATACGTCGCTCATTCGTCCTCGCTCCGTACCTGGGGTGACTTTCTAGGGACCATGGAATTTTTGGCGGCGGCATCCCCGGCCGTGCCGGGAGCTCGCTGGATCACGTCGGATCCGCCCACCGATGACCATAGCGTCACCGGCGGGCGGTGGACGTCACGGGGGCGGCCATGTCGGCCGTTCACTACCTTAATGCTTCTCTCCAGCCGTCTTACCGGTTGCACTCCGTAAAGCCGGGCGGAAAAATCGACGGAGCGATCACATGATGATCAACTTTGTCCCCACCGGGTGAGAACGCCCTGCTGAAGAGCCGCCCGCTCCATCTGGCCGGTAGCTCGCGGTGCGACACCATCGTACGTAAGAAGGCGGGCCTTCATCGTTTTCTTACCAAGAGTACGTCCGTCTCCGGCATGCGGGACATAGTCGTACCCCGTATAACCACCAAACGCGCTCAGAGGCGTCAACAACCCCGGCAACACCATGGGATCCATCCCTGGATCGGCGGAAGGTCTTGGTGTACCGACCGGAAGCTCGGAAGATGACCGAGAAGAGGGGGAGAGAATCCCGCAGAGCGTCACGGGGACGGAGCCGCCGACAGTGCGGGTGGACCGGCACTTCCACCATTTGGCCGCCGGTACCGGAACTTCCGGCGGCGGCAAGTGACCGCTCATTGGTTACTCATAGGAGCCCGCGATCGGCGGATCAACGATCGGCCATGATTGTCGGCGCCGAGGCACGGGGAGGCGACCATAACCTTCCTCCCGGTGGCACGTATAGCTCCGCACTTCCCGCGCGCCGCGACGGAAGATCGTCACCGCGCCCGTTTTTCCACTCACACGTAAAAATCGGGGCCGGCGGTTCATCCCGCCAACCCCGATATTCACGGACTACTTGGTCTTGACGACGACCGTCCCGCCCAGCTTGTCGTGCAGAGCCTGCTGCAGAGGCTTGTCCCACAGCGGCCACAGCACGTTCACCAGCGAGAAGCCTCCCGCCACCAGGATGAGCAGCGTGCCGATGAGGATTCCCAGCAGGTTGCTGAACGCGTAGATGACGTAGGTACCGAACAGCACGAGGGCTCGCTTGGCCGCGCTCGTCATGTCGAGGCCCCCGGCCAGCTGGCCCCCCAGCGGGACGACCTTGATGCCCATGACCTGCTTGCCGACGCTGGTGCCGTTGCGCATCAGCATGAAGATCTCATAGCCGATGAGGGCCAGCCCCATGATGAGCCCGGAGACCAGCGTCTGCAGAGCGAAGTCACCAGTCGCGGTGAAGGTCTTGGCGTCGAACGACGGCGCGAACGGCAGCGAGACCAGGGAGCCCACGATGCCCGCGGGGACGCCCACGATCAGCCCGTCGAGGATGCGGGCCAGCAGGCGCTGCCACCACTCCGCGAGGGGGGCGGGGACGCCGGGGGGTGTCACGCCCTGCGGCGCGTAGCCCTGGCCGTAAGCGGGCTGCTGGCCGTAGGGCTGCTGCTGGCCGTAGTCAGGCTGACCGTAGGGGCCGGTCCCCGGCGGCTGCCCGTAGCCCGGCTGCTGGCCGTACGGCTGCTGCTGGCCGTAGTCAGGCTGACCGTAGGGACCGGTCCCCGGCGGCTGCCCGTAGCCCGGCTGCTGACCGTACGGCTGCTGCTGGCCATAACCCTGCTGCCCGTAGCCCTGCGGCTGCCCGTAACCGGGCTGCTGTCCGTAGGGAGGCTGCTCCTGAGCGGGCTGCCCGTAGGCGGGCTGCTGACCGTAACCGGGCTGCTGGCCGTACGGCTGCTGCTGACCGTGGTCGGGCTGACCGTAGGGGCCGGTCCCGGGCGGCTGACCGTAGCCCGGCTGCTGTCCGTAGGGAGACTGCTCCTGAGCGGGCTGCCCGTAGGCGGGCTGCTGACCGTACGGCTGCTGCTGGCCGTAGCCGGGCTGCCCGTAGTCCTGCGGTTGCCCGTAACCGGGCTGGGCCTGCCCCGGACCGGTGTGCGGCTGCGAGGTTTCCGCTCGGTATCCCACAATTGTCACGTCGGGATCAGGTTCGCCGGGGTCCCGGCCCGCGTTGTACTGCCCGTATTCCGGCTGTCCCGACGGGGTGCGATCGCGGTCGGGATCGTCCTGATACGGCGGTTGTCCGGGGCTCACCGCGTCACCTCACTTCGACTGCGCATGCGGCATCCGTAAGACTCACATGCTTGCTGGAGCACAAGGTATCGACATAGGTATCGACAGTCACCTTTCTTATTGGTAATCGTCGAGGTCATGTCAGCCGCGGTCCCGCGCCAGATGGAGCAGCATTCGCGTGTTTCCCAAGGTGTTCGGCTTGACGTGCTCCAGATCGAGGAACTCCGCCACACCCTCGTCATAGGAGGCGAGAAGTTCGGCGTAGACCTCCGGAGAGACGGGGGTGCCCTGAATCTCCTGGAATCCATACCGGGCGAAGAAGTCGACCTCGAAAGTGAGACAGAAGACCCGGCGCAGCCCGAGTTCGCCGGCGGTGCGGAGAAGTTCCGAGACGATCCGGTGGCCGATGCCCAGCCCTCGGCAGCCGGGGTCGACGGCGACGGTACGGATCTCCGCGAGGTCCTCCCAAAGCACGTGGAGCGCCCCGCAGCCGACGACGGTGCCCGCCTGTTCGGCCACCCAGAACTCCTGGACGTCCTCGTACAGGGTGACCGTGGCCTTCTCCAGGAGGCGCCGGCCGACTCCCCCGTAGGTGTCGACGAGCCGCCGGATGACGCGCACGTCCCGGGTGCGGGCACGCCGTACCACGATCGCGGCCGCGTCCGCCTCAGCGCCCGGCCGACCCCGCTCCGCATCCACGCTCTCGCCCCCGGCCTCCGTCCGCCGGCCCGCGGGTCCGGTGTCCTGCCCGGCCGGCGTGAGGGAATGCTCCGCAACCTGCTCCATGACCGATCAGCGTACGTCCTCGACGGTCGTGAATTACGGCCCACCCTTAACTCCAGACCCACATACACCAGATAACCCGCGGTAACTCAACGATCACATCGGGTCAATGATGCCGGCACCAGGCCGGCGCCCGCCTTTCGCGCGACCCCGGACCTGCGAAGACCTCCGCCCCGCGCGCCCCGAAAGGCTGATAAAACCAGGGTAATGCGCATGTTGATCATGAAGGTATGTGATCTTCCCGTGACATGTCAGTTGCGAAAGCTCTACCGAGTTTGTAGTTCTGGTTGAGCATGAACCTCCAATTGCACTAATGTCCCTCCTCGATGTCAGCGATGGTAAAGAGCTGACCCGCCGAATCCCCGATCCGGGGAACCGGGGACCCACCCTCACGTCCCTGGGGTGAATCCGGGGTGCTACCGGCACTCCGGTAGGGCTGTCTCCGGCCCGAACCCGTCAGCTAACCCGGTAGGCGGCCGAGAGAGGAGCCTGTTGGTGAAGCGCACGCGCAACCCGGAGGGAGAGCGCGGAGGCAGACATGCCCGCCGAGGACACGCCTCGCGTGGACGCACCTGCCGGATGGCGGTCATCGGACTGGCCTTCGCCTCCCTGACACTCGGCACCCCTCTGGTCACGGCCACCGCCGATCCGCAGCCCAGCCTCCAGGAGCGCGCCAAAGAGGTCGAGAAACTGCACGTCGAGATCGAAACGCTGACCGAGCAGTACAACGGCGGGCGGGTCAAGCTCAAGCAGGCTCAGCGCGCGGCCGAGGTCGCCAAGAAGATCCTCTCCGTCAGAGAGTCCGAGCTCGCGTCCCGGCGCACCAAGGCCTCCCTTCTGGCGCAGAGCGCCTACATGTCGGGGGGGCTGAGCTCCGCTCTTGTCTTCACCCAGTCGGCCGACCCCGACGCCTTCCTCGACCAGGCCACCACGAACTACGCCCTCCAGCAGCAGCAGAGCGAGGAGGTCGCCCAGGTCGCCCGGGCGATCAAGAGCGCCGAACGGGCGCAGGCCGGCGCCAAGGCCCGGACCAGCGAGGTCAGGCAACTCCTCGCGGAGATCGACACCAAGCGCACCAAGATCGAGCGGCTGGTCGCCAGGGTCGAGAGCAGCCTGTTCAGCGAGGTGCGCAGCCGGGTCAAGAGCGCCGCGGGCAGCCGGGTGAGGCTCAGCGTGCCGATCGTCGGCAGCGGCAAGGCCGCCGAGGCCGCCCGCTGGGCACTCACCCAGCAGCTCAAGCCGTATGTCTGGGGCGCCGAAGGCCCCAACTCCTTCGACTGCTCCGGCCTGGTCATGTGGGCCTACCAGAGGGTGGGCATCAGCCTGCCGCACTACACCGGGAACCAGTGGACGGCGGGCACCCACGTTTCCAGAGGCGAGTTGCGCCCCGGGGACCTGGTCTTCTTCTACAGCGACCTGCACCACGTCGGGATCTACATCGGCGCGGGCCTGATGGTCCATGCCCCCCGGACGGGTGACGTCATCCACATCGCCTCGATCGACAACCGCCCCTTCGCCGGCGGCGTGCGGATCGCCGACTGAGGCAGCCGGCCGGGTCTAGATCAGACGACGGCGGGCGGCCCAGGCCACGGCTTCGATCGCGGTGGCCACGCCGATGCGGTCGCAGATCCCGCGGAGCCTGCGCCGGACGGTCCGGCCACTGATGTCGAGACGACGCCCCACCCGGTCCACGGTGACGCCCTTGGCAAGTTCTGCCAGGAGCACGAGATCTTCGTCACTGAGACCGATCTCGCCCATGCCCAGGAGGCTGTCGCCACGACGGGAATCCACTTCCGGATATGCCATCTAGAGTCGCTCCCCCCGCACTGGAACTCAGGCGTGAGTATGTTGTTGGAATCAAGGCCGCCCGTCAGGAACGGTAAACGCCTTGTTCAAAGGTCGTCAAGTTCTCTTCTCCATAGAGGTGGCAAGCGCTATTGACATGGCGATCATCACATGAACTACTTGTGATATGTCAGCGTCTTGGCGGTTAAGTTGGAGTAGAGCCAAGACCCGCACCCGTCGCCACCCGCCGGCCGCTACGACCGGAGTCTTCGCAGAACAAGGTTTCGCCGGAGCCTCCGTCGACGAGACCGCCTCCAGGCAGGCCACCCGGTCGGCGCCGTCCACTCCCATTGCGCCGGGAAAGAGGCGCTCTCCCCCACACTCTCCGACGAGTAGATCGTCCACCCCTCTGATGGCGTCGGGAAAATCGCCTCTCAATGCGAGGAGGACAAGACCACCTTTTCAGTATTTGGGGAGTATCTGGTCGGTGTAGCCGATCATCCCCGATATGGGGCATGCAGAAAATGGAGTTTCTGCGCTACACGCCGACCCGGCCGGAATTGCTCGGCCGTCTGGCCCTCTGACCGTACGGGAGGAGCCGAGCCGCAGGCCCTCACGACGGCGGCGCCGGACACGGCCCTCTGGCCGCATCCGGCGCCGCCGGTGTGCGGAACGGTCACACTCCCGTCAGGCTCAGCCCGCCGGCTTGACCAGGGGGAACAGGATCGTCTCGCGGATGTTCTTACCGGTGAAGGCCATGACAAGCCGGTCCACGCCAAGACCCATACCGCCGGTGGGCGGCATCGCGTATTCCAGGGCGGTGAGGAAGTCCTCGTCAAGCTGCATGGCCTCGAGGTCGCCGCCCGCGGCGAGCAGGGACTGCTCGGTGAGACGGCGGCGCTGCTCGACCGGGTCGACCAGCTCCGAGTAGGCGGTGCCGAGCTCGGTGCCGAACCCGATCAGGTCCCACTTCTCGGTGAGGAGCGGGTTGTCCCGGTGCTGGCGGGTCAGCGGGGAGGTCTCCAGCGGGTAGTCCATGACGAACGTGGGCTGGATGAGAGTGTGCTCGACGAGCTCCTCGAAGATCTCCTGAACGAGCTTGCCCTGGCCCCACTTCGGGTCCCAGCGGATCTCGTGCGCGTCGGCGTGCTTGCGGACCTGCTCCAGCGGTGTCTCGGTGGTGATCTCCTCGCCCAGCGCCTCCGACACCGCCCCGTAGAGGGTGATCCTCGGCCACTCGGGCAGGCCCAGGTCGATCTCCTGGCCCTCGTGGGTCACCACGGAGTGGCCGAGCGCGGCCACGACCGCACGCTGGATCATCCGCTGGGTCAGGTCGGCCATGTCGTTGTAGTCGAGATACGTCCCGTAGGCCTCGAGCATGGTGAACTCGGGGTTGTGGGTGGCGTCCGCACCCTCGTTGCGGAAGTTGCGGTTGATCTCGAAGACCTTCTCGATGCCGCCCACCACGAGCCGCTTCAGGTAGAGCTCGATCGCGATGCGGAGGTAGAGCTCCATGCTGTAGGCGTTGATGTGGGTCTTGAACGGCCGGGCCGTCGCACCGCCGTGGATCCGCTGGAGCATCGGCGTCTCGACCTCGAGGTAGCCCTCGCCGTGCCAGAAGTCACGCATCGCCCGCACGACGGCGCTACGGGTGTAGGCCATCTCCCGTGCCTCGTCGTTGACGATGAGGTCGAGGTAACGCTGGCGGACACGCGCCTCGGGGTCGGTGAGCCCGGCGTGCTTCTCCGGCAGGGGGCGCAGGCACTTTGAAGTGATCGCCCAGCGGTCGGCGAGGATGGACAGCTCGCCCCGGCGGGAGGTGATGACCTCGCCCTCGATGCCGACGTGGTCACCGAGGTCGACGTCGCGCTTCCACGCGGCCAGGGACTCGTCGCCCACCTTGTCCAGGGAGATCATGATCTGGAGATCGGCGGAACCATCGCGGATGGTGGCGAAGCAGAGCTTGCCTCCGGTCCGGGAGAGCATGACCCGCCCAGTAACGCCCACTTTGTCGCCGGTCGCGGTGTCAGCGGTGAGATCGGCATATTTTTCACGGATCTCGGCGTTGGTCGCGGTGCGCGGGAAGTTCACCGGGTAGGGGTCGACGCCTTCGGAACGGAGGCGGTCGAGCTTCTCCCGGCGCACGCGCATCTGCTCGGGCAGATCCTCGGCTGGGTTCGTCACGTCATCGGTCACAGGGCAAGGTTACCGATGTCCGTGCTAGGCGGTGTTGCGGTGATAGATCAACCGGAGACCGATCAGCGTGAGCCACGGCTCGTGCACGTCGATCGAGCGCGCCTCGCTGACCACGAGCGGCGCCGCACTGCCGGTGGCGACGACGGTGACGTCGTCCGGGTCCTGGGCCAGCTCGGCCGCCATGCGCTCGACGATCCCGTCCACCTGACCGGCGAAACCGTAGATGATGCCCGACTGGAGCGCCTCGACAGTGTTCTTGGCGATCACCGAGCGCGGCCGGATCAGCTCCACCTTGTGGAGCTGCGCCCCGGCCGAGGCCAGCGCGTCCACCGAGATCTCGATGCCGGGAGCGGTCACCGCGCCGACGTACTCCCCCTTGGCGGAGACCGCGTCGAAGGAGGTCGCGGTGCCGAAGTCGACGATGATGCACGGCCCGCCGTACAGCTGGATGGCCGCCAGCGCGTTGACGATCCGGTCGCTGCCGACCTCCTTCGGGTTGTCCATCCTGACCGGCACCCCGGTGCGGATGCCGGGCTCGACGATCACCGCGGTGACGTCGCCGTAGTAGCGGCGGCACATCTCGCGCATCTCGTTGAGCACCGACGGCACCGTGGAGCAGAGCGCGATGCCGTCGACGTCGGTGCCCTTGAGCAGCGGCGACTGCCCGAGCAGTCCCTGCAGCACGACGGCTATCTCGTCGGCCGTGCGCCGGGCGTCGGTGGCGATCCGCCAGTGCTCGATGACCTCGTCGCCTTCGAACAGGCCGAGAACGGTGTGCGTGTTACCGACGTCGATGGCAAGCAGCATCAATTCCCCCGAAGGTCCAATGCGATGTCAAGGGCCGGCGCCGAGTGGGTGAGCGCCCCCACGGCAAGGTAGTCAACACCTGTTTCGGCCACGTCACGGGCCGATTCCAAGGTCAATCCCCCACTTGACTCCAGCCGCGCCCTGCCGTCCACCAGCCGTACGGCCAGCGCCAGCTCGTCCACGGTGAAATTATCCAGCAGGATCTCCTCGGCCCCCTCGGCGAGCACCGGCTCGATCTGGTCGATCCGGTCGACCTCCACCTCGATCGGCAGACCGGGGTAGGCATCCCGCACCGCACGGAACGCCTCGGCCACTCCACCCGCGGCCACCACGTGATTGTCCTTGATCAGCGCGGCGTCCGAAAGCGACATGCGGTGATTGACTCCGCCCCCGCACCGGACGGCGTACTTCTCCAGTGCCCGCAGCCCGGGCAGCGTCTTCCGGCTGTCCCTGATCCGCGCGCCCGTTCCCCGCACGGCCCGGACCCAGCGTTCGGTGAGGCTCGCGATGCCGGACAGGTGGGTGAGCAGGTTGAGCGCGGTCCGCTCGGCGGTCAGCAGGTCCCGCGTGGGACCGGTGACGGTCATCAGCACGTCGCCCCGCGCGACGTGCTCGCCGTCCTTGACCCGGCGCCCGACCGTGAGACGGCCCTCGCTCAGGTAGGAGAACACGCCCTCGGCGACGGCCAGCCCGCAGACCACCCCGTCCGCGCGGGCCACCACGTCGGCGGTGTCGGTCTGTCCCGCCGGGATGGTGGCGAGGCTGGTGACGTCACCCGGGGCCTGGACGTCTTCGTCCGCAGCGGCTCTGAAGAGCGCCGTCACCGCGGCCGGGTCGAGACCCGCCTCGATCAGGTCCGCCTCCACCTGGGGCGGCAGCACGGTCGTGCGCTGCCCGTGCGGCACGTACGTCATGGTCATTCCCTCCGCTGTCAGGGTCACATCGAGGTGGCCCAGCCACCACGCATCGTTCCGTTCGGGGAAGTCCTCACGCCAGTGTGACCCGCGGGTCTCCTCGCGATTACGTGCGGCCGCCACCAGCGCCGACGCGACCGTCAGCAGGTTGGTGGCCTCCCACGACTCGGTGCACGGCTCCACCGCCACCGGGGTCCACCGGGTGCTCACCAGGGCCTTGGCGACCTCGGTCAGGGACTCCTGGCTGCGCAGCACGCTCGCGCCCCGGCTCATGTGTCCCTGGATCCTGGGCCTGGCCCTGGGGTCGACCAGGCCGGTGGGCCGGTCGTCGGGCACCGGCTCACCGGATGCGGGCCGCACGCCGGCCGTGGCCACGCCTTTCCCACCCTCTCGCGGGTCCCGTTCCACGCCGGAACCCGTGGCACCGGCTCGCCGCTCCGCGTGGATGTCCTCGGCGATCCGCCCGGCGAAGACCAGACCCTCGAGCAGCGAGTTGGAGGCCAGCCGGTTGGCGCCGTGCACGCCCGTGCAGGCCACCTCGCCGCAGGCGTACAGGCCCGGCACGCTGGTACGGCCGTGCAGGTCGACGAGGACGCCGCCGCTGGCGTAGTGGGCTGCCGGGGCGACCGGGATGGGCTGGACGACCGGGTCGATGCCGTGTTCCAGGCAGACCGCGTGAATGGTCGGGAAGCGGGTGCGCCACTTCTCCTCGCCGAAGTGCCGGGCGTCGAGGTACATGTGGTCGGCACCGGTCTCACGCATCCGCCGCATGATCGCCTTTGCCACGACGTCGCGGGGCGCGAGGTCGGCGAGTTCGTGGACGTCCTTCATGAAGCGGGTGCCTTCGGCGTCGACCAGCACCGCGCCCTCGCCCCGGACCGCCTCGGAGATCAGCGGCTGCTGGCCGGTCGCCTCCTCACCGAGCCAGAGCACGGTCGGATGGAACTGGACGAACTCCAGGTCCCTGACCACGGCGCCGGCCCGCAGCGCCAGTGCCACCCCGTCGCCGGTGGAGACGACGGGGTTGGTGGTGGCGGCGTAGACCTGGCCCATGCCGCCGGTGGCCAGCACCACGGCCCCGGCCCTGACCGCTCCCACGCCGTCGCGTTCGCCCTCGCCCATGACGTGCAGGGTGACCCCCGCGGTCCGGCCGTCGGCGTCCTTGAGCAGGTCGAGCACGAGCGCGTGCTCGATCACCTCGATCGCCGACTCCCTGACGGCCTGGACGAGCGCCCGCTGCACCTCCGCCCCGGTGGCGTCGCCGCCCGCGTGCACGATGCGGTTGCGCCGGTGGCCGCCCTCGCGGGTGAGCTGGAGCTCGCCCGAGTCGTCGGTGTCGAACCGGGCGCCCATCGCGATCAGTCCGCGCAGCGCGGCGGGGCCCTCGGTCACCAGTACCCGGACGGCCTCTGAGTCGCAGAGCCCGACGCCCGCGATGAGGGTGTCGGACAGGTGCTCGGCGGGGGTGTCCTGCGGGTCGAGCACGGCGGCGATCCCGCCCTGCGCCCAGCGGGTGGACCCCGACGACAGCACGTCCTTGGTGACGACCAGGACCTTCGCCCGGGGGGCGAGACCGGCATACCGCAGCGCCAGGGTCAGCCCCGCGATACCGGAGCCCACCACGACCACGTCGGCCTCGACCGTCCAGCCCGGAGCGGGCGCGGTCAACCTCTGGGGAATGGCGGGGATCGCCATAACCGCCTCCTCGCGGGGGTGTTTAGCGGCTCTTCATTTCGTCAATGTGACGATAACGCGCGCCGCACAGTGTTTCTTCCCCGGGGTGTCCCTAACGACCGGGACCGTTGACCGGTTGATGGAGCGGGAAATGGGAGCCGCCCGGATCGAGTGTGGCCGTGGTGCCGGGGATGGCTCCGTCAGAGGGTGATGGTCACGTTGTCGATCAGCCGGGTGGATCCCACCCTGGCGGCCACGGCGAGGATCGCCTCACCCGTGTGGTCCTCGCGGACCTCGGCGAAGGTCGCCGGGTTCACCAGGACCAGATAGTCGACGGCCACCGCGGGCTCCGCCGCCAGCACGGCACACGCGGCCCGGCGGATCTCCTCCGGCGTCCGCTGCGCGGCCCCCGCGAACAGGGCCCGGGACAGGGCCAGCGCCGCCCCGCGGTCCTCAGGGGACAGGTAGCGGTTGCGGCTGGACAGCGCCATGCCGTCCGCCTCCCGGACCGTGGGCCCCCCGACGATGGAGATCGGCAGGTCGAGGTCGGCGACCATCCGGCGGACCATCGCGAGCTGCTGGGCGTCCTTCTGCCCGAACACGGCCACGTCCGGCCGGACCAGGTTGAACAGCTTGAGCACGACGGTCAGCATGCCGTCCAGGTGTCCCGGGCGGAACGCCCCCTCGACGACCGTGCCCATCTCCCCGGCCGAGACGCCGACCTGCCGGTCCGGCAGGTACATCTTCTCCACGGAGGGGGCGAACACCATGCTCACGCCCTCTGCCGCGCAGACCTCCAGATCGGCGTCGAATGTCCGGGGATAGCGGGAAAAATCCTCGTTAGGGCCGAACTGCAGCGGGTTCACGAAGATGCTCACGGCCACGTGTTCGGCCCTCTCCCGGGCCAGCCGCATGAGCGAGCGGTGCCCCTCGTGCAGAGCGCCCATGGTCGGCACCAGCGCCAGGGACGCCTCCGCCGGGGGTGTCCCGCCGATCCCCAGTGCCCGCCTCGCCTCGGCCAGCTCTGCGCGGTCGCCCGCCACGATCACGTCCATGTGTTGCCTCCCAGGGCATCCAGAAGGCGCTCTGCGGCCTCGGGCTTGAGCAGCCCGGCCGCCAGCGCCCGGTCCGCCGTGAGCCTAGCGAGGGCCACGTAGGCGTCCGCGGCCTCGGGTGCCGCCACGATCAGCGCGTCCACGTGCTTGCGGACCGTCCCCGCGTCTCCACGCACCACCGGGCCGGTCAGCCCGGCGATGCCGAGCCGCAGCACGTTGTCCAGAGCCGCGCCCAGCAGCGGGCCGAGCATCCGGTCCGGCTGGTCCACGCCGATCTTCCTGAGCAGCTCGGAGGACTCCGCGACCAGGGTCACCATGTGGTTGGCCGCGCTCGCCAGGGCCGCGTGGTAGAGCGGCCGGTCCTCGTCCTCGATCCAGACCGGCTCGCCCTCCATCTCGATGACCAGTGCCTCGGCCACCGGGCGGAGCGGCTCGGGTGCGGTGACACCGTAGGAGATGCCGACGAGCCGGCGGAGGTCATCGTCCTTGCCGGTGAAGGTCATCACCGGGTGGAGCGCCAGCGGAAGCGCCCCTGCCTTGATGGCCGGGTTCAGCACCGCCAGGCCGTACGCGCCGCTGGTGTGCACCACCAGCTTGCCCCGCAGGTCGGCACCCGTCTCGGCCAGGCCGGAGACCAGTCCGGGCAGCACGTCGTCGGGGACCGTCAGAAGGATGAGATCCGACCGGGCCACCACGTCCTCCGGCGTGATGGGTGCCAGGCCGAGCCGTTCGGCCGCCCGATCCCTGGAGGAGTCGGAGACCCCGCTGGCGGCGACGACTTGATGGCCCGCCCGGGCGAGCGCGGCGCCGAGCGCCGAGCCGACCCGGCCCGCCCCGACCACTCCGACGGCCAGCCGTGCCGGGCGATCACCTGCGTACATGACGTCCCGTCCTTCGACCACGTGGGGCTCCATGCCCAGTTGACAAGGGTAATGCGCCTGACTACCGCAACCGGGTAAAGTCCCGTGTCCGAAAACGGCAGCCGACTGTGAAGCCCGCCCCGCCGGAGGATCCGCGCCGCCCGACGGCCAGAAGGTTGTAGCGTCTGTGGACGTGTGGCTCACCTGGCGCGCCGCGATGGAGCAGGCGCTCTACGGCGAGAACGGCTTCTACCTGCGCGAGCGCCCCTCGGGGCACTTCCGGACCTCGGTCGGCGCCTCCTCCGTCTTCGCCGAGGCCGTGCTGCGCGAGCTCGTCGCGGTGGACACCGCGCTCGGCAACCCGTCGGCGGTCGACCTGGTGGACATCGGCGCGGGCGAGGGCGGGCTGGCGGCCGGGGTGCTCGCCGTCGCCCCGCCCTCTTTGCGTTCCCGGTTGCGGGTGACCGGGGTGGACCTGGCTCCCCGGCCCGCCCGGCTGCCCGAGGAGATCGGCTGGGCCGCGGCCGTGCCGGACGGGATCGGCGGACTCGTGGTCGCCAACGAGTGGCTGGACAACGTGCCCGTGGACATCGCCGAGCAGACGGCGGACGGCCCCCGCCTGGTCCTGGTCGACCCCGCCTGCGGCGCGGAACGGCTCGGGGACAGGCCGCAGGAGGCCGACCTGGCCTGGCTGGCCCGCTGGTGGCCGATGCGGGCGGTGGGCGAGCGGGCCGAGATCGGCAGGCCCCGCGACGAGGCCTGGGCGTCGGTGATCGTACGGCTGGCCCGCGGGCGGGCGATCGCGATCGACTACGCACACCCTGTGGACGGCCGCCCGCCGTACGGAACACTGGCCGGTTACCGCGACGGGGCACTCGTCGCGCCCGTGCCGGACGGCTCGTGCGACATCACCGCCCACGTGGCCCTGGACGCCTGCGCGGCCGCCGGAGAGCGCGCAGGGGCCGTCACGACGGCCCTGACCACCCAGCGGCAGGCACTACGCGCCCTCGGCGTCACCGGCTCCCGCCCGCCCGTCGACCGCGCCCGCAGCGACCCCCGCGGCTACCTCCACGCCCTGGCCAGGTCCTCGGAGGAGGCGGAGCTGATCGCCCCCGAAGGGCTCGGCGCCTTCGGCTGGCTCACCCAGGACCGCCTCTGAAGACGGAGCCCGCAGACAGATCGGCACCGGGCGGGGTGGGTCAGACGCGGACCTGGAGGGACTCCAGGCCTCGGATGACGTAGCCGGGGCCCCAGGTGGGCTCGGCGGTCAGTTCGAGCTTCGGCGCCTTGCGCAGCAGCGCGCCGAACGACTCGACCAGCTCGATCCTGGCCAGCGGCGCGCCCAGGCAGAAGTGGATGCCCGCGCCGAAGGAGATGTGTGGGTTGTCCACCCGGCCGACGTCCAGGCGGTCGGGGTCGGCGAACACCTCGGGGTCGCGGTTGGCCGAGCCGAACAGCAGCGCCACCTCGGTACCTCGCGGGATGTCCACCCCGCCCACCGTGATGTCCTCCAGGACCCAGCGCTCGAACATCTGCAGCGGGGTGTCCCACCGCATCAGCTCCTCGATCGCCGTGGGCAGCAGGCCGTGGTCGGCGCGGAGGCGCTCCAGCTCGGCCGGGTTGCGGAACAGCGACCACCAGCCGTTGCCGGTGACGTTGACGGTGGCCTCGTGCCCGGCGTTGAGCAGCAGCACGCAGGTGCCGACCAGCTCCTCCTCGGTGAGCTTGTCACCCTCGTCCGCCACCAGGGCCAGCGCGCTGATCAGGTCGTCACCGGGGTCCGCCCGGCGGGCACGGGCCAGCTCGACGAGGTAGGCCGAGAACTCCTCCGCCGCGCGCACCGCGGTGTGCTGGGCCTCGACCGAGGGGCTGAGCTCGTACATCCCGCAGATGTCGGCGGACCAGGGCCGCAGCAGGTGCCGGTCGGCCTCGGGAACGCCGAGCATCTCGGCGATCACGGTCACCGGGAGGGGTTCGGCCACCTCGGCGATCAGGTCACCGCCGCCGCGCTCGACGAACCCGTCCACCAGCTCGCCGGCGATCCGGGCGACCTTGGGACGGAGCGCCTCGACCATGCGCGGGGTGAACGCCTTGGACACCAGCCGCCGCAGCCGGGTGTGGACCGGCGGCTCGACGTCCAGCATCCCGGCCCTGACCACCCGCCAGAACGGGTCCTGGAACTCGGGGTCGTCCGGCCTGCCGAACTCGGCGTGCGTGGCCACGTGCAGGTAGGAGCGGCCGAGCCTGCGGTCGCGCAGCAGCGCGTTGACGTCGGCGTGCCGGGCGATCAGCCACTGGCCGGTCGGCTCGAAGAAGCTGACCGGGCGCTGCCGCCTCAGCTCGTCGTAGACCTCGTAGGGATGGGCGACGAATTCCGGATTCCAAGGATCAAAGCGCACGTAAGCATCCTAATGTTGACTTAAGACTCAGTCTGCTTGTCCGGCCCGTGGCGTCGGTTATAGTTCCCCCCATAGGTCATGAGTGCCAGTGACAAGCCCCGGCTCGCTGGCCGGCAACCCTCGCGTCCGCGGCGGGGTGCCCCGGGTGAGGACCTGGTCCGGCACGAGGTGTGCCGGGCAAGCGCGGGCTCCACGCACCAACGCCATGGGTTGGGGTCCGATGACCTCCAAGGAGCCTTGGCGTGTCCGCACTGACGATCTCCACCACCGCCGCAGCCGTCCCCTCGACCCGCGTCTCCGACGATCGGCGGATCCCCAGGGTTCTCGGCTCGGACCTTGAGGTCCCCGCCAAGGGCGGCAGGCTCGTCCCCTACGCCAACCTCGACTACGCCGCCAGCGCGCCCTGTCTGGAGCCGGTGAGCGCCGCCGTCACCGCCGCGCTCCCGGCCTACTCCAGTGTCCACCGCGGCGCCGGATACGCCTCCCAGCTCACCACGGCCCGCTACGAGCAGGCCCGGAACACGGTCCGCTCCTTCATCGGCACGCGCCCCGGCGACGCGGTGATCTTCACGCGGAACACCACCGACGCGACCAACCTGCTGGCCCGCAGCCTGCCCGAGGGGACCACCGTCGTGGTCTTCGACACCGAGCACCACGCCTCGCTCCTGCCCTGGGCCGACACCGTACGGCTCGCGCCTCCCGCCCTCCCCGGCGAGGCGGTCCGCGCCGTCGACGAGGTACTGGCCGGGATCGACGGCCCCACGCTGCTGGTCGTGACCGCGGCCTCCAACGTCACGGGCGAGCTCTGGCCGATCGCCGCCCTGGCCCATATCGCCCACCGGCACGGCGCCCGCATCCTCGTCGACGCCGCCCAGCTCGTCCCGCACCGCCCTCTCAACCTGACCGCGCTGGACCTGGACTACGTGGTCTTCTCCGGCCACAAGCTCTACGCCCCGTTCGGCGCGGGCGCCCTGATCGGCCGCGCCGACTGGCTGTCGGAGGCGGAGCCGTACCTGCGGGGCGGCGGCGCGGTGAAGGCCGTCGACGACGACGGGACCGAGTGGCACACCGACCCCGAGGCCCGCCACGAGGCCGGCACCCCCAACGTCCTGGGCGCCATCGCCCTGGCCGCCGCCTGCGACGCGCTGACCGCCACCGGCTGGAGCGCGCTGCTCCGGGAGGAGGAGCGCCTGATCGGACGCCTCCGCGCCGGCCTCGCCGCCGTCGAGGGCGTCCACGAGCTCTCCCTGTGGGGACCCGGCCACCCCCGCGTCGGCATCGTCTCCTTCGTGGTGGACGGCTTCACCGCCCGCGAGGTCGCCGAGGTCCTGTCCGGTGAGTACGGCATCGGCGTGCGCGACGGCAAGTTCTGCGCCCACCCCTTCGTCCGGCACCTCCTCGGAGCCAAGGACGGTGGCTGCGACGACGTCACCGCCTCCGCCGTCCGTGCCTCGATCGGGATCGGCACCACCGAGGAGCACGTCGACCGTCTGGTCGCCGCCCTGCGGGAGCTTGTCTCGCGGGACTGACGTGGCAGCATGGTCCTATGACTGAGCGTCGCGCCGGAGACGGGCCCCGGGAGATCAGCGTGGGGATGGGCGCCGGAGCGAGCGCCGTGCAGGGAGCGCGGGGCAAGGAGCTGGCGACCGAGGACATGGTCCTCAACATCGGACCGCAGCATCCGTCCACACACGGGGTGCTGCGGTTGCGGCTCACGCTGGACGGAGAGCGGATCAGCGCGGCCGAACCGATCGTGGGCTACATGCACCGCGGCGCGGAGAAGCTGTTCGAGGTGCGTGACTACCGGCAGATCATCGTGCTGGCCAACCGGCACGACTGGCTGTCGGCGTTCTCCAACGAGCTGGGCGTCGTGCTCGCGGTGGAGCGGATGCTCGGCATGGAGGTGCCGGTCCGGGCGGTCTGGACGCGCACCCTGCTGGCCGAGCTCAACCGGGTGCTCAGCCACCTGATGTTCCTCGGGTCCTACCCGCTGGAGCTCGGCGCGATCACCCCGGTCTTCTACGCGTTCCGGGAGCGCGAGACCCTCCAGGCCGTGATGGAGGAGATCTCCGGCGGGCGGATGCACTACATGTTCAACCGGGTCGGCGGCCTCAAGGAGGACCTGCCGGAGGGGTGGACGGACCGGACCTCGCGCGCCGTCGCGGACGTGCGGCGGCGGCTGCCCGACATCGAGAACCTGATCGCCGGGAACGAGATCTTCCTGGCCCGCACGGTCGGGGTGGGCGTGCTGGACCGTGAAACGATCATGCAGTACGGCGTGAGCGGCCCGATCGCCCGTGCCTCCGGGGTGGACATGGACCTGCGCAGGGACGAGCCCTACCTCGCCTACGGCGAGCTGCCGGTGAAGGTCGTCACCCGGTCGGCCGGAGACTGCCACGCCCGGTTCGAGGTGCTGCTGGAGCAGGTGAAGGTCTCCCTGGACCTGGCCGACGCCTGCCTGGAACGGCTCCGGGAGCTGCCGCAGGGGCCGATCAACCAGCGCCTGCCCAAGGTGCTCAAGGTCCCCGAGGGCCACACCTACGCCTGGACCGAGAACCCGCTCGGCATCAACGGCTACTACCTGGTCTCCCGCGGCGAGAAGACCCCGTGGCGGCTGAAGCTCCGCTCGGCCTCCTACAACAACGTCCAGGTGCTGCGCGAGATGCTCCCGGGCCATCTGCTGGCCGACATGGTCGCCATCCTCGGATCGATGTTCTTCGTCGTGGGCGACATCGACAAGTGACGGGCGGGCGGCCGGCTAGCGGTTGTCCTCCTCCGAGGAGTCCTTCGGCACCCTGCAGCAGTACTCCAGGTAGAGCGCGGCGCAGACCAGCACCACGCAGCCGGCGAACGAGCCTGCGGCGATGAGGAAGTCGCGCTGGGGCACGCTCTGCTCCAGCAGAGCGGCGGTGTAGAGGGCGAACCCGGCGAAGACGCCGCCGAAGACCGCCCCGCCGTACGCGGAGGCCTTGGCGAGGGCCGCGAGCCGGGCCACGGCCAGCGGCTCGATGGGCTCGGTGCCGCCCCTGCGCTCGATCCTGGCCTTTGTCATCCACCCGCTGTAGACCTCGCCGATCGCCAGCAGGAGCACCGTGGGGATCGCGGTCCACGGCACGGTCGGCAGAGACGAGTAGAGCGGCTTCAGGAACGCCCATGTGATGATCGCGAATACGATGATGAGACCGACGAGCACAGCGGGACGGGTCGGCTTCAAATGGGCCTCTGCAACGTCAGATCGGTGCGGAGCCGTACGTAGTCCTGGTCGAGCCCGGTCAGGAGGTCGGCGACCCTCCGCCCGGACAGCACCGCGTCCGGGTCGACCCGCAACCACGGCACCAGCACGAACGCGCGCTCGTGCGCCCTGGGGTGCGGCAGCGTCAGTCTGGGGTCGTCCGAGACGACGTCCCCCACCATGATCAGATCGACGTCCAGGGTGCGTGCTCCCCAGCGCTCCGTCCGGACCCGGCCGAAGGCGTCCTCCTCACCCTGAGCGCGTTCGAGGAGCGTCCAGGGGTCCAGGGTGGTCTGCGCGATCACCACCGCGTTGAGGTACGGCCCCTGCTCGGGACCGCCGACCGGGTCGGTCTCGTAGACCGGTGACACGGCCACGAAGTCGAGTCCGGGCGCGTCGAAGAGGGAGTCGAGCGCGCCCTGCAGCGTCTCGAACCGGTCACCCAGATTGCTGCCGAGCGCCAGCACGACCTTCATGCCCGGCTCCGCGTGATCGTCACGATCACATCGTCGAACGGCAGCGGGATCGGGGCGGCCGGCTTGTGCACGCTCACCTCCGCGGACAGTACCTGCTCGCGGGCCAGGCAGACATCCGCCAGCCGCTGGGCCAGCGTCTCGATCAGGTTGACCGGCTCACCCTCCACGACCTTCACCAGGTCCTGGGCCAGCTCGCCGTAGTGCACGGTCCTGGTGAGGTCGTCCCCGGCCGCCGCGGGCGCCGTGTCGAGGAAGAGCGTGGCGTCGACGACGAACTCCTGGCCGAGCTCACGCTCCGCGGCCAGCACGCCGTGCCGTCCCCGGGCCCGCAGGCCCTTCACCTTGATCCGGTCCGTCACGCGGCCTCCTCCTCGTCTTCCTCGTCGCCCTGCAGCACCGGTGAGCCGTGGTGCAGCCAGAGCCGCCATCCCGCCGGTGTCTTGATGAAGGTGTTGCTCGCCACCACCTTGCCCGCGGCGAAACTGGAGTCGCCCTCGTCACCCGCGGTGAGGATGTTCTCCTCGCAGGTGAGGACTGCCACATCCCCCAGAACCATGACGCGGACGTCGGTCAGCACGAACTGGATGTAGGGGGTGTTGGCCATGATGAGCGCCCAGGAGCGCAGCACCTCCTGCCGGCCGTTCACGATCGGCCACCCCGGATGCACGCAGCCCACCTGCTCGCCGTCGGTCTCCTCGGCCCAGATCTCGGTCATCTGGTCGAGGTCGGCGTTCTCGATCGCGGTGTAGAACGCCTGGTTGACCGTCTCGACGGCGGTGGTGTCGACGCTCATGCTCCTGCTCCCTGAACTGCGGCAGCCACGCGGACGGCGTCCGCGTTCGGGCCTACGTTGTGCACCCGCACGCACCATGCCCCTGCTCTTGCGACAAGGGTGGTCACGGCGAGCGTGGCGTCGTCACTGCGGCTGAAAGGACGCGGCGTACCGTCCGGGTCTGCGAGCAGCCGGCCCAGGAAACGCTTCCGCGAGGCCCCGATGAGCAGCGGGTAGCCCAGCTCGGCGAGTCGGTCGAGCCCCGCGAGCAGTGCCCAGTTGTGTTCGGAGTTCTTGGAGAATCCCAGCCCCGGGTCCAGCACGATCTGGCTCTCGGCCACTCCCTCGGCGAGCACGGAGGCGACCCGCTTGGAGATCTCCTCCCGCACCTCGGTCACGACGTCGCCGTAGACCGCCTCGCTGTTCATGGCGTGGCTGTGCCCCCGCCAGTGCATCACCACGTACGGCACCCCGGACGCGGCGACGACCCGCGGCATCGCCGGATCGGCCAGTCCGCCGCTGACGTCGTTGACCAGTTTCGCCCCTGCCGCCACGGCCGCCTGCGCGACCTCGGCCCGCATGGTGTCCACGCTGACCGTGACACCTTCCTGGCTCAGCTCCCGGATGACCGGCACGACCCTGGCCAGCTCCTCGTCGAGCGACACCCGTGCCGCCCCCGGCCTGGTGGACTCCCCGCCCACATCGATGATGTCGGCGCCCTGCTCGACCAGCTCCAGGCCGTGCCGTACGGCTGTCGCCGGGTCGAACCACCGTCCACCGTCGGAGAACGAGTCGGGGGTCACGTTGACCACGCCCATCACCAGGCATCGGCCCTCGTCGGGCATGCCCGGCACCTTCCACGTAGTCATGCGGACAAGCCTAGGCGTTGTGCGCTCTTCGCCCATCTCACGGGTCCAGCTTGTGCCATATCGAATGTGCCCGCCCCTATTTGTCCTGGTCAGTTGATCGAAGAGCGTTCGGATCATGCCGGACCTCGGCAAGTGTGGAGATATTAGCCCGAGCGCGGCGGGGTTGGAGGGCTTTCGAACCGTGGCATAACGCAGAAACCCCGCCCGGGACGCCGTAGCGGCCCGGACGAGGCGAGATGTCCGTGGACAATGACTCAGCTCGGATTCAGCTTCAGCGGAGGATGAGCGCCATCGCTTCGGCGCGGGTCTTGTCGCTCTCGCGGAAAACACCGCGCACAGCCGAGGTGCTGGTCTTGGCGCCGGGCTTGCGGACACCACGCATGGTCATGCAGAGGTGTTCGCACTCGACCACGACGATGACCCCGCGAGGCTCCAGCACCCTCATGAGCGCGTCGGCGACCTGGGAGGTCATCCGCTCCTGCACCTGGGGACGGCGGGCGTACACGTCGATGAGGCGGGCCAGCTTGGACAGGCCGGTGACCTGGCCCTTCTCGTTCGGGATGTAGCCGACGTGGGCGACGCCGTGGAACGGCACCAGATGGTGCTCGCAGGTGGAGTAGACCTCGATGTCGCGGACGAGCACCATCTCGTCATGGTCGACGTCGAAGACCGTGGTCAGCACGTCCTCCGGGGAGTGTCCCAGCCCGGCGAACTGCTCCGCGTAGGCGCGGGCGACGCGGGCCGGGGTGTCCAGCAGGCCGTCCCGGTCCGGATCCTCACCGATCGCGATCAGAATCTCGCGGACGGCGCTCTCGATCCTCGCCGAGTCGACCTGCAAGGGCTTCATGCTCACGCTCAGTTACCATCCCTGGACACGTAATCCGGGTAGCCCGTACCCGCGGGAAGCGCACCGTTGCCGGCCTGCTCCTTCGGGGTCAGGATCGGCGGGCGGTCCGAGGGGAGCCGCTTGCCGTAGCCGGAGTAGGAGGGGCGCTTCTCCCTGACGACCACCGGCGCGAAGATCTGCAGCACCTGGTCCCGGGAGAGCGTCTCCTTCTCCATGAGCTCAAGCACGAGGTTGTCGAGAACATCACGGTATTCGACGAGGATCTCCCAAGCCTGGTCGTGACCGGCCTCGATCAGGCGGCGCACCTCCTCGTCGATCGTGGAGGCGACCTTCTCGGAGTAGTCACGCTCGTGACCCATCTCGCGGCCGAGGAAGACCTCGCCGTTGCCGGAGCCGAACTTGCGGGCGCCGAGCTGCTCGCTCATGCCGTACTCGGTGACCATGCGACGGGCGATGGAGGTGGCCTTCTCGATGTCGTTGGAGGCGCCGGTGGTGGGCTCGTGGAACACGAGCTCCTCCGCCGTGCGGCCGCCCAGCAGCATCGCGAGCTGGTCCAGCATCTCCGAGCGGGTCGCCAGGAACTTGTCCTCCATCGGCAGCGTCATCGTGTAACCGAGGGCGCGTCCGCGGGACAGGATCGTGATCTTGTGGACCGGGTCGGAGTTGGGCAGCGCGTGCGCGACCAGGGCGTGACCACCCTCGTGGTACGCGATGATCTTCTTTTCCTGGTCCGACATGACGCGGGACTTGCGCTCCGGACCGGCCATCACGCGGTCGATGGACTCCTCGAGGAGCTCCATCGTGATCAGTTTCTGGTCGGCGCGCGCGGTGAGCAGCGCGGCCTCGTTGATCACGTTGGCCAGGTCGGCACCGGTGAAACCGGGCGTCCGGCGGGCGATGATGTCGAGCTCGACGCCCTCGGCGAACGGCTTGCCGCGACCGTGCACCTGGAGAATGCCCTTGCGGCCCTCCAGGTCGGGGCGGTCGACGGTGACCTGGCGGTCGAAACGGCCGGGGCGGAGCAGTGCCGGGTCCAGGATGTCGGGCCGGTTGGTCGCGGCGATCAGGATCACGCCGCCCTTGACGTCGAAGCCGTCCATCTCGACGAGGAGCTGGTTCAGCGTCTGCTCGCGCTCGTCGTGGCCGCCGCCGAGACCGGCGCCGCGGTGACGGCCCACCGCGTCGATCTCGTCGATGAAGATGATCGCCGGCGCGTTCGCCTTGGCCTGCTCGAACAGGTCACGGACGCGCGAGGCGCCGACACCGACGAACATCTCGACGAAGTCGGAACCGGAGATCGAGTAGAACGGCACGCCGGCCTCGCCCGCGACGGCCCTGGCGAGCAGGGTCTTGCCGGTTCCGGGCGGGCCGTAGAGCAGAACGCCCTTGGGAATCTTGGCACCGATCGCCTGGAACTTGGCCGGGGCCTGCAGGAACTCCTTGATCTCCTGGAGCTCCTCGATGGCCTCGTCGGCGCCCGCGACGTCGGCGAAGGTGGTCTTCGGGGTGTCCTTGGTGATGAGCTTGGCCTTCGACTTTCCGAAGTTCATCACCCGGGAGCCGCCGCCCTGCATCTGGTTCATGATGAACAGGAAGAGCAGCACGATGATGACGATCGGCAGGAAGCTCAGCAGGAGGCCGAGGAGGAAGTTCTCCTTCGGCACGTCGACGGTGTAGCCCTTGTCCAGCTTCTGCGCCTTGGCTGCGGCCTGGAGCTGGTCGGCGAGCTGAACGCCCTGACCGGTCACCCACGAGGCGGTGTAGCGCTTACCGTCGGTCGTGGTGACCTCGATGCGCTGATCCTTGTCGATGATCTTGGCGTTGGAGACCTTACCTTCGTCGATCCAGCTGACGACCTTCGAGGTATCGGTCTTCTCGTAGTTGCTGTCGCCGCCCCACACCGTGTTGAGGAGCAGGAACAGCACAACGATGCCCAGGATCCACAGCAGTGGCCCACGTGTAAATCGCTTGAGATCCATCCGATGCGGAACCCCGGCGGGCCCGTCCCTTCCTGACCAAGGCCTGGCACCCCGGGCGAACCCGGGGTTCGCGGTATCCCTAACCGCTCCAACTGACTCCTCAGAGACGCCTTGGAAGGTCATCTCTCTGGTGTCTGAAGGTACACCGGCAGGCCGTGCAGAGTAACTGCCCGGGCGTTACCGGCTTTGCCCTACCAACGTACGTCAAGTAGGTCGGTGTTCCCCGCCGCTATGAGCAATGTTGCCCTCCACGGAGGGCACGCTTCGCGCAGGGCGTACTTTTCAGCTCGCTCCATACACGTGCGGGGCAAGGGTGCCGATGAAAGGAAGGTTGCGATATCGCTCTGCGTAGTCGAGGCCGTAACCGATGACGAACTCGTTGGGAATGTCGAAACCGATGTATTTCACATCGATCGGCACCTTGACCGCGTCCGGCTTCCGCAGGGCGGCGCAGATCTCGACGGAGGCGGGGTTGCGCGACTTCAGGTTGTGCACCAGCCACGACAGGGTCAGGCCGGAGTCGATGATGTCCTCGACGACCAGCACGTGACGGCCGGCGATGTCGGTGTCCAGGTCCTTGAGCACGCGCACGACGCCCGAGGACTTGGTGCCCGCGCCGTAGGACGAGACGGCCATCCAGTCCATCTGGACCGGCAGGTGCAGCGCCCTGGCCAGGTCGGCCATGACCATGACCGCCCCCTTGAGAACGCCCACGATCAGCAGGTCCTTGCCCGCGTAATCCTCGTCGATCCGGCCCGCGATCTCCTTGATCTTGGCCTGGAGCTCTTCCTCCGGGATGAGGACCTTCGAGAGGTCCTTGCCCATGTCGGCTGCGTCCACCTGGGATTTCCTTACGAGACGGGGCTGACTGACTGTCTGGCGAGTATCAGGGTGCCATACCGGCGGACCGCTCCAACCCCCCCGGGGACCTCTACGCGCCGCTGTCCGTGCCAATCGGTGATCAGCCGGTCCAACTGGAGGACGTGCGACGCGGCGAGCGTACCCGGCGGGGCTCCGGCTTCGATCGCCGCCCGGCGCAGCACCCGCCGCCGCACCGCGGCGGGCAGATCCGCCAGTTCCGGTACGGCCAGCGCAACCGCCCCGATATCGCTTAGAGCTGAATCGGAGACGACCGCTCGCCCGTAGGCGTCGTCGGCCCAGCCGTCGAGAGCGTCGGCGTCGTCCCGGCACAGGGCCGCGGTCCGGGCGAGCGCCTCGGCGACCCCGGGACCGAGCTCCTCCTCGAAGGCGGGCAGCAGCCGATCGCGGACCCGGACACGGGCGTAGCGGGAGTCGAGGTTGTGCGGGTCCTCCCACGGGGAGAGCCCGAGCGCCGCGCAGGCCGCCACGGTCGTCCTGCGGTCGATCTCCAGCAGCGGGCGCCGGTAGAGCCCCGCCCGCGCGGGCATCCCCGCCAGCGACCGCGTCCCGCTCCCCCTGGCCAGCCGGAGGAGCACGGTCTCGGCCTGGTCGTCCCTGGTGTGCCCGAGGAGGACGGCCGCCGCCCCGAGCCGCCCCGCGGCCTCTGAGAGCGCCGCGTATCGGGCCTCCCTGGCCGCCGCCTCGGGGCCGCCGGAGGTCCCGACGGAGACGCTCAGCGCTTCGGCGGGGTCGAGCTCCAGGACGGCCGCGAGCCGTACGACGTCGGCGGCCTGACCGGAGGAGCCCGCCTGAAGACCGTGATCGACCGTCAGCAGGCCGGCACGGAGCCCGGCACGGGGCGCCACGAATCCCAGCCCGGCCGCGAGCGCCAGGGAGTCGGCGCCGCCGCTGCACGCGACCAGGACGAGGTCGCCGGGCTCCACATCGTCCAGGACGTTCCGTACGGCACGGCGGATATCGGCGACGACCGGAGGCGGACCCATGCCGCCATTGTCCGGCCTCCGGTCAGCCCGTGGTGCCGTCGGCCGTGCTGCCGGTCGCACCGTCGGCCGTGCTGCCGGCAGCGCTGTCGGTCGCGGTCGCGGGAATGGCCGGGCTGCCGATCACCCTGGCGATCCAGCGGTCGGGGCTGCTGATCTCGTCCTGAACGGGGAGCGTCTCCGGGGAGGTCCAGACCTTGTTGAAGCCGTCCATGCCCACGCGGTCGACGACGGTGCGGACGAAGACGGATCCCTCGGCGTACTGCTTCATCTTGAGGTCGATGCCGAGCAGCTTGCGGACCGTACGGTCGAGACGGGATCCCCCCTCCCGACGGTGGTGGAACTTGGCCCGGATGTCGGCGACCGAGGGGACCACCGAGGGGCCGACCGCGTCCATGACGTAGTCGCCATGGCCCTCGACCAGGGTCATCACCGCGGTGATCCGGTCGAGGATCTCCTTCTGCTCGGGGGTCTGGATCGCGTCGATCAGGTTGCCCTCACCCCCCCGGACGGCGTCGGCGACCGCGTCGGCGGCCGAACGGAGCCGGCCCAGCAGCACGGGCAGGTCCACGTCGGAGGCGAGGAGGAACTCGGTCATCTGGGAGCGGACGTAGTCGCGCAGCCAGGGGACGCCGGTGAACTGCACCCGGTGGGTCTCCTCGTGCAGGCAGACCCAGAGGCGGAAGTCGCGCGGATGGACGTTGAGCTCCTGCTCGGCGTGGACGATGTTCGGCGCGACCAGGGTGAGACGGCCGACGGCCGCCTGGCCCGAGGGGTCGGGCGGGAGGAACAGCTCGTACTGCCCGAGGACGCGGGAGGCGAGGAACGCCAGCACCGCGCCGACCTCGACCCCGGTGATGCGTGAGCCCACCGCGGCCACGATCGCCGGCGTCTGGTCCCTGCGCGCGGCCATCCGCTCGGTCAGTGGCTCCAGGACCACCCGGAAGCCCTCGATGTTGGCCTTGATCCAGCCGGGCCGGTCGACGATGGTGGCGGGCTGCGGCGCGGTCTCGATGTCGATCCGGGTGAACTCGCGGACGAACCCCTCAGCCTCACGGGAGAGTTGCCGCAGTTCCACGACCGCCTGCCTGGCCTCCTCTCGGCTCACTTGCGGCCCGGGGCGCACCAGGCGCGTTCCGGTCGCTACGGCAAGATCCCAGTCGATCACCTGCATACCGTCCACCGTACGTGGTCTCCTTCCGGGTCGCGCGCCCCGAGTGCGCCGATCAGCTCGCGGCGACGACGGCGGCGAGCCTGTCGAGGGCCGCCTCCGCCTTGCCCCAGCCGGGGGGGACGTCATCCGCCATGAAGGCGAACGTCACCAGCCGGCCGTCGCGCGTGGTCGTCATGCCGGCCAGCGTGCTGACCCCGTCGAGGGTGCCGGTCTTGGCGCGGATCAGACCGTGGGCCGAGCCGTTCTTGCCGAACCGGTGGCCGAGGGTGCCGCTGAACCCGGCGACGGGCATGCCGCTGACGATCGGGTGCAGGTGAGGGTTCGCCGGGGAGGCCGCCACCGCCACCAGGCGGGCCAGGCCCGCGGGGGCGATGCGGTTCTTGGGCGACAGGCCGCTGCCGTCGAAGACCTGCACGCCCTGGGCCGCCTTCAGCCGCGTCAGCACCTGGCCGACGGCCTCGGCCGCTCCCTCGAAGGAGGCGGGCCTGCCCTCCTTGAGGGCCACCTGCCTGGCCAGGGCCTCCGACAGGTCGTTGTCGCTGAGTGTCAGCGCCCGCTCGGCCAGGGCGTAGACGGGGGCGGAGTCGACCCTGGCGATCTCCTTGGCGGCGGCGGGCGCCCGGGACCGGCCGCCGGACTTGGCGACCGAGACGCCGTACTTCGACAGCAGCGAGACGAAGGCGTCGTACGCCACGCGGGAGGGGTCGGAGACCCGCTGGCGGCTGCCGGGGGCGACCCTGCCCTCGTCGACCATGAGCGCCGTGACGGGGGCGGCCTCGCCATCGGGCACGTAGTTGGGCTTCCATGTGGGGGCGATGCGCGGCCCGGTGTAGAGGCCGTCGTCGTAGGCCGCCGTGACCTTGGTGATCCCGGCCGCCTTGAGCGCCCTGGCCGTGCGCTGGGCGAGGGAGGCGAGCGAGGCCGGCTGCGGGTAGACGGTGACAGCGGACGGACTGAGGGCCGTCAGGGTGGGGTCACCCCCACCGACCAGGACGATCGAGCCGGGTGAGGGGCCTTGGACCACGCGGGTGCTCAGCCGGGCATCCGGCCCCAGGGAGGCGAGCGAGGCGACCGTCGTGACGATCTTGGTGGTGGAGGCCGGGGTGATACCGGTGTCGGCGTCGCTGCCGAACAGCATGACGCCGGTCTCGGCGTCGAGGACCGCGGCGCCCACGTGGCCGCCCAGTGCGGGGTCCCCCAACGCCTCGGTGAGCCTCCCCGCCAAAGTACCCTTGGCGGGGAGAGGTCCGTTCCCCCCCGCGACCAGCACCGGACTCGCGGTGACGACCGGGACGGGAGGCGGTTCCGCCGAGGCGGCCGATTCTGGCGCCTTCTCCACCAGCAGATCGCTGGTGAGGAGGTGGGCACCGGCCGCGACGACGAAAAGCTGCAGCAAGACGAGAGTGACCAAGGCCACCCACCGCTCGCGCAGCATGATGTCGTCGACCTCTCATCAATCGGTATTCCAACAGGTATTAACGCTTACGAGACACTAATGCCCAGCCGGGGTCCCCGGGGGGGCTTGAGCGGAGGAACAGCGGTGGAGTTCGACGTTCTCGTTGAGATTCCCAAGGGGCAACGGAACAAGTATGAGGTGGACCACGAGACCGGGCGGATCAGGCTCGACCGGATGCTCTTCACCTCCACGCAGTACCCCGCCGACTACGGCTTCATTGAGAACACCCTCGGTGAGGACGGCGACCCCCTCGACGCCCTGGTGCTGCTTCAGGAGCCGACCTTCCCCGGCTGCCTGATCAAGTGCCGCGCGGTCGGCATGTTCCGCATGACCGACGAGAAGGGCGGCGACGACAAGGTCCTGTGCGTCCCCGCCACGGACCCCCGGATGGAGCACATCCGCGACATCCACCACGTGGCGGAGTTCGACCGGCTGGAGATCCAGCACTTCTTCGAGGTCTACAAGGACCTGGAGCCCGGTAAGTCCGTCGAGGGCGCCAACTGGGTGGGCCGGGTCGAGGCCGAGGAGGAGATCGTCCGCTCCGTCGATCGCGCCAAGGAAACCGAGCACTGACCATCAGACCGGACGGGTCGCGCCGACGAGGTCTCTGCGCCATATCGGCGCGACCCGCACCACGTCCCCTGTCTGCGGGGCGTGCACCATCAGGCCCCTGCCGATGTAGATCCCCACGTGGGAGATGTCGCCCAGGTTCCGGGTGCCCCTGCCGAAGAACAGCAGGTCGCCGCGGCGGAGCTGGGTGAGCCGCACATGCTGCCCCGAGGTCCACTGGGTGCCCGTCCAGTGGTCGATCCTGACCCCGGCGCGGGCCCACGCCTGCATGGTCAGGCCTGAGCAGTCATAGCTGAGCGGCCCCGCCGCCGCCCACACGTACGGCTTGTCGAGCTGGGTGAGCGCCCAGTCGGCGGCGATGTCGCCCCGGGCGGCCTGCCAGGTCGAGTTGAGCGGCCAGTCCGGCCCGGTCCCCTTGCGCGTCGCCACGAACCGGGCCCTCTTCCGGGCGACCGCCGCGCTCCGCCGCTTCCCCTGCCGGGAGCGCTCCCTGGCGATCCGGGTCCACTTGCGTACGGCCTGCCGCCTTTCAGCGAGCCGGGTGGCGGCGCTCCTGTCCGCCTTCACCTGCGCGTCCAGCCGTGCCTTCTCCGCCGCGATCCGCTCTGTCTCCACGGTCTGCCTGGCCACGGCCTCCTCTGCCGCCTTCTTCGCCGAGGCCGCCTGTTCCGCCGCTTCCCGCTGCGCGCCGTAGGCGGCCTCCGCCTGGAGCAGCCGGGCCTGGGAAGCGCCCGTCTCCCCCTGGACGGGGATGCTCACCGCCCCCTGGAGAGGGATCACGGCCGTCTCCCGGGCCACCTGGACGGGGATCACGGCCATCCTGCCGTCGTGGAAGGAGACGCTGCCGTTCTGGAACGGGCCCACGGCCGCCCTGCCGTTCTGCTGGACCGGGATCATGGCCATCCCACCGCCCTGGGTGGGGACCGTCACCATCTGGTGGAGCCCCGTCATCCCGGTGGCGGGGACCGACTCCCTCACCTCCCGGAGAAGCTCCTCGGCACGGGCCGCCTTGATCCGTTCGCGGTTGTACACCTCGGTCAGCTTCTCGGCCTCGCCGGTCAACCGCTCAAGGGTGGTCCGCGCCTCCGCCAGCAGGGCCGTGGTCTCAGCCAGCTGTCTACTCCGCTCGACGGCCTTTGACCGGGCTCTGGCGACCTCCTCACCTGATGGACCCAGCCGGTCCCGCATGGCAACGGCGGGAACGGCGACTCCCGTGATCAGACAGCAGACCAGGCCCGCCACCACAGCACCGGTACGGCCGCATCTTTCAGCAGACTGCATGCCTCGACCTCCCAAACCATCACATATCGCTACATGTCATTCCGTGACGAGTGATCTAACTCAGGATTCCCCTTGGTCACTCTTCGCACACATGTAACTCACATAACGTGATCAGTACAGGTGAGGTCAGCTTTCAGGCATGCCTCCGGTTCTGGTCAGGGACGGCAGGCGGCCGCCAGGTAGGCGTGGTCAACGCGGCGCTGCCACGGACCGTGACGACCGGTTGCCGGGCAGGGCTCAGCGCTCTGAGCGGCTCCCCGCCAGAGTTCCGTAGAGGTACGGCTATGGCCGGACGGCGCCGGCCTCCGCGGCCGCCTGACTGCCCCGGTCCCTGGCGAACGGAGGCGTGGTCGGCTTGACCGTGCGCCCCTGGACGATGCCTCCCAGGGCCAGCTCCTCGTAGGGACGGCTGCTCGATCCCCAGGTGCGCGCGACCAGGTCAGCCTTGGCGATCTTGCTGGTGTCCGGGACGCTCTCGATGTTCATGATGAAGCGGCGCTTACTGTTCGCGCGGACGTCGTCCACGAACGTGCTGCCGCCGCCGAGCAGCTTGCCGTTCTTGTCCCGCAGGAGCGCGGTGACCGCCAGGCTGCTGGCCGGCAGCCGGTACGGCGTGCCGACGTATCCGGTGACCAGGTAGCTGCCGCTCTTGCGTTCGGTCAGCACGTCCGAGACGGGGAACGACGTGAAGGCCGAGACGATCCGGCCCGCCAGCCGCCACTGGGCCGGACGGTACTGGATGCTCACCTGGGCCGGCTTCTCGGTGGCGATCATCTGGCCGGTGAAGGAGAGCGATCCGGCGGGCGGCACGGCGTCCAGCGGCTGCTCCTGCCGGACGACCTCCTTGCCCCCGGCGTCCTTGGCTGTCACCGTGGCCACCACGTGCTCACCGAAGTGCCACGGGTTGCTGTTGGACAGCACCCCGGCCCAGTTCACCACATATCCGTCATCTCCCTTAACGATGGAGGAGACCTCCTCATCGACCGAGAGCGGCTTGAGCGCGGCAACCCGCTCCTGCTCGGAGCTGGAGCATCCGGCGAGGAGGAGCAGGACGAGAACGCCGACGATTCGGGTGCTGTACGTCACCTAGTGGTGATAACCCGTGAACGCGCCCCTCTCCAGCGGACACGCCCAGGTCGGGCGGACTCTTTAACGCCGACGGACCACCCTGGTCTCATCCCAGACCGGTTCGGGCGATTCGTACACCTTTCCGTCCGAGCCGAAGACGAGATAGCGGTCGAAGTCGTCCGCGAACCAGCGGTCGTGGGTGACCGCGACCACGGTGCCGTCGAAGGCGTTGAGCCCCTCCTGCAGCGCTTCGGCGCTGGCCAGGTCGAGGTTGTCGGTCGGCTCGTCCAGCAGGAGCAACGTGGTGCCGGACAGTTCGAGCAGCAGGATCTGCAGCCGTGCCTGCTGACCGCCGGACAGCGTCTCGAACCGCTGCTCGGCGATGGTCCCGGCCAGCTCGTAGCGGGACAGCACCTTCATCGCCTCGTTCTTCAGCCGGGCGTGCTCGGTCATGACGATCTCGCAGGGCGTCCGGCCGATGAGCTCGGGGCGGGCGTGGGTCTGCGCGAAGTGGCCGGGGACGACCCGGGAGCCGAGCCTGGCCACACCGGTGTGCCGGACGTTCTCCCCGGCGACCAGGCGCAGGAAGTGTGACTTGCCGGAGCCGTTGGAACCCAGCACCGCGACCCGCTCGCCGTACCAGATCTCCAGGTCGAACGGCTTCATCAGGCCGGTGAGCTCCAGCTCCTCGCAGATCACCGCCCGCTTGGCGGTCCGGCCGCCCTTGAGCCTCATGTTGATGAACTGCTCCTTGGGCGCCGCCTCCGGCGGCCCGGCCTCCTCGAACCTGCGCAGCCGGGTCTGCGCCGAGTGGTAGGCGGCGGCCATGGTGTCCATGTACTTGGCCTTCTGCTTGAGCATCAGGACCAGCCGCTTGATCTTGGCGTGCTCCTCGTCCCAGCGTTTCTTCAGCTCGTCAAGGCGCTCGTTGCGGTCCCTGCGGGCCTGGGCGTAGGTGCCGAACCCGCCGCCGTGGATCCAGATGCCTCCGGACTCGACGGTGACGATCCGGTCGGCCGCGTTGGCCAGAAGCTGCCGGTCGTGGCTGACCAGCACCACCGTCTTGGGTGTCTCGCGGAGCGCCTGCTCCAGCCAGAGCTTGCCCGGCACGTCCAGGTAGTTGTCCGGCTCGTCCAGCAGCAGCGTCTGGTCGGGCCCCCGCAGCAGCGCCTCCAGCACCAGCCGCTTCTGCTCACCGCCCGACAACGTGTTGACCTCGCGGTATTTGCAGTCGTCGTACGGCATGCCGAGCGCGGCCATCGTGCAGGTGTCCCAGAGCACCTCGATGTCGTAGCCGCCCGCGTCGGTGTAGTCGGTGATGGCCTGCGCGTAGCGCATCTGGGCCTTCTCGTCCTCGCGCTCCATCATCACGAGCTCGGCGGCGTCGAGCTGCTCGGCCGCCTGCCGTACGCGCCGGGGGGCGACGCTGACCAGCAGGTCGTGCACCGTCCGCCCGTCGCGGATGCTGCCGATGAACTGGCGCATGATCCCCAGCCCGCCGGAGCTGGCGACACTCCCCTCGACCGGCTGCAGGTCCCCCGCGATCAGCCGCATCAGCGTCGTCTTGCCCGCCCCGTTGGGCCCGACGAGCGCCGCCTTGACCCCCTCACCGATCCGGAAGGACACATCGTCCAGCAACGGCCGCCCATCCGGCAGTACATACGTCAGATGCCCGACCTCAACGTGCCCCACAACGATTCCCTTCCTTGGTCCTCGCGCAGGGTACCCGCCACCTGTTCTTTTGGACATTTCGTTTTCCGCCGTCACAGCGCCGCACGTTCACACCGGACCGGAGCCCGTGACCGGCTTCACGATCGGCCTCGGTGACCGGGCGAGGTCAGGCCGCTCCAGATGGTCGGCACCGACCGGGTAAACCGTCACGCCGGGATCGTCGATGACGCGTACGGCCGTCGCGGGCTCCTCCACTGTCATGCAGCCCGCCAGAAGCCTCTTTGGATGACGCAGGGTGGATCGAAGTCGACGCTTTGTGCGCGTTGATCGGGGCTGGATAATTAGAGTCATCAACGATGAGGTGTGCCGGGTGCGTGCCGTCGGGGGTCGTCGTTCGCCTAGAGAAGGGCTGAGGATGAGCGGGGATCTGGTGAGCTTGGCCCATGATCTGTCGCCGTATGTGACGGCGGCGGTAAGCGCCTATGGAGGCCGCCGGGCTCCTCAGTACACCGCTGCATCCGACTCAGCTGTCGGCGGGTTCGTCGGCTCCTCGTGTCGTCCCGGGCGCCATGATGCCGGTCAGCCGGCAGAGGGCTGTAAATCCATCCTCGGTACCGGGCCAATGTTGCCGCACAGCATGCAGGCCGGCACGACGAACGACACTGCGAAGAGCGGCGGTAACGATGATGGCATCGTCGACGTAGCCCAGGACAGGGATGAAGTCAGGAACGAGGTCGAACGGAATCGCCAGGTACACCATCAACAAGGCGAGCCGAACTCGAACACCACGTGGCAGGGTCTTGTCACCTGCCAGACGACGCAGAAGCCGTAACAGATCCGGCAGGATCCGCAGGGCTTCCTTCAAGAGACCAGCTTCGGGTCGAACGATGATCAGCACGACGATCAACAGGAGCCAAGTTGCCAACAGTGCGATGGCGATACCGACTGCGATGTCCCACCACATGCGTTACTCCTTGGTTGTCGCGTCGTCGGAGGTCCGCCCTTGGCCACCGCGAATGGGCGACTGGAATCCAGCGGTGTCAGCGTGCAAAGCAGCGCTCTCAAAGCCGACCAGAGCGTCCCGGCACTGCTGAACCGCCGCGCGTGCCGCAGCCCCGACAGGGGCGTGGAAGTAGTCACGGGCCTCGATCGCCGTGTCTCCCCGTCCTGGGCACGGCGAGTCTCTGCGGGGGGCTCCTAGCAGCCAGTCGGCACACCCATTATGTATTCCAAGGAGCGGACAGACCGGGCCATGCCTGGAATGGTCCGGGCGCGGCCCTGTCTCGAGTGCGCGGATGTCGCACACATCCCTGTTACGAGTTGGAGAGACGGTTGCGAGCAACCATGGCTCGGGCTGCGGGGATGCTGCCGATCACGAGCAGGGTCAGTGCGACATCACCCAGGACAAGGGGACGGCCTGGCAACACGAAGACGGCGACCGTCAGGGGGCTGCTGGCCATCATGGACCAGGCCGCCCATCTCGGGATGACTCTGGCTCGGCGCAGCGCGATAGCGAGCAACACGTAGGCCACCAGGTGCCCGACGATGTAAATCAGGAGATATCCGCCCATCACCACATCGTTCGCGAACTGGTCCAGTAGCACGGCGTAGGAACCGCTGCCTGGGAGCTGCGCCATGGCCCTCATGAGGTCGTCCAGGGCGGTCAGGGCCGAGAACGGCAGCCAGCCCACCACCGCGAGCAGCCCGCCGATCGTGGCCAGCCACGGCACGCGGGCATAGGCGAGCTGCGCGAGGCCGACCGCTCCGAGAGGGAGCAGGAAAGAGGCGAGGATGTACGCGACCAGGTGCACGGTGTTGGTGATCGGATTCGTGGCGGCGTTGGCCGCGATGCTCGTCGCTCCGTCCTCGTGGACGGTCGAGATGAGGATGCTACCGACGGCGTAACCGAGCGGTCCGCCGATGATCGCCACCGCCAAGACAAGCCGCCATAGCCGCTCATATCCGGGCATTTTCTCGGAAGAATTCTCGTCCGGGGTGGACGAATCCAATGTGTGCTCATTCAGGGTCATCGGCCGGGATGAGCGCCCGAACGCGGAAGGAATCATTTCCGGTACCTCCTGGGAAACGCCGACTTCACAACGACGAGTTTGGGAGAGATCGCAGCCGCGCTGCTGCCAGTAGCTTCCCGCTCGGCCATGGGTCACGTCGTCGGCTGCCCAGCGGCACTTCACCTACGTGGTCCCAGGTATCCAGGGATCCCAGCGTACGTTGCTGAACGTATCCGGGAGGAAACCGCGCAGGTCAACTGGTGTGGCCGGGGTGGACCAAGCCGGACTCGTAGGCAAAGACGACCAACTGCGCGCGATCGCGGGCGGTGAGTTTGACCATTGCCCGGGAGACGTGGGTACGGGAGGTTGCGGGACTGATCGCAAGCCGATCGGCGATCTCCTCGTTGGACAACCCCCGGGCCGCCAGAGCGACGACCTCCCATCCCGCGCGGTGAGCAAATCCAGCGCCCACACCGACCGGCCCTGCCGGTGTGGGAGCGGCGGCGAGGGCGTCTCCCGGCAGAGCGGAAGGTCTACTCTTCTGCTATGCGTGCTGTGCCCGCCTGGGATGTGACCGCGGCGGTGATGCTGTCTGCATTCATGGTCGCGGTGTCGGCCGTGGCTCGTGTGGTCCAGCCCGAGGCCCGGCCAGTAACCGCCCTCGGGGCGGCGCTGCTGGTGCTCTCCGGGTCCGCGCTTGCCGTACGGCGGGTGGCGCCGTTGCTGTCCTTCACGCTCGCGGTGGGCGCCGCGGCGACCTACCTGGGGATGCAGTTCGCCGGCTGGCCGGTGTACCTGGGCGCGTTCGCCGGTCTGCTGGTACTGGTCTCGGAGGTCAGCAGGGCGAGGTTGTGGATTCCGCTCGCCGCGGTTGGCGGTGCGGCGACAGCGGTCGCCACGGGGCCGCCGGAAGGCTGGGACCCGGTCAGGATGCTCGCTGTGGCGGTGGTGTGGGCGGTTGTGGCGGTGGTCGCCGCACGGTTAGCACACACCCGCCGACGGCTTATGGAGCGGGAGGCCGCAGCTCGGGCTGTGCAGGAACGGCTGCGGATCGCCCGGGAGTTGCATGACGTGCTGTCCCACAGCCTGGCCTCGATCAGCCTGCAGGCCGGCGTCGGGCTGCATCTCGTGGACCGGCAGCCGGAGCAGGCGCGTGAAGCGTTGCGCGGGATCCGGCAGATCAGCACCGACGCTCTGGCGCAGGCCCGCGCCGCGCTGGCTGTGGTCCGGAAGCCAGACGAGAAGGCGGCACCGGGTCTGGCTGACCTGGAGGAGTTGATTGCGACTGCGCGAGGGAGCGGTTTGAGCGTTGAAGCGGAAATCGATCTCGATGACCGGGCGGTTCCCGAGGTGATCGGCTCCACCGCCTATCGAGTGGTGCAGGAGGCGCTGACCAATGTGATGCGCCATGCGGGGGACGGTGCTCACGCTCGGGCCCGTCTCAAGTGTGTCGCCGGCTGGCTGGAGATCGATGTGACGGACGACGGCGTGAGTGCCGCGGGGCCGGTCGGCCCTCCTGGTCACGGGTTGCGGGGAATGGCCGAGCGTGTCAGCGCGGTGAGCGGTGAGATGCGTGCGGGAGCGGTGCCTGGTACCGGGTTCACCCTCCATGCCCGTCTGCCGCTGAGGGGGACGGGGTGAGCGTGCTGCGGGTCGTGCTCGCCGACGACCAGGTCATGATCCGCGCCGGGCTGCGCGCGCTGCTGACGGCCGAGCAGGATCTGGAGGTGGTCGCGGAGGCCGGGGACGGGTGGCAGGCGGTTGCCGCCGCTCGCGCCCAGCGTCCTGACGTGATCGTGATGGACATCCAGATGCCGGTGATGGACGGGCTGGAGGCCACTCGAGTGATCGCGGCGGACCCGAACATGTCCGGCGTACGGGTGCTTGTGCTCACCACATACGACGAGGACGAGTTGGTATTCGAGGCGATCAAGGCGGGCGCGGCTGGATTCCTGCTCAAGGACGCAGAACCGGCCGAGCTGCTGCGCGGGATCCGGGTGGCCGCGGCCGGTGACAGCCTTCTCGCCCCGCAAGCCGCGCGCAGGTTGGTCGCGGCGTTCGCGTCCGGCCCGTCGCCGACAGGGCCTTCCGCGCGAGCCTTGGGCCTGCTCACCGGCAGAGAACGGGAGATCGTCGCGTTGGTCGGCCGAGGCCTGTCCAACGATGAGATCGCCGAGCAGCTGGTGATCAGTCCGGCGACCGCCCGCACGCATGTCTCCCGGGCCATGGTGAAGCTCACCGCGCGCGACCGCGCGCAGTTGGTCGTCTTTGCCTACGAGTCCGGCTTGGTCCGCCCCGGGCGCGCCGGGTGACGCCTACGTTCTGCTGCGTATGCGGATGCTCGCGGCTTCCGGTTGGCGGGTCGCGATCTCGGCAAGATCCAGCGGAAGCGCTGTCGGGAGCCGAAGGCATCCGCAAGCCCGACGTCGCTCTGTTCGAGATCGCTGCCAAGCGCTGTGCCGTGACCACGCTTGCCGAGGACGGCTGGATGATCGGCGACAACCTCACTGCCGACATAGCCGGAGGGCGGGCAGCCGGGCTGCGCACGATCTGGATCGACCGCGGCACCTCGACCGGTCAGGATCACGGCGCGGATCACGTCGTCACTGATGTACTCCAAGCGATGGAGATCCTCCAGACGGAGCGGTAGCCGACCCACCGAAAGCCATGGGGGTTATAGCTTGCATGCGGGCTGGCCAACCTCAACGTGCGCCACGACGATTCCCCTCCAAAGGTCCCCGCGCAGCGTACCCGCCGTCTTCACTCACCGGCATCCCGATTTCCGCCGGGTACGGCAGGTGCAGGGTGAGATGCCCGCGGCCGTGACGGGCGACCCGTGCCGGGACGCAGATGATCGGCTCGGTGGATTCAGGTTCAGGGAGTCTTCTGGACGAGTACCGGCGTGTCGCTGCCTTCTTCGGTGACCAGCAGGTACCTCTGGTGGCCCCGTTGCGCGTTCTCGGGCGTGAGAGCCTCTCTCAACGGGCCGATGGCCTGAGCGATCTGCGCCCCGGCCACGTTCGCCTTGAATGTGGTGAGCGCTTCTTTCCGCTCGAATGGCTCGGTTCGGGAGGACACCAGCCAGAGCGTGTAGCCCTTCTGCGGATCCAGGCCCGACGCCGCGATTTGCAACGTGTCCAGCGGGCCCATCGAATTGAGGGAGACCGTCGCGTGTCCCCGGCCTCCTTCCGGGGCTGCCAGGAAGAGGTGACTGGCCTTGCCAGCCCTACCCAGCGGCACCAGATTGGACGTGCCGGCGCCGGAGGGCACGGCCTGCGGGACGTAAACGAGTGCCTGCGGCTGCTGACCGATGGGAATCGTCGTGAGGACCTTGTTCGTGAGCGTGTCGATCGCCGTGACCGCGTCCCGGTTCTCCAGGCCGACGTAGACCCGCGTCCCGTCGCCGGATCCCCAGACGCCGTGGGGCAGGTCGCCGACGGGGATGGTGGCGACCAGCTTCGGGCTTTCGCCTCGGCGATAGACCTTCACGGTGTTCTCCCCGCCCACCGTCACGTAGGCGAATTTGCCGTTGACGTTGTCCACGGTGGTGACGTGGTTGGTGATGGGGCCGGTGTCCAGTGTGGCAAGGATACGGAAGGGCGGCTCGCCGCTCATCACCTGCGTCTTGCCGGAGTCCTTGAGCGTGAACCACACCTCCGTCCCGTCCCGGCTCACAGCCAGATTCGGCGAGAACGGGCTGACCTGTGGGACGCGGGCGACGACCTTATACGTCCGCGTGTCCACCACGTTCACTTCGGGAGTGAAGCTGGAGGGCACGTAGGCATACCGTCCGTCCGGGTGGAACAGCACCATGCCGGGCCCGTTGGCGGTCTCCACCCGGCGTGTCTCACGCATCTTCACCGGATCGATCACGGAGACGTAGTTCTCACCGCGGACTGTCGCCCAGACCTCCCTGCCGTCGGGCGTGAAGAACGCCTCGTGCGGCGAGCGGCCGATGTAGACGACGCCTTTGACGGCGTTGGTCGCCGTGTCGATCAGAGTGACCGAGTTGGACGCGATGGACACCACCGCCAGGGTCCGGTGGTCGGGTGAGAAGCCCATTCCGTGCACGAGCAACTGGCCTTTGTACAACGGGCTCAGCGCGCCGGGCACGGTGTCGCCGAGGCGAATGACGCCCAGCAGCCTATTCGAGCTGGGATCGATCACGGAAACGGTGTTCGAGGTCTGGTCGGCGGTGTAGACCCGATCCTGGCTGGTGACGGGTATCGGTTCGGCCGCGCTCCGGGCGGGCGAGGCGGTCGGCTGCGGTGCGGTGGCTTGCGGAGTGCCGGGGGGCGATGCTGTCGATCGCGATACCGCCAGTCGGCGGCGCATGACATCGATTTCCTGCTGCTGGGTGACGATGATCTCTTGAGCCAGCCGTCGCAGAACCGGGTCGCTACCGTGTACCAGCTCTGCCCTGGCCATGTCGACGGCGCCCTGATGGTGCGGGATCATCATGGCGGAGAAGTCATGATCGGGATCGCCGGTCATCGCCGCGGCGGTCATGCCGTCGTTCATCCGTTTCATGCTCGTGGCCATCTCCCGTGCGAACGCTGACTCCCCATCCACGTGAGACGTGTGCGGCTGCACTCCGCACGCGACCATGCCGAAAGAGCAGAACACCGCTGTGCCGAGAACGCACAGCCGCTGCAGAATGGTCGTCATCCAAGCTCCATTTCCATGCGGAGAGCGGTCCTCAACGGTGCTGAAGTGCTCGCCATGCCGCCTCGGGCGTCAGCGGCATGTCGGTGTGATCGGCATGGAGGGCGTTGCACGCGGTGTTCAGGATGGCGTATGGGATGCCGATAAAACCGGTCTCGATCTCGGCGAGCGGCTTGTCCGGGGCCTCGGCGTCGTCGCCCGAGTTGTATGTGCGTCCGATACGCGAGCGCATCATCGGGGATAACGGACCCTTCCGGTGGCCACGGGCGGCCACAGGGCGATCCATATCAGCGATCACTTACTGAATCATGGTGCCCGTGATCGCCACCATAAGAGCCAGAGATGAGCACGGCGAGCAGAACGGTTAAGAGGGTGATTCGCCCTCGAATCGACCGTGGGTAGATACGATATATCTACTGTTAAGCCCATACCACGAAGCTACGTGAAGCCATCTATCGAGACACCGTGGCCGCGTGAAAGCCTTCCTCAAGAACCTACTGAATGCCTACCATCCTCGACCGCCTTGCACCCGCAGTCGAAGATAAGGACCCGGATCCAGTCAGCCTGGGCAGTTCATGGGGGTCATGGCCTGCATGTGGGCTGCCCGACCTCAACGTGCCCCACGACGATTCCTCTCCAAAGGTCCCCGCCGACAGGGACAGGCGTCTCTGGAACCGGGATCAGCATGGACGACCCGCGCTTCGACCCGCACGCCGCCGAACGGCTCCACGACCTCGCTTTGGAGCTGATCGGATGATGTCGGCGTTCTGATCCGGTCCGGTCAGGCCGCCGGCCGGTGCCCCTCCTATAAGCACCCCCGGCATCTGGCGGTTGACATCGCGGCCCGGAGCGACATCCCGTCCAGCGAGGCCGCGATCCGGTCAGGATTGGGCGAACAACCGGTCGTAGGCGTCTGAGTGCCACCGGCCGGCCATGAAGTTCAGGAACCGGCGGACGAACTCGGCACGGGTCAGTCGCTCGTCACCGTCGTCGGCATCGCCGCCGTCGCCCACGTCGCGATTGAACGCTGTGTGGAAGAGAACCCGGTACTCTCGCGCGTCGATGATCCGGTTGTGGTCCGTATCGGTGACGTCGAACAGGACCTCGGCGACCCTGATGAGGGCGGAGCTGGTCATGGCGGCGGCCGCCGCAGCGTACTCGTGGGCGGAGATGCGTCCGTCGCCGTCGGTGTCCAGGTCTTTCTGCAGCTCTCGCCACCAGTCGGCGAAGGCGGTGAACAGGCGGTCCTCGTCCTGGGTGTCCAGGTCGAGACGGGTGGCGATTTCCCGGGCCATCGCGGCGAGGTCGGGCCAGTCGAGGTAGCCGTTGCCGGTCTGGTCCAGGACCTCGGAGAAGAACCGTGAGGCGGACCGTAGCGTCGAGTCGTCGGTGGCGGCCGTCCTCGGGGCGGGCGTGAGGAGGCGGAGGAGCGCCCCCGCCTTCGCCACGCCGCGGCGCAGCCCTGCCAGCGCGTCGCTGCCCGGTTGAGGAGTGTACGTCGGGTCGAGCATGGCCATGACCGTGTCCAGCCGTGTCCACGCCTCCGGCAGCAATTGCGTCGCGAGCCTTGTGGACAGGTAGGCGGTGTGAGTCAAAGTGCGTGTGCCCGGCAGCTCGGGAAGCCCCAGCCGTACGCGAAACGGCTCGGGCAGCGATGCCACGGTGATCGCGGTGGCCACGGGGCCGATGAGTGCCCTGCCCGCCGCCCACACGGCCGGACGGTCGCGTAGCAGGGGAGGAGCGGGTACCTGCGTGAACAGGCGGTCGAGGATGATGTGGACCGCTTCGGTGTTTTCCAGCCGTTCCTCGATCATGAATTCGTAATAGCGCCAGAACTCCCGCAGCGTGGGCGGAAGCTTCCCTCCGTCGGGGTCCATCAGGGCGAGGAACGCCCGGAACTCGGAGTACAGCCGGTCCAAGGTGGGGCCATCGAGGGACTCGCCACTCAGCCGGCACATCATGACCGTGGACTCGAACAGCGTCGCCACCACCCAGGCGCGCGCCTCGGGATCTGCCGCGTTGAACGGGCGGCCCTCGGCGTCGGTGCCGGTGATGCGCGCGTGCAGGCGGTTGAGCCGGGCCGCTTCCCGCTGTCGCACCCGCTTGTCGGGGTTGACCATTCGCTGTGCGCTGAGCACGGTGTTGTGCAGCCGCCGCCAGGGGTGCGCGACGAAGGTCGAGTTGGTGATCAGCGCCGCGCCGATCTGCGGGTGCGCGGCCTCCAGGACGATGGCTCGGGTTGTCACCAGTCCCCAGCGCGTCTGGTGGGACAACTGGTAGAGCATCGATCCCGGGCCGAGCGGGTCGGCGGGGTCCGCGGGCGTGATGCCGTCGTCGGTCCCAGCGGGTGCGGCGTCGATCATCAAAGTCCCTTTCCTGTCGCGGTCGGTACCTGTACGCCGCCGAACCGGCGGTCCCGCCGTCGGTAGGCGTCCAGGCATTCCCAGAAGTGCTCGGCGCGGAAGTCCGGCCACAGCACGCGGGGGAAGACCCATTCGGCGTAGGCCACCTGCCAGAGCATGAAGTTGGAGATTCGCTGTTCCCCGGAGGTGCGGATGACCAGGTCCACCTCCGGCAGGTCGGGGTGGGGCAGATGACGGGCGAAACTCTCCTCGGTGACCTGCTCGGGCGGCACCCCGTCGCGGATCAGCGACCGGGCGGCCTCGACGATGTCGCGGCGTCCGCCGTGATCGAACGCCACCGTCAACGTCATCCGCCGGTTGTCGCGGGTCAGCACCATCAAGTCAGCGATGTCTCGGGCCAGCGGCAGCGGGATCCGCGGGTCGGTGACCCCCAGGAAGCGGCATCGGATCCCGCGCGTGTGCAGTGCCAGGGCGTGTGTCCGGATGACGCGCCGCACCAACCGCAGCAGGACGTCGACCTCGGCGGCCGGGCGCCGCCAGTTCTCGGTGGAGAAGGCGTACAGGCTCAGCCACTCAACGCCGGCCGTGTGGGCCGCCTCGATGACATCGATCACGGCGGCCTCGGCCGCCTGATGCCCCGCGGTGCGGGGCAGCGACCGCTGTGCGGCCCACCGGCCGTTCCCGTCCATGACGCACGCCACATGATGAGGCAGGCCTCTCACACCGCCCGCCCTAAGGAGGAGGACATCGCCGCTCCCGTCGTCCGCCGAATCCTCAAAAGTGCACAATGGGAACCCACGTCGCACCTACCACAATGACCTGCCGCGCCAACCAATACCCTGTAATCAGTCAACTACACTTTGAAATCGACTGATGTGAGACCTCGGCCGGACACGTGCGAGGAGGCCGGCTCAACCGGCGCGTCCGCTTCGACCCGCCCGCGTTCGAGCTCTGATCCACCTCCGCAACGACTTCGATCCGTAGATATGCCCGGTGGCGGCCGCGGGCGGCGCCGACGACGGAGGCGAGCATCCGCATAGAGGTGAGGGCGACGATCGCGCCGCGTATCCAGATCGTTTCGTTCACCAGCCCGGGATCACTGCGGAGCAGGTAGGCGGCCACAAGAGTGAGCACGCTGGTTGGCACTGCGCACCTTGCTTGGGCCTCGCGATCCGTGCGTGAGATCGTTAGGCGAGTATCAAGCTGTCGAACGCTGGAGTGTCCTCATGACCGACCTGGCCCCAGCCGCGGTGCCGGAGCCGCCCTACTACGCCGTGGTGTTCACCTCGGTGCGCACCACCGGTGACAACGGCTACGGAGAGCGCGCCGCTGAAATGATCAAGCTCGCCGCGGACCAGCCGGGATTTCTCGGCGTCGACTCAGTGCGCGGGCCGGACGGGCTGGGGATCACCGTGTCGTACTGGCGAGATGAGGAATCGATCCAGGCCTGGCGTGATCACATCGCGCATGCCGCGACTCGTGCCGAGGGCCGCGAGCGCTGGTATGAGTCGTTTGCCGTCCATGTGGCCAAGGTCGAACGGGCGTACAGCTTCCAGCGTCAGCCGGGTCAGAGCTCGGCGGCGTCGACCGCGTAGCGTCCTGGCCACCAACAGGTGCGCCGGGCGCACTGGGCCGTCGCTGTCCGGCCAGCCGGTCACGGCACCACGACGAGTCGCTTGCCCCTGAGGACAGTCCGTTGCCAAACGGTCTCGATGTCGCTAAGCGGAACCTTTTCCACCTCGAAGGTGAGCTCACCGGACTGTGCCCACGTCACGATCTGCCCATACACGTCCCCAATTGTCTGCGGGCCGAGGTCCTTGGCCGCGCCGTAGATGTCGACAGGGCTCATGCCGTTTGACCAGGAGAGACACCTCGCAGGCATGTGTGTGACGTGCGGAAGGGGCTCCGTTCACGGCTAGCATCGGCATCTTCGCCGACTACTGGAGTTTGCCGCTATGCCGTTGCCGCGCCTCGGAGTCGTCATCGTGACGATGGGCACTCGCCCGCGGGAGCTGGAGGCTCTGCTCGCCTCGGTGGAGAAGCAGGATGCTCCTGCGGCGAGAGTGGTGCTGATCGGCAACGCGACGCCCCTCACCGACGTAGACGTATCGGCGAACGTCACCAAAGTCCCGCTTGACGAGAACCTGGGCTGCCCGGGAGGCCGCAACGTCGGGCTGAAGGTGCTGCGCGAGGCGGGCGAGGCCGACGTCGTCATCGAGCTGGACGACGACGGCCTGCTCATTGCCGACGACGTGTTCCGCAAGGTCCAGCAGTTGTTCGCGGCGGACCCCAGGCTGGGGATCATCGGGTTCCGGGTCGCTGACGAACATGGGCATACGGAGCGGCGCTGGGTGCCTCGGCTGCGTGCTGACGATCCAATGCGCCGCGGCCTGGTGACCGCGTTCCTCGGTGGCGGACATGCCTTCTCGATGCCCATGCTCAACGAGATCGGCCTGTGGCCGTCGGAGTTCTTCTTCGGGCACGAGGAGTCCGACCTGGCCTGGCGTGCGCTCGACGCGGGGTGGAAGATCCTGTACGAACCCGAGCTCGTCCTCCAGCATCCGAATACGTCGCCGGCCCGGCATGCGGTCTACTACCGGTTCACTGCCCGGAACCGGGTGTGGCTCGCCCGCCGCCGACTCCCTGTTCCCTTGGTCCCGGTCTATCTCGGCATGTGGATCTTCCTCACCATGGCGCGTATCCGGTCCTTGACCGGCCTCAGAGCATGGTGGGGCGGTTTCACCGAGGGTGTGCGGACGCCGTGCGGCCCGCGCAAGCCGATGAAGTGGCGCACGGTGTGGAGGATGACGCGCCTGGGGCGCCCGCCAATCCTCTGAAGGTCATTGCCCAGAGCCCGGCCGTCTGTGCAGGACCGCCGACCCCACCGCGCATCCGCCTGCCCAAGAGCCAACCCGCCATCCGCTCCAAAGGTCTCAACACTCACTCAAAGTTCGCCCATCGAGTGCAGTTGGGCGAACTCGTCAGCGACCATGCCCATCATGACGAGATCTTGGTGCCTGCCGGTGAGAAACACGTGATCTCGGAGGCGACCTTCCTCGACGAATCCGAGCCGACGTTGTAGTGCCAGCGATGCCTCGTTGTGTGCGAAGATCCGCGCTTCGCACTTGTGATAGCGCCGCTCGGCGAACATGAAGCGCAGCAGCAGCACCACGGCTTCTGCCGCGTAGCCTTGTCGCCGATGATCAGCGCCGATCGTGACGCCGTACTCGAACCAGCCCGCACGTGAATCAGCGTGGTGTGAGCCGACAGCACCGACTATTTCCCCCGTGTCGACGGCTTCGATTGCCAGCTGGAAGCAGTCGCCATCGGACTTGGCAGCGGCCTGCTCCTTCGCCCGGGCACGGTAGCCCTCGGCGGACAGGGGTGGGTGCAGCAGGTCTCCCAACCGCTCCTCGTCATCGGCGAAGCGCATTAACGCGGTCCAGTCGTCGGGCTCGATACCGCGGAGGCGTACCCGTTTGCCAGTCCAGAACGATGCCATCCCCTATTTGATCATGCTGCAGCGCGCGAGGTCCAGACTTTCGCCGACCCCTGAGACAGCCTGTGACCTGGCACTTCAAGGTTGCCAAACATGCCAGCTTGGGCCTGGACGTCTTCCGGCATTTCAGAATTCAGGTGACGTCGTAGATGAGGAGGCCATCGTCACGGAGGCGGGCACCGGTTGTCGGTTGATGTTCGGTGAGCCGCCCGTCGTGCGCCAGGTGAAGCACGGGGGTGTGGCGGGCGAGGACGGCGTAGTCGGCGATGATCCGCCGATGGCAGCGCCACCATACGGTCTCACCGCACATGATCGCGGTGCGTGTGGCTGCGCTCTGGCGCAGCAGGTCGTCCATGGCCGCCAGGAACTCCGGCTGCCGGGTGTATCCGGCGTATCCCCGGAAGGAGGTATTGCGCCAGAAGGTGTCGGGCGAGTCCGGCGCCGCCCTGCGGAAGCCGCCGAGGCGCTTCTCCCACCGGTACGCGATCCCTTGGGCCGGCATCCACTCACACAGCACGTCCCTGCCCACGTCCGGGACGTGCCGGCTGCCGGGAGCGCTCCGGACATCGACCACGGCTTCCACACCGGCGCCATGGAGCAGAGCGGTCAACCGCTCACGGGTCGCGGTGCCGTGCCCGAAGGTGAGCAGTGCGGAGCAGGCCTGCCGCGGGGACATGTGATGGGCTGTCAGGCAGGCTTGGCGACGGATAGGAGAAACCCGGTATCTTCCAGCGCCTCCACGCTGTGACGCGCCTGCGGTATGACGAGCAGGTCACCGGTGCGTCCCTCCCAGAAGGTGCCGCCGCTGTGCAAACGCAGCCGTCCACGTAGGACGAGCAGTGTCGCCTCGCCGGGACTGTCGTGTTCGGCGAGAACGGCGCCCGCGGTCAGGGCGAGGAGGGTCTGGCGGAGAACGTGTTCGTGTCCGCCATAGACGGTCTCGGCACTGCGCCCGGTGGAGGCGGCTGCGGCGCGTTCGAGGTGCTCACGGACCAGGGCGTCCAGCGAGAGTTTCTTCATGGTCATCAGTGTGCCACCGGGTGACGGTCTGTTCCGGTTTCCATGCGACCACGGTCGGTAGCGGATGCCGATGCCGGAAAGGCCCCTCGGGCCTTTCCGGGGAACGGCCGGATGATCGCCCGGCGACCCGGCGCTCAGACCGATGACAGCGCGACCCTGGCGCCGGCGGCGCGGGAGGGCAGATGATGATCGAGTGCCAGAGACCCCCCTCTCCGCCCGGCGACCCGTCGCCGCGATCGCACTCGTCACGTCCGCCGTCCTGCTGGCCGTCAGCCCCGGCTACGGCTACCACCGGGACGAGCTGTACTTCCGGATGCTGGGCGAGCAGCCGGCCCTTGGATACTTCGACACCCCGCCGCTGACTCCGCTGATCGCGCGGGCCTCGGTCGGCCTGTTCGGCGACACCGTGGTCGCCCTGCGCGTCGTCCCCGCCCTGATCGCGGCGGCCGTGGTCGTTCTGGCCGCCCTCCTGGCCCGGGAGCTCGGCGGCGGCCGGGGCGCCCAGATCCTGGCCGCGGCGGGCGTCGCCACCACGACCCAGGTCCTGATCGCCGGCCACGCCCTGCTGACCTTCAGCGTCGACCTGCCGCTCTGGGTCGCGGCGATCCTGTTCGCCGTGCGGGCACTGCGGGGCGATGGGCGCTGGTGGCTCGCGCTGGGCGCCGTCGCGGGTGTCGCGACCTACAACCGGCAGCTCATCGTGCTCCTCCTGGTCAGCGTGGGTGCCGGCGTGCTGGCGGTGGGCCCGCGCGAGGTGCTGCGGGACCGCAGGCTCTGGCTGGGCGCGCTGCTGGCCCTGGTGATCGCCGCGCCCAACCTGTTCTACCAGGTGACCCACGACTGGCCGCAGCTACAGATGGCCGGGGCGCTGGAGGACCGGAACGGCAACGACAACCGCCTCATGTTCGTGCCGCTGCAGATCCTGCTGCTCGGCCCGCCGCAGGCGGTCATCCAGGTGGCCGGCGCCGTACGGCTGTGGCGGGAATCCCGCCTGCGCTGCCTGGTCGTGGCCTACCCGGTGGCCTGCGCGCTGACGCTCTACTCCGGCGGGCGCGCCGACTACGTCGCGGGCCTGCTCGTGCTGCTCTTCGCGGCGGGCTGCGGTCCGGCCGTCCGGTGGATGTCCACCACGGGGCGGCGCACGCTGCTCACCGGCTTCCTGGTGCTCAACACGGCCGTCTCCGTCGTCGTCGCGCTCCCGGTGATCCCATCCACCGCACTGGAGGGCACCCCGGTCGCCGCGATGAACGGGGTGGCGCGCGATTCGGTCGGCTGGCCGGAGTTCGCCGCCCAGGTCGCCGCCGTGGTCGGCGGCCTGCCGCCGCAGGACCGCGCGCAGGCCGTACTGCTCACCGACAACTACGGCGAGGCCGGCGTGCTGGACCGCTACGCCGGGGAGTACGGCCTGCCCAAGGTCTACAGCGGCCACAACGAGCTCTACTGGCGCGGGCCGCCGCCCCCGTCCGCCAGTGTCGCCGTGATCGTGACCGCCGCCGCGGAGCACGCCGCCAGGCTGTTCACCACGTGCGACGTGCGCGGCCGGATCGACAACGGCGCCGGCCTGTCCAACGAGGAGCAGCACCTGCCCATCCTCGTCTGCCGCGACCCGCTGCGCCCCTGGGATCAGTTCTGGCCCGACGTGCGGCACTACGACTGACGCCCCGACCCGCACACCCCCGCGTGCCGGGGCCGTGCGGAGCCGGGATGTCAGCTCCCACCGGCCGAGACCCGGATAGCGCGGAGCCGGGATGTCAGCTCTCGCCGGTCGAGGCCCGGATGTGCAGATACGCCGGGAGAACGACGGGCCCCGCTGCCGTCTCGCCGTTGAGACGGGCGATGAGCAGCTCGACGGCGGCCTTGCCCGACGCCTCGGGGGCGAGATCGAGGGCGGTGATCGCGGGTACGGCCAGGCGGGTCTGCTCGGCGTCCGAGCCGGCCGCGACGAGCAGGTCCCCCGGCACGGCCAGGCCAAGCCGCTGAGCCTCGGCGAGGAGTCCCGCCGCGTGGCGGCCGGTCTGGCAGTAGATCGCGTCGGGCCGTTGCCGCTCTCCCCCCAGCAGCCGCCGGGCGGCGTCGCGTCCACCCTCCTCACCCGCCGATTCCGGCACGCGCAGCACCCGCGCCGGCGCGCGGTGGCGGCGCGTCCACGCGCGGTAGGCCCTCTCGGCGTCGACGTTCCACGCGTTGTCGTCCGTACCGGCCAGGAAGGCGACGCGCCGGGCGCCGCGTGAGCGCAGCAGGTCGAGCACGCGCTCGGTCTCGTGCGCGTCGTCGGGGCCGACCCAGTCGGTGAACTCCGGCCGTCCGGGGTCGCGGCCCACGGTGACGACCGGTACGGCGGCGTCGATGAGCCGGGTGAGGACGGGATCGTCGCGCGTCGGGTCGCCAATGACGTAGCCGTCCACCCCGTGGGCGGACTGGGGGATGTCCGGGCGCGTCAGGTCCGGCACGAGCATCAGCCCGAGGCCGTGGTCGAGCGCGGTCACCGCTGCCGCCCCGGCGAACCGTACGAAGTAGTCGACGCCCTCGGGGATGTAGGACCCGATGGCGTCGAGGGGGCGCATGTCCAGGCCGAGGACGCCGGTGCGCCCGCGGCGGAGACCGCGTGCCATGGGGTGGGCGCGGTAGGCCAGCCGGTCGGCGACGGCGAGGACCCGTTGCCGCGTGGCCTCCGACGCGGTCCCCTTGCCGTTCAGTGCGTGGGACACCGTCGTGACGGAGACGCCGGCCTCGCGGGCGACGTCTCTGATCGTTGCGCGTGAGGCGGGGGGCACCTGCTCCGACATGGGTCAAGAGTAGGACACAAAACCTTTTACTAAAAGGTTTTGTCCTGTACGGTCCCTTTCCAAAACGTTTTGTGTTGTGGCACCGCCGCCGATCGCTGCGAGGGCCACTCACCCAGGGGCCCCTTCGGGCCCGATCCCCTCAGTGTTCGGAGAATGAGATGCGTATACGTGCGACGGCGGCTCTCGCCCTCTCGCTCGCCCTGGGGCTCTCCGCATGTGGCGGCGGCAACGGCCCGGCCGCCCCGGTGGCCGACGGGCACAGGCTCAACGACCTGCTGGTCACCACCTCCGCCGCGAAGGGCGAGCTCGACAAGGCCACATGGAACCTGCCCTTCGGCGAGCCCGCGTCGCTCGACCCGATCAAGGCGTTCAACTACCCGGAGAACACGGTCGTCGCGAACCTGTGCGAGGGCCTGATGCGGCTGGACCCCGACTACTCGGTCACGCCGAACCTGGCGGAGAAGGTCGAGAGCACCGACCAGAAGACCTGGGTGTACACGCTGCGCGAGGGCGTGCGGTTCTGGGACGGCAAGCCGATGACCGTCGACGACGTGCTGTTCAGCCTCCGCCGCCACCTCGACTCCGCCGAGGGCAGCTACTGGTCGTCGGACCAGATCACCGGCAACGTCGACTCCATCGACAAGACCGGCGACCGGGAGATCACGATCCGGCTGAAGAAGCCGGACGCCACGCTCAACTCCTACATGGCCACGCCCATCGGCGTGGTCGTCGAGCGCGCGCAGCGGGAACAGGCCGGTAGCAAGTACGGCACGCCCGAGGGCGCGGTCATGTGCACCGGTCCCTTCAAGCTCGCGTCGTGGGAGAAGGGCTCCAAGATCTCGCTGGAGCGTAACGACGACTACTGGGACACCCAGCGCCGGGCGAAGACCAAGCAGCTCGACCTGCAGTTCATCGTCGACCCCGGCGCGATCGCGAGCGCGCTCGACACCGGTGCCATCGACGGTTCCTACGACGTTCCCGTCGGCGCGGTCGACCAGCTGTCCGCCTCGCAGAACGGCAAGCTGTACCTCGGCAAGTCGCTGCAGCTGGTCGCCGTCATCAGCACCGGCAACGGCGCCCTCGGCGACCCGGCGGTACGGCGGGCGCTGACGCTCGCGACGGACCGGAAGGCGATCGCGCAGACCGTGTTCGCCGGGACCGCCCAGGCGTCCCGCTCACTGGTGCCCAACGGCGGGTGGACCTACGGCGACGACGTGTTCGGGCCGGCGCACGACGCCCTGCCGGACACGGAGAAGAACATCGAGGAGGCCAAGAAGCTCCTCGCCGGAAAGGACGCCGGCAGCGCGCCGATCACGATCGCCTACCCCAGCGAGCGCCAGTTCTACGCCGACATCCTGTCGGAGATGTCCAACGCCGCCCGCGAGCTCGGCCTCACCATCCAGCCCAAGGGCATCCCGAGCGCGCAGTACGGCGCCTTCTTCTCCGACCCGAAGGCACGCGCCGGTTACGACGGGTTCATGACGACGAACTACATGGACATCCCCGACCCGCTCGCCTTCCTGCGCACGATCGCCGCCAAGGGCGGATCGCAGAACTTCAACGGCTACGACGACCCGAAGGTGCAGAGCCTCATCGAGCAGGCCGCCTCCACTACCGACGAAACGGCACGGGCCAAGCTCGTCGCCGAGCTCCAGACGGAGGTCGTGGAGCAGACGCCCTGGCTCCCGATCGCCGAACCGGCCGTCCGGCTGTTCCTCAACAAGCGTGTGACCGGAGTCCCGGCCTCGTTCGTCTACCTCTACTACCCCTGGGCCGCCGGCCTCGGTGCGGCGTGACCTCGATCGTCGGGGGACCGGGGCGCGGCGACGCGCCCCGGTCCCCGGGATCTTCGGGAAGGGAGACCTCATGCCGGGCTTCGTGATCCGCCGGCTCGGCGCGCTGGCCGCCACGCTCCTCGTTTCGAGCTTCCTCGTCTACGGGGCGGTGTACGTCGCGCCGGGCACACCCGAGAGCTTCCTCGTCCAGGGCCGGACCGTCAGCCCTGAGGTCCTCGCGTCCATCCGCGCGCAGTACGGTCTGGACGACCCGTTCCTGGTCCGCTACTGGCACTGGCTGAGCGGCGTGTTCACCGGCGACCTCGGCGAGTCCCTCACGACCCGCCAGGACGTCGCGTCGCTGCTGGCGTCCCGGATCCCGACGACCCTTTGGCTCACGGGGTACGCCGCCGTGCTCATCGTGGTGTTCGGCATCCTCGCCGGCGTGCTCGCCGGGCTGCGCGGCGGTGCCTTCGACACCGCCGTGCTGCTCGGTTCCAGCGTGGGGTTCGCGATCCCCACCTTCTTCGCGGCCGTCCTGCTCATGAGCGTCTTCTCCGTGACGCTGGGCTGGTTCCCGGTCTTCGGGGCCGGTTCCGGATTCTCCGGCCGCATGCTGCACCTGACGCTGCCGGCGGTGGCGCTCGCGCTGCCGGCGGTCGCGGTAGTCGCCCGGATCACGCGCACCGCGGTGGTGGAGGAGCGCGACGCGGAGCACGTGTCCGTCGCGCTGGCGCGCGGCGTCCCCTGGCGGGTGGTGGCGCGCCGGCACATCGTCCGCAACGCGATGCTGCCCGTGACGACGATCGTCGGGGTGAACATCGCCGCCCTCGTCGCCGGTGCGGCGGTTGTCGAGCACGCCTTCACCCTCGACGGGGTCGGGGCGATGCTCATCAACGCCGTGCAGCAGCAGGACTTCGCCGTCGTGCAGGCCGTCGCCCTCGTGCTGGTCGCGGTGTTCGGAGTGGTCAACCTCGTGATCGACGTCCTCTACGCGGTGATCGACCCGCGCGTCCAGTTCGGAGGTGAGAGCGCGTGAGCGCCGGAACCCTCGCACAGCCCGTACGGCGACGCCGGCTCGGCGGCGACCTGGTGGAACGGCTCGGTCCCCTCGGCGTCGTCGCCGCCGTGGTCGCCGGGCTGCTCGCCCTGGCCGCCCTGCTCGCGCCGCTGCTCGCACCGTACGACCCGACCGTCGGCAGCATCGTCCAGCGCTACCAGGCCCCCAGTGCCGAGCACCTGCTCGGCACCGATCAGTCGGGGCGGGACCTGCTGTCACGGCTGCTGTACGGCGCGCGGACCAGCCTGGCCGGGGCGGCCGTCGTCGTGCTGCTCGCCGGCGCCGGCGGCACCGTGCTGGCGCTCGTCGCCACCTGGTTCGGCGGGCGCGTCGACGCGTTCGTCGGCCGCGTGCTCGACCTGCTGTTCGCCTTCCCGAACCTGCTGCTGGCGATCCTCGTCGTCGCCGTGTTCGGCACGGGACTCGGGCAGGTCACGGTCGCGCTCGCGCTGGCCTACGTGCCCTACACCGCCCGCGTGCTGCGCAGCGTCGCCCTGCGGGAACGGCGGCTCGCCTACGTCCAGTCAGCCGAGTTGCAGGGGCTGTCCGGGATGACGGTGAGCGGACGGCACCTCCTGCCCAACATCGCGCCGCAGATCCTCACCGGGGCCGCCATCAACTTCGGTTACGCGATGATCGACCTGGCCGCGCTGTCGTTCCTCGGTCTCGGCGTCCAACCGCCGACCGCCGACTGGGGACTGATGGTCTCGCAGGGCAAGGACTCCCTGCTCCAGGGCTACCCGCAGCAGAGCCTGCTCGCGGGCACCTGCATCGTCGTCGCGGTCGCCGCGTTCAGCGTGATCGGGGAGCGGCTCGGCGGCCGCAGGGCTGGAGGCCGGGCATGACGGACGTTCTCGAACTCGACGACATCCGCCTCGCCCTGCCGCACCGCGGCGGGGACCGGACGCTGCTGCGCGGCGTCTCGCTGTCCGTCGCCCCCGGCGAGGCACTCGGCCTGGTCGGCGAGTCCGGCTCGGGCAAGTCGATGACGTTGCGCACCGTGCTGCGCACCGAACCGCGGGGAGCCCGCGTCACGGGCCGGGTGACACTCGACGGCCAGGACGTGCGGGGGCTCGGCGCCTCGGCGCTCCGCCGGCTCCGCGCCGACACGCTGGCGATGATCAGCCAGAATCCCCGGGCCGCGCTGAACCCGGTGCTGCGCGTCTCGCAGTTCCTCGTCGAGGGGCTCTGCGACGCGCGCGGGGAGAGCAGGGAGGTGGCCACCCGCCGGGCGCGGGACCTGCTCGCGCAGGTCGGGATCGCCGACGTCGACCGCTGCATGGACTCCTACCCCCACCAGCTGTCCGGCGGCATGCTGCAGCGGGTCGTCATCGCCGCCGCCGTGGCGGGCTCGCCACGGCTGCTGCTCGCCGACGAGCCCACCACGGCGCTCGACGTGACGACCCAGTCGGAGGTCATGGCGATCCTCGACGAGCAGCGCCGCGAGCGCGGGATGGCGATGCTCTTCGTCACCCACGACCTCGAACTGGCCTCGGCGGTATGCGACCGGATCGCCGTGCTGTACGCCGGGGAGATCGTCGAGATCGCGACCCCCGACCAGCTGCACTCCGCACCGCGTCATCCGTACACCCGCCTGCTGCTCGACTCCCGGCCCAGCCTCACCGCTAGGACCCCGGTTCTTCCCGTCATCCCGGGACGGCCCGTGGCCGCGTACGAGGTGGGGGACGGCTGCGCCTTCGCGGCCCGCTGTCCCTGGTCGGCGCCGCAGTGCGCGGACGGGGAGGTCACCCTCGCCCACCACGCCGACCGGGCCGTGCGCTGCCGCCGCAGCGACGACCTGGCCGGGGAGCTGGCCCACGCGACGGACCCGGAGGCGACGGCGTGAACGGCACGGGCCGGAAGGTCATCGAGAGCCCAGGCAGGCCGCCCGGCGGGCGAGGAACGGAGGCGAGGCCGTGAGCGCCACGACCGGAAACGTCATCGAGATCAGCGGGCTGTGCAAGCGGTTCACGACCGGCCGGGGCCGGCACCGCCGGACGGTCCACGCCCTCGACGACGTCAGCCTCGGCGTCGCCGACGGCAGCTGCCTGGCGGTGGTCGGCGAGTCCGGCTCGGGCAAGTCGACCCTCGCCCGGATTCTCGTCGGCCTCGAAAGCGCCGACGCCGGACAGGTCGTCCTCGCCGGGCGGCCGGTGGCGCGGCGGCCACGCCGGTCGGAACGGCGCGCCCGTGCCCGGGACATCCAGATGGTGTTCCAGGACCCGAACGGATCGCTGAACCGCCGCCGCACGGCCGGATCGGCGATCGGGGAGGTGCTCTCGTTCCACCACGGGGTCACCGGGGCCGACGCGCGTCGGCGCGTCGACTCCCTGCTCGACCAGGTCGGCCTGCTGCCCGCGCACGCCCGGGCGCTGCCCGGCGAGCTCAGCGGCGGGCAGCAGCAGCGGATCGCGATCGCCCGGGCACTCGCCGCCGAGCCCCGCGTCCTCGTGCTCGACGAGGCCGTCGCCGCGCTCGACGTCTCGGTACAGGCGCAGGTGCTGAACCTGCTGGGCGAGATCCGCCAGGCCCGCCGGCTCACCTACCTGTTCATCACCCATGACCTGTCCGTCGTGCGGCAGGTGAGCGAACAGGTCGTCGTCATGCGCCAGGGCAAAATCGTGGAGCGCGGAAGCACGGATCAGGTGCTCGACGACCCGCAGCACCCCTACACCATGCTGCTGCGCGACAGCGCGCCCCGGCCGGGCTGGCGACCCCGGCGTGCCACCGACCGGGACACCCCGGCCGGTCAGAACATCACGGAGGTAGAGAAGTGAACCCGCGCGCGCACCTGAAGGTGCAGGGGACCGGCCCATGGCAGCGCGGCTACGACCGCGGCCGGCAGATCGGCCCCGAGATCACGCGGGCGTGGCGCACGTACGCCGAACTCTTCGAGACCGCCGCCCGCGGCGTGACGCTCGACGTCCCCACGCTCGCCCTCGGCACCGTCACCGCCACCCGCGCGTGGGCGCCGGAACTCGTCGAGGAGATGGAGGGCGTCGCCGAGGGCGCGGGCGTGCCGCTGTGGACGGTGGCCGCGCTCAACGCGCGGACCGAGATCCTCGCCGCGGCGGGTACGGCCCGCGCGAACGAGTGCTCCACGGTGGTCCACACCGGTGCCCGCACCCTGGGCGGCCAGAGCTGGGACTGGCACGAGGAGCTGGCCGGCGCGTGGCACCTCCAGTCGGTGCGGGGCTCGGCGGGCGACGGCACGCTGGGGTTCACCGGCATCACCGAGTACGGAATCCTGGCGAAGATCGGCATCAACGAGGCAGGCGTGGGGGTGCTGTTCAACATCCTCGGCCACGTGGACGACGGCGTGGGCGGCGTACCCGTTCACCTCGTCGCCCGCCGGGTGCTCGGCAGCGCGACGTCGTTCGCCGACGCGGTCGCCATCCTCACCGACGCCCCGGTCTCCGCCTCCACCGTGATGACCGTGGTGACCGCCGAGCAGGCGGCGTCCGTCGAGGTCAGCCCGGCCGGCGCGGCGGTCGTCACGCCGGACGGGCGAGGCTGGCTGGTCCGGGCCAACCACTTCCTCGACCCGGCGCTGGCGGCGGGTGAGCTCCGCGGGCGGCTGGAGCCGGAGACGTACGACCGGTTGCGCGTACTGCGCGCACGGGTCGAGGAGCGTCACGGCCTCGACGGCGCCGACGACCTCGCCTCCCTGCTCACCGTCCACCCCGGCGACGGGGCCGAGGTGTGCTGCCACGCACCGGTCGGCGGCGCGCTCGGGACCCGGTGGGCGACGCTGGCCACAGTGGTGGCGGAGCCGGCGGCGGGCCGCCTCATGGTGCACGACGGCGGCCCATGCACGGCCCGGCCGTCGACCTGGACGACGCTCACCGCCCCGTCGCGGTGACCTCACCCGGTGGATCCCCTCCCACAGCGGATCCACCCCGGTGACCTCACCCGGTGGATCCTCACGCGGAGGATCCACCGGGTGGCCGGGTCAGCTCTCCGGTGAAGCGTGCCCGGTGGCGCGCTCCCTGCTCTCCAGCCGCCTGTTCACCGTCGCCGCGTAGAAGGGGTTGAGCGCGTCACCGGCATCGAGCACCCGCGGCAGCAGTTCGGACTCGGTCGTCATGGCACGGAACAGGAACTCGACCGTCACCCCGTGGTCCGGCCGGGAGACGACCTCGATGGCATCGCCCGACTGGATCTCCCCCGGCTCGATGACACGGAGATAGGCGCCGGGCCGCGCGGCCTGCGTGAACCGCTTCACCCATCCCTGCTCGTCCAGCCATCCCGCGAAGGTGCGACACGGAATGCGCGCGGAGGTGACTTCGAGGACCAGGCTCTCCCCGATCCGCCACCGCTCGCCGATCGACGCGCCGTTGACGTCGAGACCGGAGGTGGTGAGGTTCTCGCCGAAGACACCGTTGGACAGCTCACGCCCGAGTTCCTTCTCCCAGGTGTCGAGGTCCTCACGCGCGAAGGCGTACACCGCCTGGTCGTCGCCGCCGTGGTGCGGGAGGTCGCCGATCTTGTCTCCCGCGACACCGCTGCCCGCCGTCCCTCTCGGGCCGGGGGCGGTCACCGCGACCAGGCCGTCCGCGGGGCGCTTGTCGATCCCGGTGAAATCGGCGCTGGTGTAGTCGGCGGAGTGGGGGTGAGCCAGGTTGACGGAGAGAAGGCGAGGCATATTTTCAACCCTACAAGAGGCGATTTCCCGCCCATGGATCCGCAGCGGCAATGTCCCGCGCGGTCGGTTCAGTGTCAGTCATGATCAGCTCTTCCGTGCCCCCACACAGGCTCCCACCCGTGAAGAGCAACAGGCGGCAAAAGAGTGTGGCTGCTCTTGGAATCCGTTATGCCGACGGACCGTGCGTGCCACGGAGAGCCCTTCGGGTGCGAGATAGCCTGGCATGGTGGGCATCACCTCTGGTAGCTACACGTTGGGCCCCGAGTCCGGCCGGCTCCTCGTCAAGACGACCCGTACCGGACTGGGCGCGAAGGCCGGCCATGACCTCACCATCGAGGTCACCCGTTGGCGTGGCAACGCCACGCTCGACATCGCCAACCCGGCCAACTCCTCGGTGACCGTCGAAATCGACACCGAGTCGTTCGAAGTCCGGGAAGGGACCGGCGGCGTCAAGCCGCTCACGGACTCCGACCGCCGGGAGATCAAGAAGAACATTCAAGAGAAGATCCTTCACTCCGACCGTTACCCGACGATCACGTTCCGGTCGACCCGGGCCGACGGAACCCCGGAGTCGTTCCGCGTCGAGGGTGATCTCACCCTCGTCGGCGTCACCCGGCCCGTCACGGTCCAGGGCCTGCTGACCGAGGACCGCGTACGCGGCTCGGCGACCATCGTGCAGACCCAATGGGGGATCCGGCCCTACTCGGCACTGTTCGGCGCACTCAAACTCAGCGACGGAGTCGAGGTTCAGTTCGACGCCGGCCTTGCTCCGGAGCAGTGATCCGGAGCACGCGGAGCCCGGTCACGCCCCTCCGGTAGGGGCCAGGCCGTGGCGGTGGCGTCCGCGAACCGGGGGGCCGGGCAGCGGCGGCTCAGGAAATCACCCGTCCGGCGGCAAGCGGTTTGTACACATGGGGACAATTTTCCGTGGACGCCGAGCGTGGCACGATGGGTGATCACGCGGAGGTTTGACCTATGCCACCTGAAATTGTTGGGCGTGAAGGTCCTCTCACTGGACAACGGTTTCCGGTCGGCGACACACCGATCACCTTCGGCCGCAAGGACGACAACCGTGTGGTGATCTCCAGCGGGAGAGCCTCGCGCTTTCACGCGGAGGTGCTCCGTGAGGCCCGCGGCTACGTACTGTACGACCGGGGAAGCCGCAACGGGACGCTGGTCAACGGGGACCGTGTGACATCGCACGTACTCCAGCCGGGCGATCTGATCACGATCGGCGATGAGACATTCCGTTTCGAGGCATCCGATGGGACGGAGACCATCGTGGACGCCCTCGTGTCTCAGTCGTTCATCACATCCGCCGCGCGCGGTGAACCGGGACCGGTCCTGCATGTCACGATCTCGGGTGGCGGTCCTGTCGGGCTGAGTTTCGCCCTGCTCCTCGAACACCTCATGGGCCGGCGAGTGGCCATTACGTTGTACGACGGCCGCTGGACTCAGGACGGGTCACGGATCGTATGGAAAGACCAGGCACAAGGGAACATCCGGCGGCAGCAGGTCGTGACGGTCCAGAGCCGTCAATACCTGAACCTCCCCGAGGAGGTCCAGGCGCGGCTGTTCAGCGCCGGATCGTACTCCGAGATGTGGCCGACCGGCCTCGATTCGATCCGCGGCTACAGTCCGCGGAATATCCGGATCGCCTACGTCGAAGACAAGCTGCTTGAAATAGCGAACGAAAAATCCGACTGCATCCGGCTCATCCCCGCCAACTTCGACCCGGCCGAGCAGCAGGAGACCGTGGCCAAGGACCAGGTGCTCGCCATCTGCGAGGGAGGGCGCTCGCGGACGCGGGAGTATTTCACCGACAAGTTCGGCAACGCCGACAAGTCGATCTACTCGCTGGATGGCCGGCACGTGCAGGATGTCGTGCTGGGCCTGCAGGTGAAGTCCGACCTGTCGGACCCCATGACCGTCCTGCTGACCGTGGCCCAGAACCGTTTTCTCCTGAACGCCCTGCGCGGCGAAGGCTTTCTGAACATGCGCCTCACCGATGCCGAGGCCAGGGAGGTCATCGGGATCGATCCCGTCCGGCACGTGTTCGAGGAATGTATCGCCTCCCGCCCCTGCCTGATGGGACGGACCGACCAGGGCGAGTTTCACTGCTCGACCCACAGCACGCTGTTCCTTCCCGCCCTGGTCAAAAGCTCGGAACTATGGAAACGGGTGATGGAGGGGTTGGTGTTCTTCGGCGTCGCGGAGGAGAACCTGAGCGCCGTCACCGCCTTTCGGCTGGACATGGTGCAGCGGCCGCGATTCACCGCCCAGCTGTATTCCGCGACGTCGACCACCCCGGGAACCTACGGGTTTCTCCTCGGGGACGCCGCCAATGCGATCCACTTCTGGCCGGGGCGCGGGCTCAACAGTGGGTTGGCGTCGGCCATCTCGCTGGCTCGGTCACTCAGCCGCGGCTGGCGCGGGAGAGCCTTCCGTGATGCTGATTTTCTCCGCCACGAAGCGGCGATGTCGATGTTTCAGTACCGGCACAAGAGCCGCGCCTGGAAAGCGATGGTGACCACCGACGAGCACGGGGTCACCTGCGCGGTCAAAGACCGCATCGTCCAGGGCATCGAGGAAGGGAATGAGGGTCCGGACAAGGATGCGGATATCGACGCGCTCATGGAGCAGCTGCTGCAGATCCGGAGCCGCCTGTCACCGCGCATTCCCGGCATGCCCAATGAGACAACCCTCAGAGACCATCTGCGCAAACTGAAAAGCGAGACGGTGCACACCCTGCTGGCAAGCGGAGCATGGGAGACACTGATCGTCGGAGGCGAAGAGGTCGACATCGACATCTTCGACCGACAGGACCCGCCGGATACGCCCGCGCCGAAAACACCCCGAGCCGCGACACGCGTCGAAGAACCAACCGACCACACCAAGTTGATCTCAAGGGGACCGCGCGACTCACTATCACCAGGATGATGTCTCTTCGACCTCAAGGCGTGATGGTCACCGAACGTCTCGCCAGAGGAACTCCGCCCAGGTTCACGAGGACGGTCAGCGGGGAACGGCCTGTGCCCGTACTCCGGGTAGATCGTCGAATGCGGCGGACGAGTCCATCGTGATCACGATTCTCGCGGTGGTCGCGGCTGTCGCGGCAATCAGCAGATCGTACGCTCCCCGGATCTTTCCCTCTCGTCGCACATGTGCCATCAGACGGGCATGGACCCTGGCGACGTCCGTGGTGTACTCCTCAACCGGGATCAACGCGAGGACCTCGTCCACGAAGGCCTGCCGTCCGGGACGGCGTGCCGCATCCGCCATCTCCACTCCCACCAGCAGCTCGGCCACGGTGATCGCGGCAATCGCCACATCGTCGACATCCCCGATCACCGCGTCGACGGAGGCCCTGCCCCGCTCGGCGGCGATGAGCACACCGGTGTCCAGGATCAGGCGTCGGGCCACGTGCTCCTCATCTCGTCGTCGACCGCCTCCCGGGCCGCCGCGACATCGGCTTCGAAATCGGCGTCCAATGTCCCCGCGCTCCTGGTCAGGAAGGCCTTGACCATACGTCCAGGCGCCATGGGCGCGGGGCCGATCACTGCGATTCGCCTGCCCCCGCGAGTAACCACGATCGTCTCCCCTCGCTCGGCCTCGTCCAGAACGGATGCGAAGCTCCGGGACGCCTCGGTAGCAGTCATCACCTTCATAAAATCAGATTATCTGATAAGCCCTGGCAGTGGAGTTTCCGTTCCGGCGGGGAGGGACGTGACGGCCTACCTCCACTTCACCCAGCTGCCGTTACGGCATACGTGGATGTCGCCCGCGGGGCCGTAGGGAATGCCGTAATCGCCATCAATGGGGTAAATCGTCTTCTGGAGCCGGGCGTCGTAGTACGGGGGGCAGCCCGATGCCGCCTGGGCGGGTGCGGAGATCAGTGTGGCGGCGATGAGTGCGGCGCCGACGGCGGCGGCGGTGCGGGTCAGGGTGTGCATGGCTCTCCGATCCACGAAGGTGACTATAAGTGAAGAGAATATTACTAGCAGTTACCGTCCAAAGCCGGATGGACTTGCCGACTGCACGTACCTCAATGGGCTGATGCCCCTACCAGCACAGATCCCCACCCATGATCACAAAGTGTCACTGGAGTATTAGGCAAGAAGGAGGCCGCCCTTGAGGATGAAGTGGCGTCCGCCTTCCGGCGAAAGTCCCATCCGGTAGAGGAACCGTTCGAGCACGTACTCGACCATGATCTCGTCGGTGGAGCGTCCGTTGCGGCGGGCCAGATTGCGCAGGTCGTGGTAGACGCGGCCTGTGGTTGTGTCGCGTGTCGGGTTCGGCATCAGGCGAGCACCGCTTCGGCAGCCGAGCGGATGACCGACAGCGCGCCCAGATCACGAGCGACTTCCTGGAGGTCGCGAACCCCGTTGGGTCCCTCACGGCGGAGGTAGCGGCCCAGGGCCGCCAGCGCGAGCGTTTCGCCGAAGCGGCGGCGATGGCGCATCGCGTCGACAACGCTACGTGCGGCGCTGTACATAGGGACCATTTCGTCTGGTGCCGCCTCGAACTGCTCGACAGCCAGGGAGAAGGTCGCGGCTGCGTACTGGGTGACCGTGGTCGGTGGGTAGGAGATCGAGGGGCGGTGCGTACCACGGGGAATTGCGATGTGGACGCCCGCTGGGATGTCATCGATCAGTCCGTGAATCGCGAGGGCGGACTCTCCGCATACGACGGCACGCGGGGCCCGTAGGCAGACGGCGAGCAGGTCGAGGTACGCGGTCGCGGGGGCATCCGCACCAAGTTGATCTCAAGGGGACCGCGCGACTCACTATCACCAGGATGACGTCTCTTCGACCTTAGGGCGTGATGGTCACCGAACGTCTCGCCAGAGGAACTCCCCCCAGGTTCACGAGGACGGTCAGCGGGGAACGACCTGTGCCCGTACGCCGGGTAGATCGTCGAATGCGGACTGGCCTGACGAGACGCGGTTTCCGCAGGTTACCGCGTCGTGGACGGATGATCTCGGTGTCCCGCTGAGCGTTCCCCTAACGGACGGCCTACGCGCCTGACCGTGCGATGGTGATAGGAAATGCGCAGGCTACCGATCAGGTGGGAACTGGTTGCCGATGAGTTCCAGCAATGCAGCGTGCGTCTCCTGGTCAGCCGCCACGACCAGTCCACCCGCGCCGGTGTGCAACGGCTGACCGTGGATGCCGGTCACCACGCATCCGGCGGCCTGGCACAATGCGATCCCGCTGGCGAAGTGCACGCTGTCCTGCAGATGGCCGTCAGTGACGTATGCGGCTCGCCGGCCGGCGGCTACCCAGGCCACCGCCAGGGTGGTGGAGACGACGCGCGGGCGGAAATGCTCGACGAACCCTGTGTCGGCAAGCAACCGGACAGCCCGGAAGCTCGGCTCGTTCGGGAACGGTGGATCAAGGTTGACATCCACCAGTCGCGAATCAGGCGACGGCGTGAGTTCCTCGTCCACTCCATCGCGACGGACGTACGCGTGATCGCCGTCCGTCCAGAACACCTCTTCGGCGAACGGGTCGGCTGAGGCCGCCACCGTGATGTCCGAGCCCACGCGCAAGGCGACGTTCACCGCGACCAGCATGCTCCGCGCGGCGTAGTTCAGCGTGCCGCACAGGGGGTCGACCAGCCACATGCGCTCCGCACCGCCCGAGCCCGTGCGTCCGCTCTCCTCGCCCGTCACGGCATCGCCTGGTCGGGCGGTGCGAATAACGTCAAGGATGGTGTTCTCCGCTTCGACGTCAGCAGCCGTAGCGAAGTCACCCCTGGACTTCTCGAAGCGCGTCAGCGATGCACCGTACATGGTGTGCACGACAGCAGCTCCTGCTTGCGCTGCCGTGAGGGCCAATTCCTCGTCTGTGATCAGCATGCACGCAGGATAGACGCGGCTCCTCCACCGCCTGATCGACGAGCGCGACCCCCGACCGACGGCTCGACCCCCGTGACGACCGGCGTGAGGCGCGGCGGCCGGTAGCCGTCGGCGTCGAGCCGCGGCCGCTGCTGACACTTTCGCGACAGACCCCACTGACACTCGTGGCACTTGGCACCCGCGAGCGGACTTGGAAGGTTCGCACCACGACTCGCGGGGGCGGGATGGCGCGGCGGTACAGCGCGGGGGCGATCCGTACCGCCGCGCCGGTTCAGGGGGCGGCGGCCCGACCAGCGTGCGGGGTACAGGTGATCTCCCGTTGCCTGGCCAGGGCGGCGCCCAGCCGTTCGGGCGAGGCGCGCAGGATGAGGTATCTGGCGCCGGCCTTCACCTCCCTTAGGGCGAGCGGCTGGTGGCGCATCGCTCTCCACCGCGCGAGGACGGTGTCGTGCTCGATGTACCAGTCGGGGAAGAGCTGCCGCAGCGCGCCAAGCGGGTCGTTCTGCGGCTGTGACAGTGGGGTTTCCTGCCCGGAGTGCGGTTCGGGGGTGATCACCGGGTGCTCCTTGGTGGATGATGCGGGCGGCCCGGGTGACGATTTCGGCCCACCCGCGTCGCGCCCGGCACCGACGCCCCTTCCGTGGCCGTTTCCGCGTCGTTCATCAGCGTCTCCAGCCCCTCGGGGGTGCGGTCGGAGACGATCAACGGCTCGGGGGTGGGCCAGGTCGCGATGGCGTAGAACAGACGGCTGCCGGTGCCGTACAGCACCGCCCAGCCCGGCCAGGCCGCCTCCAGCCGTACGGCCTCGGCCCGGGCGCCGTGGTCCCAGGTGTAGGAGGGGACGGCGCTGAGGGCCAGGCCGCTGCGGTGCCGCCCACGGGGACGGGCGGGTCGTCGTCGGATCACGAGATCACCCGCCCGGCCTGCTCGTGGGCCTCCTGGGCGATGCTCTCCTGCCGATCGGTCGCGGCCCGCAGGGCGTCGACGGTGTCGGCGTCGACGGTGCGTTCGGCCCCGGCGTGGAACGCGGCCGCGGAGAAGGGCTGTTCGCGGCTGGCCCACAGCCGCCCGGCGTCACTGAGGATCACCCGCCAGCCGGGAATCGCGGACTGGGGCTTGGTGGCCGGGGACGTAGTGGCCTGAGGCCTGGTGGATCGGGCGGTGAGAGGCGGGGCGTCTTCCATGGATCGGACCTCCTGTAGCGGGTTAAAGGCCCGTCCGGACGATCGCAGCGCCGGGCGGAGTGGTGCCATGAGATGGAGGGGAACGAGGTGAGGCGCGGCGTACGGGTCGTACGGGCCGCACCAACCGATCGAGCCGGGTGGCCGGTGCGGGAGCGGACCGGTTGCGGCGCGGTGCAGGGCACAGCCGGCCGATCGTCTGGGACGGGTCACGGGGAGACGCCCGCTGCCGAGCCGAGGCTGCCTGGTGGGGCGAGGCTGAAACGGATACGCCCGGCGCGAGCGGCAGGGCAGCCGCCGGGGCGACGGCACCGGTACGGCAGGCGCAACGGCCGGGGCCTGCTCAGGACTGTGCTGCTCGGGACTGTGCTGGGTGGGTACCAGCGGGACCGCCTCGGCCGGGGCCACGATGACAAGCGGCTCGAAGCAGTGGAGGGAGAGGTCCCCGGTACGGCGGGCCTCCAGGCGGATGGCCATCAGCGCACCGGACGGCGGCGCGTACTCGTGATCGGCAGCCCGGCCAGGGCAGCCGTGCGCGTAGGGGGCATGCCCACAGGCGGCGCAGCCCATCGGCATCGGCGGCGCAGCGGCGAAACAACCGCAGCCGCTTACCGTGGCCCGGTCGAGAACCGGAGCACTAGAGTTATTCACGGGTCAGGACTCATTTCCTGATCAAGGGACCCGTACGGCGTTGCGAGCGCCTGCGGGTCCCGTTTTTTGCCTTGGCCAGAGGCTACGTGATGTTGAGTAGCCATGCATAGCAATACATGGCTTCCCGTGGATTTTAGCAGGTCACCGTAGCCATACGGTGAGGTCATGAGCAGCGTCTCGCCGTTCGATCCGGAAGAGGACAGTCCGGAATACGTGTATGTCCGTCTGGCCGATCACATCCAGGCGTTGATCGATGCTGGTGACCTACGGCCAGGTCAACGGCTCCCAGCAGAACGTGATCTTGCCGCCGAATATGGCGTGGCATACCTGACAGTGCGGCGCGCGATGCGGGAACTACGCGAGCGTGGCCTGATCAGGACCGTGGTCGGAAGAGGGACGTACATCGACCCGCAGGCAGAACCTTCGCGTCCGGGCGACGTTCCGCCCGTCAGCTGATCAGCACCGCGGCGGTCATCTGGGAAGCGGGGCCGTTCCGGGGCGGATGGCCGGACCTGACCAATGCCGAGCTGGACCGCCGTGGATGCTCCTGGAACGACTTCCTGACGGGCATCCGCAGCGGAGAAATCTGACCCGACCACAAGTGCCGCACGGCCGGAACCCTCGTAGCACCCCACGGGTAGTTGCGCAGGGTCGACTGCTTCAGAAGGAATCGCGGCTACTTGGAGTATCGGAACGGAAATTAGCGATAGTCGCCGATCACTCTGACGACTTCGCGGGTGAGGGGAGTCCGGGCGCGGTGGCCGCCTCGGCGAGCGCGAGTCGGCCGCCCTTCAGCTCGGGCACGTACTTGTAGATCGTGTTCCTGGAAACCCCGAGGAGCTTCGCGATTGAGGCGACGGTACTCGTAGACGTCCCGGATCTCCCATGCGTGCTCGTACGCCGTCTGCGAGCACGCGCCGTACTCCGCGTAGTGCTCGTCGTCCATGCAGAGATGCTCGGCGACGAGCCGAGCCACGGAGGCCGGGACCGCTGTGGGGTCCTCGGTCAGGAACGTGCCGAGCATCCGGACGGTGCCCCACTGCACAGCCCATCCCAGCCGGGTCGCCGGACGGCGCTTCGCCCGTGCCAGCTCCACAGCCTCCGTGTCCATACGGAAGAACTGCTCCAGTTTCCCGGGAGACGGCTCCATGGCGAACCGTCCATAGCGGGCCTCTTGCTCAGCAGACAGATACTCGACAGGCATGCCGAGGAACGTACGGCCCGCTGAACAGGCAAAGCAGACCCGTCACCGAACCGGAATCAAGATCGCTCCGCTACCGCTAATTTCCGTTCCGATACTCCCCGAGGGCCCGATACGGCTCGGACTCTCGGGGGTTGATCACTCACAGCTACTTTGCTCCTGGTGACGCCGACCCGAGTAGAGGGCCATGAAAAGAGAGCCGTTCCTAGCATCCGCTGGCGCCGGTGATGGCGTTGAAGCTGAACAGATACCCCTTGTCGCCATCACCGTAGATGCAGCCGAGGGTGGAGTTGTAGGTGTAGCCGTAGTCCTGGGTCCTGCCGCCGTTGACGCCGGGATGAGCCAGCGGGGCGGGAAAGCCCGGGCAAGCGCTTTGGCTGGTCCAGCTGTAGCACACGGTATGGCCGATGCCGGTCTTTTGGACGTAGAACGGCAGGTAGGTGCGCTGGCCGGTGCCGACGGTGGTGGTCAGCGGCTGGAAGACCACGTTGCGGCCTGTGGCGGGCAGCTGGGCAAGCAGTGCGGTCATCCCCGCGGGCGCGCCGATGCTGGTGCCGGTGAAATCGAAGCAGGCCACGATCGGCGCGGCCGGGGTCTTGTTGCCCACGACGGTGCACACGCCGATCGGGACGCCGGGGATGTTGAGGTCGGGGAAGATTGCGAGCGCGAGGGAGGCGTTGGGGTCGGTGATGACCTTGGGGGTCCATCCGGCGCAGGAGGCGTTGGTGTTCGGGTCGAAGCAGGTCAGAGTGGGCGGATGTGTGCGCCCGTTGCCGACCCTGGAGCCGTTGGAGGCGATGTAGATCCTGCCGTTCACGACCGTGGTGGTGCCGGTGAAATCGGTGGGCCCGAGGCCGGCCGCGTCGTTGCTGGGCGGAGTGTTGGTGGCAAACGGCTGGCCGGGGCAGGCTTTGCCGTTGCTCAGGGCGAAGCACACCTCCAGGCCGTTGGTGGTCGTGCCGTAGGCCCGGGAACCCTGGACGACGAACCCGGTGAGGCCGTTGACGTTGCTTTGGCCGACCACGTTGGTCAGGGCCGCCAGGGGCGTGTAGCCGCAGTTGGTCTGCTTCTTCATGTCCAGGCAGCCCGCCCCGACCGAGCCGTTGGGAAAACCGGTCACCGGCTGGGTGGTGACCGCGGGATAATAGACGACATCCGAACCCGAGGCCTGGACCATCTGAGGGATCTGTGTGGTCGCCAGGTCTCCGGTGTTCCCGCTGCCCAGCGAGCCGCTGTTGATGTTCAGTGGTTTGGGCCAGGTGGTCGGGTTTCCGCTGGCGTCGGCGCAGAACCCGCCGGTGTTGACGTTGACGCAACTGACCCGGGGAGCAGTCATCGATGAGTAGCCATGATGGGCGATCACCCAGGCTTGGGTGTAGGCCCCCTGCCCCGTGGTGGTATGCAGGAACGGCACAAACCCATCCATGCCGGTCGCCACCCCCGCCGCGGGCACCGCCGCGGGCACCGCGGATCCGGATGATCGGGATTGCTGGTCGGCGTGCGCCGGCAGGTACGCCATGGCAGCGGACAACACGGCGACTCCCAGCACGCATCCCCACCGTCTGCCGACACCGCCGGGCAGGCCACCCGCCCGGAGACGAGCCTCACTTTTGATGATCGTATTCAGCATGACAGGTGTATGTCCCATCATCCTGATCGGAAAGACCACGTCACCGGATAGTTGATTCCAAGAAGGGGCGACATAGTGGCTGATATCGGCTGAGGCCACCGGAACACACAGGGGCATGGGTGAGGACCGGCGGGTGTTCACCTGTGGTGAGCGCCTACTTCAAGATCTCCAGGTGTGGGTTAACGGCTCTGTCCCGTATTCGGTGGTGGCGCTGCGTGACCGTTACTGCAGAAGAATGCGGTGGCGGAGTAGGTCAAACCCGGCCCTGCCGTGCATCT
>NZ_JBIUTQ010000017.1:0-146118 GCF_044741965.1 Streptosporangium sp. NPDC087985
CAGGATGCTGCACGTGTTCCTCGTGCCGTCCCTAGGACGGCACCGCGCAGACGAATCCGCAACCTCAGTGATCTGAACCTCGAACAGACCCTAGATGAGGTGGAAAGGCGATGGACTCGTCGTAGGTTCGGCGCGCTTTGAGGCAGTGGCGGAGGCAGCCGATCAGACGGGTGGACCGGATCGTGGGCGCGGGCCGGGCGCGGTTCGAGCGGGAGTTCTGCCTGCACGTGCTGAACGGGTTGTCGGCGGACTCGGCGCGGTCGCTGTGGGAGCTGGCCACGGGCGAGGACGGGTTCCTGCTGGAGCTGAAGTCCGACCCCGGACGGCTGGGGCTGGAGACGCTACTGGAGGAGATCGTCAAGCTCCGGCGGGCGAAGGCGCTCGGCCTGCCGGCGGATCTGTTCGGCGGCTACTCCGACCGGCTGGTGGCCTCGTGGCGGGCGCGGGCGATGGCCTCGCATCCGTCGGACTTTGCGGCGAATCAGCCGCCGGTCCGCCTGACGTTGGTCGCGGCGCTGGCGTGGTCGCGGACGACGGAGATCACCGATGCGCTGGTCGATCTGTTCATCGGTCTGGTGTCGAAGATCAACACGCAGGCGGAGCGGAAGGTCGAGAAGGCGATCGAGGCCGAGGCCAAGAAGGTGCACCGCAAGACCGAAAAGCTGTTCTCGATCGCCGAGGCGTCGCTGGCGGCGCCGGAGGGCACGGTCCGGCAGGTCGTGTTCCCTGCGGTCCCGGGCGGGGAGACAACGCTGCAGGCGCTGGTCGCCGAGGCGAAAGCGGACGCCAAGGCCTACAAGGCCCGGGTCCGCACGGTGCTGACCAGCTCGTATTCGAACTACTACCGGCGGATGCTGCCCAAGCTGCTGGCCGCGATCGAGTTCAAGTGCAACAACACTGCCTACCGGCCCGTGATGGATGCCCTGGACCTTCTGCAGCGGTACGCCGACATCCCCAACACCACCCGCCACTACGACGGTTGCGAGAACGTCCCGATCAAGGGCGTGGTGCCCGACGGCTGGCTGGAAGCGGTCGTCGACGCCGACGGCATCATCGAGCAGGCCTCCTACGAGCTGTGCGTGATCGTGTCGTTGAAGGACGCGCTGCGCCGCCGCGAGATCTACGTCGCCGGCGCCCGCCGCTGGCGCAACCCCGAGGAGGACCTGCCGACCGACTTCGAGGACAACCGCGACGTCCACTACGAGAACCTGCGCCAACCACTGGACGCCAGCGTGTTCATCGAGACGACGAAGGAGGCGATGCGCGCGGCGATGGCGGCGTGCGGGGAGGCGGTCCGCAGGAACAAGTCCGGCGGCACGAAGGTGAAGACGCACCGCGGTGAGTCGCGCTGGCACATCCCCGATCTGGGCAAGCTGAAGGTGCCGGAGAACCTTCGGGCGCTGCACACCGAGGTCGCCGCCCGCTGGGGGATCATCGACCTGCTGGACTTCCTGAAGGAGTTGGACTTCGTCACCGACTTCACCGACGCGTTCACCACGGTCGCGACCAGGGAGGCGACTCCGCGGGAGGTGATCCGCAAACGGCTGCTGCTGGTGCTGTACGCGCTCGGCACGAACGTGGGGATCAAACGCGTCGCCGACGGCGGCCGTCACGGCGAGACCGAGGCCGCGCTGCGCGCCACGAGGCACCTGTTCGTCAACCGCGACAACCTCCGCGCGGCGATCGCGACGCTGGTGAACGCCACCTTGAAGATGCGGGACCCGCTGTGGTGGGGCAACGGCACCGCGTGCGCGTCGGACTCGAAGAAGTTCGGGTCGTGGTCGTCGAACCTGATGACGGAGTACCACGCCCGGTACGGCGGCCACGGCGTCATGATCTACTGGCACGTGGACCGGAAATCGGTGTGCGTCTACTCCCAGCTGTGATCCTGCAACGCCTCCGAGGTCGCCGCGATGATGGAGGGCGTGCTGCGGCACTGCACCGACGCGACCATCGACCGCCAGTACACCGACACCCACGGCCAGTCCCTGGTCGGGTTTGCGTTCTCCCACCTGCTGGGATTCAAGCTGCTGCCGCGAATGAGGAACATCGCCCGGCAGAAACTGGTGAAAGCCGACGCCGGCGACCAGGTCCCGTCCTGCCTGACCGGCATGGTCGCCGACAAGCCGATCGACTGGGAGATCATCGCCCAGCAGTACGACCAGATCGTCAAGTACGCCACTGCGCTCAGGTTGGGAACGGCCGAGGCCGAGCAGGTGCTGCGGCGCTTCACCCGCGGCGGCCCCAAGCACCCCACCTACAAGGCCATCGAGGAACTCGGCAAGGCGGTCAAGAGCATCTTCGTCGCCGAGTACATCTCCTCCCAGGAGCTGCGCCGGGAGATCCACGAGGGCCTGCAGGTCGTGGAGAACTGGAACTCCGCCAACACCGACCTGTTCTACGGCAGCGCCGGCACCATCCCCGGCAGCGACAAGGAGCACCAGGAGGTCTCCATGCTCAGCCTGCACCTGCTGCAGTCCGCACTGGTGTTCATCAACACCCTGCTCGTCCAGTCCGTCCTCACTGACCCCGCCTGGCAGCAGAAGATGACCGACGCCGACAAGCGGGGCCTGTCGCCGCTGTTCTGGTCCAACGCCAACCTCTACGGCACCATCGACATCGACATGGGCCGCCGCCTCGACCTCGGCCTCGCAGCCTGACCATCAGGGCCAGGCCAGTTCGGCCAGGCCGCCGTCGTCCTGTTCGCTCGATCATCGCGTCCGGGCGGGCGGGATGATTTGCTCGGCGTCTTGCTGTGCGTCGTCATCGCGCTGGTCGTCAAGCTTGCCTACGACCAGTTCGCGTAGTGGCCACGAGCGAACCTCATCAGGGCAGCGCCTACCGAGATCCGGTCCGCCTCGGGGCAGCCAGGATCAGACCGTCGGCCGTGACCGGGACCAGCCGGGCCGCCACGCCGGATTCGCCCTGCAACCGCACGGGCCCGTTTGGAGTCGTGATCACGTGGCCGGGAAAGGAGTTGGACGGGATGGTGCTCGGGCTTGTAGCTTGCAGTTGACCGTGACACCGCCCGAGGAGGTGAGACCCATGAACGCTGTATCGATGTGGGTGCTCCCCCTTCCCGTCACGATCGGGCGATTGACGTAGGTGTCGCCGGGAGCGCCTCGCCAACCAGGCACTCCCGAAAGGCAACACCTATGCACTCTCTGCAGGTCACCGCCGAGCCGCCGTCGAACGACAGGGTCGAGCGTGACTCCACGGTGGGCGACGTCCCCGGAGTTCCCTGGTCGCCGGCCTCCGGCGCCGATCGCGCGCCCCTCATCTTCGATGTGATCATTGCCGGGTGCGGGCCGACCGGTGCGATGCTGGCCGCCGAACTGCGGCTGCACAATGTGCGGGTACTCGTTCTGGAGAAGGAAACCGAGCCCGCGTCGTTCGTCCGCATAGTCAGTCTGCATATTCGCAGTCTCGAGCTGATGGCGATGCGCGGACTGCTGGATCGCATTCTCCAGCATGGAAGACAGCGTCCGGCCGGCGGTTTCTTCGCCGCCATCCCCAAACCCGCGCCCAAGGGCCTGGATTCCGCGTACGCCTATCTGCTGGGCATCCCACAGCCGGTCATCGTACATCTGCTCGAAGAACATGCGATCGAACTGGGTGCGCAGGTCCGGCGCGGTTGCGCGGTCGCCGGTTTCGAGCAGGACGACGAGGGTGTGACCGTCGAGCTGGCCGACGGGGAACAGCTGCGTTCGCGCTACCTCGTCGGCTGTGACGGCGGGCGCAGTACGGTGCGTAAACTGCTCGGTGTCGGCTTCCCCGGCGAGCCCTCACGGACCGAGACGCTGATGGGCGAGATGGAAGTGGGCGTGCCGCAGGAGGAGATCGCCGCCAAGGTGACCGAAATCCGCGAGACCCATCAGCGATTCTGGCTCCGGCCCTTCGGCGAAGGGGTCTATAGCGTCGTAGTCCCCGCCGCGGGAGTCAGCGACCGCGCGGAACCGCCCACCCTCGAGGATTTCAAACAACAGTTGCGCACCATCGCCGGAACCGATTTCGGCATGCACTCCCCGCGCTGGATGTCCCGCTTCGGGGATGCCACCCGGCTAGCCGAACGTTATCGGGTCGGGCGGGTGCTACTGGCCGGCGATGCGGCACACATCCATCCACCCACCGGCGGACAGGGCCTCAACCTGGGCGTTCAGGACGCATTCAACCTCGGCTGGAAACTGGCCGCACAGATCCGCGGCTGGGCCCCGGAAACACTGCTGGACACCTACCAGGCCGAACGTCATCCGGTCGCCGAGGACGTGCTGGACAACACCCGCGCCCAGATGGAACTGCTGTCCACCGAACCGGGCCCGCAGGCCGTGCGCAGGCTGCTCACCGAACTGATGGACTTCGACGAGGTGAACCGCTATCTGATCGAGAAGATCACCGCGATCGGCATCCGCTACGACTTCGGCGAAGGCCCCGACCTGCTCGGCCGCCGCCTGCACGACATCGACGTGAAACAGGGCCACCTCTACGGTCTGCTGCATCGCGGCTGCGGCCTGCTGCTGGACCGCACCGAACGCCTGACCGTCGGCGGCTGGTCAGACCGGGTCGATTACCTCGCGGATCCCACTGCGGAACTGGATGTCCCGTGCGTCCTGCTACGCCCCGACGGCCACGTCGCCTGGATCGGCGACGATCAGCAGGACCTGGACGACCACCTCTCCCGCTGGTTCGGCAAGCCCGCCAAGTGATTTCGCCTGAGCAACCGAAAAGGCCCGTGAGAAGGATCGGAACGGCCAGTAGCGACTGACCATCGGAAGACTGGAAGCAGCATCTGCCGTGGTGCTCTGGCGCCAGGGTCGGCCTGCGAGGAGGGTTAGCCTCCGAGTGACGACCGGAAGACGGCGGAAGAGCACCGCTGGGTGGATCGGCGCAGGCGTCCGCGCGTTTCATATAAGGGGGATGACCGAGATACGTCGGAAAGCGGCCATAGCGATCTTGGCTGACGGCGCGGACCCTTGAATGGGCGGAAGTCTCAGTCGATCGGGCTGGGCTGGTCGGGTAGCAGGCCGGTCAACGCGGTCCGCACGGCGGCCCGGCTCACTCCGTGGGCGCGGGCCAGGGCCGCGATTGAGGCGCCGTCTTCTTGGAAGGCCGTCCTCGCTTCTTCGCGCTGGTCGCCGTCCAGCGCGGGCGGTCGTCCTCGATAGCGCCCTTCGGCTTCGGCGGCGGCGATCCCTTCGGCGGTGAGTTCGTTCTGCAGGTCGCGCTGAAACTGCCCGACTGCTGTGATCACGTTGATGAGCAGTGCCGTGGTGGCGTCGTTGGCGGCGAGGTCGTGGAAGTTCGACAGGGGTCCGGACAGGACGCGCAGGGCGACGCCGCGGGCCTGGCACCAGTCGCGCACGTTGTGGATGTCGACCAGGTCGCGGCAGAGCCGGAACAGCTCCGACACCGTGAGGACGTCGCCGGGATGTGCGGCGGCGGCGACCTTGGCGAACGCGGGCCGCTCCAGCGCCGGGATCTTCGACGTGGTCGCCGGGTCCTCGAACAGCAGCACCCCGTCGGCGGGGTGGAACCCCTCCGCGACACCTTCGGTCCGGACCAGGAGGCCAGCCTCGGTGAGGATGTGCCGTTGCCGCAGCAGCGACTGGGTCGCGGTGGACGAGCGGGAGTAGACGATCCGCACCGGCACTCCTCGGGAAGGGTCGGAACCCCCTTCTATCTGTCGGGAAATCCTGTCGTCAATTCAACCCCGAGAACGACCATCCGGGTCGATGTTTTGTCATCTGGTGTCTGGTTTTCCGGGCCTCCGAGAGGCTCGTCGGATGCCTGTCGGGAAACCTTCTAATCCCGACAGGGCCAAGTTTGGCGCCTTGGAACGCCTGACGATCTTCGGTTCCTAATTCGTCGGCCGACCAAGCGGTCACTGACCCGCTACGACCACTGAACACCGGCAAGACCGCTTGGACGCAAGCATCTAGTCAGCACCCTGGCTCATACGGTGCGCTGGGCGCATACTGTGACCACTCCTCCCTGGTCAAAGGTGGTCTCCCGCCAGTCGTGCATGCCGTCGATAGAAGATCGTTCGGCTCACCCCGAACACGCGGCCCTGGTGGCCAGCGAGCGAGGCGCCGATCTGGCTATAGGTGGCCCTGTCCCACCCAATCCGGTACGCAGGTCGGCCCTTCAGAAGACGAGTCCACCCGCCGGGATTCTCCTGGCCGTCTGCCTGCACCCATGGCCGTCCGCCAGGGTCGTCATGGCCGCCAATCCGGGTTTCCCGATGACCGCTAACGCACGGCAACCCCGATCCAGACGATGGTGGCGGACGGTCGGCCTTCGACTCCGCGGGAACATTTGTCCAAGACTGATAGTCGACCGCCCGTGCACAGTCTCCGCATGAATGAGTACGACATCGAGCCGCGTGGTGAAGGCCGCGGTCGAAAGAGCCGCCGACTGGAGAGGGCGGGGTCTTCGTAGACGGGGGCGCCTGCGGCCAGTAGGGCGGTGAGGGCGTGCCGCTGGCGGGCGTCAGTCTGCATGTCTGTGGAGTGCCACAGGCAGACCCGGTCAGCCACGTCCGGCATCCGTGACGGGTGGGTGCGGGTGAAGGCCTGGGCGGTGGGCAGGGCGATGCCCGCGCTGGTAGGGGCGTAGTCACGCCGCTCCTGGGTGTCGGCCTGCCAGGCCAGCTCGACCGGGTCCTCGCCCCCTCATACGCCGACCCCGTATACGCCGCCCCTTATCCACCATCGGCTCGGCCACGGGCCGGGTCGTGACGAGATCGACGAGACCGGAGAACGATGACCACCACCAGCGACCTCGCTCGGGCGACCAAGCAATCGCATGCCGATTCCGCGGCGGGACAGAGCATGACCCGGCTGTTGCGTCCCCATCTGCGAAGCTTCGCGGCCGTGGTGATCTTGCAGGTCATCGGCGCGCTCACGGGTCTGGCCCCGTTGCTGGCGGTCGTCGAACTGGGCCGTGCCCTGCTGTCGCCCGGCCCGATCGATCACGCTCACGTCTGGACTGTGGTGATCGCGGGTGCGGCCGGCCTGTTCGTCCGGCTGCTGTTCACCGCCGCATCGTCGGGGATCGGGCATGTTCTCGACAGCCGGGTGCAACTGACGTTCCGCCGGCAGTTGGCCGCGTCGCTGGGACGCGTCCCGATCGGCTGGTTCTCCCGGCGCCGCACCGGTGAGCTGGCCAAGGTGGTGGGCGAGGACGTGAGTGCCGTGCATCCGTTCATCGCCCACGCCCCCGGCGAGCTCGTCGCCGCGTTCGTGGTGCCGCTGGTGTCGCTGATCTACTTGCTCACCGTCGACTGGCGGCTCACGCTGATCACGTTGATCCCGGTGGTGCTGGCGATAGCGCTGGTCCCGCTGCTGATGCTGCCGGCCAGGACACGCGAGCAGGAGGCCTACGACGCGGCCATGGGACGGATCGCCAGTTCCGTCGTCGAGTTCGTGCAAGGCATCTCGGTGGTCAAGGCATTCGGCGGAGGCGAGCGCGCCCACCGCACGTTCCTGACAGCCGCCGACGACTTCGTCAGCATCTTCTCCCGCTGGGTGCGCGGCATGTCCGTGATCGCCGCCGGGATGCAGCTGGCGCTGTCGCCGCCGTTCGTGCTGCTCATCGCGCTGACCGGCGGCACGGCGCTGATCACCTCCGGCGGCCTGGCCCCGGCGGACCTGCTGCCGTTCCTGCTGCTCGGCCTGGGGCTGACCGCTCCGGTGGCGGCGCTCGGCCACGGCTTCGACGACCTGCAGAGCGCTGGCCGCGCGGTCGGCCGGATCAAAGACGTGCTCGCGGTCCGGCCACTGCCCGAACCCGCCCACCCGCGTCCGCCGCGGGGACACCGGGTGGAACTGCGTGACGTCCGCTTCGCCTACGACGCCGACCACGAGGTGCTGCGCGGCATCGACCTGGTGCTGGAGCCAGGGACGGTCACCGCGGTCGTCGGACCGTCGGGAAGCGGCAAGTCCACGCTGGTCCAGCTGCTGCCGCGGTTCTTCGACCCCACCCACGGCTCGGTCCTCCTCGGCGGCGTCGATCTGCGCGAGATCGGCAGCCGGGAGCTGCATCGGCAGGTGTCCTTCGTCTTCCAGGACGTCCGTCTGCTGCGCGTCTCGGTCGCCGACAACATCGCGCTGGCGGTGCCGCGGGCCAGCCGCGACGACGTGGTCCGCGTCGCCCGGCTGGCCGCCATCCACGACCGCATCCTCCAGCTGCCGCACGGATACGACACGGTGCTCGGTGAAGAGGCCAAGCTGTCCGGAGGCGAGGCGCAGCGGATCTCGATCGCCCGCGCGCTGCTTGCCGACGCTCCCGTGCTGGTGCTGGACGAAGCGACCTCCTTCGCCGACCCGCAGACCGAACAGGCGGTCCGCCGGGCTCTGGCGACGCTGAGCGGCGACCGCACGATCGTCGTCATCGCCCACCGGCTGGAGACGGTCGCCGACGCTGACACTGTCGTGGTGCTGGAGGACGGAGCGATCGTCGAACGCGGCAGGCCCGCCGACCTGCTGACACGAGGCGGAAGGTTCGCCGCGTTCTGGCGATCCCACCAATCCGACGAGATCAAAACCCACGGTGGCGTACTGCGAGGAGACGAGCCCCGATGATCCGAATGCTGCTGCGTGTGCTCGGAGATGAGTACGCCTGGGCGATGCGCCGCACCGTGATCCTGATGACGATCACCGCAGTGGTCGAAGGTTTGTCCTACGCGCTGCTGGTCCCGGTGCTGCGGGCGCTGCTCGGCAGCACACCCGCGGATGCCGTGCCCTGGCTGGTCGCGTTCGGGGCCGCGGTCGCCCTCTACGCCGTGCTGCGCTACATCAGCGACTTGTCCGGCATGCGGGTCGGGACCACCATGTTGCGCGGCATGTATCACCGGCTCGGCGAGCACCTGGCCCGCCTCCCCCTCGGCTGGTACAACGCCGGTCGCATCGGCGAGGTGTCCGCCCTGGCCGGCCGCGGCCTCCTGCAAGCCATGGGCGTGGCCGCGCATCTGCTGGCACCGTTCATCTCCGCCCTGGTCACGCCCCTGACCATCGTGGCCGTGATGACCGCCTTCAACTGGCGGATGGGGCTGGCCGCGCTGCTGGCCGCACCCGTCGTGGCGGCGATCCAGGCCTGGACGGCACGCGCGACGGCCGCCGCCGACGTTGAGCGTCACGAACGCGACCAGGAGGCCGGCGCGCGTGTGATCGAGTTCCTCCAGGCCCAGCCAGTGCTGCGGACCGGCGGACGGACCGGCGAACGCTTCCAGCTGCTCGACGACTCACTGCTGGATGCCCAGCGCGCCTCCCGCCGTACCGTGCTGGCGACGCTGCCCAGCGCCGTGGGGCTGACGCTCACCGTGCAGGCGATCTTCACCGGGCTACTGGTCCTGGGCGCCTACCTCGCGCTCGGCGGGAACATCGGCGCGGCGGAGATCCTTGCGATCCTGGTGCTGGCCGCCCGCTGCGCCGACCCGCTGCTGTCGCTGTCGGACATCGGCGGCAAACTCCGCGGCGCGCGTTCGGAGCTGGCCAGACTCGAGACGGTGCTGCGCACCGAGCCGCTGCGGGAACCCCGCGAGCCGATCCAGCCGGCGCACCACGGCCTGGAGTTCGACGCCGTCGCCTTCCGGCACGGAGCGCTCACGGTGTTCGACGAGGTGTCGCTCACCGTCCCTGAAGGACAGCGGCTCGCGGTCGTCGGACCGTCCGGCGCGGGCAAGAGCACTCTGCTGCAGCTGCTGGCGCGCTTCTACGACGTGGACGCCGGCGCGGTGCGCGTGGGAGGCGTGGACGTGCGCGCGATCAGCACCGAGGCGCTGATGGCGCGGATCGCCATCGTCTTCCAGGATGTCTATCTCTTCGACGGCACGATCGAGGAAAACGTGCGCCTGGGCCGTCCCGGCGCAGGCGTGGCCGAGGTGCGGGCGGCGGCGACCGCGGCGCGGTTGGACGAAGTGATCGACCGACTGCCCGGAGGATGGGCGGCGAAGGTCGGCGAGGGCGGCGCACTGCTGTCAGGTGGTGAGCGCCAGCGTGTCTCGATCGCGCGGGCGCTGCTGAAGAACGCGCCCATCGTGCTGCTGGACGAGGTGACCTCGGCGCTGGACCCGGTCGACGAGGCGGCCATCCACGAAGGCATCGAGCGCCTGATGGCGGGGCGGACGGTGGTGATGGTGGCGCATAGGATGCGGACCGTCCGGCGCGCCGACCGCATCGTCTTTCTGGACGGCGGCCGGATCGTGGAGGAAGGCAGCCACGACGAACTGCTCGACCATGGCGGCCGCTACGCCGGCTTCTGGAACATCTCCATGGCTCCCGCCGCGCGGGAATGAGCCCGCCGGGCCCGTGTTCCGGCCTTGGGACCTCGGTACGGCCGTTATGGTGATGGCCGCCGGTCTTCGACTGCGCGGGAACATATGTCCAAGACTGGCGGCCGGCCGCGCGTGCATAGTCTCCGCATGAGTGAATACGACATTGAACGTTCGCATGGGATGCACGTGGTCCATGACGGCCCGCGGCAGGCGCCACCGTTGTTGCTCATCCACGGGTCGGGGGCCTCGGGCGGTTTCTGGGGTCCGGTGGTCCCGGCGCTGGCCGGTCACCATCACGTCATCCGGGTCGACCTCCCGGGTTGCGGCCAGTCCCCGCCCGCGCCGTCGTATGACGTGCCCGCGCAGGCGGGTCAGGTGGCGGCGCTGCTGGACGACCTCGGGCTTCGTCACGTCGCCGTGGCCGGGCACTCCAGCGGCGGCTACGTCGCCACCGCGCTGGCCGAGCAACGTCCCGACCTCGTGGGTTCGCTTACGTTGATCAGTAGTGGCCCGAGTCCGGATGCGCTCCTCCGGCAGCCGTTCATCCTTCGGGTGCTGCTGGCCCCGCCGCTGGGCCCGCTCATGTGGCCGAGGCGTTCGGATGCGATGATCCGCAAGGGGATCAGCGCGACGGCCGTTCGCCCCGTGGACCTCCCGGACGACGTGGTCGCCGATGTACGGGGCATCACCTACCGCGTGATGAGGACGGTGCTGCGCCAGAACACCGCCTACATCGCCGAACGGAGCGTGCCCGAGCGGCTCGCCGCCCTCGGGGTCCCCGTGCAGGTGATCTTCGGTGCTGCCGATCCCCGTTGGGAGCCTTCGTCGGCGCGCCGATACGATGCGGTGCCGGGCGCGCGGGTCGAGCTGCTACCCGGTGTCGGGCACCTACCCATGCTGGAAGCGCCCGAGACGATCGGCAAACTGCTGCTGGACTTCACGGCGGCGGGGCCGACGACGACCCGTGATCCCTGATGCCTAGACTGGCCATGTGTTGCCTGCCGGAATGCCATCTGACCAGGCGTGGGTGGACATCGCAGTCCCACGCCCGTCGGTTCGGCTGCCGGGGGTCAGCATGGCCGGGTTCTGCCATCGTGCCCCGGCCTCGGTGGACATCTCCATGATCGCCTGCCCGTCCGTCACCCTGTTCGTCGATCTGGGCGAGGGAGAAGGTGTCGTCTACGAAGCCCCTGGCCGGCACGAGCGCGGCAGCGTCGTCGCCGGGCTACTCCCCGGCGATCTCCGGGCAACTGGCCGGGGAGCCGGACAGTTGCTCCAGATCCGGCTGGATCCGGTCGCGGCGGCTGCGTTGCTGGGCGGCGCATCGGCCGAGCTCAGCGGGACGGTGGCAGCCCTTGAGGACGTCTGGGGCCGCGACGCCGGGCAGGCCGAGGACAGGCTGCGCACCGCCACGTCGTGGGACGAACGCTTCACGATAGCGGTGGACATCCTGGGCCGGCGGCTGGGCGACCACCCGCCGGTCGACCCCCAGGTCGCCCACGCCTGGCGGCGGACGCTGTCCAGCCGGGGCCGGGTGCGGGTCGACGGCCTGGCGGACGAGGTCGGCTGGAGTCGCAAGCGCCTGTGGTCCCGCTTCCGGTCCCAGCTCGGCATCACCCCCAAACGCGCCGCCCGGCTGGTGCGCTTCGACCACGCCGCCCACCTTCTCGCGGCGGGTCACGCCGCCGCCCGCGTAGCCGCCGAGAACGGCTACGTCGACCAGTCCCACCTTCACCGCGAGGTCGCGACGTTCGCCGGGCTCACGCCCACGGCTCTGGCGGTCGCGCCGTGGCTCGCGGTCGACGATGTCGCATGGCCGGCTTCATCGCCCGCCGGCGCAGCACGCCTTCCTGCGATGAGCCACACGCGCAAAGCTCCCGCCTCGGAATGACCCTCCCACACCGGCCATCATCAACCCCATGCCCACCAACCAGAACTCCCGTCTCTTCCGCTCGATCTCCGCGGTTCACCCTGACAGCAGCGTCGCTTCGTGGTCCTTGATCGCTGCTGTGACCAGGCTGCGTGCGGCCCCAGATGATGGCCCCCTGTTCGGCCTGGGGGTCCAGGCCGCGGACGTCACGCAGGGCGATCTGCGCCTCCCAGCCGACCGCGACGGTCAGGGCCGAGATCAGGCGCTGAAACGACTCCTCGCTCAGGGTGCCGCGGAGCGGTTCGCAGGGCTCGCTCCAGCCATTCCACCCGGCGGGGGCTGCGTCGCTGGCCGGTCGGCTCTACACCGTCACGACCCTTTCAAGATCATCCCAATGTGGGTTTTGGGCTTATGTGGGCTGTTACCTGACAGGCCAATCCGGCTACGACAAACGCCCCCACAGGGCCCTGCCCCTCCTCAAACGAGCGATCCGAGCCCTGGCGCAAGACACCGCCTGCGGACCAACTCCATATGGGTCGCCGACTCCCACCCCCGTCGAGTGGATCCGACCCCGCCCTCCGCCCGGCCGTCTCCGACCCGAACACGATCAAGTATAAACCCCACCCAGCCACATTCACCGCTCCCAAACGATCACGAACCGCAATTGCGATCGATCACTCCGCTACCTGGCGGCTGGGGACACGTTCGGGAGTGGAAGGCCGAGTCGGTGGCTGGCCAGCTACTTGCCTAACATGCCTTACTCGGCATCAATCCACTGACCAGCAAGAACGCTCAAAGACCCGAGATAACGATCGTGCCGCTCGGCCGCTGTGGTCGAGCGGCACTCAACGGCGTGGTCCTGGCCGAAGAACTCGGCCACGGTGAGCTGAGCGGTTTCCTCAGTCACCTCGATCGGCAGTCGGTCGGGGACGACGAGCCAGCGGTCGCGGGCAGGCAACCACAGAGCAGGCGATACGGGGATGGTGGTCAAGGTGCGGGCGTTCCATCCATGTCGTGGGGGGCGGGCGCCGTCTCGGACGCCCGGCACCAGCCTATGCCCGGCCGGTAGGGTCGCCTTCGACACCGCGTTCCCATCGGAGGCGTGGGACCTTCCTCGTGACGCCTATGGCGGAGACCGCATCGGAGTGGTGGAGCTCGAATGTCAGCCCGGTCGGCGTGGGAGACTCCCCGGATGCGGCGTCGAAGGAGCTGAAGGCCATGCTGTGCTGACCTACATCAGGGCGCGCACGTTCCATCCCTCATCGGCTAGGCGCTCCAGCAGCTCCGCCTGCTGGACTTCGTTCTCGCAGGTCACGACGACTCCCCACACGGTGGCGCGTTCGGACTCCTCGGCGTCTCCGGGCTCCGGCAGCTCCTCGGCGTTCCCGCCGGCGGGCTCGTTGAGGATGTCGCCGGCGAGCGCCGCGTCGAGTCCGGCAAGGTCGTGCAGTGTCCACCCGGTGCCTTGCAGGTCGGGCAGCGCGGTCAGCAGCTCCGCCTGCTCTCCGGCCGCACCAGCGGGCCGGTCTTCCTCACCGACCGGCGGCCCGGCCCGGCCCGCACTCCGGCGGCCGTCGACTTGTGCCCGCTCACCGGACGCGCCCGCCTGTCCTATGAGCGTGCCGAGTACCTGTTCAAGCAGGCCACCAAGAACATCGATCCGACCGGTGCCGGCTACACCCTCCATCAGCTGCGCCACTCCCGGCTGACTCACCTGGGCGAGGATGGCTGGTCATCCTCCATGCTCATGGCTCTGTCCGGCCACCGGAACCTGCGCTCCCTTTGTAGTCCTGCAGGGGGCCGACGGACACTCCGGCCAACGCTTAGTGCCTGTCTTCGAACCTGATCCCTCGCGAGTGGCGGTGGTGCGAGCTCGTATCAAGCGGGTGGCTCGCCGGGATCGGCAGTGCGCCAGCTGGCGATGCGGCAGTAGTCGGCCGAGCGCCTCAAACGACCTTGAGAAGTGGAACCCCGGGCCGGGGGTTCGGTCGTGCGGAGAGCCCGCTTGGTCACGGCTCATAAGGACGAGTTCGTCAGGTGTCCTGAGGACGGAACCTGTCGATGCCAGCCGCGACCGGGCACGAGGTACTCAGCGACGGCACGGCGGCACCAGGCGGTCTTCGGGGGCGTCATCCGCAGGCCGGGATCGAGCGGCCCGCCGGACGACAGCGACGCGACATGACGAAGGGCCCGCTGCTCAGTCGTACTCATCGTGACCCCTCGAAAGAGTGCAACAGGAAGGCCAGCACATCAGCGAGCAGGGCATGTTCCTGCTCTCGGGTCGAGCCGGCGCCGTGACCGCCGTGCTCCTCGACACGCAGCAGCACCGGCCGGCCGGAGGCCGTGGCCGCCTGTAGGCGGGCGGCCAGCTTCGCCGGCTGCCACGGCGGCACCCGCGCGTCGCGCCGTCCGGTGGTCAGCAGCACCGCCGGGTACGGCACGCCGTCCTCAACCCGCAGGTAGGCATCGGCGATCAGCAGGCCGCGCAGGCCGTCCGAGGTGGCGACGCTGCCGAACTCCGGCACGTTGATCGGCCCGTTCTCGCTGAACTCGGTCCGTGTGGCGTTGACCGTCGGCACCTGCATCGCCATGGCAGCCCACAGCTCCGGCCGGCGCACCAGCGCGCCGCCGGTGGGGATGCCGCCGGCGCTGGCGCCCTCGCCCGCCAGCCGTCCCGGCCGGGTGTAGCCCAGGGCGATGAGGTGCTCGGCGCAGTCGATGAAGTCCGTGATGGTGGCCTCCTTGCGCGGGCCGCGCCCGGCCTCGTGCCACTCCCGGCCGTAGGCGCCGCCACCGCGCAGGTGCGCCACGGCGTAGACGCCGCCGCGCTCGTACCAGGCGAGCATCTCGGGACGGAACTCCGGCAGGTCGGCGATGCCATGGGAGCCGTAGCCGGTGAGCAGGGCCGGGTTGTCGCCGTCCAGCTCCAGGTCCTTGTGGTGGATGACGGTGAGCGGGATCTGTGTTCCGTCCCTCGCGGGCACGTGCAGGGTGCGGGCGTGCACGTCGCCGAAGTCGACCAGTGAGCGGGGCGCCGGCCCGGTGTCCTCGAGGGTTTCGCCGTCGTAGCGGTAGAGCCGCGGCGCGTCTGTCCAACCGGCCGCCAGCAGCAGGGCTTCGGGCCGTTCCGGGTGGGTGGTCCACTCCAGGATGGCGCCCTCCACCGGCAGCGGGAGGTCGGCGGGCTCGCCGCCGGACAGGGGCGCGTGCCGTACCCGATGGACGCCACCGTCGAGATCGCGCACCAGCAGCCGGTCGCCGACGACCCGCACCGCCTCCACCACGCGCTCACCCGCGGGCACGACCACCCGGGCTCGGGACAGATCCGGTACGGCAAGCGGAACGGCCAGCACGTGGGAGCGGGGTGCGTCCCGATGGGAGACCAGGTAGAGGGTGTCGTGGCTGGTGGCGAAGGCGGTCACGCCGTCCGCCACGCCCGCTACCTTCCGCCACGGGCAGGTGGCCGGATCGGCGAGCGCGGCTCGTGGCGCCACGTACAGCGAGCAGTCGCTCAACTGCTCGCTGGTCCAGGGGCCGAGTGCGCCGTGGGAGACGACCGCCAGCATCCACTCGCCGTGCGGCGGCACCACCAGGAAGGGCCGATCCTGCGGGGTCAGCTCGACGTGGGGGTTGAGCCCGCGCGCCAGCACCACCTGGTCCTGCGCCGGGTCGGTGCCCAGCCGGTGCAGGAAGGAACGGCTGTCCAGGCGGCGCTCCTCCGGCGGGGCGCCCGCCGGGGGAGCCACGTAGCGGTGGAAGACGAACGACCGGCCGTCCTCCAGCCAGCTCAGGAAGGCGAAGCGCGTCGTGGGTGGGATCGTCTCCCGGATGGCGCCGGAGCCGGAGTCGATGACCTGGATCGTGCTCTCCTCCGACCCGGACGGGAAGACGGCGCAGGCGATGTGGCGGCCGTCGGGGGAGGGCACGTACCAGTCGATGGCGTGGTGCGCCTCGCCGGGCACGGTGTCCGGGTCGAACAGGACCCTGCTCGCTCCCTCGGGCTCACGCACCATCAGCACGGGTACGCGGGCGTCCGGTTCGCGCGCCAGGTAGAAGATGCTGTCGCCCGCCGGCGTGAAGTCCGAGTACTGCGGGAGCGCGCCGCCCAGCTCGCGGATCCGGGTCAGCAGCTCCTCCCGGCGCGGCAGGGTGTCCAGCTGCTCGCGGGCATGGCTGGCCTGGCCGTCGAGCCAGTGGTGGAACTCCTCGCCGTCCGCCTCCATCCACCGGTAGGCATCGTCGAGCGTGATGCCGTGGTGGACGTCGCGCACCACGTCCACTCGGGCGATCGGGGGGCCGGTGATGTCGCTCATCTGCATGATCATAGGCGACGCTCGCGAAGCCGGGTGAGCTGGTGACGGTGACCGAGATCGCCCGCCGTGCCGTCGCGCTCGGCTATGCGAGGTCGATGACGCGGCAGCGGGTCATGCAGCTGGCCACATCCGACCCGGCCTGGCCTGTGCCGCAGGTCGAGTGGCAGCGAGTGGGCCGCTACTGGCTGATCCCCTGGGACGACCGCCTGAAGAGCTATCTCGCGGCGCGCAATTGCAACCCCGGCCCGAAGGGCTGGTCATCCGCCTACTTCAGGTTCGAAGACAGGCACTTGGATGCCCTGCTACCTGGGTCAACTCCGCTCGGGTGTACTTGGTGACAGCTTCCTTAACGACAGGCCTGGACGCCCTCCTTTCGCTGCCCGAGATCGGCGGCCCGGTCGGGTACGAGGGGATGACCGCCATCGGAATACGGCTGGCGGTGGTCGAGCCGCGCATCTCGGCCGCCGTTTTCTTCGGCGGGGGTTTCGTGCCCGACACCCTGTTCGAGGCGGCCCGGCAGGTCACTATTCCGCTGCAGTTCCTGCTGCAGTGGGACGACGAAGGGGTGGAACGGCAGCCGACCCTGGACCTGTTCGACGCCTTCGGCACCAGGGAGAAGACGCTGCACGCCAATCTGGGCGGGCACGCCGGTGTCCCGTGGTTCGAGGTGGACGACGCGGCCCGGTTCTTCGCCCGGCACCTGAAGTGAGGCCGGGCCGTCAGGCCAGCAGCAGACGGTAGGCGGTGTCGGCCAGGATGCCGCTCATCGAGGACAGGTCCCGCAAAGAGCTCTCCTCCACCCCGTGACCAGCCCGGCCGTCGCAGGGGCTCAGGGCGCGAACAGGACGCGGGATTCCAGATCGAGGTGCGTGGTCGGTGCGGCGGCCGGCGGGGTGAGGTTGAGGGTCCAGTTGCCGAACCGGCGGATCACGTGGGTGATGTAGGGCGAGATGGTGGCCAGGTCATCGGGGTCGACAGGACGGCCCTGCGCGGCGATGGCGTTGGCTGCGTCGGTGATGTCGCAGGCGGTGGAGTAGATGACGCAGTTGGCGAGCAGCTCGTTGAACTTGATGATCTTCTCGTGGTAGTCCGGGTCGTTGTGGCCGATGAGCTTGCCGCCGAACATCAGCCAGTCGGCGAACCCATGGAAGGCCTCGTTGCGGTTGGTGACCTGGGTGATCTGCTCACGCAGGTCCGGATCCGACAGGTAACGCAGCAGCGTGATGGTGCGCACCGCGCGGCCGATCTTCTCGCTGGTGGCGTGCTGGTTCGCGCCGCATGTGCGCGGCGACCTGGGCCGGGCCGAGCAGAGTGCCGTAGGTGAACACCGTCAGCACGTACCGGCCAAGCGCTTCCTTGATCTTCGGGTCGGAGCCCGATGCGGGCCCGAAGTGGTGGTGCCAGCCCAGCTGGTAGGCCGTCCGGGTGAGGATGTCGAGCAGGTCCCGCTGCGGCAGCCAGTCGTGCACGGTCTCCTCCAACTGGAGCGCTTCCTTGCTCCGCTCGGCGCCTTTGCGGCGGCGCAGGACGGGACGGCCGCCCTCCAGAACGAGATCGGTGTTGCCCGGGTAGCCGGCGTCCACCGCGGCGGCGGTCTCGGCCAGGAGCTTCTTGTAGTGACCGGTCAGCTCGGCCGACTCCGTCGGGAGGCCGGCCTCGGCGCAGAACTCCCGCACCAGCGGCGCGCACTCCTCCCAGGGCATGAGCTGGTCCTGCAGATTGGCATAGGAGTCCAGCCCGGCCACCGCGATGTCCCCTGACCGCAGCTCCGCGGCGAGGTAGGAGAACACGCACACCTCCAGGTGACGGCGCACCAGCATCCCCGGCCGGGCCGGATCCTTGAGGATCTTCCGCCACATCGCCGAGGCGAACGCGTCCACATCGACCGACAGGGCGATCGTCGCCGGGGCGCCGTCTGGGCCGTCCCGCTCCACCGTGATCCGGTCAGGGACGGATACGGCGCGGGCGTTCCGCTGGGCTTGCAGGTACTCCACCGCGTCCAGGACGCTGCGATCGGCGTTGGTCGACTCCAGGCCAATCGACTCCACCAAGGTGAACAGCGCGGAGCGATGCGAGCGGTAGTGCTGGTCCAGCAGCGGAAGGTAGTTGTTGCCGTGATGCGCTGACACCGCCTCATGCGCGGCCGCCAATGCCTCCAGCCCACCCGCCTGCTCCAGCGCTTTGAGCACCAGACGCCCGGCACGCTCAGCCACCGCCTCCGTGGCCCGGCCGTCTCCCGAAGCATCCATGGCCGGGCCACCCACCGGCTGCTCAGCGGGTGTGACGGCTTCCCTGACGCCGTTCAGGACGTCGCCGAACACGCCAAGGAGCCGCTCGGATTCGGCCCGATGGATCTCTCGCAGCGCCTCCAGCTGGTCGCGGGCCTTCTTGTGGATCGCCGCGATCCGCTTGCAGAACATCGTCACCACGTCGTCCCGCACCCCGGTCCGCACCGTGTGCAGCAAGCTGACGATCAGTGTGAGCCGCTTGTCCTCATCCAGCACCTTGCGCAGGTCCGCGACGTCGGTCACCCGCGCCTCACCCGCGAAATGTGCGATCTTCCCCGGCGGGACCCCCTCCAGCCAGACCTCGGTCGGGCCGAGCGCGTCCAAGTCCCGCAGGAACGCCAGACGGCCCTTGAACTTGCCCAGCGACGCGGCCTGCGCCACGTCCTTCAACCCGTCGTACTCGCGCCGGGTGACCGGATCGACCACCAGCAACCGGCCCAGCCGCGCCCTGGCGGCAGCGTCGACCCGGCTGGACACCAGCGAGAAGAACCCGCGGTTCACCTCCGTGCGGATCTTCTTCGTCAGCTCGTCCAGCGTCGTGTAGCCGGGCAGCTCGCACCGCGCGCGGACCAGCTCATCCAACGCCACGTTGATCAAGTCAGCCGGGTTGTCCTTCGCCTGCGCCGCCTTGCGGATCGCCTCGGCCGCCACTGTCCGCACCCCGGCCGCATTGTAGGTGACGCCCATCCGAGTACGCACGTAGTTCCGGTGCCGCGTGGCCGACCGCTCCGCGGCCTCGGCCAGCACTACGCCCTCCGGCAGGCCGACCACACCGCAGATGTGCTCGGCAACCACCGCCGGCACCTCGGCCAACTTCGGGAAGTACCCCAACCGCTGATAGGCCTTCAACCACACCAGCAAGGCCAACAGAGTCTGATCATCGTGCGTCTTGCCGCGGGCCCACTCCACCTCGCCAGCCGACGGAGTGAACACCTCCACCAGCTCCCACACCGACACCGCACGCGTGAACCTCGGGTACGCCATCCGGTCGATTGATGCCACACGACCCCCCGAAAACCGCCACCAACCAGCGCGAATCCCAGGATTCTAACGACTGATGATCAAGTGCGTGGCCTGTTTCTGCCGTATTCCGGTGGCACCCGGGGGTTGAGGAACATCCATGTCAGATCGTGCGCTAAGCCCTCGCGGCCTCGATTGACCCTTTGACCTGGGCTGATCGTACGGCGCAGCCTTCGCGGGTCGATGTTGTCGATCTTCGGAGGACCTGGTGGTGGTCGAGTTCCTGTCGGATCAACAGGCAGCCCAGTACGCGGCGTTCAACGGAGCGCCGTCGCGTGCGGAGCTGGAGCGGTACTTCTTCCTGGATGACTCGGATCTGGAGAAAGTGCAGGCCAAGCGGCGTCCGCACAACCGGCTCGGCTTCTCGGTCCAGCTGACGAGCGTGCGCTACTTGGGCCGGTTCATGCCGGACCCGCGGCACGTGCCGGCGGAGGTGGCCGAGTACCTGGCCGAGCAGTTGGGCATTGCTGATCCGTCGTGCCTCAAGGAGTACGGCGAGCGGGACGGGACGGCCCGTACGCACGCCGGGGAAATCCAGGAGGCCGGGGGCTGGCGTGACTTCGCCGAGGTGCGGGGCGAGCTGAGTGAGTGGCTGGACGCGCGGGCCTGGACGACTGGCGACGGGCCGAAGTCACTGTTCGACGCGGCGGCTGGGTGGCTGCGTGAGCGCCGGGTGCTGCTGCCCGGGGCCAGCCGCCTGGCCCGGTTGGTGGGCACTGTCCGGGAGGCAGCGAACAACCGGCTGTGGGACACCCTGTACGGCTTGCTGAGCGTCGGTCAGCGGGCGGTGCTGGACTCGCTGTTGTCCGTTCCGCCGGGCGCCCGGGTGTCGGAGCTGGACCGACTGCGCCGAGGACCGGTGCGGATCTCCGGGCCCCAGATGAAGTGGGCGCTGGAGCGGGCGCAGGAGATCGCCGCCTTCGAGATGGGCGAGGTGGACGTGTCCGCGATACCGCCGCGACGGCTGGCGGAGCTGTCCCGGTACGGCATCGATGGCAAGGCATCTCTGCTCAAGCGGCACGGTGACTCCCGGCGCCTGGCCACGCTGCTGGCGACCGCGGTCTACCTGACGTCTCGGGCGGTCGATGATGCCCTGGACCTGCTGGAGGTGCTGATCGCGACGAAGCTGCTGGCGAGGGCGGAGCGGGAGACGGCGAAGGAGAAGCTGAGGACCCTGCCGCGAGTAGAGAGGGCGTCGGCGAAACTGGCCGCCGCGTTCCAGATCGTGTTCGACACCACCAGCGAGCAGATCGACACCGACACCGGAGAGATCAGCCCGCCCGAGGTGGAGACGCTGGAGGCGATGTGGGAGCGGATCGAGCAGGTAGTGCCCCGGCACGAGCTGGCGTCGGCGATCGCTGCGCTGTTCGAGCTGACTCCGCCGCTCGACTCGGACGCGGACGAGGCATGGCGGGCCCAGCTGGTCACCCGGTTCGGCACCGTGCGGCCATTCCTGAAGCTCTTGGTGACGGTGGTCGACTTCGGCGCCACGCCAGACGGCCTGCCGGTCCTGAAGGCGTTGAAGTCGCTGCCGGACCTGATGGGACGCAAGAAGGTCGGCCCCGCCGAGATCGACACCAGCCTGCTCACCGGGTCATGGCGGCGCCTGGTGCTCTCCGCGCCGCACCTGGAGCCGGGCACGGTCAACTGGAAGGCGTACACATTCTGCGTGCTAGAGCAGCTGCACCGGATGCTGCGCCGGCGGGAGGTGTTCGCGAAGAACTCCTCCAAGTGGGGCGACCCGCGGGCGAAGCTGCTCGACGGCGACGCATGGGTGCAGGCGAAGCCGTCCGTGCTCGCCTCGCTCAACCTGCCCGCCGAGGCGGGTGAGCACCTGGCGGCGAGGGCCGCACTGCTGGACGGCACCTACCGCGAGGTCGCCGCGCGAGTGCCGGCGAACTCCCAGATTGTGTTCGACGACGACGGCCGCCTGCACTTCGCCGCCCTGGAACCGGAGCCCGAACCCGCCTCCCTGCGCCAACTGCGCGAGGCAGTGGAGGCGATGCTGCCCCGTGTCGACCTGCCGGAAGCGCTGCTGGAGGTTTTCTCGTGGACCAGTGCCGACCAGGCATTCACCTCGGTCACCGGCGGCGAGGCCCGGCTGAAGGACCTGCACGTGACGATCACCGCGCTCTTGGTCGCGCATAGCTGCAACGTCGGCTACACCCCGGTCATCGGAGCCGCGGACGCGCTGAAGTACGGGCGGCTGTCCCATGTCGACCAGACGTATCTGCGGCTGGCGACGTACCGGGCCGCGAACGCCACGCTGATCGACTACCAGGCAGCCATCCCGCTCACGCAGGCGTGGGGCGGCGGCCTGGTCGCCTCCGTGGACGGCATGCGGTTCGTCGTCCCCGTGCCGTCGGTGTACGCGCGGCCGAACCCGAAGTACTTCGGGCGCCGGGGCGGGGCGACCTGGCTGAACATGATCAACGACCAGGCCGCGGGGCTGGGCGGAAAGGTGGTGGCCGGCACCCCGCGCGACTCGCTGTACGTGCTGGACGTCCTCTACGACCGCGACGGCGGCAAGCGCCCCGAGATGATCGTCACCGACACCGCGAGCTACAGCGACATTGTCTTCGGGTTGCTCACCTTGGCGGGGTTCGCGTACGCGCCGCAGCTCGCTGACCTGCCGGATCAGAAGATGTGGCGCATCGACCGCGCAGCCGACTACGGCGCCTTCCAGGACGCGGCCCGCGGCCGGGTCGACCTCGCCAGGATCGAACGCCACTGGGAGGACATCCTTCGGATCATCGGTTCCATCCACACCGGCGCCGTGCGCGCGTACGACGTGATCCGGATGCTGTCCCGCGACGGCCGCCCCACCCCGCTCGGCGACGCGATCGCCCACTACGGGCGTATCGCCAAGACCCTGCACATTCTGCGCCTGGCCGACGAGCCCGGCTACCGGCGGCAGATCAAGAGCCAGGCCAACCTCCAGGAGGGCCGTCACTCCCTCGCCCGGAAGATCTTCCACGGCCGATCCGGGCAGCTCTACCAGCGCTACCAGGACGGCATGGAGGACCAGATCGGCGCCCTGGGCCTGGTCCTAAACGCCCTTGTGTTGTTCAACACGCGATACATGGACGCCGCGGTGAACGAGCTGCGGGCGGACGGCTTCGACGTCCGTGACGAGGACGTGGCCCGCCTCTCGCCGTTCGTGCGGCACCACATCAACATGCTCGGCCGGTACTCCTTCCAGCTTCCCGACCTGCCGGGCGGCCTGCGTCCGCTTCGCGATCCGGACGCCACCGACGAGGAATGACCCAGGGTCCCTGGCCCGCACCGACGGATGGGAGGACCCTGGAGATATGGCCAGGAGGTACGTCCGGCGGTGCGGCCAGTGCGGCATGGAGCTGCTCAAAGGCAGCGGGCGGTCGCGCCGGTACTGCGACTCGGCCTGCCGTACAAGGGCCTGACGGGTGACGCGGGCCCACTGGGCGGCGATCGACGCCAGCAGTGAGGCGATGCGGACTTCCTCGGATGACGACTCGACAGCGTGAGCGTTGCTGTTTAGGATCACGGGCACGGCATCGCGTGTCGGTCACCGGCTGGGTGAGGCATGGAGGTGCCCGTGAGATTGCCTTGCGGAGGCATTCCACACATGTCAGTTGAGTTGAATCACAGCATCATCCATGCCCGGGACAACCGGGAGTCGGCCGAGTTTCTGGCGCACATCCTGGGGCTTGAGGTCGGGACCGAGTGGGGCCCCTTCATTCCCGTGGCCACCGGCAACGGGGTCACCCTGGACTTCGCCGCCATCCCGCCGGCGGAGTCGATCGTCATGCAGCACTACGCGTTCCTCGTCTCCGACGAGGAGTTCGACGCTGCCTTCGCGCGAATCCAGCAGGCCGGGATCACGTACTACGCCGATCCGCATCTGAAGCAGCCTGGAGAGATCAACCACCACCACGGTGGGCGCGGCCTGTACTTCATGGATCCGGCCGGGCACGGCATGGAGATCATCACACGGCCCTATGGCAGCCACCAGGAGCAGCCGACGGCATCCTGAGGCAGTGGCAGGCCAGGGCACTCCCTGGCCTGCACTCCGTGGCGGGGTTCAACTGCCGTGCGAGCGCCTCTTCCAGGTCACCGACCCCAACGGGCGTGATCGTCCAGTTCGTCGAGTGAGTCACTCCGTCCGCCCCCGAGAACGCCTGAGGTCCCGCCGCGTCAGGCCACATCCGAGCCATGCCCCGGCAACGCCCGGCCCCCGACCGCGTGCGACATCAGTATCCCGCAACCCCCGCAAAGGACCCCGGCCTTGTCACCTGACCCGACCACCGTTCACCCGCTGCCCGCCCACGACCGCGTGGTGTTCCTCAACCCGCTGGTCACCTCACCGAACATCGCCGTGGGCGAGTACACCTACTATGACGACCCGGACGGCGCCACGGACTTCGAGCACCGCAACGTCCTCTACGCCTACGGGCCGGAGCGTCTCATCATCGGCAAGTACTGCGCGATCGCCTCGGGGACCACATTCCTGATGGCCGGTGCCGAGCATCCGGCGATGGGGGTGTCCACGTACCCGTTCACCATGTTCGGCGGCCGGTGGGCCGAGCAGACTCTGGACATCGTCACCGCCATGCCCAGCCGCGGCGACACGGTCGTCGGCAACGACGTCTGGTTCGGCTACCGGGCAACCGTCATGCCCGGCGTACGGATCGGCGACGGCGCCATCATCGCGGCTGGCGCCATGGTCACCGCCGACGTGCCGCCCTACACGATCGTCGGCGGCAACCCGGCCAGACCGATCCGGCAACGGTTCGACGACGCCGGCATCGAGCGGCTGCAGCGCGCCGCGTGGTGGGACTGGCCCGCCGACCTCGTCACCGAACACGCCCGCACCATCATGGCCGGAACCCCGGCCGACATCGAACGCATCGCCACCGAGCACGGATTGGGGAAGCCCCTTTGAGTCATTCGCCCCAGGTATCCATCGAAGAGCACGCGGTGGCCGACAGTACGGCCGGACCCTACGCCCTCACCACGGGACCGGACGGCGCGCTGTGGTTCACCCTCGTCCACAGTGGCCGGATCGGTCGGCTCGTCCCCGGCGAGAAGCCGACGAGCCACCGGCTCGACCCCGACTGCGGGCCGACCGTCATCACCCCCGGCCCCGACGGCGCCCTGTGGTTCACCCAGTACCGGGCGGACCGGATCGGGCGGATCACCACCGACGGTGTCATCGACGAATTCGGCATTCCCACCCCCGGCTGCGGGCCGTTCGGCATCGCGGCGGGACCCGACGGTGCGCTGTGGTTCACCGAGACCGCCGCCGACCGCATCGGCCGTATCACCGTCACCGGCCACATCACCGAGTTCCCGCTGCCCGTCACCGGCGCGTTTCCCTCAGCGATCACCGCCGGTGACGACGGCGGTATGTGGTTCGCCCTCAACCAGGCCAACGCCATCGGGCGGATCGACATGGACGGTGCGGTCACCCTCCATCCCCTGCCGACGGAGGCGGCAGCGCCGGTCGGGATCGCCGCAGGCCGCGACGGAGCGCTGTGGTTCGTCGAGATCGCCGCCGGGCAGATCGGACGGATCACTCCCGACGGGCAGATCACCGAGTTCCCGTTGCCCGACCGCACCGCCCGACCGCACGCCGTCACCGTCGACGGCGACGGCACCGCATGGTTCACCGAATGGGGTGGCAACCGCGTCGGCACGATCACCCCCGACGGTTCCCTCGCCGTCCACGACCTGCCCACCCCTCACTCCGAACCACACGGCATCACCCCCGGCCCCGACGGAGCCCTGTGGACCGCACTGGAGATCGGCGCACTCGCCCGCATCGCCCCAGCGGACAGCACCACCTGACCAGGCTGCCCACTCACTCCCTGGCTTTGTTCACGAGTCGTCACTCATGAGCAATGCCACACACCCCATCAGTCCTCTCGATCGAGGTCACAACCACTCCGCCCCAAGACGAAACCCAACGTCACCACCAACGACACTGGGCCGAACGGGTGCGAGGGATGCTCAACGCTCCGAGATCATCCTGTGGCGGGTTTCTGGTGCATCTGGGTCACACCCCAGCAGGGCTCAGCGGCGCGCGTCGCCAGGCGCGAGCAGGCTCGTCAGCTCCGAGATCGCCTCAGGGGACGGCTTGAAGTAGCGGCGGACGTTCTCCGGCTTCTTGTGCCGGGACTTCGCCATCAGCATCAGCAGGGAGGCGCCCTGCTCGCCGAGGTGGGTCAGGGCGGAATGGCGGTACTCGTGCAGGTCCCAGCCGGTGCCCGGCCCGCGTACGGCGGTGTGCTCGTCCAGCAGCGCGCGGGCCTGGCCGTAGGAGAGGCGGGCCAGGCCGGTGTCCGGGCACACGTCGCGCGGGCTGACGACCTTCCCCGGGCCGGGGCGGCGGTGGGTGACGAACACCGGGCCCCGGGTACGGCCTTTGAGCAGTCGGGGCAGGAGCCGGGCGGTGCCGGCGTCCCAGTAGACGGTCTCCAGGACGAAGTCCTCGCGAGCCTGGCCCCGGCGGCGGGCCTTGCTCCGGGCGCCCTTGGCCTTGACCGGGCAGCGGCGCGCGGCGAGGTCCAGGTCCTCGATGTTCACGCCGAGGATCTCCTCCGCGCGGGCGGCGGTCTCGTAGAGCATCCGCCACAGCGTCTTCTCCCGCAGGTGAACCTCGCGCCGGGCGATGAGTCGGTCCACAGCCATCTTCGAGCGGGCCGGGGTTTCGGAGTCCGGCACCGCCAGCCGCTTCGTCCAGGCCGGGACGGAAGGACCGTCGTAGCCGTACTCCTCGCACCAGCCCAGCCACGACAGCACCGCCGCCCGTCGGGCATTCCAAGTGCTGACCGCCGCGGTGCCCCACAGCAGTTCCAGGGCCTCCCCGATCTCGTCGTCGGCGACCGATCCCAGCGAACGGGCCTCGCCGATCCGCTCAGCGGTCTTGCCGACGCCGGCCGAGTAGCTGCGGATTGTGTTCGGGTTTCCGAGCGAGTCGAGGAAGGCATCGGCCGCCGCGCGGACGGTCAGCACCTTCCCGGTCGGCAGTTGCACGACGGTGGGCACCGCTTCCCCCTTGCCACGGATAATAGGGACGCTTCACGCAGCGGCCCGAGGGCATCACCGCACGTGGCGAATCTTGTTCCCGCAGATAATAGGGTGTTATCCGTGGGACGGCTTCAGGCGGGTCCGGTCGTCGATGCTCCGTCAGACGCCCACCAGGGCCGACGGATCCTTAGCGCACGATCTGACATGGATGTTCCTCAACCCCCTCCGCCGTCACATCCCCACCCCGCCCCGTCCTCGGCGAGGGCCGATCGGCCGGTGCTCGCCGGCGCGCTGCGGCGTCAACCGGCTCTCACCGCGACACACCCGCACCGTCTGTCAGGCAACCCCATCGAGGACGGTCAAAGGTTCGGTGACGGTATGTCATGGGGATATCGCGTCCTGACCCCGATTAAGGTTGCTTGTCCGGAACATTGGAGGGTGACCCACCACGATCCGGCACCCGAACCACCGTCGTCAGCAGTCATTCAGGCGTGGCTATGGCAGGTCCTTCACTTGGCAGGACCACTCTGCGCGATCGTGCCACCAAAGCAGAGCGACGGCGGGGGCTGCCACCAGGGGCAACGCGATCGCGTGTACTGGTGGCCCGTCACCGAATCTTGGAGGGGTAACTGATCTCCGGCGGTGAATCCGCCAGGCTGGCTGCCTCTTCGATGTCGGGAGGTGGTCGTGGCTCGCCGACCGGAAGTGTTCGTCCGGCCGTTGACCATGGAGGAAGGCCACAGGCTGCAGCGGATCACGCGGAGCGCGAAGGATCCGGTCAAGCTGCGGCGGGCGATCGTGGTGATGATGTCCGGCCAGGGCCAAAGCGTCCCGGACATCACCTCGTTGATGCAGGTCAGCGACGACTACGTGCGGGATGTCATCCACGCCTTCAACGAGAAGGGGTTCGACGCACTGGACCCAAAATGGAACGGGGGCCGTCCACGAGCGATCAGTAGCCAGGTGCGTGAGCACATCTGCCTGATCGCCAAGACGGTCCCCGCCGAATGGGGCATCACCGGGCACTCCACCTGGAGTCTGCGCACCCTGGCCGAGCACCTCATCACCCGGGGTGTGGTGGCGGCGATCAGCCGTGAGCACCTGAGGCGGATCCTGCGTGCGGGCGGGGTGCGCCGGCAGACCACCACGACGTGGAAGTCCTCCACCGACCCGCACTTCATCGCCAAGATGCAGCGCGTCCTGAACCTCTACGATCACCGCCCGCCGAATGGATCTGCTCCTGTCTTCGAGGACTCGGGGCGGCGGCTGCGCGAGGTGCTCGACGCTGGGGCAGGAGCTCGAACTGGCGGCTTCTGGGCTCACCTCGGCGATACCCCGTCGACCGGTGGGGTATCGCCGACGATGAGGGATAGTTCCGACACCCAACGGGTCAAGCCACCCCGCCAGGCGGAGAAGTAGAGCACCCTTTACCGGTCAGGACAAGTCGAAACAGAGGAGAGAACTCGTCTCACGGTGTCCGCGAGGGCCTCGGTCAGGTGCCGACGTAGGTCGCGAGGTGCTCGCCGGTGAGGGTGGAGCGGGCGGCGACGAGGTCGGCGGGTGTGCCCTCGAAGACGATCCGGCCGCCGTCGTGGCCGGCTCCGGGACCGAGGTCGATGATCCAGTCGGCGTGCGCCATGACCGCCTGGTGGTGCTCGATGACGATGACCGACTTGCCGGAGTCGACGAGCCGGTCGAGCAGGCCGAGCAACTGCTCGACGTCGGCGAGGTGGAGGCCGGCGGTCGGCTCGTCGAGGATGTAGACACCGCCCTTCTCGGCCATGTGGGTGGCCAGCTTGAGCCGCTGCCGCTCGCCGCCGGACAGCGTGGTAAGCGGCTGGCCGAGACTGAGGTAGCCGAGCCCGACGTCGGCGAGCCGGCCGAGGATGGCATGCGCGGCCGGCGTGCGCGCCTCGCCGGCGCCGAAGAACTCCTCGGCCTCGGTCACCGACATCGCGAGCACCTCGCTGATGTCGCGGCCGCCGAGGTGGTGGTCCAGCACCGATGCCTGGAACCGCTTCCCCTCGCACTCCTCGCAGATGGTGGTGACGCCGGCCATCATCGCCAGGTCGGTGTAGATGACGCCGGCGCCGTTGCAACTGGGACAGGCGCCCTCGGAGTTGGCGCTGAACAGCGCCGGCTTCACACCGTTGGCCTTCGCGAACGCCTTGCGGATCGGGTCGAGCAGTCCGGTGTAGGTCGCCGGGTTGCTCCGTCGCGAGCCGCGGATCGCGCCCTGGTCGACCGACACCACACCCGCGCCTGCGGGGATCGACCCGCGCACGAGCGAGCTCTTGCCGGAGCCGGCGACGCCGGTGACAACGGCGAGCACCCCGAGCGGGATGTCGACGTCGACGTCGCGCAGGTTGTTCGCCGTCGCGCCGCGGATCTCCAGCGTGCCGGTGGGCTTGCGCACCTTCTCTTTGACGGTGGCCCGGTCGTCGAGATGGCGGCCGGTGATGGTGCCGCTGGCCCGCAGCTCCTCGACGGTGCCCTCGAAGCAGACGGTACCGCCCGCCGTACCGGCGCCGGGGCCGAGGTCGACGACGTGGTCGGCGATCGCGATCGCCTCCGGCTTGTGCTCCACGACGAGCACCGTGTTGCCCTTGTCCCGCAGCCGCAGCAGCAGGTCGTTCATCCGCTGGATGTCATGGGGGTGCAGGCCGATGGTGGGCTCGTCGAAGACATAGGTGGTGTCGGTGAGCGAGGAGCCGAGGTGGCGGATCATCTTGACGCGCTGTGCCTCGCCGCCCGACAGCGTGCCCGACGGCCGGTCGAGCGAGAGGTAGCCCAGCCCGATCTCCACGAACGAGTCGAGGGTCTGCTGCAAAGTCGCAAGCAGCGGCGCCACCGACGGCTCGTCAAGGCCGCGGACCCATTTGGCCAGGTCGCTGATCTGCATCGCGCAGGCGTCGGCGATGTTGATCCCGCCGATCCGCGACGACCGGGCCGCCTCGCTGAGCCGGGTGCCGCCGCACTCGGGACAGGCGGTGAAGGTGACCGCCCGGTCCACGAACGCCCGGATGTGCGACTGCAGCGCCTCCTTGTCCTTGGAGAGCATCGACTTCTGGATCTTCGGGACCAGGCCCTCGTACGTCAGGTTGATGCCGTCGACCTTGATCTTGGTCGGCTCCTTGTAGAGCAGGTCGTGGAGCTCGGCCTTGGTGTACTTGCGGATCGGCTTGTCGGGGTCGAAGAAGCCGCAGCCGCTGAAGATCCGGCCGTACCAGCCGTCCATGCTGTAGCCGGGGATCGTGAGCGCACCCTCGTTGAGCGACTTGGAGTCGTCGTAGAGCTGGGACAGGTCGATGTCGGTGACCCGGCCCATGCCCTCGCAGCGCGGGCACATGCCGCCGGTGATGCTGAAGTCGCGCCGCTCCTTCACACTCTTCCCCCCGCGCTCGAACGAGACCGCACCCGCTCCGCTGATGGAGGCGACGTTGAAGGAGAAGGCCTGGGGCGAGCCGATGTGCGGCCGGCCGAGCCGGCTGAAGAGGATGCGCAGCATCGCGTTGGCGTCGGTGACGGTGCCGACCGTGGAACGGGGGTTGGCCCCCATCCGCTCCTGGTCGACGAGGATCGCGGTCGTCAGTCCTTCGAGTACGTCGACCTCGGGCCGCGCCAGCGTCGGCATGAAGCCCTGCACGAAGGCGCTGTAGGTCTCGTTGATCAGCCGCTGCGACTCCGCGGCGATCGTGCCGAACACCAGCGAGCTCTTGCCCGAGCCGGAGACGCCAGTGAACACCGTCAGCCGGCGCTTCGGGATCTCGACGCTGACATCCTTGAGGTTGTTCACGCGCGCGCCGTGCACGCGGATCAGATCGTGGCTGTCGGCAACGTGCAACGCGGGCGACGGTGTGTCGGTCCTCGTGGCCTTGCTCATCGTGTCTCCATCATCTCGTGGGCGGGGGAGCGCCTTCGCGGTCTCGTCGGCGTCGCCTGGCTCGATCTAACCAGCTTCGAGCAGTACGCCTGGTTCTTCTTCGTCGGCGCGGTCGGACAGCTCGTTCACCTCGCGCCAAGCCTGGATGCGGCGCGGGGAGATACGGAACCAGCGGTACGGCGTGGCCAACGCACGCGGGTCGAAGCCGGTGCGCGCGGCGAACCGGTCACCCCGCTCCTGTGGCAGCGCGTCGATCTCGAGGACCTCGACCTCGCCATCGATCATGGACACGTCGCGGGCCGGCGCCTCGACATCCAGCGGCTGCGTGTACACCCGGTCGATCCGGTCACGGACATCGTGCCGCATGGCGGGTCCGGTGAGCAGGCTGGCCACAAGGTGCGGTACTTCACCACCGCCGACCTGGTCGAGACCCTCTATCGAGGGCTGGCCGACAACTCCGTCGGTCGCGTGATCGAGAACCTGCTCCTTGCTGATCTGGTCGTCATCGACGAGGTGGGGTTCGCCCCGCTGGACGATACCGGCGCGCAGTTGCTGTTCCGGTTCGTCGCGGCTGCTTACGAGCGCCGCGCGTTGGGGATCGGCTCGCACTGGCCGTTCGATCAGTGGGGGGCGCTTCCTGCCTGAGCACACCACCGCTGTCAGCCTGCTGGACCGCCTGCTGCATCACAGCATCGTCGTGGCCATCGAGGGTGAGTCCTTCCGCATGCGACAGGCCCGCACCCGAGGCGCAGGACGCCTGGCCAAGAAGTAGTCAACTACGAAGGAGCGGGGACCTCTATCTGGCCACCAGCGGCGACACGCACGGCTCCGGCGCAAAGTGTGTGGTGCGGTCACGGATCGTGACAGAGAGATGTGTCCGAGACTGATCGCGATGGGATAACGGTCCGCGCATGGGTGCGGCCGCTCGGTGATGATCGGGTTCGACCAAGAACTTGATCGTCAACAGGCGGCCGCGGAGTTCATTGTGCAGCATGCCGTGCCCCCGGCAGGCGAAGCCTGTCTGCGGGTCTTCTTCCCCCACCTGACCGAGCCGGCTGTGGAAGAGCTCATCGATCGCGGCGGCTATGTGCTGGTCAGGGCGGGGACAACCGGAGGGCCCATCCGCTGCCCGGGATGCGGGGTGTCATCGGCCCGGCTGCACAGGCATTACCGCCGGCGCTGGGTCTTCCCGGGCGATGCCGCCTACGACATACTCACCCCGCTGTACCGCGCGGCGGTGAAGCGCGGTACAGCCGGAGTCCTCGGCGATGCCGTGGCCCTGTCGGCGGTGACCGGCAACAACTGGGCCCTACGCACACAGCACCCCAGGAAAGATCCGTTATCGTGCGTTGCGTATCCCGAGAATGTATGCCGCAGTAAGCGCAACGGCACGGTCTTCGTCATGTGACAGCTCTGCGAGGGCACGTGACGCTGTGATTCCCGGGATATCCGCGAGCGCCTGTGTCAGCCGTCGACGTGCAGACGATTCAACGGTGCCGTGGGCGAGGCAATCAACGAGCCTGGTGGCGATCTGATCCGCCAACGCGGGACGACTCGCCAGCGCGCTCAGTGCATCGGCTGCATCGACGTCATTCGTCCCCTCGACGACCATATCGATGAGCGTCGGGACCGCGTCGGCTACTCCACGTGCCCCGAGCGCCAGAGCTGCATATCTGCGGACCACGATGTCGGGGTTCGCGAGGGCGTCCTGCAGCAGTGCGGTCGCCTCACCGTTCGGAATCTCGGCGATGGACTGGACTGCACGTTTCCGCACCTCGGCTGCTGGTGAGCCGAGGCCCTCCGCCAGCAGCGCCAATCCGCCATCGCCCAATTGCGCCAAAGCCCATCGAAGGGCTCCGGCGACGTTCGGGTCCGTCTCGCTCAGCGCTGCCTCGACCAGTGCTTCCACTGGCACCGGAACCTCTTCAACTGAGGACAAGGCCGCGCGCTGGCGCTTCCCAGCGCTCTTTGACTCCAACGCCTGGAGGAGTGCAACGATCTGGAGGACGTCCTCCCAGCCGGCGGGTTCCGCGGCACCGATCCGACGGAGTCGCGTGAGCAGCTCCGTCTCACCTGCAATGCGTTCTCGCGTCTGGCGGATGAGGTCGTCGACGAGCTCTGAGGGCGTGAAGCCGGGATCATCGAGCGCGCGCCTGACTTCACGCAGCGACAGCCCCAATGACCGCAGGCTCTCGATATGGAAGATCCGCCGGATGTCCTCGCTGGAGTACTCTCGATAGCCAGCGTCGGTACGACCCGTTGGCCGCACCAGGCCGAGCGAGTCGTAATGCCTGAGCATGCGGGCGCTGACCCCGGACCGTCGTGCCACATCACCGATCAACACTGCCTATCACCCCTCCTGGCTGGTCCTGCCGAGGGCTACGACGCGCTTCGCCTCCTCGATCGCGAACTCGAATCCGGCATCCGGGTCGCGCAACAGCCGTTCCGTGGCGATCGCGTGCGCGCGCACGCGAGGGTCGAGATCCGTCATCGCAGCGCGCAGAGTTGGCAAAATCACCTCACCGAGCGCGATCAGCGCCCGGCTGAGGCTCCGCTGCATCTCACGTTCGCCTCGCCCGAGCTGTGTCGACAACACTGCGGCCAACTCGGGCTCTTCACCTTCGGGCACGAGCACGACCGCTGCCCGCCAAGCGCTCCGCGCCACCTCATCGTCGGCATCGGACAGAAGCGCCCGTGTGATCGCCGGCCACGCTTGCCGATCCCCGATCTTGGACAGCGTGTGCAACGCCTGGCTTCGTGCCTGCGCACGCTCCGAGCGGACTTCATTGAGAAGCTCTGGGACCGTCATTGACGCTGAGTGGCGGGTGAGTGCCCACGTCAGCATGTCGCGCACGTAGAATTCGGGTTCGATCGCGCATCGTTCGATGAGCTTGTCGATGAACCGCGGGTCAGGGGTCGTGCCGACCGCTAGCGCTGCCCGCAGCCGCACTGACGAGCGGCTGTCCTCCAGCCCCTGGAAAGCTCGAATCGTATCCGTGTCCTGTTTCGGCATGGTCATCGGGACCACCTCCTTGGCTACAGTGAAGACCTTGTCACCGTGTCAAGGTCAAGCGGGGTCACGCCGCGAGATCACCAGGCACCCTCTGTCCACCGAGTTCGGTGCCTGCCAATTCAGATGAGACGTGCGTGACGTTATGAGGCACGTTCACGTGCACGCCGACATCACGCAACGTCACGAATCACGAGTTGTGACACAGGCACTCGGCCTTCGGCGTCCTCGTCGTCGACGTCGGTCGCGTCCGGGTCACGCAGGGGTCGCAGGCCCTGCGCTGGGCCGCTCGCCGCAATGTTGAACAGATAGCGGCCCAGGAAGTTGATGTGCCGGTCCTTCAGCGGCGACAGGCGGACCACGCCCTCATCCTTGATCTCGTGACCCTCGGCGCACAGCCGGGCGACGGCGGCGTCCAGATAGCGGGTGTTCCAAAGCACCACGGCGTTGAGGACGAGCCCGAGCGCTGCGAGCTGGTCCTCCTGTCCGTCCCGGTAAGCCTGGCGGATCTGCCCGCGGCCGCCGTGGCAGATCGCGCGGGCCAGGCGGTGGCGGGACTCCTGGACGGTGAGCTGCCGGTTCATCAGCCGCCGGGAGGTGTCGTCCACCGGGGCGACCAGGGCGGGCAGGTGCATTGTTTTGTCGATGCGGCCGTACTCGGCGAACGCCGCTCCCAGCGGCGTGGGGGTGCCCCTCGCGGCCGAACATCCGCAGCAGGTCGTACGCCTTCACCTGGTTGGTGATCAGCGACCCGGCCACCCGCAGTATGTCCGGCCAGTGCGTCTCGATCCGCTTGAGGTTCACCTTGTTACGCGCGATGGCTTCGAGCGGCCCGTAGTCCCCGGCCGGCTCCTCGCCTTCCGGCACGGGCACGTCCGCGCGCCAGAACCGCTGGTCGGCCAGATCGCGGAAGCGCGGGGCGAAGCGGAAGCCGAGCATCTTGTACGGGCCGAAGGCCATGTCGGAGTACGAGGCGTTGTCGGTCGCGACCATCTCGGGGCGGACGCCGCCGTCGAGGTCCAGCAGCGTGTCCAGGGTGAACAGGCTGTCGCGTGGGGTGCCGCGCACGACCATCGCACCGATCCCTCCGCTCCCTCCGCCGCCCCACCTCTGCGCCAGCTCGATACGGCCCTGAGCGGTGATCAGCGCCGCGTTCGCCGCGGCGATGGTGTCGGCACGCAGGTAGTTCTGGTCCACGTGCGACAGGCGCGAGCGGGTCAGCACCCGCTCGTTCGGGTCACACATCGGCGTCAACCCGATGTTGCAGCTCTCCGACACCAGCAGCGCCACCAGGGAGACGAGCAGCCTCTCCGTGCGCGTGGGCCGGGCGGACACGTGCTTGAAGGCGTCCAGGAACCCGGTCCAGGAGTGCACCTCGAAGCCTTCACCGCGATCCACGCCGTGCAGGCGGACTGAACGAGCCGATGAACCGTATCCATTCTGGCCTGTGATTGATCAAGCGGTTTGTGGTGGCATCCAAGGGGCGATGGCCTCAGTCCTTGTGGCGGGGGATGCCGGAGACCTCGTGGCCGGCGTGGAAGAGGGCTTCGCCGATGAGGCTGCGCACGTGGGAGTCGCGGGCGCGGTATAGGACGCGGCGGCCGTCCCTGCGGGTGCGGACCAGACCGGTCAGGCGCAGCTTGGCCAGGTGCTGGGAGACCGAGGGGCGGGCGGTGCCGATGGCCTCGGCCAGGGAGTTGACGTCGTATTCGCCGGAGGACAGCAGCCACATCAGGCGCAGCCGGGTGGCGTCGCTGAGCATGCGGAATGCCTCGACGGCGGCCTCCACCTGCGCGCCGGTGGGTTGCTCCTGCGAGGGGTTGGCACCTGAGACATTGTCGCGTGCGTACATGACTACGTATACTCCGGGAAAAGGGCACCGGCCGCAAGTGAGGTAGCTATGCCTGACCAGCAGGATGCCGATTCTTTGTCCCCCCATAGGCCCCACGGGCATGGAGAGCCGACCGGAAGGGGCCGGCTCAGGCGTTTGACGGCGCGGGCCGGCCATGCCTTCACCCCGCACAGCCACGACAGCGCCGACAAGACCGATGCGGCGCTGGAGTCCAGCAGCCGGGGAATGCGCGTATTGGCCACCTCTTTTGCCGCGCTTATGGTGACCGCCGTGGCCCAGGCGGTGATCGTGGCGCTCTCCGGGTCGGTGGCGCTGCTGGGCGACACGTTGCACAACTTCGCCGACGCCCTGACGGCGGTGCCGCTGGCGATCGCGTTCTCTCTGGGGCGGCGGATGGCCACCCGCCGCTTCACCTACGGCTACGGCCGGGCCGAAGACCTGGCGGGGATCATCATCGTGGCCGTCATCGCGGGTTCGGCCGCGTTCGCCGGGTATGAGGCCGTCAAGCGCCTGATCAACCCCCAGGACGTGCAGGCACTCGGCTGGGTCGCCGCCGCCGGAGTGATCGGCTTCCTCGGCAACGAGTGGGTGGCCCGCTATCGGATCAGGGTCGGCCGCGAGATCGGCTCGGCCGCGCTGGTCGCCGACGGCCTGCACGCCCGTACCGACGGCTTCACCTCACTGGCCGTGCTGCTGGGCGCGGGCGGCGCGGCGCTGGGATGGTCACTCGCCGACCCGATCGTCGGCTTGGCGATCACCGTGGCAATCTGCTCCGTGCTGCGGGACGCGGCCCGGGAGATCTACCACCGGCTGATGGACGCCGTCGATCCGGCCCTGGTCGAGCGCGCCGAGCACATTCTCACCGCCACTCCCGGCGTGCGGCGGGTCGGATCGCTGCGGCTGCGCTGGATCGGTCATGACCTTCGCGCCGAGGTCGACATCGTGGTCGAGCGCGACCTGTCGCTGGTCCAAGCGCACGCCGTGGCGGTGCAGGCCGAGCACCAGCTGATCCACGACCTGCCTCGCCTGCGCGCGGCCACCGTGCACGCCGACCCCGACGGCCCCGACCATCATGCTCTCCTGGCCTCCCATCGATAGCCTGCTTTTCATCCGGGGAGTCGGCCGTGCCCTACCGGCAGCTTGCCACCGGTCTCCTCTCCTCGAAGCAGGGGAGCACGTGCTCGGCGCAGCCAGTGGCCCAGAGCACCACTGCTCCGTGGTCCCGCTTGCCCGGAATCTCTTCAACCGACTTCTTCATGGTTCCTCCTACGCTCGTCGGCGCACCGGGTAGTACGGCGACCGCGGCCCGGACGATACGCGCCTGTTCTGCCTGGGTCAGCGGCTCGGGCCCAGTTGGAGGGCGGGCCTGGTTCCGATGACGACGGTGGCGTCCAGTTCCTCGGAACCGGCCACCTGCGGGATCAGCCCGTTGCGGGCGACGGTTTCGGCGGTCTGCGGCGCTTGGCGCTCGCTCGTCTCGATCAGCAGGTAGCCGCCTGGTGCCAGCCATAGCGGCGCCGCGGTGATCACCCGCCGTACGATGTCAAGCCCGTCCGCGCCACCGTCGAGCGCCACCCGCGGTTCGTGCACGCGGGCCTCCGGGGGCAGCAGCCCGATCGCCTCGGTGGGTACGTAGGGCGGGCTGGCGACCAGGACGTCGACGCGGCCCCGCAGCGTGGCGGGCAGCGGCTCGTAGAGGTCACCTTCGTATACCTGACCGCCGGTGGCGGCGAGGTTACGGCGGGCGCACCGCACCGCGGCGGGATCGATGTCGGTGGCGTGCAACTCCACCCGCTCCAGGGCCGCGCCCAGCGCGGCGCCCATCGCGCCCGAGCCGCAGCACAGGTCCACGACGACAGGGCGCGGCCGGGGGAGTGCCTGGCCGGCGGGACCGGCGGCCTGACGGATGAGGGCGGTGGCCTGACGGATGAGGAACTCGGTGCGGGGGCGGGGGACGAAGACCGCGGGGTCCACGGCTATCCGCAGGCCGCAGAACTCCGCCCAGCCGAGGACGTGTTCAAGGGGCAGGCCGGCGGCTCGCCGGTCCACCATGGCGGCGAGGTCGGCCGGCGTCCGGGCCGCGGCGATGAGCAGCCGGGCCTCGTCCTCGGCGAAGACGCAGCCGGCGGCCCGGAGTGCGGTGACGATGGGGGAGGGAGGGGACGATGACGGGGGAAGCGACACGAGAGCCTTTCGGGATGCCGAAGGGCGCTCTCTCGGTCACCTATGCCGGGTGGACCGCGCGGCCGTGAGGTGAGAGCACCCGACCTGATACAGCGGTAATGGGTCCCACCTCCTTCTCGGTACGTCCACTGCTGGGGACGGCAACATTACCAGCCGCCTGCGACGGACAGACCCGGCGGGCGGACCCGGGTGCGCTCCGGTGCCGCTCGCAGGAGCGCCACGCCTGCGGATCCACCCCGGCCGCCTGGGCGAGGTGGCCGCCGCGACGCCCGCACGCCGGTGACCGAGGCAGGCCGGGTGACCTGGCCGGACGTGCATCACCCAGACCAGCACCGGGTACCCGAAAAGTATGACGAAATGGGGTAAACGGGATGACATGGTGGTGCATGAGGAGGAGCCGTTCAACGCCGAACCGCCTCCGGGGGCGCTGGCGGATCAGCTGATCACCCCGCTGGAGGCCTTCTACAGCCGCAACCACGGCCCCGTTCCCCACCTCGACGCAGCCACCTGGCGACTGGTGGTGGACGGACTGGTCACCCAGCGGTTACAGCTGTCGCTGCAGGAGCTGCGCGGCCGCTTCCCCGAGCGGGAGGTGGTGGCGACACTGCAGTGCGCGGGCAACCGCCGCGCCGGGCTGATCGAGGTCCGCGACATTCCCGGGGAGGCACCCTGGGGGCCCGGCGCCATCTCCACGGCCCGGTGGACCGGGGTGAGCCTGGCTGATGTCCTGGCCGAGGCGGGCCTGCGGCCCGAGGCCGCGCACATCGCCTTCGCCGCCCCCGACGTCTCCCCGCTGGCCGACCCGCCCCAGCCCTACGGCGCCTCCATCCCCGCGGCCAAGGCCACCTCGGGCGAGGTCCTGCTGGCCTGGGCGATGAACGGCCGCCTCCTGCCCGCCGTCCACGGCGCCCCGCTGCGCGTGGTCGTCGCGGGCTGGATCGGTGCCCGCAGCGTCAAGTGGCTGCAGCGCATCACCGCGCAGGCCGAACCGTCCGGCAACTACTTTCAGGCCGTCGCCTACCGCCTCCTGCCCGCCTGGGCCGACCCCTCCCAGGCCGGCCCGGAAGAGGGCATCAGCCTCGGCCCGGCGGCACTCAACTGCGCCATCCTGCGCCCCGGCGAAGGCGCCCGCCCGGCCCCCGGGCCGGCCGAGGTCACCGGCTACGCCTTCGCCGGTGACGGCCGGAGCGTGGCCCGGGTGGACCTGTCCATCGACGGCGGCCGTACCTGGGCCCAGGCCCGGCTGGACAAGGCGGCCGGCCCCTGGGCCTGGCAGCACTGGCGCACCACCGTCGAGCTGCCGGAGGGCGAGGTGGAGATCACCGCCCGCGCCTGGGACCATACCGGTGCCGTACAACCCGAATCACCGGCGTCCCTGTGGAATCCCCAGGGCTACGCCAACAACTCCTGGGCCCGCCTGCACCTCACCTGCTCCCGCTGAACGCGGCGGCACCGCCTTCGGCGAGGCCCGTGAGCCTCCAGGACGGTGATGTCCTCCGCACGAGATCATCGGCAGGCGGCGGGCGCCCCCGAGACGAGGAAGCCCGCCCCGCTCACCGGGGCCACGGGGCGGAATAGACTGAAAAGCGGTTCTGACGCAGAACCACTGGTGATGGGGACACCAACGCCTCCCAGGCCCGGCGGGCACGCCCCGCGGGCACGGAACGTCGGTGACTGGCCGGATTGGAGATCCCGCCGGTGAAGACCGCCCGCGCGGCGCAGCTCGTCTCGCGTCCGCTGACAGCTACCGGTAACCGGTACGACTCCCGCGCGAAGCCGCCCGGACGCTGAGCGGTGCCTGGGCTGCTGGGAGAACGAGCCCGCCCCGCCAGGGTGCGAGAACATCGGTATGCGCCCTTGTTCGCGGTGGGCTCGGTGTGCATCGGCGCGTTCATGGGGCAGCTGGACGCCAGCATCGTCACTTTGATCTTCCCGGCGCTGCAGCGCGAGTTCCACGCCGCCCTGGCGGCGGTGCAGTGGGTGTCACTGGCCTATCTGCTCGCCCTGATCGCCCTGCTGATCGGGGTGGGACGTCTGGCCGACGTCGCGGGCCGCAAGCGGGTCTACCTTTATGGATTCGCCGTGTTCACCGCGGCGTCGGCGGCCTGCGGGTCCGTACCGTCGCTGCCGGCGCTGGTGGCCTGCCGCCTGGTGCAGGCGGTGGGCGCGGCGATGCTCCAGGCCAACAGCGTGGCGCTGGTGGCGACCAGCGTCTCCCGGCGGCGGATACGGACCGCACTGGGGGCGCAGGCCGCCGCCCAGGCACTGGGCCTGGGCGTGGGACCCACGGTGGGCGGGCTGGTGGTCGCCGCGGCCGGCTGGCGATGGGTGTTTTGGATCAACGTGCCGGTCGGGCTGGCGGCCATCGCCGCCGGCCGCTACCTGCTGCCCCGTACCCGCCACTACAGCCGGGGCGGCCCGTTTGACTGGGCCGGGTTGATCCTGCTCTCCGCGGCCACGACCAGCCTGTTGCTGGCTCTGTCGGCGGCAGCCGGACTGGGACTGCCCTCATGGTCGATCGCGGCTCTGCTCGCCACCGCAGCCGCCACCGCCACCGGCTTCTGGATCTGGGAACGCCGTCCGGCATCCCCCCTCATCGACGTCACCGTGGCGCGCACGGCGGCGGTGGCGGCCGGCCTGGCCGGGGCATTGTGCGGCTACCTCGCCCTGTTCGGCCCGCTGGTGCTCATCCCGCAGGTCCTCGTCAACGGCGGCCTGGGCGAACTGCACGCCGGTCTGCTGCTGAGCGCGCTGCCCGGAGGGTTCGCCCTGGCCGCGCTCGGCGCCGACCATCTGCTGCCGCGCCGGTGGGGCAACCGGGCCCGGTGCGTGGCCGGCACCCTGGTCGCCGCCGCGGCAACCGCCCTGCTGGCGATCGCCCCCGCCGAACCCGGCCGGCTCGTATGGCTGCTGGCGCTGCTCGGCCTGGGCCTGGGGGTGTTCGTGCCGACCAACAACACCGTCGTCATGGCCGCCCTGCCGGCACACATGTCGGCAACCGCCGGGGGCATGATCAACATGACGCGCGGCATCGGGACCGCGCTGGGCATCGCCGCCGTCACCCTCGCCCTCCACCACGGAGGAGGGCCGGGCATCGCCGGGGCCCGGACCGCCCTGGCCCTGCTCACCGTCGCATCCCTCCTCGCCGCGCTCACCGCGCTCACCGCCCGCGCCGGCCGGGGCCCGGACAAGAAATAGCAGTTCACCAACCTGCGCGGCACCGGCACGCCCCACTCCGTCGTGCGCCCGCACCGCCGGCACTTTGCATGCGTTCAGATGGATTCGCTCCGTGATCCCAGCGACAGGCCCGCAAGAGCATTCCGTTATTCCCCACACACGGTGCGTGAGTTTCGGCACGCTGGGGCAGATCAGACGTGACCACGGGAGGCGAGATGAAAAACGACCAGGACTCGACTCGCAGACGCGACCCGAGCACAGGCCCCCGTGGCCGCAGGCCGTACGGCGGGCCGCCGGGCTCACCCCCCGCCCTGGTGACCCCTCCAGGCGCGCCACAGGCCGAGGCCTGCGGCGGCGCCGGCGACCCGTTCGTCTACGGCTCACGGGTCAGCCTCGACATCCGGCCGACCCGCTCGCCCGCACTCCCGCCCCCGCTGGTGCCGCTCCGGTTGCACCGGCCGTGGCCGTCAGCGCGGATATCGCGTGACCGGCTCCTGCGGCCCGCGCTGACCTGTGCGTTCCTCGCGGCCGCCGGAGTCGGCCTCTGGTCGTCGGGGTGGTCACCGGTGTCTGGGCCGTCCCCCGTGGAGGTCGCCGCTGCGGCCGACCCGTCACCGGTGGCCGGCCACGACCTGGCGGTCCCACCGGCGCAGACGGACCCGCCGGCCACCGCTCACGCGCCCGTGGCCGCACCCCAGGCCATCACCCCGGCAAGGACCGTCCGCAGCCTGAAAGCGGCCCCGCCGCACGCGATCGAGCGACCCCGCAACCGGACCGTCCTCGGCGCCCAGGGCCGACGGCACCACCACGAGCCCGGCGCGCCGCAGACGGTCCGGAGGCCATCACCCCAGAGCGCCGGCCCGAAGGCGCCGGAGACCTCACAGACACCTCCGCAGGCACCCCGGGATAAGAGGGGTAACCGCCGCAACACCGCAACCCTCGCCGCCCCGCACACTCCCAGGACCGCCCCCATCCCCGACACCTCCGTCCTCCCCGACAGCCCCGACACCCAGGCCGGCACCTCTCCCTGCCGGCGTTTCCGGCGGGAGGACTGGCGCCACGACTACTGCGTCAGGGTGTGGGACGACTACAGAAAGCGCCACGGCCTGCCGTAGTCACGGCCCTGCCGGGCAGCGCCGTACAGCCGCTCAGCCGCGCCAGCCGCCGGCGTCCACCCCGCCCGGCACCTCGGCCGAGGGATCGTAGGGGGTGCGGGTGAAGACGAAGGTGTTGAGGTCGAGGTGGCTGGGCGAGCCGTCGGCCCGGCGGACCAGGCGCAGCGTCTCACCGGCGTAGTAGCCGTCCAGGCCGAGCCAGGTGCCGTCGCCCTGGGCGACGAACCGGGAGGCACGGCCGGCGCCGCCGATCGGGGTGAGGGACAGCCCCCGGCCCGGCAGCGGCCGCAGCGCGTACGCGCTCGGTCCCCAATACCACGGGCCGGCCAGCTCCAGCAGGTCGGCGTCGACAGCGGCGGGCTCCCACTCGGCCGGCAGGCGCGGCTCGTGCTCGTCGAGGATGGCCAGCAGCTCGCTCAGCAGGGTACGGCTCACCCCCGAAGTGGAGTTGGCCATGAACAACACGCCCACCCTGTCGGACGGGTCGGCCCAGACCGTGGCCAAAAAGCCCGGCATGGAGCCGGTGTGACCGGCCAGGCGGCGGCCGTTGACCCGGGCCAGCTGCAGGCCCAGGCCGTAACCACCGGTCCAGGCGTCGCCGTCATCGACGGTCGCCGGCTCGCGCATCTCAGCCACCGTGGCCGGGGCCAGGACATCGCCGGTGTCTCCGGCCACGAACGCCGCCCACCGGGCCAGGTCGGCGGGGGTGGACCACAGCTGCCCGGCCGGGGCCATGGCGAGCGCGTCATGCTCGGGCTCGGGCAGCAGCACATCGGCCCACGGGTGCACGGCGTAGCCGCGTGCGTGCGGGGCACGCGGCCGCGCCGTGGTGTCGCGCATGCCCAGCGGCTCCAGGATCTCCGCCTGCACGGCCCGCGCCCAGTTCACCCCCCGGTGCCGGGCCACCAGCTCACCCAGCAGGGCGAAGCCCAGGTTGGAGTAGTGGAAGCGGCGGCCGGGCCGGTGCCGGGCGGTCTGCGGGCCGAGCAGCGCGATGAGCTCCTCCACCGGCATGCCCGGGGTCCGCTCCCACCACTGGCCGGGCGGCTCCGCTGTCAGCCCGGCGGTGTGCGACAGCAGCTGGGCCACCGTCACCTCGCCGACCGGCGTGCCGGGGACGTGCTTGCCGACCGGATCGAGCAGATCCACGCGGCCCTCGTCGCGCAGCCGCATGACCACGGTGGCGACCATGCTCTTGGTGATGGAACCGATCCGGTACTGGGTGGTCTCGGTGGGGGCTGCGTCCCCTGCCTTGCCGCGCGCGCCGAACCAGGCGAGCCGCCCGTCCCGGATCACCGCCGCCGCCAGGGACGGCAGTCGCGACCCGGCCTGCTCCACCGCGATCCTGCGCAGCAGCACCCGGGCCGTACTCTCCAGAACCGGCGACATCGGTCACCCCTCTCCGACACAACGACAAGCGCCCCCAGGCTAATGCCGCCCCAGCCTCGCCGGCATCTCCGCCAGGCCGGGGAGACCCGGGGAGGCCGGAGATGAGGGATGGAGGGGGCCGGTGGGAAACGGTTCCGGAGACGGGTCGGCGAAGGCCCACAATGCGGCTTTCGAAGGCGGAGATCCGCGAGCCGCTTTCGGCGATTGACGTCGCCGATACCCACTGCTATTTTCATTTTGAAAAATGAAGATCAGGCGTGAATTTCACGACCGCCTGAAGACGAGGCAGTCAGGAGCCGGACGATGGACAGGAAGGTGGCGACCATGGTGGTCTGCTCCGCCTGTGATCCGGCCGCTCCGTCCTGTTGTCGCGCCTGACGCGCGACTCTTCTCATTATTGCCGCTCCACAGCCGGTTCCTCTCGACGCGACCAAGTGACGTCGCGTATACCTTCGGTTTCCTTCACCTTCCGAAAAGAGCGGACGATCATGTCTGAAACCATTTCTGAAATGCTTTTCCCTATGCACGGATTTCGTGTGCTCATGTGCCGTCCTGATGGGGAGGTGATTCAGGGCGAACGCGCCGCCGTCGATCTGGTGGGCGAGGCGCTGGGGCAGCGCGCCGAGGTGGTCGTCATTCCCGCCGAACGGCTCGACGACGCCTTCTTCCGGCTCCGCACCCGTATCGCCGGTGACATCATGCAGAAGTTCACGACGTACCGGTTGCTCCTGGTGATCATGGGTGACATATCCCGGCACGCGGCGGCAAGCTCGGCCTTGCGGGACTTCGTTCATGAGACGGGCCAGGGGGATCACGTCTGGTTCCTGTCCAGCCTGGAGGACCTCGGCGAGCGTCTGGCCCGGCGCCCCGGCGCCCCGGCGCCTGACCCCCTGCCTGCCCTGCCGTGTGCCCGAGTAGCTTGGGACGGATCTGTGATGAGCCTTGAATCGACGCCACGCCAGGCGATTGCCGAGCGCATGATCGGGATCCCTGCCGGGGAGATCGTCCTGAGGGACGAGGGCACGGAGACGGACTGGAAGGTCGAGGTCGGGGCCTTCCGGCTGGCGCCGTATCCCGTGACCCGTGAGCTGTACCGCGCCGTCCGAGGCGAGGTGCCCGCGAGTTCGGCGGGGCCGCGGACGCCGGTGACCGAGGTCTCCTGGAAGGAGGCCGTCCGGTTCTGCAACCTGCTCTCGCAAGCGACGGGGCTCGACCCCTGCTACGCGATGGGTGATGACCCCGACGGGCAAGACGTGGTCTGCGACTGGGAGGCCGACGGCTATCGCCTCCCGTCCGAGGCGGAGTGGGAGTACGCGTGCAGGGCCGGGACCTGCGGCGTCCGCTACGGAGAGCTGGACGAGATCGCCTGGTACCGGGAGAACTCCGGCGGAGAGGTGCACGACGTCGCGACCAAGGCGCCGAACGCGTGGGGCCTCTACGACATGATCGGCAACGTGTGGGAGTGGTGCTGGGATGTCTACGATCCCAGGGTCTACGGCCCGTACCGCGTATTCCGCGGCGGGGGTTCGCATGATCGGCCCCGAGGATGCCGGGCGTCGTGCCGCCGCAAGAGCCACCCGGCCTTCCGCGTCGACGACCTCGGGTTCCGGCTCGCCAGATCGCTATGGACTGCGGGTGCTGTGGGTCGGTGTCAGGTGTGAGAGCACGGTGGCCGCAGGCCGAGAGGTCGCCCCGGGCGATCGGGTCATCGGGATGGCCGCCTCACAGGCGGAGATGGTCCACCAAGGCGTGTTCTATGACCTGGAGGTGGACACGACGCGTGCCGAGTCGATGGAGTGCGCCCGGACCATCGCCACTCATGTCACATGATCGACGGCCCGGCCACCGGAGGGCCCCTGCCACCACCCCGGAGGGTTTCGAGCACTCGGCCGGGGTTTCCCCGGCCCGCACATCATGTATGGTCGCCCCTGTCTTTGACATCCGGTACGCGCCCTTGTGCCCTCTTTTCGGCGAGACCGATGCCCTCCCTTGACGTCGCCCAGTGGGCGGTGCTGCTGGCCGCCCTGTTCCTTGTGGGCTTTTCCAAGACCGGTGTCTCCGGTACGGGGACGGTGGCGATCGCCCTGTTCGCGCTCGTGCTGCCGACGAGACAGTCCACGGGCATGCTGCTGCCGCTGCTGCTCGTCGGCGACCTGGTCGCCGTGCTCTCCTACCGGCGCCACGCCGACTGGCCCAGGCTGATCAGGCTCTTGCCGTGGGTCGCCGGGGGTGTGGTCGCCGGCGCCGTCGTGGTGCGCTGGGTCGACGACGCGCAGATGAGGCGGCTCATCGGGGCGACCCTGCTGGTGATCATCGCCGTGCACCTGTGGAACCGGCGCCGGGCGCCGGAGGACTCCCTCGCCCACCGCCGCCCGGTGGCCGCCCTCGCGGGTGTCTTCTCCGGCTTCGCCACCATGACGGCCAACGCGGCCGGTCCCATCATGGCCGTCTACCTCCTGGCGGCAGGCCTGCCGATGCTGGGCTTCCTGGGCACCAGCGCGTGGTTCTTCCTGACGATCAACGCCTTCAAGGTGCCGTTCAGCGTCGCGCTCGGCCTGATCACCCCGGCCACTCTCGTCTTCGCCGCACTGGGCGCCCCGGCGGTCCTGGCCGGGGCCGCGGCCGGTCGTGCCGTCATCGGCCGTATCGACCGGACGCTCTTCGAACGGGTCACGCTGGGGCTCACCCTGCTCGCCGCGGTGCGCCTGCTGGTCTGACGTCCGCCACAGCGACCCTCCCCGGTTCGCCGCCCAGCCGCCCAGCGGGCCGCGCCACGCCCGCCCGGCCTTATCCTGCCCCTGAGCAGAGGTGAAGCGTCGGCCGGTCACATCTGATCGATAAGCGCCGGCAGCTGAAGGGTGCTTACTCTGAGGAGATGGCATTCATCCCACAACGCACGCCGGCTGCAGCGGCACTCGTTCTGCTCAGCGTGACCGGCATCGCTACGACAACGGCTGCGACGTCCCCGTCGGCGGCCCCTTCTCCCGGCACATCACCGCCGTTCACCGCCACGGTGAGGCCGGTGTCCCCGGACCAGCTGCGCTATTCCTGGCGCCGAGGATGCCCGGTGCAGCCTGGCGACCTCAGGATGATCAGCATGACCTACTGGGGTTTCGACGGCAGCCCCCACACAGGAGAGCTGGTGGTCAACAGATCAGTGACCGACCAGGTCGTCTCGGTCTTCAAGCAGCTGTACGGCCATCGCTTCCCCATCCGGCAGATGCAGCCGGTGGACGTCTACAAGGGCAGCGACGACGCCTCCATGACAGCGGACAACACCTCGGCCTTCAACTGCCGGCGCGTCAAGACCAGCGGCACGTGGTCGCAGCACGCCTACGGCCTGGCGATCGATGTCAACCCCCGGGAGAACCCCTTCATCCACCCCTATCCGGGCGGCACCGTCGAGCCCGCGAACGCCAAGGACTATGTCCGACGGCCTCTGGAGCGGCCAGGAGTCATCAATCCCGGTGACGACGTGGTGAGCGCGTTCAAGAAGATCGGCTGGGGCTGGGGCGGATCCTGGTCGAGTGAGAAGGACTACCAGCACTTCTCCCAGAACGGACGGTGACCTCTCCGCGACCGCTACCGGGGGAGCGGGGGCGCCCTGCCGGGTACGCCTCGCGCCTGGCTAGCGTGAACTGTATGGATAACGCTCCTCGGAGAGCGGCTGCGGACCCGAGAATGGCTTCCGTACGTGTGAGTGCCGCTCTGCTTGCGCTCGTCATGATTTTCAGCGGGTTTTCCGGCGCCCGGCCCGCCTCCGCGTCTGAGGCCGCTCTGCCGCCCCCGTCGCCGGGACGGCAGCTCATCACCGTGACGGCCGACGCCTACCACAAGACCACTGCCACACTGGTCGCCTACACCGCGGAGGGCGGCCGCTGGGTGAGGACGTACGGGCCCTGGACAGCGAACGTCGGCCAGAGCGGCATCGCCCCGCCAGGCCAGAAGCGGGAGGGCGACGGGCGCACCCCGTCCGGCACCTACGGGTTCGACTTCATGTTCGGGATCAAGCCCGACCCCGGGGTGAGGTTCCCCTACCGGCAGGTGTTCTCCTACGACAAGTGGGATGACGACCCCACCAGCCCTCTCTACAACGAGTGGGTGGACGCCCGCCACGCCGATCCGGGGGCCGGCCCCGAGGACATGATGATCTCCCCGGCCTACGACCATGGCGCCGTGATCGCCTACAACACCAAGGACCGCATCCCCTACCTGGGTAGCGCGATCTTCCTCCACGTCAGTACCGGCGCGCCCACCGCCGGCTGCGTCAGCCTGCCGGTCGGCGAACTGCTGCAGGTACTGCGCTGGATGGATCCAAAGCGCTCCCCGCAGATAGATATCGGAGTCGCCTGACACAGGGGTGATGACTCATCCGCGCGTCGGCGGATGTCAATGATCACGTAATTCAACGTGATCGTTCGCACGCTCGCACCCGCCGGTGGTGTCCTGGAGCTCGCCGGATAGCCGCCCGGGGTGGCGAGTGCCGAGGGACCTGAACCGACACCCGGGCTATACACTGGATGGCACGTTGAGCGCGGGCCGGCGTCAGGGGTGACCGAGGCCGATGGGCGCAACGTTCCAGCCCGAAGACGGTCCCGGCTCGTGCCCACACACCCGCGATGCCCCTCCTCGTCGTCAACCAGCAAGGACCTCACCTCGATCTCATGACATTCAGGCGATGGTGGGGGATTCCGCGTGACGGCGTGCTCGGCGTACCGAGGTGGCGGCTGCCCACGGCGGTGGGTTGCCTGGCTGTGATGGTCGTCGTGGTGAGCACGGTGGATGTGCTCATCGATGGCCCGTTGCGACGCTGGGATCAGCGGTTGATGCTGGGTGTCCACGGGCTGGAGGTGACGGGCTGGCCGCACGCGGTCTGGCGGGTGATCGTGGTCGGCGGCCAGTTCTGGCTGGTCGGTTCCCTGGTGATGATCGCGGCTGTGGTGGCGGCCTGGCGGCGGCGCGCTCTGCTGCTGGTGCCGGCCGTCGGCGGGTGGCTCGCCCTGATCAGCATGGTGATCTGGTTGTTCAAGCAGGCGCTCGGGCGCACGCCTCCCGGATCAGGCGTCGATCTGCTGGCCACGGCCGGCCAGTCCTTTCCCTCCGGCCATGCCGCCCTCGGCGCGGCCTGCCTGCTGGTGATCGCCGCACTGACGGCGGGCACCAGCAGGCGGTACCTGATCGGCGGAGCGCACGTGCTGGCCGCGGGGGTCGCGACGGCGACCGTGACGCTGGGCTACCACTGGCCCAGCGACGCCATCGCCGGCTGGGCGCTCGGGATCGTGCTGGGCCTGGCCGGCCGGCGCGTCGTGACAGGGCCCCCGCTCGGGTCCGTGTCACGAGCCCCAAAGTAACTATCTGTAATCGCGGTCACGTTCTGTATTGCAGGCGCTGTGGCACTGCTGGATGCCGAGCAGCTGATGCGCTGCGCCAGTCTGCTGCCCACCGCTCTGCCTGCGCTTCGGCAGCGCCGGCGTCGCCGGGCTCCTAGGGTGCGGTGGTCGCGGTGCGGTAGAACTCGGCTGCGGTGACGGTGGCGGGGACGCCGAGTTCGGCGGCGACCGCGGTGATCGCGGTGGCGCCGACGGCGAGGTCGGCTTGGCCGTCGGTGGTGAAATACGGTGCGATGAACGTCTCGTAGTGGGCTCGGGCTTCGTCTGCGGTGTGTCGGCCGAGGAACGTCTGGATGTGCCGCACCGTGGTGTCGGGTTCGTTGTGGATCACCTGCAGGGCGCGCCGGTGGGCTCGTACGACGGCCTGGACCGCGGGGCCGTCCGGGTGGATGTAGGTGGGGTCGACGGCCACGCCTACGGTGGGGATCTGGAAGTGGTCGCCGACCCAGGCCAGCACCTGCCAGCCGTGCTCGGCGGCTATCGCCTCCGGGGCCATGGTGCTGCCGACCAGGGCGGCGTCGATTCTGCCGTCGTGCAGCCAGCGCAGGTCCATGCCGTAGTCGCCGGGCGGGCGGACGATGGGGTGGATGTCGCGGTCCGGGTCGAGGCCGGCCTGGCGCAGCACGATCCGGGCGAAGCACCCGGGTGCGGTGTGGGGGGCGTGTACCGCCAGCCGCCGGCCGACCAGGTCGGCCAGGGAGGTCAGGCCGGGGCGGGCGAGGAACCAGAACAGCGGGCGGTGGGTGTTGACATTGAGTGCGACCCAGGGGATGCCATCGGCCAGTCGCGACAGCAGCGCCCGGCCGAGCCCGATGGTGGCGCCGTGGCGCAGCCGCTCCTCGCCCCAGGAGCAGCCGTCGCGCAGCGCGACGTGGACGCCCTCGTCGGCGTAGTAGCCCTGCTGGTCGGCGATGTAGGCGACCAGTTCCTCGTGCAGGCCCCGCCCGACGTAGACGAGATCGATCGTGTACATGAACGTTTTCCTTGATCGTGCCGCCGCCATGCGCCCGCGCGTGCCGCGGGCCCGGCTGCTGCGGCCCATGGTGCTGAGGTGACGGTGTGCCGGATGCGGTCCGGCCGTCGGCCGGACCGGGCCGGTATGGCCCCGTGTGCGGAGGACAGCGGGGCGTCAGTACATGGACATCCCGCCGTTGACCGCGGCCGTGGTGCCGGTCATGAAGGCGTTGTCCTCGCTGGCGTAGAAGGCGACCGCTTGGGCGACGTCGCCCGGGTGTGCCAGGCGGCCCAGGGGGGTAGCGGCCACCTGCCGCTGCTTGTGCTCCTCGTCGAACACATCCGCCATGCGGGTGTCCTCCACCGGGCCGGGCTCGACGACGTTGACCGTGATGCCCCGCGGGCCCAGTTCCTGGGCGAGGTACCGGGCGAACTGCGCCAGCGCGGCCTTGGCCGTGCCCAGTGCGATCATGCCCTCCCGGGGCCGGCGGCTGAGACCGGTACCGAGATAGATGATGCGTCCCCAGCCCTGTTCGGTCATGGCGGGCAGGACGGCTTTGGTGACCGCGAACGCCGCACGCATCTCGTCGTCGAGCTTGCCGCCCAGTTCTTCCCACGTCATGTCCTGGAACGGTTTGATCACATACGGGATGAGCGCGTTGTGCACGAGCACGTCGATGCCGCCCCACGCCGCCTGGACCTGCTCGATCATGCTCTCGATCGCCGCTGCCTCGCGCACGTCGGCCTGCACGGCCATGGCCTGGCCGCCTGCGGCCTCGATGCCGGCCACGACCTCCTCGGCTGCCGTGCCGCTGCGGAGGTAGTTGACCACCACGCGCATCCCTCGCGCGGTCAGAAGGCGCGCGGTGGCCGCACCGATTCCGCTGCTGGCCCCTGTCACCAATGCCACCCTGCCGGTTGCCCCAGTCACGGGCCCACCTCCTGCTCATCATCGCGGGCCGTCGGCATGACCGTCCGGAGTTGTTCATCGTCGATGCCGGGGTGTGCTGAGTGGATCGCCCCGTAGAGCACGGTGCCGACGGTCGCCCGCAGCAGAGCGGCCGAGGTCCAGTCGAGTTCGCGCGGCAACTGCGAGGTGAGCAGCTGCTCCAACGCGCCGCGGGTGATCTCACTCAGCAGCTCAGGCGGCGCCGGCAGCAGTCCCCGCCGGTGCCCGTCCCGGAACAGCTCGTCGAGCCGCCGGTAGGCCACCGCGTCCACACGCTGTTCCACGTACTGGCGCAGCATCGCATCGCCCCAGCCCTACGCTATCAAGGCACGCCTTCCAGGCCCTCTGCTCGGGTCGGTGTCATAGACCGCAAGGTAGAGGCGTATCCCCAGGTCAGAGCAGTGCACCGACGCCTGTCGGAATCCACTCACCGATTCGTTTACCGACGTTGATTCTCGGCACGAGTTCTCGACGCTCACCACCTGCGACCTCGCGGATGGGGTGGTCATGGTGTCCCCGACTTCCTTCGTCGCATCCGCCCTCACCAGATCGACGACACAACCCCTCGGAATGTGAGGTCGACGCGTCGCCTCACATTCCCAGCAGTTGTTTCGTCGGACTACTGAGACACCGGGTCGTAAGTCTCAAACACCGCTGAGACTGAGAAGGGAAAACCTCGCCATGTCCACGCCCACGACGACCGAGCAAGACAACCTCCAGTCGCGTCTGCCCGACCCCAGCCAGTTCTTCCCCGAGGTGGCAACGATCGCCGGAGCCATGTCCAAGGCCACCCTGAACGGTGCGATTCCGCAGACCACCATCAGCCTGGTCCAGCTACGCGCCGGGCAGATCGTCGGCAGCACGTACCACACCGTCCGGCAAACCGGCCTCCTCCGCAAGGCCGGGGAGACAGAGGAGCGCATCACCGCCGTGGCGTCATGGCAGGACGCCCCCTACTTCACCGACGCCGAACGGGTCGCACTGGAGCTCGTGGAGGCCGTCCTCACCCCGAACCCGTCCGGGGAGCGCGTCCCCGACGAGCTGTACGCCAAGGCATCCGCCCACTATGACGACAAGGCGCTCTGGACGCTCACCATCGTGATCGGCCAAATCTGCTTCTTCATCCCCGTCGCTCTTATCGGCAAGCCGATCCCCGGTAAGGCCCCCGGGAAGAATTACAGCAGGTAACGTCCGACAGGTTCAGGGTGAGGACACGGCAACCGTGCCTCACCGTAGCGGTCCAGCAGCTTCAGCGTGTCCATGACCGGCTGGAAGGTGGTGTTGTTGCAGCAAGAAGGTGAGCGCGCGCAGCCGCTCCCGCAACGTCTCCACCGGCTGCTGGGACACCAACCCGGGGATTCCGGGCCGGTACGACCTCGACGAGTTTGCCGGACTTTACACATGTGTGCTAATAATTCCCCTGCAGGCCGTGCTCCGGTAAGGAGGGCGGCCAAGCTGCTTTCTGCCGCAAATTCCGGACTTGGGAGCAGCTTGATGTCGAACTCCTCGCTTCCCGGGCAGCTTGCCCGTACCCACCGATTCACCCTTGGCACTCCACGCCACGTCACCGTCTCCCCTGACGGCCAGACCGTGTACTTCCTCCGTGCCAGGGCAGGCGACGACCCGGTCTCCTGCCTGTGGGCACTCAACTGCGCCACCGGCGCGGAAAGCCTCCTCGTGGACCCCGCCGACCTCCCCACCGGGCACGGCGGGTTGCCTTCCGCGGAGGAACCGGCCAGGCGCAGGCGCGCCGGGGAGATGTTCCCCGGGATCGTCGCCTTCACCGCCGACGGAGCGTGCGAACTGCTGGCGTTCGCGCTGTCGGGACGGTTGTGGACGGTACGTCCGGCCACCGGCGAGGTACGCCACCTGGACACCCCTGGCCAGGCCGTAGCCCCTCGCCCCGACCCGACAGGACAGCGCGTCGCCTACGTCAGCCGCGGCGCGCTACGCGTCAAGCAGGTCACAGCCGCCGAGGACGACCGCGCGGTGGCCGAGCCGGACGGACAGGAGGTCACCTTCGGGCTCCCCGAGCACGTGGCCGCCGGGGAGATGGGGCGCGACCGCGGCTACTGGTGGGCGCCGGACGGCCGGTCGCTGCTGGTCACGCGGGTGGACGCCACGCCCGTCCAGCGGTGGTACATCGCCGACCCGGCCGATCCCGCCCGCCCGCCCGTAACCATCCGCTATCCGGCCGCCGGTACGGCCAACGCCGACGTGTCCCTCTGGATCGCCGGTCTGGACGGCACCCTCGTCCCGGTGGCCTGGGACACCCAGGCGTTCGAGTACCTGACCGCCGCCGGCTGGGATGCCTTCGGCCCGTACGCCGCCGTGCAGAGCCGTGACCAGCGGCACCTGACTGCGCCGGCCGGACGTCTTCCACGCCGCCGTCGCCGGTGCTCCCGTCACCGACCAGCGCATGTACAACACCCATTTCCGCGAACGCCACCTTGGTCATCCCGCCGAGCATCCCGAGGCCTACGACCGCTGCTCGCCCATCCTGGAGGCGGCCTCGCTGACCCGGCCGCTGCTGCTGGTGCACGGGCTCGCCGATGACAACGTCATCGCCGCTCACTCTCTGCGGCTGTCGGCGGCGCTGCTGGAGGCGGGCAGACCGCACGAGGTGCTGCCGCTGTCTCGCGCCAACCACCTGGTCATGCGGGAAAACCTGCTCCGCCACGAGCTGGACTTCCTGCGCCGAGCCCTGAACCTGCCCGCCGCTTCAGGAACGGGTCGCTGATGAGAACCGGCCCGGATGCCGTCAGCGAGTGAGCACCGGGCCGGGTACCGGCCGAACGTCAGGCCACCGGCGCGACCGCCGGAAGGGCCCTCAGGGACGAGCCGGGAACGGTTGAACGATCAGATCGACGCCGCGGGGTGCCTCGCGTCGTCGATCACATCGCCCGGAGGGTCCAGTGCTGGCCCTCCGGGCGGGGCTCCAGCAGTACGGTGGGGCGGTTGTCGCCCATGTCGGTCAGGTAGGAGGAGCCTCTCAGGGAGATGGTGACCTGGCCGTCGCCTGCATCGGCGAGGGTCCACGCGCTCCCCTGGGTCATGTCGCAGGGCAACGTGGCGGCGAGCGGCGGGTAGATCCGTTCCAGGGCGACGGCCAGGCAGTTGCCCGTGGTCGCGTGCGTGATGGTGAAGCCGCCGTCATGGCCGCTGGGGGCCACCTTCCACCTGGTGTCGCACGCACCGACCGGCGCTTTGGAGTTGAAGGCGCCTTCGCTGCGCAGGCAGTGTCCATCGGTGTTGACGATCTCGTAGGTGCCCGGCTCCACGGGGGAGAGCGCGGACGCCAGGGCATCAGGGGCGGCCAGGGCGACGGGGGCGGCTGCGGCCAGAACGCCGGCAGCGAAGGCGAGGCGGATACGCACGGACGGTTTCCTTCCCTGTGGTAACGGTGAGTGACCAAGCATTGCACATTGTGTTCACTGATGCGGGAATCTTCCGGGCGGCCGGTCGCGACACCGCCCGGAAGGGCCTCCGGGACACCCCGGAGGAGGTGGGCAGGGGTGCGCCGATGCGACCGCGCCACCCCTGATCCGGACTCCATACCGTCAACTTCGGGTTGACGATCTGAGCGTCGTCAACCTATGGTTGACACATGACGAATCCTGTCCAGATGACGAACCCCGTCCGGCTCGACGACCTGATCGAGGCCATCAAGAAGGCGCACTCCGACGCTCTCGAACAACTTTCCGGCGCGGTCATCGTCGCCGACCACCTCGGCGACGTGGCCGACCATCTGATCGGCCACTTCGTCGACCAGGCACGACGCTCGGGCGCGTCCTGGACCGACATCGGCAGGAGCATGGGAGTCACCAAACAAGCCGCGCAGAAACGTTTCGTCTCCAAGGCCTCCGGCCAACCATCGGATCTCGACCCCAGCCAGGGATTCAGCCGGTTCACCGAGCGGGCGAGAAACGTCGTGATGGCGGCCCAGAACGGAGCCCGCGCGGCGGGCAACGACGAGATCCGTCCCGACCACCTGGCACTGGGACTGCTGAGCGAGCCGGACGCGCTGGCCGCCACGTCGATCGTCGCGCAGGGCGTGGCACTGGAAACCGTCCGGCAGGCCGTCACCGCGGCGCTGCCGCCGGCGGCCGGCCAGGTGCCCGATCTCATCCCCTACGACCCGCAGGCGCGAAAGGCACTGGAACTCACCTTCCGGCAGGCCCTGCGGATGGGCCACAACTACATCGGGACCGAGCACATCCTGCTGGCGCTACTGGAACTCGAAGACGGCGCGGGCGTCCTCGCCGGCCTCGGCGTCGACAGAGCCGCCGCCGAAGCCCACATCACCGCCGCCGTGGCCGCCGCCCTGGCCGCCCACGAGCAGAAGACGCCCTGAGACCACCCCAGGTTGCGGCCGCCGCCGCAACACCAAGCAGGCGCGGTACGGCCGAGTCGGCGCCGGCACGGCCGTCGTGGACGGCGAGCTCGTCGCGGGCAAGACACGCGGAAACGAGCCGCTGTCCTACACTTGCGCCAGCGGATTCAGGGCGGAGGAGGCGGCGTGCGGCAAGGGGAACACGGCGTCTCGGGCACCTGCCTGGACGCGGTCCTGGAACGCATCACCTACGCCAACGAGGAGACCGGCTACACCATCGCCAGAGTCGCCACCGAACGCTCCGGCAGCGACCTGCTGACCGTGGTCGGGCCGCTGCTCGGCGCCCAGCCCGGCGAGTCGCTGCGGCTGACCGGGCGATGGACCTCCCATCCGAGGTACGGCAAGCAGTTCGAGGTGTGGTCCTATGCCACCGTGCTGCCCGCCACCGTCCAGGGCATCCAGCGCTACCTCGGCTCCGGCCTGATCAAGGGCATCGGGCCGAAGATGGCCGAGCGGATCGTCGACCACTTCGGCGCCGACACCCTCCAGGTCATCGAGACCGCCCCCGAGCGGCTGGTCGAGGTCGCCGGCCTCGGCCCCAAGCGGACCAAGATGATCGGCGCCGCCTGGGAGGAACAGAAGATCATCAAAGAGGTGATGATCTTCCTGCAGGGGGTCGGCGTGTCGACCTCCATCGCGGTACGCATCTTCAAGCAGTACGGCGACGCCTCCATCTCGGTCGTCAGGAGCGAACCGTACCGGCTGGCCGACGACGTGTGGGGGATCGGTTTCAAGACCGCCGACACCATCGCCCAGGCCGTCGGCATCCCGCACGACAGCCCCGAACGGGTCAAGGCGGGCCTGCGCTACACCCTGTCGCAGGCCGCCGACGACGGCCACTGCTACCTGCCGGCGCCCAACCTCGTCGGCGACGCGGTGAAGATCCTGGAGGTCCCCGCCGAACTGACCGCCCAGTGCCTGGAGGAGCTCATCGCCTCAGAGGGAGTGGTCCGCGAGGAGGTGCCCGCGGGCGACAGCGTCGTCCCGGCGGTCTACCTGGTCCCCTTCCACCGCGCCGAGCTGTCGCTGGCGGGTTCGCTGCGCGCTCTGCTGACCTCCGGTCACGACCGGCTGGGCGCCTTCGCCTCAGTCGACTGGGACGTGGCCCTGGAGTGGCTGCGCAAGCAGACCAACGCCGACCTCGCCGCCGAACAGGCCCAGGCCGTACGGCTGGCGCTGAGCGAGAAGGTCGCGGTGCTGACCGGCGGCCCCGGCTGCGGCAAGAGCTTCACCGTGCGCTCCATCGTCACCCTGGCACGGGCCAAGAAAGCCAAGGTGATCTTGGCCGCGCCCACCGGCCGGGCCGCCAAGAGACTCTCCGAGCTGACCGGCCACGAGGCCACCACCGTGCACCGGCTGCTGCAGCTGCGCCCCGGCGGGGAGGCCACCTTCGACCGCGACAACCCCCTCGACGCCGACCTGGTCGTCGTCGACGAGTCCTCGATGCTGGACCTGCTGCTGGCCAACAAGCTGGTCAAGGCGATCGCCCCGGGCACCCACCTGCTGTTCGTGGGGGATGTTGACCAGCTGCCCTCGGTCGGCGCGGGCGAGGTACTGCGCGACCTGCTGGCGGCCGAACAGGAGATCCCCCGGGTACGGCTGACCCACATCTTCCGCCAGGCACAGGAGTCGGGCGTGGTCGTCAACGCCCACCGGGTCAACACCGGCCTGCCCCCCGCCCTTTCGGGCATGAACGACTTCTTCCTGTTCCCCTGCGAGGAGCCGGAGGAGATCGCGGCGCTGACCGTGGACGTGGTGGCCAACCGGATCCCGCGCAAGTTCGGCCTCAACCCGCGCCGCGACGTGCAGGTACTGGCGCCGATGCACCGCGGCGCGGCCGGGGCCGGCAACCTCAACACCGCCCTGCAGGAGGCACTGACGCCCTCACGGGAGGGCATGCCCGAACGCCGCTACGGCGGCCGGGTGTTCCGGGTCGGCGACAAGGTCACCCAGCTGCGCAACAACTACGACAAGGGCGCGGCCGGGGTGTTCAACGGCACCGTGGGCCTGGTGGTCGACATCAAGCCCGACGACCACAAGCTGACCGTGCTGACCGACGAGGACGAGAACGTCGAGTACGCCTTCGACGAACTGGACGAACTCGCCCACGCCTACGCGGTCTCCATCCACCGCTCCCAGGGCAGCGAGTACCCGGCGGTGGTCATCCCGCTGGCCACCAGCGCGTGGATGATGCTGCAGCGCAACCTCCTCTACACCGCGATCACCCGCGCCAAGAGACTCGTCGTCATCGTCGGCTCGCGCCGGGCGCTGGCGCAGGCGGTACGCACCCGCGGCGCCGGGCGGCGCCACACCAGCCTCACCCACCGGCTGCGCTCACCCTGAGCCCCCGCCGGTGAGCCCGGCGGGAAAACCTCCCGGCGGGCCCGGCGGCCCGGCCGCGCCTTCACCTCTGCCGGCCCGTCCTGCCGCGCTGGTCAGACGCGGTGGAGGCCCGCCGGAGCACGCCGGGCGCACCGGGCCGGCCCCGTGCCTTCCCCTGATTTCCGGCCGGCATGCATCGACCTCACAAAGTGACCCAAACGTTATCGAACTCTCCTGAACTATACGCACTCCATATACGTCCCCTATTAGGGTTTTAAACGCGGTTTGCTGTAGTGGGGGAGAGAGCTGTGCTGAATATCGAACACCGAAGCGTGAGGACACCACTGGCCGGGCTGGCGGTGGCCGCCACCCTCCTGGTCACCTCCTGCTCCAGCGGATCGGCCTCAACGGGCCCCGCCGCCGCCGGCGGCGGCGTGAGCGCCGAGAACACACCGGCCCCGCCGGTCATCAAGATCAGCCCCGCCGAAGGCGGCGCACCCGTACGCCCGGACAAGAAGGTCGTCGTCACCGCCGCCAACGGCTCACTCGAACAGGTCACCGTCGAAAGCGGCGGCAAACCGCTGACCGGCACCTTCGACAAGAGCCGGACCAGATGGGTGTCCAAGACCCCCCTCAAACCCTCCAGCCAGTACACCGTCTCGGCGCGCGCGGACGACGGCACGACCGCCAGTAGCACGTTCACCACCCTCCAGCCGAAGATCGAACTGAAAGTGGCCGACGTGACCCCCGCGCTGAAGGGGGAGAAGGTCGGCGTGGGAGCACCCCTCATCGTCACCTTCAACCAGCCCGTCACCCAGAAGGCCGCGGTGGAACAGGCCCTGGAGGTGCAGTCGGAAAAACCCTCCAAGGGCGCCTGGCGATGGATCAACGACACCACGGTGATCTACCGGACCGCCACCTTCTGGCAGCCCCACCAGAAAGTGACCTTCACCGCCCACCTCGACGGCGTACAGGGCGGCAAGGACATGTACGGAGTCGAGGACTTCACCAAGAGCATCCAGATCGGCGCCGCCCAGATCGCCACCATCGACACCCGCACCCACAAAATGATCGTCAAACGGGACGGCAAGATCGTGCAGACCATGCTGATCAGCGCCGGCAACGCCACCACCCGCGAATACACCACCACCAGCGGCATCCACCTGGCCATGGGCAAAGCCAACCCCGAACGGATGATCTCCCCCGGACGCAAGAAGGGCGACCCGGGCTACTACGACCTGATGATCAACCACGCCGTACGCTTCTCCAACAGCGGCGAATACGTCCACGCACTCAACAACCTATGGGCCCAAGGCCGCCAGAACGTCAGCCACGGCTGCATCAACTCCCGCCCCGACCAGGCCAAATGGTTCTACGACCAGGTCCAGCGCGGCGACGTGATCACCATCACCGGCACCAACCGGCAGATGGAATGGAACAACGGCTGGGGTTTTTGGCAAATGCCCTTCACCCAGTGGAAACAAGGCAGCGCCCTCGCCTGACACCCCCGCGGGTCCGGCCCGGCCCCACCCCCCGGGCAACCGGGGACGGACCCGCACCCCCGGCGTCACCACAACCCCAACTGCCGATGAGAGGGCAACGCCAGCGGCAGAGGCTGCTCCGCCCGGACCGCCCCCAGACCGTAACGGGCCGCCAGCCGCAGCACCTGACCCGTGACCCGGCGCACATAACCCGGCTCGGCATCCGGCCCCCCGCCGTACAACTCCCCATAACGGGCGACCAACCCCGGATGACGATCACCCAGCCACGCCAGATACCACTCCCGCGCACCAGGCGGCAGCCGCAGCACCCGCGGGACGACACTGACGGCCCCGGCCCCGGCGACACGACGCACGGTGGCGGCGAGCTGGTCGGGGGAGTCGGTCAGCAACGGCAGGATCGGCGCCATCTCCACCCCGCACGGCACGCCCCGCTCGTTGAGCCCGGCCACCAGCTCCAGACGTTTCTGCGCCCCCGCAGCCCCCGGCTCCACCGCACGGCGGACCTGATCGTCGACGAAGGCGATCGAGACCACCACACCCGCCCCCGGAGCCCCCGCCAGCACAGCGGCATCCCGCAGGATCAACGTGCTCTTGGTATGCACGGTGAACGGCGCCCCGGCCTCCCGCAGAGCCGCCACCACCCCGGGCATCAACCGGTAGATCTCCTCAGCCCCCTGATAACAGTCACCGGCCACCCCCACGGTGACATGCTCCCCATCCCACCGGCCCGCCAGCTCCGCACGCAACCGCCGCACGACGTTGGTACGCACCACGATCTTCGAATCGAAGTCACCACCGGCGTCCAACCCCAGAAACCGGTGACCCCGCCGCACCGCACAATACCGACAGGCCTGGTCACAACCCCGGTAAGGACTGACGGCCCACCCCCCGGCGGTACGCTCCAGCGCCCGGCGCGCCTGCACCTCATAACAGGTCAGCGCACCGTGAACCCGGATCACCGCGGCCCGCTCGATCCGCGGCCGGACCCGCGGGCCACCGGAAAGCAGAGCGGACGCCTCCCATCGCATGCCGCTCAGTGGAACACGCTTTCGACACCACCCGCAAGGGAAACCCCCTTCACCCCCCGGAACCACCCACCCCACCCAGGGAAAACACCACAAAAACACGTTGTCCCACACATCCCGGAAGACCTAACCTGACCGGATGCTGAAGCCCTCCTACCCCATCCGCACCGACCGCCTGATCCTGCGCCCCTTCACCCCCGACGACCTCGACAGCCTGCACGCCATCCACTCCCGGCCCGACGTCGCCCGCTACCTCTACTGGGAACCCCGCGACACCGAACAGGTCGCCGAGGCACTGAAAACGAAGACCACCCAGTCGGCGCTGCTGGAACCCGGACAGGCCCTGGCCCTGGCCGTGGAACTGGCCACCACCGGCGCCCTGATCGGCGACGCCATGCTGTTCTGGCACAGCGACCAGCACCGCAGCGGAGAGATCGGCTACATCTTCCACCCCGGCCACCACGGCAGAGGCTACGCCACCGAAACAGCCGAAGCCCTGCTGAGACTGGGCTTCGACGGCCTGGACCTGCACCGCATCACCGGCCGCCTCGACGGCCGCAACGACGCCTCAGCCCAGGTACTGCAACGCGTCGGAATGCGCCGCGAAGCCCACCTGGTGGAAAACGAGATGGTCAAGGGGGAGTGGACCGACGAACTGATCTACGCCATCCTGCAGCGGCAGTGGCGCGCCCGCCACTGACCACCCCCCACCACAGCGATCCCACGCCCCCTCCGGCACCCCCATGGCCACGACGAGCCGTCAACCGTTCCCGAGGCGCCTGACGCCGGAAACCAGCCGAGCGATCTTCCCCCGGCCCGGCGCCAACCACCCGGCGATGTCGGCGACGACGGCCGGGTCGACGTGTCGCGCGGGTCCGTACTCCGCAGGCGTGGACGGACCCGCGCCGGGAAAAAACAGGTGGTTGTCAGCATCGTAGACGCGGATCGTGACATCCGGCCGGCGAGCGAGGCCCGCCCTCCACCGCGACAGATCGTCCGCGACCGTCACCTGATAGTCACGGCCACCCTGAAGAATGAGCATCGGCCTGCCCAGTGCCGCCGCGGTCGAAACCGGGTCGTAGCCGCGCAGGTCGAGCCAGTACGAGGCCGACAGGCCGAACGGCAACGCTCCGGCCGGTGTCGAAGGTGACAGCTCAGGACCGTCGACCAGCGCGGCCTGCCGCGTGATCGCCTCGACAGCACCGTCCGCGCTCGGACCGGGATCCAGCGAGGCGAGGTAGCGGGCGACACGGACAGCGGACCGCTGCATCGGCTGCGCCTCACCGGCCAGGATCACCAGACCGGCGACGGACGCCTCGGCGGCCGCCACACGCGGGGCGACCTTGCCCCCCATGCTGTCGCCGAGAACGAAGACCCGCGCGGGATCCACGACCGGCTGGCGCCGGAGCAGGTGAACGGCAGCGACCGCGTGCGGCACGTACTCCTCGGCCACCGTGAAACCGGGCGCGTCCGCCACCCGGCTGCCATGGGTGTAGGTCACCTTGTCGAACCGCACCACCGCCACGCCGCGGCTGGCCAACCCCCACGCGAGATCCTTGAGCGGTCTGTTCGGCCCGCTGGTCTCGTCACGGTCGAACAGCCCCCCTCCGCTGAGCAACACGACGCCCGGCCGCGGGCCGCGCCCACGCGGCAGGCTCAACGTGCCGGACACGGCAAGCGGAGCAGAGCCGACCGTGACGTCGTGCTCATCGAACCTCTTCGGAGCGGCGTAGGACGGCGGCTTCCACGACGCGGTGGCCGCAGGCACAAGCCGCAGCCCCTGCAGCTTGCCGGCGCCATCGACCGACATGACCACCGTGAGCGCTCCCTGCTCGCAGATCACCGGGACACTCACCCGGACCAGCCCCGCCACGGCCGGCTCGCTCACCGGCTCCCCGACGGCGGAGACCGATCCGTTCCTTACCCTCTCGGCCCCCAGGCGACCCGCAGCGTCTCCGCGGACACAACCGCCCGCAGCGGCGGTGCGAACAGATCCTCAATCTCGGCGAAACGCCCCTCGCACGCCATCTCAACGACCGCGACGGCAGTCGCCACCGGGTCGGCTCCCACCGCCATCCCCAGCCCACCTTTCTCTCATCCTTGATAGAAGTAACACATAAGAGATCAGAGGGGTATAGACACAGTGGAGCGCCGACCGAGCGCCCCATCGGGCACTGCCTAACACCTCTAGGTGAGAAGCACCTGGTCGAGGACGTGATCGCCGATGGCCGCCATACTGGGGTTATCGGCCGAGTAGGCGGCCAGAGCAGTGCCCATGGCAAGGGCCCAGCCCCGTGCGCGCTCCCAGGTCACCTCGTCGGCGTCCACGCGTGATCGGAAGACCTCGCGCGCGTTCTCGTCGAACACCAGCCACGCGGCGGCCAGGTCGGTGGCGGGATCGCCGCTGGTGAGATCACCGAAGTCCAGGACAGCCGCCAGCCCTTCCCTGTTGAGCAGGAGGTTTCCCGGGTGCGGGTCGCCGTGGAGCCAGAGCGCGGGGCCCTGCCAGGGCGGGAGGGTGGCCAGTTTCTCCCAGAGAGGGAGGAGCTCAGCTGACCGGGGAATGGACTGCAGGCGTTGCCGTACCGCTTCGTCGCGGGCGGCGAGCGGGACGCCGCGGACGGGGTTACGCGGTGCGTCAGGCGGTGCGGGCCGGTGCAGGCCCGTCATGAAGCCGGCCAGCGGGACGGCGATGCTGAAGCGGTCGGACGGCGACACGTCGGCGACCGTGCGGCCTTCGAACCAGGGCGCGATCGTCCACGGCCACGGGTAGCCCTCGCCGGGCACGCCGGCCCTGACGGGTACGGGCAGCGCGACCTCGACGTACTCGGCCAGGACCGGCAGCCAGCGTTGCTCGTTGACGATGAGGTCGACGGCGACCTGGCGGCGCGGCAGCCGTACGGACAGGTCCGTCCCCAGGCGGTAGATGACGTTGTCCCAGCCGTTGGCGACGGGGGTGAGCGGGCCCACCAGATCCGGGCACTGCGTGCGGATCAGGCGGTCAACAAGGTCGTCATCGATGTCGACTTCCGCCGCCGGGGTGTTCATGCCGCAACGATAGTTCGGGATGGCCTTGACAGACGTAGGCGCTGAAGCCGGATATGCCTGGTTGTCTCCGTGATGCGCCTGGCGACCAGTGTGAGGACATCGTGCCTGCCGACCGAGGAGCCGTCCCGTTGGGTGACGCCGGCGTCTCAGCGCACGTCACCGTAGACGCCGTCGTGCCAGGAGATCTGCTCGGCCCCCGAACCCGAACCCCACCGCCACGCCCCGCCGAGCCGGCCGTGACGGCCACTACCAGCCCCCGGAAAAGGCCGTCACCGGCACAACGTCCGCTGGATACGCCGCGCCGCGAACACCAGCCCCGCAACCGTCATCACCACCAGATACCCCGCATGCCCCAGCAGACCCCAGCCCAGCTCACCGATCGCCAACCCCCGCACCAACTCCACCGCGTGATACAGCGGCGTCACCCCCACCACGATCTCCATCACCAGCGGATAGTCCTGCACCGGCGAGAACGTCCCCGAAAACAGAAACAGCGCGAACTGCCCCGTCGTCAGCAGATCGAAATCCTGCCAGCCCCGCATCAGCGTGCTGATCGCCATCCCCACCCCGCCGAACGCCAGCCCCACCAGCAACGTCGCCGGAAACGCCGCCAGCGCCCACCCCACACTCGTCAGGCCCAGCGCCACCATCACCACCAGGAACGCACCCGTGTAAACACAACTACGCACCATCGCCCACACCAGCTCACCCAACGCGATCTCCAACGGCCGCACCGGCGTCGCCAGAATCGCATCGAAGGTCTTGGCGTACTTCATCTTGAAAAAGAAATTGAACGTCGTCTCCGCCAACGCCCCCGACATCGCCGAGACCGCCAGCATCGCCGGAGCCACGAACACCGCGTAGTCCACCACCCGGCCACCCGGCAACGTCAACTCACCGACCAGCGCCCCCACACCCACACCGATCGACAGCAGATACAGCACCGGCTCGAAAAACCCCGACACCAGCACCAGCCAGTACGACGGCCCCGAACGCAACGCCCCCACATTACGGTTGACCACCGCGCCCACCCGGGAAGGAGAAATCCGGGCCGCCACCATCGCAGAAACCATGCCCTAGTCCTGAAGTCGCTTATGGAAGGCGGCAACCGCCCAGACCATCCCCGCCCCGGCACACGCCAGCAGATACCCCACATGCACCCACACCGGCCACGCAGGAGCCACCCCCAGCGTCGCCGCCCGGCTCAACTCCACCCCATGCCACAACGGCGACACATACGCCAGCGGACGCACCACCCCGGGCAACTGCTCCACCGGGAAGAACACCCCGGCGAACAACGCCGAGGGAATCATCACGAACCGAAACAGCAACGCGAAGTAACTGTCATGCTCGATACTCGCCGCGAACGCCGTCACCGGAGCCGCCGCCGCCAACGCCACCAGCGCCGCGACCACCGGCGTCAGCACCGCCCAGCCCGAACGCAACGCGCCGAACAACCCCGTGACCCCCAGGAACACGACCGCCGCGATCTCCACCCGCAACAGCACATACAGCAACCGGCCCACGATCATGTCGCCGATCCCGACCGGGGTGGCCCGCATCGCGTGATACGACCGCACCCACTTGAAATCACCCAGCACCGAATACGTCGACTCACCGATCGCCATCTGAAACGCCGTCGAGGCCATCACCCCCGGCACGATCCACGCCAGATAACCCACCCCGCCGACCTCGCCGACGTACCTGCCCACCCCGATCCCGATACTGACCAAAAACAGCACCGGCAGCACGAAAGAGGAGAACACCGACGCCCGCCACAGCCGCCGATACAGAACCAGATGCCGCTCCAGCACCGCCACCGTCGGATGAGCCATCTCAATCCACCAACGTCCGGCCGGTCAGCTGCAAAAACACATCCTCCAGCGACGAACGGCGCACCAGCACACTGGAGGGAGCCAGCCCCCGCCGATGCACCTCCGCCACCGCCGCATCCCCGTCGTCGGCATACAGCAAGAGCCGATCCGGCAACGGATCGACCCGCCCGATCCCCTCCAGCTTGCCCGCGTAGTCCGCCCCGTCGGCGAACCGCAACTCCACCACCTCAGGAGTGGAGTACGTCGTGATCAGCGACCGCGGCGACCCCTCCGCCACGATCCGCCCGCCGTCCATCACCACCAGCCGATCACACAACTGCTCGGCCTCGTCCATGTAATGCGTCGTCAACACCAGCGTCGTACCCCGCTGCTTGAGCCGGAACAACCGCTCCCACAACAGATGCCGCGCCTGCGGATCCAACCCCGTCGTCGGCTCGTCCAGCAACACCAGCTCCGGCTCGTTCACCATCGCCCGCGCGATCGTCAACCGCCGCTTCATCCCCCCCGACAGCGGCTCCACCTGACTGTCGGCCTTCTCCTGCAGCTGCGCGAACTCCAGCAGCTCAGCCGCCCGCCGCCGCGCCTCCGACCTCGACAACCCGAAATACCGGGCATACGTCGTCAGATTCTCCCGGACACTCAGATCCGGATCCAGATTGTCCAGCTGCGGGCACACCCCCAGCCGCGCCCGGATCCGCGACCCCTCACGCCGCGGGTCCATCCCCAGAATGCGCAACTCCCCGGAGGTCGGCATCGACACACAACTGATCATGCGCATCGTCGAGGACTTCCCGGCCCCGTTCGGTCCCAGAAACCCGAACGCCTCGCCCGGCGCCACCTCCAGATCGATCCCGTCGACCGCGGTGAAGTCACCGAAACGTTTGATCAAACCACGCGCGCGGATGAGAGGTTGTTCAGACACGCACCGGACCGTAACAGAGGACCACGACAGTTCCGCAAAGGGTTTTCCAGCCCCGGCCACCAACACCCCCCCGGATGACAGCGGCACCCGGCGCACCCTCCACCGGCAAAGCACCCCGCAACCAGCCACCCGGCGCACCCGCCCCCCAGTAGGCTCCTGCGCCATGACCGACCCACAGCAGCCCACGATCCGCACCCTCGCCTCCACCGTCGTCTACACCAACGCCTGGATCGCCCTGCGAGAAGACCGCATCCAACGCCCCGACGGCTCCCACGGCATCTACAGCGTCCTCGACCGGCCGGACTTCGCCCTGATCATCCCCATGGAGAACAACGGTTTCCACCTCGTCGAGGAATACCGCTACCCCATCGGCCGCCGCACCTGGAGCTTCCCCCAGGGCGGCGTCCCCGGCAGCCCCTCACCCCAGGCCACCGCCCACACCGAACTCGCCGAAGAGACCGGCCTGACAGCCACCTCCATGACCAGCCTCGGCCGCCTCGACAACGCCCACGGCACCACCGGCCAGCGCTTCGACGTCTTCCTCGCCACCGGCCTGACCCCCGGCACCCCCCACCGCGAACACACCGAACAGGACATGCGCCAGAACTGGTTCCCCCGCGCCGAACTGGAACAGATGATCCTCAACGGCACCATCACCGACAGCTGCTCAATCGCCGCCTACACCCTGCTCCTGCTGCACCCACCTCGCTGAAACCGTTCACTGATTCTCAATGTTTCCCGGTGAGGGCCGGCAGGCTGCCGCGTTGCCGGGGTTCGTTTCACCGGAGCGCGCCCGGCACGGGCGCCGGGTCTTACCGCCCCTCCACGGGCGTTTACCGCCTCCCCGCTGAGGATCACCCGCCCCCGCCGCTCCCGGCCAAGGCCGCGCGGAGACGCTCGGCGAGAGCGGAGGCCTGCTGCACCGACCAGGGAATGACCCCGTTCTCGGTCATCAGGGCGTGATACTGCTGCCGCTCGTAGGGGGTTCCGGGGGGCAACGGGGCGATGTGCCAGTGCAGGTGGGCGTTGCCCTGCCGGCTGCCCAGGGAGAGCAGGTAGGTGCGTTCGGAGGGGACGACCTCCTCCACGGCGAGCGCGATCCGGCGCACCGCCCCCATCAGCCGCAGATAGGCCTCCTCGTCGAGATCACCGACGACGTGCTCGACGTGAACCTTGGGCGCCACCAGGACCTTACCGACCATTGTCGGATAGCGATCCAGGAAGGCGATGTGATGCTCGTCTTCGGAAACGACCTGCTCAAAATCGTAACCGGGACTGCCGGCCAGGACGGCACAGATGAAGCACGGCCCACCCTGGGTGCGCCGAACGTAGCCGGCCAGATCAAACGCTTCTCTCCGCCGGGGGAGGGACTCGTCCTGAATGGTGTCCTCCGTGAGTACTCGCAGGGGCGTCCAAGTCCGCCGGACCCGCCACGCCGTCCGGCATCCTGACACGGACCGTCACCGGTCTCTGCCTTCGGGTGCGACGGACCCACCGGAGTGATCACGCAGCTGGATCTGGACGGTGCGCGATGCGCCGCCACGCGGGAAAGACGACGGTTCTTCATTCAACAGCACTCACGGCGCGCGCGTCATCGGCCTAACGCCGGTGATTTACGAGCTCGACACTGCCCACCTGCGCATCCGCGATCACCAGGGCAAATGTTGACAGACGGTCGTTTGTCAACACTCCAGCGCCGTATGAGGGTCGGATAAGCGAAAGATCAGCTCGTACTCGACTTGCTCGATCGGGTTGCCATCACCGAAGTCGTGGCCACGGACCGCACCTGACTCCATGAAGCCGCTCTTGGCGTAAAAGCGGCGTGACTGAGGCGTGTCACGTAGCGTCCACAGATGGACCCGCCTGAAGCCTTTCTCGCGGATCCTGTGCAGGGAAGCGGTCATCAGGGCATTCGCGACGCCGGTTCCCCAGCCATCCGGGTGACCGTAGAAGCCGAAGATCTCCGCCGACTCCAGCCGCATCGGCGAGGATCCGAAGTAGGAGAAGGCCAGCCGTCGCCCGTCCAACGCGGCGAGCATGACGGTGTCCTCGCCCTCAGCGAGCACGCCGTGCCATTTGTTGCGCCGATGCCTTACCGCTTCGTCAAAGAACTCCTGAGGGAAGAAGCCGGCGTAGGCAGCCTTCCAAGACTCCGCGTGGATCTCACCCAGCACATCCCCATCGCCTGAAGAAGCTTGGAACACCGTGAAGACTCCGGTCACAAGATCATAGTAATAGAGACATCCGAGGGACGGGACTGCCGCCAAAACCTGGTCCGACTCTCCCCAGAGGCCCCTTGGGCCCGATGCCCTGGAAAAGGAGTGCGGTCCACCTCGTTCGTGTCGCGGAAGTCCGAGGGGCACATCTTGATCGCCCGTGCCCGCCACGCGGTCACCAGCTTCTCCGAGCAGTCGGCGAACAGCCCCTCGGGCAGCCCGAGTTTGCGCACCGCGGTCAGCGTTCGCCCGAGTAGAAGGCCGGAACCCCAACGCCTCGCGGGTCTGCCTGCGGTGGTACTCGGCCGTCCGGCCGGTGAACGTGTACTTCGCGAACTCCGTGGCCGGCACCTTCACCAGCTCCGCGACGTAGTGGACCGCGGCTTGCGGGATCTCTTCAACGAACTTCCGGGAACCGGCCTTTTGATCGCGGTATTCTTGTGGGGGGCCCACTGACCGGACACGATCAGCCCACGTCGGGCACTGCGTTGACGCTGGTTCATCACCGTCCGCGGCAAGCCGGCCAACATCCTCGCAGGCAGCGGGGGAGCGGGGGAGAACTTTCCCAGGTGCTCAAATCCAGTCGACGCTGGCAGGTGGACGAGCTGGACCACGCTGACCTGCCCGTGCTCGTCCGCCAGCCGGACCACCGTGCCCGAAAGGCCGATGACCGTCTGAGTCTCGCCGTCGAATCACGCCTGTCACCAAAGACAGTGATCTCAAACGGGGATTCGAGGACGGCAACAGCCGCTGTCGTCGAACGGCCCATCACCTCACCATGGATTCGATCAAGGAAAACCTTGATCGCAGACCGTCATGACGCCAGAGGAAGGTGCCCGACAGGGCAGATCAAGTGAGACGGACAGGTGCGGTCGGGTAGATCGTTTGGGGCGACCATGATCACAGAGCGGGTCGAGTGAACCGCGAGAGCTGACTCGCGCTCACGGGGTGGCCTTCATCGAGCAGGACAAGCGAGACACCGGGCAGGTCGTTCGGGACAGGGTGCGGGACATCCGGCGAGACAGGAAAACGATCATCGAGTGATCTCATCGGACATCAAAAATGTCATACCGGACAGAAGCTGAATTCTGTCCGGTATAGAACATGTCTGTATTTAGAGCATCTTCAACGTGTTTGTCCCTGTGTGCGTCTCGCGCAGCCCAGCCCCCGCCTCACCCGGACCACCCCCCTGTCAGGTCGTGGACAGAGCGACGGTCGGAGACAGACGGGCGGCGCGCATGGCGGGATAGATCCCGGCGACGGTCCCGATGACCAGGGTCGCACCGAGCGCGCCGCCGACCGCCCACGGCGGCACGACAGGAGGCCAACCGCGAGACAGGGCGTAGCCGACGGTCGCCAGGGCACCCAGGACAGCCCCGCCAACACCACCCAAAGCGGACAACAACAGGGACTCTGATAAAAACTGGACCCGGACCTGGCCGCGGGTGGCCCCCAGGGAACGGCGCAGGCCGATCTCCCGCCGGCGCTCCAGCACCGAGATCACCATGGTGTTCGCCACACCCACCCCACCGACCAGCAGAGCGACCGCACCCAGACCGAGCAGCAGGTTGGTGAAGGCCCCAGCGGCGGCGGCCCTGGCGGCCAGCGCGTCAGAGGGCCTGCTGACGTTCACCTCCCCCGGATTCCGCGGGTTGACCGTACGAGGCAGGACCGCACGCACATCCGTCACCGCCTCCTCCGCCGACCGCTCGTAGATCGTGGTGGGATGCCCGTCGAAGCCCAGCAGCTCCTTGGCCGCAGGGAACCCGACAAGCGCCGACCGTTCGATCTCGGGCGCGAGCGGCATCGGATTCAGGACCCCGATGACGGTGAACCACCGGTTGCCCATCCACACCCGCACACCGGTCCTGCTGATGCCCAGCCGCTCGGCCGACTTGGAGCCCAGGACGACCGCCGGTTGCCGCTCGGTGGCGGCGTTCAGCCAGGTGCCGCTGTGGACGGTGCCCTCCAGCGTGCGTAGCAGTTCAGTGGTGGCGGCCTGTACGGCGATGCCCCCGGTGACCGCTTCGGAGATGTAGCCCGTCCGACGCACGGACGCCTGGACCTTTCCGGTGGCCGAGGCGGTGTGCACCGGGCCGATGCGCTTGACCATGGCGACCGCCTCCTCGGGCAGCTGGGCCTCCTGCCCGAAGAGCGTCTGGCCCGGCGCCACCGTCAGCAGGTTGGTGCCCAGCCGGTCGAGCTGGCGCAGCAACTCCTCCCGGGAGGAGGAGGAGATCCCGATCACCGCGACCATCGTGGCGATGCCGATGGCGATGCCGAGCGCGGACAGGATCACCCTGGCCGGGCGGCTCCGGAGCCCCGCCGCGCCGACCCGTAGCACGTCGGGGAGGCTGAGCCGGGCGGGTTTCACGTCAGCACCTGCCCGTCTCGGACCCGTACCTGCCGGGGGCACCACTGGGCGATCTCGTTGTCGTGTGTGATGATCGCGATCGTGGTGCCTCCCTCGTGGAGTTCGCGCAGGATCTGGAGTACTTCGGCTCCCGAGGCGGAGTCGAGGTTGCCGGTCGGCTCGTCGGCCAGCAGCAGCGGCGGGTCGCCGACGACCGCCCTGGCCACGGCCACCCGTTGCTGTTCTCCGCCGGAGAGTTGGTGGGGCCGGTGGTCGAGCCGGTGCCCGAGGCCCACCCGCTGCAGGGCCTGTGAAGCCCGGGCGCGTCTGTCGCGCAGTGGTGTGCCGGTGTAGAGCAGTCCGTCGGCCACGTTGTCCAGGGCGCTCACCCCCGGTGCCAGGTGGAACTGCTGGAAGACGAACCCGAGGTGGCGGGCGCGCAGCGCCGACAGCTCGCGGTCCGACAGGGTGGCGATGTCATGGCCGGCGATGCGGACGGTCCCGGAGGTGGGCCGGTCCAGGGTTCCGATCATATGGAGCATGGTGGACTTGCCCGAGCCCGACGGGCCGACGATGGCCAGCAGTTCGCCCGCCTCGACCAGCAGGTCGACCCCGCGCAGCGCCTGGACGTGGCCGTTGTAGGTCTTGGTCACCTCGCGTAGCTCGATGATGTTCATTCCGCCGGCACCCCGACCTTCATGCCTTCCCTGAGCCCGTCCCCGGTGATCTCGACCTTGCCGCTGCCGAACGCCCCGACCTTCACCGGTGCCAGCCGGGTGAGGGAGCCCTCGACGATCTCGACGCCGAAGCCGCCTTCGCGTAGTGCGAGCAGCGCCTCCACCGGTACGGCGAGTACGTTCCGGCGCCGTTGGCTCACCAGCTCCACCTCGACGGGGGCTTGGTCGAGCTTGGTCTTCGGATTCTTGGTGAGTGTGATCTCGACGTCGATGACCGTTTTTTCCCCGGAGCTTCTGGCCACGGTGCCCACTTCGGTGATCCTCCCTGTTGCCTTCTCGCCGCCCGGTAGCTCCACGGTGACCTTCGCGCCCTTCTCGGCGAGTGTCTGGTCGTTGCTGTCGAGGTCGAGGTGGACCAGCCGGTTGAGGTCGCTGACGGTGAGGACCTGCCGTCCTGGCGCGGTCCTGGCGCCGACCGGGGCTTTGACGTCGGTCACCCTGACCGCCGAGGGCAGGAACACCACCTGGGTGTCGTCCACCTGGCCGGTCTGGGGCAGCCCCCGGTCGTGCTGCCAGTTGAGTAGCGCGAGGTAGGTGGCGTGGCTGAAGTGGTCATCCACGGTGAGGTCTTCGCCGTAGCCCAGCGCTTTGAGGTTGCGTTCGAGCTGTTTGACGTCGGGTCCGTCGGAGACGCCCAGGTGCAGCGGCCGGTAGAGGGGCAGCGTGCCGTACATCAGGGTGACCGGTTTGCGGTCGACCTTGAGCAGGGAGCGGCCCCGCCGTACCACCGCGCCGTCGTCGGGTACCCAGGTCACCGTTCCGGCGGCGCCGGTGGTGAGGTGGCGCCGGCCCGAGTAGGTCAGCGCGCCGGTCAGGGTCTTGGTGTCCACGAGGTCCTGCCTGGTGATCGCGGTGGTGGCGGTGGCCTGTGCCGTGGCGGGCGTGGCCGCTCCGGTGCCGCCGTCGGCCAGTACGGCGATCGCCGCCCCTGCGGCGACGACCGCCAGCAGGGCCGCCCCCGACAGGGCGAGTCCCCTTCTCACTGCCCGTTCCTCAGGTCGGGGGCGAACTCCTTGCAGGCCGCCTCGGCCGCCTTCATCTTCTGCTCGCCGCCTTGGGGTAGCTTGAGCCTGAGCCGGCCGTTGGGGTCGGGGTCGGGGATGTCGATGCCCTGCTCGCGCATGCACTGCACGTATTTGATCATCTCGTCGCGTCGTTTGGGGTCGGGGGCCGCGCCCTGGTCGCCGATCGCGTCTTCCATGAAGTGCTGGCACTGCTTCATCGCCTTCTCCGTCTTGGCCTCCTCCCCCTTGTGTGCTTTGAGGCGGATCTGCCCGCTGCCGTCGGGGTCGGCCATGTCGACGCCGTTCTCGCGCATGCACTGGGCGAACCTCAGCTGTGCCTGTCCCCGGTCCACCGGAGCTGAGGCGGTGGGGTTGGGGCCGGCGGTGCCATCTGCGGCGCTGGCGACGCCTGGGGTGGTCGGAGCCGCGCCGCACCCTGTGAGCAGCAGTGGTACGGCGAGCAGCAACAGCCGGGCTTTCACGGTGATCTCCTTGGGTTGGTTGCGGGGCCAACTTCAACGGAGGTGGTGTTAAACCCGGGTAAGCCGCTTACCGGGGTTTAACGCCCGGTGCGTCACTGTCGTCATCATGGGAGTGTTGATTGTGGAGGACGGAGAGCGGCCGGCCGGGGTCGTCGTGCGGGGCGTGCGTCGTGATGGGTGCCGGTTGTGAGGCTCGGGCTGCGCCTGCGGCTGACCTTGCTGTACGGGGCGTTGTTCTTCGTGGCCGGCTCGACGCTGGTCTGGTTCACCTACCTGTTGACCGCCAAGGCGCTGGACCAGCAGTTCACCGTGGGACACCAGAAGATGCTCATCCGGTCGGGGGGAGATCTGCCTCCTCAGGAGGCCATCACGGGGATGCTGATGCGGGATGTGGGGCAGCGGGCGAGCAGCGTCCTGGACGAGATGCTGCGCTCCTCACTTTTGATCATGGTTCTTGTGGGGATCGTCGCGGTGGCGGTCGGGTATCTGGTGGCCGATCGCGCGTTGCGTCCCCTCGACCGGGTCACCGAGACCGCGCAGCGGCTGTCGGAGAGCAACCTGCATGAGCGGATCGCGCTGCGCGGGCGGCCTCAGGACGAGATCAAACGGCTGGCCGACACCTTCGACGCGATGCTCGACCGGCTGCACAGGGTGTTCGACGCCCAGCGGCGGTTCATCGTCAACGCCTCGCACGAGCTGCGCACCCCGCTGGCGATCAACCGCACGGTCTTGGAGGTGTCGCTGGAGGAGCCTGAGGCCTCGCCGGATCTCAAGGCGCTGGCCCGCGCGCTGCTGGGTACCAGTGCCCGCTACGAGCGGCTGATCGAGGGGTTGCTGCTGCTGGCGCAGTCGGAGCAGGAGCTGACCTCGCGCAGGCCTGTTGAGCTCGATCAGGTTGTGCGTGCCGCTCTGGACCAGTTCGATCTGCAGTCGCGCAGACGGCCCGTCACCATCCACCAGGACCTGAGTCCGGTGACGGTCGAGGGTGATCCGCTTTTCCTGGAGCGCGCCGTCTTCAACCTGGTGGAGAACGCGATCAAGTACAACGTGCGGGACGGGCAGGTGTGGGTCTGCTGTAAGGAGGGTGGTCTGGTCGTGGAGAACACCGGGCAGGTGGTCCCGCCGTATGAGGTGGAGGATCTGTTCGAGCCTTTCAGGCGGCTGCAGGGCGACCGGGTGCGTTCGGCGCGTGGTGCGGGGCTCGGGTTGTCGATTGTCCGTGCCATCGTGGACGCCCATGGCGGTACGGTCACTGCCGTCTCGCGTCCCGAGGGTGGTCTGCGTGTCACGGTCGGCCTGCCTTCGCCTTCGCTTTCTTCTTCTTCGTCTTCGGTTCTGGTGGCCGGTCCGGGCGACCCGCGCCGGGGTCGGTGATCAGAGCAGGGGGCTTTCGCGGAAACCCCGCGGTGTTGATCAGGGCGCGACTATGGTTGTTTTTTGTCTTTTCCGTATTGGTGGTGCCGGCCTTTTGGGAAATGCGTGGTCGCGCCTGATCTCTCCGCGGGAGCTTGAGCATTGGCCAGCCGGAGCACAGGACGGCCCGGGTGGTTGCATGTCGGCCCGCTGGAGTCGCGGCTTACGCGGGGCTGGGATCCGGACACGTTTCCTCATGCGGAGAACCTGCTGTCGGTCATGACGTTGGCGGCGGTGCCTCACGCGCTTGCCGTGAGGCTGGCCGCTCACCTGACCGGCGGCATCTACGTCGGTGTCGGCTCGGTCCCGGATCTGAGCGGTTTCGAAATGCTGCGGAGCGCCCGGCTTCCTGTCCAGGACGCTTCGTGGGATCGCAGTCCCGGTGTCTACGATCCCGGGCTGCGGCGTATAGGGGTGGGCACCGTCGCGTCGTCGAGTGTCAGTGTCGCCGGCCATGAGCTCGGCCACGCGACCGATCACATGGACGGCCTGCCCTCTGGGACAGGGTTCTGGGCGGGTCTGCGGGAGCGGTGCCACGACCGTCTGGGGCAGCCGTACCGGGGGGATGTGACCGAGCTTTTCGCGGAGTGTTTCGCCTGTGTCCTCACCCGGCGCGTCTCGCGGCTCATCCGGCTGCTGGGAGATGAGAGCGCGGCCGAGCGGGCCTACCACTGGCTGTCTGGACGTTATGGAGTCGGCTGAGGCGGCGCGGGGCGGTGTTTCTGGCTGGGGGAAGGCCGCGACGCTATGCTGACGGCAGCCGGCTACCCCCACCGGGACAGAGAGGAACGGCCATGACTGTGATCATGTTGCCGGGCGGTGTGCTCCGCGTTCCGTGGGCGGTCACGTTGCTGGACGGCACCAGAGCCGAGGGGACCCGCGATGTGCGTCCGGTGGATGCCGACTATGAGCAGTGGCTGGCGTATGCGCTGACGGAGGATGAGGTGCGGCGTCTGGAGACGGAGGAGACCGCTCGGGACGTCGAGATTCTCGCTCGGTGGCGGGCGCGTAGGAGCGCCTGACGGCTGTCCGGTCTCGGGAAGGCACGGGGGGTCGGCAAGCCCGTGGCAGGGCTTGCCCCGGTGGGGCGTGTCCGGGTTTCTGGCGTGGCGTGGTGACTGTTCAGAGCCTGCTCCGGCCCCTGCTCCCCTGCTCCCCTGCTCCCCCGGTCTCTGGCCTGGTGGGGGTACGGGCTGGTAATTCCATGGGGCGTCTTTTCGGCCTCACTGTAGTCCTGGGGAAATTTCCAACGGACTTTGCCTGACCTGCACTGATGCGAGTTCGGTCCCCGCGATGCGGCTCAGCACGGTGTCGGCGGCCTGCGCCCCGAGCGGCCCGGCGGCGTAGCAGCTCAGGCCCGCCGCCGCATCCGCGCCGCGCAGGCTCCCGCGGCTCCGGCAGCCCGGCAGGCCCGGATCGTCAGGGACTTCAAGCAGGCCTGGGAGGCCAAGGACATCGACGCCCTCATCGGCCTCCTCGCCCCCGACGCCACGGCCACCGGCGACGGTGGCGGCCTCGCCGCCACCGTGCTCCGCCCGATCGAAGGCGCCGAGCAGATCGTGCGCTCACTGCTCAATCTCGCTGGCAGGCTACGCAACCTGACGATCCTGGAGCGTACGGTCAACGGCCAACCCGGCCTGATCGCCCAGCAGGACGGCGTCACCGTATCGGTGTGCGCGTTCGAGGTCGCAGGCGACCAGATCAAGCACATCTGGGCGATACGCAACCCCGACAAGCTCCGGCCGTGGACGGTGGGACCACAGCACTAGGAGACTATCGCCGGACTGCTGCTGCTGGCCGGGCATGAGACGACCTCGAACATGCTCGGCCTGGGCACCCTGGCCCTGCTGCGGCAGCCGGACCAGCTCGCGATGATCCGCGACGATCCGGCGCTGATCGAGCCCGCCGTCGAGGAGCTGTTGCGCTGGCTGTTCATCGTGCAGTCGCTGCCGCCGCGCACGACCACGACGGATGTGGAGATCGCCGGGCATGCCATCCCCGCGGGCTCGCTCGTGATCCTTTCGCTTCCTGCCGCCAACCGCGACCCTGCCTTCATCGACGATCCCGAGACCCTCGACATCACCCGGGGAGCCGCCGGTCACGTCGCCTTCGGCCACGGTGTGCACCACTGTCTCGGGGCGCCGCTGGCGCGGATGGAGATGCGCATCGCCTTCCCGGCCCTGCTGCGGCGCTTCCCCGGCCTCGCGCTGGCCGGCCCGTACAAGCAGATCGACTTCCGGGTCTTCAGCGTCGTGTACGGCTTGCACGCGGTGACCTGGTGAGCGGACGACCGCCCGCCCAACTGAACTCCACCAGCCCGGCACCGCGCAAAGCGTCACGGATCCGTTCGGCGTCGCGATCGCGCGCGCTCCACGGCGGCCGCCGTCCCCGGCCGTAGCCGAACCTCGGCTCATCATCGCTCATGGCCCGCACCGTAAACGCCCTGCGAATCACAGTCCCAGGGCGTCCGCATCAGTGCAGGTCAGGCAGATCCGTTGGAAATTTCCCCAGGACTACAGCGAGGCCTTTTCGGCGGGTGGCCTGCGGAGAGTCCGGTGAGGGTGCCGGTCGCGGTGGACGCGCCGGGCGTGGATGAAGTCACTGAGATTGTCGGTGCGACATCCTACGATGGGCCGACTCGTGAAGGGAGCTGCTGATGCTGGACTCGCTGATCGTGCCGCTGCTGGTCACCACCGATCTGCCGCCGGATACGGACTTGGCTGAATTCGGGCGGTTGCTGGCCGATGCGGTGCGGAGGCTGGAGCACGGCGACGCCTCTTATGCGGGGTTTTTGAATGGTGGGGTGTTCTGGCTGGATCGGCCCCGTACACCTGCGCAGGACGGCGGCCCCGAGCTGTCGCCGGCCGAGGAGCTGCGATTTGCCGCACTGATCGGTTACCTGTCGATTTCAGATTCGCGCCGGTCGCCCAAGGAGGTGGTCGCCGACGCGGGCGGGGCGATCACGGAGGCGGTGGCCGTCCGATACGGGGATCTGGGCAGTCCTCCGGCGGTGATGGCGATCAGGGCCGAGGATGTGCGGGAGAGAACTCCGGTGTCGGCGCTGCCGGTCAGGACCACCGGTGCCGGCGCCGGACTGGTGGCGGTGACCCGCTCCTACCTGTAGCCCCCCCGTGGGGCGGAGGCCGGCCCGGCGGCCCGCTGTCGACAGGCGGTCAGGCCTGGATGGATTCGACGAAGCGCTGGGCGTCGGGTCCGCTCATGCCGGTTTCGCCGCGCACCAGCAGGACGGCCTGTTCGGCGCGGCCGACGTCTTTGAGCAGACGTACCCGGGTGGCCAGGTCGGCGCTGTGCCCGGAGGGCAGGGGCGCCGGTGGGCGTGAGCCCCGCCGTACCAGGACGATGACGATCGTCACGGTGATCACCAGGACGGGTAGAACGAGCAGGATCAGCAGTTCCACAGGTCCGAGGTTCGGCATGGGGTGATCATAGGGTTCGAAGGCGAGGGGCACCACCCGGTTACCGGGGCTGTGGAGGAGCGGGGCTTTACGGCCGGAAGGTGGTGAGGTAGTCGGTAGGGGCACCGGGCGTCCGAGCGCACCGCGGGCAGGCGGATTGTCGGTGCCGGCCGCTACGGTCGGGATGAACGAGGAAGGGTGTCTGTGAAACATGCGGCCAGCGGATCTGAACCGTCTCACCGTGCAGGAGTCCGCCGATCGGTATGTGGAACTGATCCGCGCCAAGATGCTGACGGGTGCGCTGTCGGCGGCGACGGCGGAGGTTTACGCGCGGGATGTGGCCACGTTCGTCCGGCTGGCGGGTGAGCGGCAGGTTCTGGATGATCTGACCGGCGAGGACGTGGATGCGATCTTGCTGGCTTTCGCCCGTAAGCCCGATGAGCGGCGGGCCGAGCCCGTCGCCGGCGGCGTGCAGTCGGCCTCCTCCCAGGCGCGCTTCCGCCGGTCGGTGTCGGCGTTGTTCAAGCATGCGACGCTGACGGGCTGGGTGCAGGTCAATCCGATGGCGCTGACGACGGTGACGGCCAAGGAGCGAGGGGGGCTGCGGCCGCAGCGGCGGGCGCTGACCCGGGAGCAGGCTCAAGGGCTGATAGGCGCGGCGCGTGATCTCAGCGGCAGCCCCGGATCGCCGGTGCCGGACGGCGCGGCCGCTCCGGTTGCCTCCGCTGGTGCGACGGGTGCGGCGGACGGCAAACGCGGCCGGCGGCGTGACCAGCGCACCGAGCTGCGGGACGCGCTGATCGTACTGCTGCTGTCGACGATGGGGCCGCGGGTCTCGGAGCTGGTGCGGGCGAACGTGGAGGATTTCTACACCAACGACGGGGTGCGTTACTGGCGGATCTTCGGTAAGGGCGGTAAGACGCGCGATGTGCCGCTGCCCGGGGACGTCGCCCGGGTGCTGCAGGCCTATCTGGAGCGGGGCCGGCCCGAGGCGGCGGACAAGGCGCTGTTGTTGTCGTGGCGGGGCAGGCGGCTGGCGCGGGGGGACGTGCAGGCGGTGATCGACCGGGTGCAGCGGCAGGTGGATCCCGACCGGCGGCGGTCGGTGACACCGCACGGCCTGCGACATACGACGGCCACCCACCTGCTGGCCGACGCGGTGGACATGGACGCGGTGCGGCGGGTACTGGGCCACAGCGACCTGGCGACGCTGGGCCGCTACCGCGACGAGCTGCCCGGGGAGCTGGAGGTGGCGATGCGGGCCCATCCGCTGCTACGGGGGCCGTCCGGCGGCCGGTGAGATGACGGTCGGCCTGGTCTCCGGCCCCAGCCCGGCGCCGGCTGCCGGACGGGCCGGCCTGAACGCCCTCTAGGCTGAAGGGCGTTCCCGGATCTGAGAGAGGTGCCCGCTGTGCCGTCCGCACTGCGTCTGTTCCGTTATGTGGCGATCGCTGAGGCGTGTTCGTGGGCGGGACTGCTCACCGGCATGTACTTCAAGTACATCGTGGAATCAGGCGACCTCGGGGTGAAGATCTTCGGCCCGATCCACGGCCTGCTGTTCGTGCTGTATGTGGCCGGGGTACTGGCCGCGGCCCGGCAGGCCCGCTGGAGTGTTGGCACGGCCGTGCTGGGCCTGGCGTGCGCGGTCCCTCCGTTCACCTCGCTGTGGTTCGAACGGCGCATGCTGGGCGGTGACCGCGAGCCGGTCACCGTCTGACCCGCCGCGCTGTCGGGTGCGGGAGCCGTCGCTCCAGCCTGGCCCGCGGCCGAAGACCGCGGGCCCGGCAACGGGGTGAACGTTCACGACCGGTGCGCTAAACAAGCGTGATCCGCAGATCACCGGGCTGTTCCTCCAGTACGGCCCGCGTCGCCGCCCGGCTCCGCCGCGGACAGGTCAGCATGTCGGTGGAGTCGCCGAACTGGTCGGCCGCACCGACCGGCGGCAAGGCCCGCACTCTGGGGTCGGCGATGGCGGCGCCGAGCGCGTCGGCGAACCGCTGCGCGCCGATGACCTGAAACGGCCGGTCGTGGAAATTCCGGGTCGTGGGCTGCAGGGGCTCGCTCAGGCCGAGCCGGTTGTGCAGCGCGGCCACCCGCTCATAGGCGCGGCCCAGGTGCTGTTGCCTGGTCCGCCACTCCAGCGCGGCGACCGCCCGCGCCAGGGCCTCTCCCAGCTCGGCCGTACCCGTCAGTCGGGCGAAGGCACTGCCGAGCCATTTGCCGTACGGCGGGTAGCGGCGGCGCATCAGCAGCACCAGCCGCATCAGGTCCCGGGCCAGGCCCGCTGTCAGCACGGCCGAGCCGAGCTCGTCACCGACCTCCCCGCACCGGCCGGGGAAGGCCTCCCGCTGGGCCAGGCGCCTCCACTGGCAGGCCAGCACATAACGCCACAGGTCATCTGGATACCAACGCACGGCTGAGCGGGCCCGCTCCAGTGTGCCCAGCCCGTCGTGGAAGACCTCCCCGCAGGTCACCTCGGCCAGCCGCTGCCAGGGGGTGGCCAGCCAGTCCAGCGCGGTGACCCCCCGCAGCGGATCGAAGCCGAGCCGGTCGTGAAACCAGGCCGCGGCGCCGGCCACCTCAACGCCGTGCCCGGTGCCGAACACGGTCGGGTAGCCGCCGAAGGTCTCCGGCAGGCCGGCGGTGATGGCCGCCCGCAGTCGCCGGGCCTGTTCGGGGGCGACGAACAGCACCACCCTGGGGCCCCAGTCGTGGTCGGTGGAGCGTTCGGTGTCGAACGCCAGCACCTCCGAACCGGGGCCGAGCAGTGCCGCGCTGTGCGGTACGTCGGCGACCAGCGGCTGCACGACCTGCGTATAGAAGGCACGTGAAAGCTCCAGACCAGGCACAAAACTGGACATCATTTCGTCCACTTTGCCGGGCGTCGCCGCCCCGCGCACCCGATTTTCCCCGCCCAGACCGCCGGGACTGCCTTAGTGGCCCAGGGCAGCCGCCGCCACCGGCCGCACCCGCATGCCCAGCCGTCCGTAGAGACCGAGCGCAGCCCGGTTGTCGGTGTCGACCATCAGCGCGACCCGCCCATGCTCGGCGGCCAAGGCGTCGAAGACGAACCGGCACACCGCCTGCCCGTAGCCCCGGCCACGCACAGCCGCAGCCGTGGCCACCCCCGCGACGAACCCCACCCGCGGGCACGACCAGGCGTCGGCGGCCGTGGCCACCAGCTGCCCGCCGGGCGCACGCAACCCCGCCCAGCGGCGGATCCCCGGCAGGCCGGGCACCGCCCACGCCGACGGCGACGCCTCCGCCAGCAAGACGCCCACCTCCTCGTCGGCGCCCTCCAGCCATTCCACCCCCAGCTGCTCCATGCCGCCGGCCGCCCCGGCGGGCAGCGGCCGGTCGGTGTCCATCCACTCGAATCCGTGCGGCGGCCCGGCCCCGGCCAACCGCCCGGCCAGCTCCTCCACCAGCGGCCGGTCCCCCATCAGCCGGTACGACGCTCCCAGCTCCGGCCACACCAGCCCTACAAGCCGCGCCACCTCAGAGGCGTTCCCGCGCACCGTCAGCCGGTCGCGGCGGTTCAGATCCGGGCTGGCCACCGCCACCGCCTCCCCCAGCACCCAGGCCCGCACCCCGCCCCGCATGCCCTGGGCCGCCCACACCAGCAGCGGGTCGTCATCGCAGGCGGCCACCACCTCGTCCATCGTGGCCAGCTCACGCGCACTCACAAGATCGCCCCTGGCGTGTAGGCGGCCGCACCCGGGTAGCGGGCAGTGATCTCACCGATGCGCTCCACGACCGTCTCGACCTGCTCGGCGGCCGCCCCGGTGAAGACAATCCGCTGCTCCAGCAGCCCGGCCAGCGCCGCGGCGTCCAGCGGGAACCGCTCATCGGCCGCCAGCCGCTCCAGCAGCTCGTTGCCCGCGCCGCGCTCCCGCATCGCCAGCGCCGCCGCGACCGCGTGCTCCTTGATCAGTTCATGGGCGCTTTCGCGGCCCATACCGGCCCGGACCGCGGCCATCAGCATCTTCGTGGTCGCCAGGAACGGCAGATACCGGTCCAGTTCGGCAGCGATGACCGCAGGGAACGCGCCGAACTCCGAAAGCACGGTCAGCGCCGTCTCCACCAGCCCGTCAAAGGCGAAGAACGCGTCCGGCAACGCCACCCGCCGCACCACCGAACAGGACACATCCCCCTCGTTCCACTGGTCGCCCGCCAGCTCACCGACCATGGAGGCGTATCCCCGCAAGATCACCGCCAGCCCGTTGACCCGTTCACACGAGCGGGTGTTCATCTTGTGCGGCATCGCCGAGGAGCCCACCTGCCCCTCGGCGAACCCCTCGGTGACCAGCTCATGGCCTGCCATCAACCGGACCGTCTTGGCCAGCGAGGAAGGAGAGGCGGCCAGCTGCACCAGCGCCGTGACCACCTCGTAGTCCAGCGAACGCGGATAGACCTGCCCGACGCTGGTCAGGCAGTGGGCGAACCCCAGGTGGGCCGCCACCGCCTCCTCCAGCTCGGCCAGCTTGCCCCGATCACCACCCAGCAGGTCCAGCATGTCCTGAGCGGTGCCGACCGGGCCCTTGATACCCCGCAGCGGGTAGCGGCCGATCAGCTCCTCCAGCCGGGCGAAGGCCACCAGCAGCTCATCGGCCGCCGACGCGAACCGCTTGCCCAGCGTGGTCGACTGCGCCGCCACGTTATGCGACCGCCCCGCCATCACCGTGCCCGAATGCTCGACGGCCAGCGCACCCAGACGGGCCAGCAGCGCCACACACCGCTCCCGCATCAGCAACAGGCTGTCACGGATCTGCAACTGCTCGACGTTCTCGGTCAGGTCCCGCGACGTCATGCCCTTGTGCACGTGCTCATGCCCGGCCAGGGCGTTGAACTCCTCAATACGGGCCTTCACGTCATGACGGGTGATCCGCTCCCGCGCGGCGATGGAGGCCAGATCCACCTGCTCGACAACCTTGTCGTAGTCGGCCACCGCCTGCACGGGGACCGCGATCCCCAGCTGCGCCTGCGCGGCCAGCACGGCCAGCCACAGGCGGCGCTCGGCCACCACCTTGTACTCGGGAGACCACAGACGGGCCAGCTCCGCCGAAGCGTAACGGGCGGCCAGGACATTGGGGATACGCGGCTTGGCAGTCACGTTGCGTCAGTCTATTCGGCTGCGGCCACCACGCCCGCGCAGGGGCACCCCTGGCCGTTCACCCCCGCGGGTTCCGGCCGCCCCGGCGGGCCGCCCGCCGGGGCGGCCGGGCGCCGCACGACGCAGGACCGTCCGTGCGACACCCGGTGCCCACCCCGCCGGGGACCTACCGGGCCGGGGTCAGCTCACCGGCGCCCGCCACCTCCACCTCGGCCCCATGCTGACCGGCCTTGGGCGTCCGGCGGAAACGTTCCTTGGCCCGCTCCACCATCACATACAAGGTCGGCACCAGCACCAGCGTCAGCAACGTGGACGACAGCAGGCCGCCGATCACCACGATCGCCAGCGGCTGGGAGATGAAACCACCCGACCCCGTCAGGCCCAGCGCCATCGGGATCAACGCGAAGATCGTCGCCACCGCGGTCATCAGGATGGGCCGCAACCGGCGCCGGCCCCCCTCGATCACCGCCTCCACCACGCCCAGTCCCTGCTCCCGATACTGGTTGATCAGGTCGATCAGCACAATGGCGTTGGTCACCACGATGCCGATCAGCATCAGCATGCCGATCAGCGCCGGAACACCCAGCGGAGTCCCGGTGGCCAACAGCAGCCCGATCGCGCCGGTCGCCGCGAACGGCACCGACACCAGCAGGATCAGCGGCTGGACGAAACTGCGGAACGTCGCCACCATGATCATGAAGACGATCGCGATGGCGGCCAGCATCGCCAGCCCCAGCTGGCCGAACGCCTCAGCCTGATCGGCGCTCACCCCGCCAAGAGCGAAACTCGCCCCCGCCGGCAGTGACAGCGCCTCCAGCCTGGTCGTCAGCGCCGCGGTGACACTGCCCAGGTCGCTACCGGTGGCGGTGCCCGACACCGTCGCGCTGCGCTCCCCGTCGATCCGGGTCACCTGCGGCGGCCCGTCGACCTTGGCGACCCTGGCCACCTCCGACAACCTGACCTGCCCGGTCGCCGCCGGCAGCCGCAGCTCACCGACCGCCTTCACACTCTGCGGCGCCTCAGCCGTCCGCAGGATCAGATCGCCGGCCCGCCCGTCCAGCGTGACCTGGCCCAGGGGCGCCCCGCGGAACCACTGCGCGACCATCTGCCCGATCTGCGCCTCTGTCAGCCCCTGGGCCGCCGCCTTGCGGCGATCCACCTGAACCTCGACCCGCTGGGCACTGGCCTCCAGGTTGGAAGACACATCCCGCAGCCCCTCCAGACCCGCCATCGCCCCGCGCACCGCCTCGGCCGCCTCACGCAGCGTCGCGGCGTCCGGCGCCTGCACGATCACCTGAAGCTGGTTGGCCGAACCACCACCCGGACCGCCCTGGGCGCCACCGACGGTGACCTCACCGGCGTCCTTCAGCTCCGCGAGCCGCTCGCGCAGCGCACTTTCCACCACGGCCGCATCGGCGCTCTCGGAGACCGTCACCGAGTAGGAGGCCCGATCGCCACCACTGCCGCCGCCCATGCCCATGAACCCGCCCCCGGAGCCCACGTTGACCTGGTAGCTCTCCACCTCCGGCACAGAGCCCAGCACCTTCTCCACCTTCCGGGCCGCCGCGTCCGTGGTGGCCAGATCGGTACCGGGAGGCATCTTCTGGCTGAGGGAGAGCGTGTTCTGACCGGAGGAGTCGATGAAGTTGGTCTCCAGCCGCCCGGCCAGACCCATCGTCCCCGCAAAGATCACAACGCCGACCAGGACAGTGCTCAGCCGCCGCCTGGTCGCGAAACGCAGCACCGGCAGATAGGCGCGCTGCAACGGGCTGCGCAGTTCCTTGGCCTCGGCCTCCTGCCGCACCACCCGCGCCTGCTCCGCGCTCAACACCGGCGCCTTCAAAAACCAGTAGGCCAGCACCGGGATCACCGTCAGCGACACCAGCAACGAGGCCAGCAACGCCACCGCCACCGTGATCGCGAACGGCGCGAACAGCTGCCCGACCATGCCGCCGACCACCGCGATCGGCAAGAACACCGCCACCGTCGTCAACGTCGAGGCCGTCACGGCCCCGCTCACCTCACGCACCCCTGAAAGCACGGCCTCACGCTTGGCCTTGCCGTACCCCAGATGCCGCTTGATGTTCTCCAGAACCACGATGGAGTCGTCCACCACCCGCCCGACCGCGATGGTCAGCGCCCCCAGCGTGAGCATGTTGAGGGAGTAATCCCCCACCCACAGGGCGATCAACGCGATGACCACCGACAACGGGATCGACATCGCCGTCACCAGCGTCGAACGCACCGACAACAAGAAGACCAAAATGACCAGTACCGCGAACACCAGACCCAGCAGGCCCTCGGTGGTCAGATCCTCGATCGACCGCTCCACATACGGGGCCTGGTCGAAGACCACCGTCACCTCGGAGGAGTCACCGATCGCGCGGACCATCTCCGGCCGCATCTCACGCACCGCGTGCGAGATCGCCACCGCGTTGCCGTCCGCCGTCATCGTCACCGACACGCCCAGGCTCGGCTTACCGTTGGTGCGCGTCAGCGAGGTACCGGCGGCCAGTGACCACTTGACGTCGGCGACGTCGCCCAGCTTGACCGGCCTCGGCGCCGCCCCGGCACGCTCTGCCTGCTGCGGGACCTGCTGCGCCTGGACGGGGTTCTGCGCCGCTGCCGCCGCCGGCATCTGACGCCCCTGCTGCGCCTGCGCCGGTGCCGGAGCGGCGGGAATCAGATACAGGTTCTTCAGACCCTCCAGCGAGGCGATCCGGCTGCCGACCTGAACCGTCAGCGACGTCTGGTCCTCCACCAGGCTGCCCGCCGGAACGGGCTGACCGTTGGCCCGCAGCGCGTCGGTCACCGCGCTCGGCGCCAGCCCCCGCGCGGCGAGCTTGCCGACGTCCGGGGTAATCACCACGGTCTCGTTGCGGGTGCCGGTCACCGTGGCCTCGCGGACACCGTCGATGCCCTGCAGCCGCGGCACCACGGCCCGCTGCAGCTTGTCGGCCATGGCCCGCTCGTCGTCGCCGGCCGCCACCGCCAGCACCAGCACCGGGATGTCGTCGGTGCCGCCGGACAGCACCTGCGGATCCACCCCGGCCGGCAGCCGGGCGCCGAGCCGCGCCACCGCCTGCTGCATCTTCGCGACCGCCGCGTCGATGTCGGTGCCGTACTCGAACGCCACCTGAACCTGCGACATCCCCTCCCTGGAGGTGGAGGTCACCTTGGTGACGCCCCCGATGCCCTGGAAACTGTCCTCGATCGGCTTGGTGACCTGATCTTCCACGATCTCGGGAGCGGCCCCCGGGTAGGGGGCGACCACGAACGCCCCCGGGAACGAAAGCGAGGGCAGCAGCTGTTGTTTCAGCGAGGGGATCGCGAGGGCGCCGAACGCGCTCAACACGACCGCGATCATTATCACGAGGCTGCGGTTGGCAAGGCTCAACCTGGCCAGGGCGGTCATGGGGGCGGACTCCTAGGGGGACGTCACAATAAGTTTCACCCACACTAACACTTCGCCTAGTACGAATATTTAGCGAAGCTTTGCAATCCTGATAACCTTCTCAGGAAGCGAGAGGTGAGTGTGAACGACGAACGCGACCGGCTGATCGACCAGATCGGCGAAATACAACGCGACCTGGGACGGCTCTTCGCCCACCACCGCGCCCCCTCCCCCCTCTTCGACTCCAACCTCACCATGCGGCAACTCAAAGTCGTCATGATCCTGTCCTTCCAGCACTCCGCCTCCGGCCAGGACCTCGCCCACCACCTCGGCGTCAGCCTCGCCACCGTCACCGGCATCGTCGACCGTCTCGTCGGCCACGGCCTCGTCACCCGCCGCGAAGACCCCCACGACCGCCGCGTCCGCCGCGTCGAACTCAGCCCCGCCGGCCGCACCCTCACCGAACAGATCGCCGACGCCGGCCTCGCTGACTTCCGCCGCCTCCTCCAGCACCTCGACACCCCCACCCTGCGCGACCTCTCCAACGCCATGAACAAGATCCAAGCCGCCGCCACCACCCTCCACACCGAACATGCCCCCCAAAGGTAGGATGATAGGTTCCACCGGCATGTCCACCTACACCGAGGACCTCTTCTCCCTCACCGGCCGCGTCGCCCTCGTCACCGGCGGCAGCTCCGGCATCGGACACACCATCGCCGAAGCCCTCGGCCGCGCCGGCGCCGCCGTCATCATCGTCGCCCGCCGCCCCGCCCAACTCGCCGAAGCCACCACCCGCCTCCAAAACCACGGCATCCGCACCGCCTCCATCAGCGCCGACCTCGCCAACCCCGCCGACCTCACCCGCATCCGCCAGCAGGCCGCCACCTTCTACGGCGAGATCGACATCCTCGTCAACGACGCCGCCAACAACATCCGCCGCCCCATGGCCGACCTCACCACCGCCGACTACGAACAGACCATGGCCGTCAACCTCACCGCCCCCTACCTCCTCGGCCAGCACTTCGGCCCCCGCATGGCCCAACGGGGCTGGGGCCGCATCATCAACCTCGGCTCCCAGCAATCCATCAGCGCCTTCGGCGACAGCGGCGCCTACGGCATCTCCAAAGCCGCCATCACCGGCCTCACCCGCTCCCAGGCCGAAGCCTGGTCCCGCCACGGCGTCTGCAGCAACACCCTCATCCCCGGCTTCGTCCTCACCCCCCTCACCGAACCCGCCCAAGCCGTCCCCGGCCGCGTCGAGGCCCTCGCCGCCCGCTCCATGACCGGCCGCAACGGCACCCCCGCCGACTTCGCCGGCATCGCCGTCCTCCTCGCCAGCCCAGCCAGCGCCTACATCACCGGCCAGACCATCTGTGTCGACGGAGGCTTCTCCGTCCACTGAACCTCCATGGTTAAATAACGCCCCCGAGCCGAAACCCCCCGGGGGCGCCCATGAACCACCCCACGACCCGCCAGACCGCCCGCGCCCGCCGCGCCGTGTCGTTCTTCTTCATCCTGCTCGGCACCCTCTCCGGCGTCTGGGCCGCCCGCATCCCCGCCGTCAAACACGACCTCGGTCTCAGCGACGGGCAGCTCAGCTACGGCCTGTTCGCCGTCGCCGCCGGCCTCGTCACCGGCATGCGCTTCGCCGGACGGCTCACCGACCGGTTCGGCAGCGCCCGCGTCGTCACCCCCGCCGCCGTCGCCACAGCCCTCACCGTCATCCCTCCCGGCTACGCCCCCACCCTGCCCCTGCTCATCGCCGCGCTCTTCCTGTACGGCCTCGTCAACGCCTCCCTCGACGTCTCCATGAACGCCCACGGCGTCGAAGTCGAACGCGCCTACGGCCGCCCCATCATGTCCTCCTTCCACGGCATGTTCAGCATCGGCGGCCTCCTCGGCGCAGCCCTCGGCGGACTGCTCGCCTGGCTCGGCCTCAGCGCCGGCGCGACCCTGGCCGTCACCGGAATCCCCCTCGCCCTCCTCGCCCTCTACGCCCGGCGTCACCTCCTCCCCTCCGCCCCCCTCCCTACCCCCAGCGCCTCCGCCCCCCTCCCCACCCGCGCCCGCTGGTCCAGCTGGATCGTCCTCATGGGAGTCGTCGCCTTCGCCGGACTCGTCGGCGAGGGCGCGGCCGTCGACTGGACCGCCGTCTACCTCTTCGACGACCTCGGCGCCTCCCCGGGCATCGCCGCCCTCGGCTTCGCCGTCTTCTCCACCGCCATGACCATCGGCCGCTTCGCCGGAGACCACCTCGCCCGCCGATTCGGCCCCGTCCGCCTGGTCCGCTACTCCGGCGTCGTCGCCACCGCCGGTCTGATCACCGCACTGGTCATCGGCCGGGTCCCCGTCGCCATCGCCGGCTTCGCCCTGTTCGGCCTCGGCCTGGCCACCATCGTCCCCCAGGTCTTCTCCGCCGCGGGAAACCACGACCCCGCCCGCGCGGGAGAGTCCATCGCCCAGGTCGCCACCATCGGCTACGCCGGGCTCGTCGCCGGACCCGCCCTCATCGGCGGCGCCGCCGAGATCATCACCCTGCCCGGTGCCCTGGTCATCCCCGCCCTGCTGGCCGCCTTCATGGCCGCCTCGGCCGGTGCCCTACGCCCCCGCGCCCAGCTCACCTCCTGAAAACGTCGCCGACCACCGTCCGCCCCCACCCCGAACGCCCGTGCCGCCCCGAGGCCGGAGACACCCGGTAGCGGCCCAGTACGGCCACGCCCGCGTGAACGCAGCGCGAGCCTCTTGTTTTTGGTGGTTTATGAGTCTTTAGTCCGTTTTGTTATGTTTTTGGACCGACCGACCGCCTTTACATTGTAGATTAATACCGGCTACCGGCCCCTGCGGAAGGCACGTCCCGGACCACACCTGCGGCCGATGCCGGTTCGCGAGAAGGCGCAACAGGTGAGCAGCCGTCCGCCCCAACGACTGCTCACCTGCTCGGGATGCTGTCGGTCCTGGCCGTTATCTCAAGCTCTCCGATCAACAACCGCCCACGCTTCTCGAAGCGCACGATCACCAACACCGTGCCTGGTCCGCGGCCGTCCCCCGGAGACCACACGCGGTTACCAACAAGCCCCCCGCTGCCGAGAACTGGCGACAGTTGAGTACGCGAGCTCACCAGTACCGAGGCTCGTCACCTGGTGGTTGAGGCCGGTCGCTGGGTGCGTCGCTGTCGGTGCATGGCAAGAGGATGTGGGGGCTCAGTCCTCCGGCAGGAGGACGATACGGCCCCTCCCCCGCTTTTCCTCCAGTATCATGTGGGCTTGCGCGGCCTGCGAGAGCGGCAGAGTCTGGACCTCCCGTGCACGGAGCGTTCCCCGAGCGAGCAGAAAGTTCAGTGCCACTGCGGTGTCCGCTAGTTCGCTCGCTGAGGCATTGGAGATCGCGAAGCCTTGCAGGCTCGCGTCGCGGGTGTACAGCGGGCCGACCGGGAGAGGAGTGTGGCCGGTGAGGGCGGCCATAATGATCATTCTGCCGCGGTGGGCGAGAAGGGGGACGGTGCTCTCGAGGTCATGGTGGCCGGAGGTGTCCCAGTACACGTCGACACCTTCGGGCGCGGCGTGTCGGATGCGCTTGGGAAGGTCGGGAGCCTTGTAGTCGAATACCTCATCGGCGCCGTTTGCCCGGCACCACTGCGCGTCGTCGGGCCGCGCGGTGGCCAGGACCCTCGCTCCGGCAGCAGAGGCGAGTTGCAGGACTGCGCCTCCCACCCCGCCGGCCCCTCCCCCGACGACAACGGTCTCGCCGATGCGCAGGTGCGCTTCGCGGAAGAGTCCGAGGTAGGCCGTTGCGCCGGTGTGCAGTACCGCGGCAGCGGCTACCGGGTCGACATCGCCCGGCAGGTGGTAGAGGCGTTCGGCCGCGACGGCGGCATAGGTCGCCGAAGGTCCTTGCCGACCGCCGTGGCCGAGGCTGTTGCACCACACGGTGTCGCCTCCCTCGAAGCCGGACACGCCGGCTCCGACGGCGGCTACCGTGCCGACCGCGTCGCGGCCGATGACGAAGGGGAAGGTGAGTGGCGTCGGGTACGCGCCGGATCGCACGTAGGTGTCGACGTGGTTGACCGCGATCGCCCGGGTGCGGATCAGGACCTCGCCGCCGCCGATGGTGGGCATGGGCAGCTTCCCGACGTGGATCCGACTCGCTGGGCCGGTCGCGTCGATGTATGCGGCGGTAACCGTTGCGGGTACGGTGACACGGCTACTCATGTGTCAGACCGTATGTGGCGGACCAGGCGCGTTTCAGGTCCTCTTCACTCCAGTGCCCGAACGTGTAGGCGGGCGATTCCACCGGCAGTGCCCGTTCCACCCGGATCAGCACCGCCTCGTGGCACGGATACTCAGGGCCGTGGGTGTCCAGCACCCATTGGCGGGACCACGCGTATACGGGGTCGCCCTCCCCGCGGAGCTCGGCGGTGCCCTTGAACCGGTAGCCACGCCTGAGGAGGAAATCGATCACATTCACCTCAAGCCGGGGATCGCGCCCTAGGTTCGCCACCGTCGTGGGTGAGGCCATGTTCATGAACACCAGGTGATCGTCGTCGTAGACGAGCAACGACCCTTTCGGGGACAGATTCGGGGAGCCGTCCTCGCAGACCGTCGCCACGAACGCGAGTTTGGCACTGTCGACAATCTTCCGCATGTCCTGCGTGATGATTCCCACCATTTCCCGCCTTCGCTCGCGCTGTGACCGCTGCATCGTAATTCATCGAGTGCCCGGATCCGCTGGAGCCCTTCCGCGCCGTGTCGTACTCGACGATCCCCAGGCACCCCGATTGCCGTCAGCTCTCGGCAACGGATGAAAATTTCAGCCGCCGCCGACATCAGCGGCTTCCGGGCTCTCTGCGCTGTTACGGGTACCTTTCGATGTGTCGGATAACCGTTTGCCGACACTCGGCCCGGCACAACGGGGCCCTCGATCAAGCCACCGCCCCAGCGAGCCGAGGCGGGCGGAGTTGCCGCCATCCACCGTTCCGATGTCGGTGGGTGCGATGTACGCGCTGGGCGTCGAAGAATCGAACGATTCTCAATACCTTGTCCGAAGTCCTCTTTATGTCGATTTTCGAAGTCGTGTGCACGGATGACCTGGGGCTATGGGTCGATGCGCAGGGAAGTGTGGAATTCGTGCTGTCCGTAGTCGTGTGCACTACCGTTGATCTCTGTCTGTACTCGTGTGCGCGACGGTGAGGTCCGGGTTTGGACGGCGGGCAGGTGGAGGTCGTTGAGCGGAGCGTGCTGACGGTCTCAGATGACGTGTGGGCCGTCGCGGTACGGCGTGCGGAGGTGATCGGCCCTCTGGCCGAGGCGAGGACCGTGGGCCGGGAGACCGCTAAAGCCGCCGCTGCTGAGCTGGGGATTTCGGGGGTCGAAGAACAACGAACCTGCGGGCGGCGGCCGGTGCGGGCCGGAAAGGATGCGACAAAGCCCTCACCCATGGGACACCCGTTCCTGGACGAGCTCGGCCGGTACGGGTGCGTCGAGGTGTTCCAGCAGGGCGGCGAGCTTGCGGTCCAAGTCGAGGCCGACCCTGGTGATGTCGGGGTTGCCGAAGCTGGAGAAGCGGGTGCTGGGCTGGTCCACGGCGAACCGGGTCACGCCGTCGGGGCCCTGGTAGATCTCCGTGCGCAGCGGCGCGTAGAGCATGACGGCCGGATCATGGTGGAACATCCGCTGGGCGATCGTGTGGTTTCCCATGAGGTAGTGCACGCAGAGCCACCGGTCGCCGGCCAGCCGCATCAGTGACGTGGTGTCGTGGCGCCAGTAGATGAGGAACCCGTGTGGCGCGCCCTCGGCCGTCGCCCGCAGAACGGTGTCCCAGTCGGCGTCGTCCTTGATGAGCTGCTCGAAGCGTCCGGCGTCGACCTCGGGGACCGCGCGCTCGTAGCGGTCGCGAAACCCCTGGAACGTGTCGGGAACGTCGACGGTCAGACGGTTCACCTCGTGCGGGACGCTGTGGATTCTGGTGTCTGTCTGCTGAGTCATGATCTCTCCGGTGATGCTTCGTGGCTGTTGGCGCCCTGGTGGGTGCGAGGGACGGTGTGACGGTCCGCCTGAGCCAGGCCTCTTTCCTCCTCGTGGGCTCGCCCGGGGTCGCTCGCCCGGTCGCGCCCGTTTCCGTCGCCTCGGCTGGGTTCGGTGAGCGCGCCCAGGCGCCGCAGCGAACCGATCTCGTCTTCGTCGAATCCCAGTTCACGCAGGACGTCGTCGTTGTGTTCGCCCTGCCGGGCGGGCACTCTCGCCGGTGAGGAGGGTTCGCCGTCGGCGCTTTCCGGTGAGGCAGGCTCGCCGTCGGCGCTGAAGTGCCAGGGTGGCCCGGGTACGGTGATCTGGCCGCCGTTGCGGTCGGGGACCGAGCGGGTGGCTTTCCACTCGCGGGCCCACTGGCCGCCGACGAACTCCCCGACGGTGCGCAGCTGTCCGGTGGCGATCTTCGCCTCGTCGAACTGCACGTCCAGGGAGGCCATGTCGTCGAATGTCCAGATCCATTCCTGGATGATGGTGTGCAGTTCGTCCAGATGCTCCCGTCGTGTTTCGGGCGTTCGGAATCGCGGGTCGTCGGCGAGGTCGGAGCGCCGCATGGCGGCGAGGTAGAAGGGAAAGGTCGCGCTGCCCACCAGGCTCATCGGGCTGACGAAGGTTTTCCCTTCCGGGCCGGCGAAGAACGGGCAGTCCGTGGCGCCCAGGATCGGGACTTCTGCCCCGAGGTCCTGGCCCGACAGGTCCACGTGGACACGCTCGTCGATCGCGAGCATGACCGCGGCCATGGCCACGTCGATGTACTGCCCCTGGCCGGTGCGGTCGCGGTGGTCCAGCGCGGCCAGGACGGCGATGGCGGCGTGCAGCCCGGAGTAGACGTCCGCGTGTGACAACGAGTCGGTGCGCGGCCGTCCCCCGGGAGCGCCGAACTGGTCCATGGTGATCGCGGTGATACCGGTTTCGGCCTGGATGGTCGGTGCGTAGGCCGACCGCGAGCGCCACGCGCCGTGCTGGCCGTAGCCGCTGATCGAGGCGTAGACGACGCGCGGGTTACGTGCGGCGACGGTGTCGTAGTCCAGTCCGAACGAGGGCAGCGTGCCCGGCCGGAAGCTTTCCACGATCACATCCGCGCGATCACACAGGCGCAGCGCGACCTCCCGGGCGCCCGGCGCGTTGAGATCGATCGAGACATTGCGTTTGCCGGCGTTCTGCTGGGCGTAGTAGCCGGAGATCTCGGCCTCGCGGGGGAACGCCCGCCGGGACAGGTCGCCGCCCGGGGGTTCCACCTTGATGACCTCGGCTCCGAGCTCCAGCAGCGTCTGCGCGCAGAGCGGTCCGGCGAGTACACGGGAGAAATCGACGACACGGATGCCGGTCAGTGGTGCGGGCACGGTCAACACCCCCTGAAGCGCGCCATGCCGGGACCGTTCTGGTTGAGCGAGTCCACCCCGGCGCGGAAGTCCGCGGAGCGGAAGATCGGTTCCTGGATCTCGGACATGGCCTCGTCGGCCGCGCGGACGCCCTGGCTGATGGCTGTCGACACCAGTCTTTTCGTCGCCGCGTGCGCCACCGTCGGTCCCGCCGCCAGCTCGCGGGCCAGGGTCATCGTCGCCGCGCTCAGCCGCTCGTCCGCGACGACCCGGTTGACGATCCCCCAGCGTTCCATCGTGCGCGCGTCGTAGCGGCGCCCGAGCATGGCCATCTCCTTGGCCCGCGCGGCACCGGCACGTTGCGTGATGCGCTGGATCGCGCCCATCAGGGGATGCAGGCCGATGGTGGCCTCCACCGAACCCAGCTTGGCGGACTCACTCGCGACGATGAGGTCACACGCGAGCGCCACCTCCAGCCCGCCTCCGACGCAGATTCCGTGCACGCTCGCCACGATCGGGAGCGGCAGCTCGTCGAAGGCGCGCAGCACGTCGAGCAGCTGCCAGTCGAGCACGCCGTTCCCCTCGGTCGCGGCGGCCAGCATCGCGTTGAGATCGGCGCCCGCGGAGAAATGGCGCAGCCCGCTCTCGATGATCACCGCTCGGGCGCCCTCGGCCCACGCCCAGTGGAGCGCTTCGACGATCTGCCCGCTGAAGGCGGCATCCAGCAGGTTGTAGGGCCGATACTGGAGTGTCAGTACCGCGACGGAACCATCGGTTCGGCGGCCGATCGGCGCCTCCTCGGCGTCCGGCGAGAAGGTCTGGTCTGCTTCGGTTTTCTGGTCCGGCATGGCTGTCTGTTCCTGCCTGGCAGGGCCGCCGTCCCCTGGCGGCGGCGGTGATCGATGACACGGCCGGCGGTCCATTCGGCCAGGCGCCGGCGGTGCGGGCACCCGCGCTCAGGGCCGTTACGGGCGGGCCCGGGCACCGACCTGCTGTGGCCGTCGGCATCGTGCTCTTCGCTCGCGACCCCGGGAGCGGCGAACGAACCTCTAACTTGCAGTTTGATAGTCAGATATGCGACAAACCATATGCAGTAGACTTGCTTATCGCAAGCCAGCTATGGGTGGAAGGGGTTAAAGCCTTGGCAACCGACCGAAAGGTGCGTGCGGGTGCGCCCTGCCCGATCGGCCGGGCCATCGATGCCGTGGGGGAACGGTGGACATTGTTGATCCTGCGTAACGCCACGCTGGGCATGACCCGCTTCGAGGACTTCCGATCGGACCTGGGCATCGCCGACAACATCCTGTCCACCCGGCTGGCCCGCCTCGTCGAGCGCGGCCTGCTCACCCGGGTGCCCTACCGCGACGGCGGACGCACCCGCAACGAGTATCGCCTCACTACCGCGGGCGCCGACATGCTCCCGGTGCTGCACGCCCTTGCCGCCTGGGGCCACGAACACACCACGCCCGACGAACCCGCCGAACCCATGCGGGTCATCCACCAAACCTGTGGACACGCCACCACCGCGGGCGGCCGCTGCGACCACTGCGGGCAACCCGTGCGCCGCGAGGAGGAAGCCTGGATACGGCCCTGGCGATCGCTCGAACCAATTCCCCTCGCAGGCCCCGTCACCTGAGGGCTGGCCGGCCGGTGCGCCGAGCGCCTCGGGTTGCGTCCACGGACATTGCCCTCTTCTCCTTGACTGACACGCTGCCGCCCTGGCCGGACGGGTCGCGGGGAGCGAACCCGGATGGTTCCCACGTTCACTGCTGTCCGGTCGACGAGTTAGGCACCCGGCTATACCCCTGCGGTCTCGCCACGACTACTCCGTAGTCCTTCACCGTGGCCTCCCAGTCCAGACGCGCAATGCCCGACCAAGAGTTCCCCACCCGCAATGAGGAGTGGGTACGCACCGCCGACCAGCCCATATCCACCGGGTTTGAGCTGGCGTCGCCTCAAGAGGCGTAACAACACCGGTTCCTCGCGTATACCTTCTCGTCTCGCTCACCGGGCCCGGCCCATCCGGCAGTGCCAGGCCGACCCGACTTTGTCGAGGCTGCTCCCACCCTCACCGGCAATCCCCGGCTTCGGCGGTGGCGAGGCTGGAGGAACTGATCGCGGTCGAGCTGAAAGAGCGCAAGCACCGCATCGAGGACGCCGTCCGCAACGCGAAGGCGGCCGTCGAGGAGGACATCGTCCCCGGCGGGGGCGTGGCGCTGCTGCAGGCGGGCGCCAAGGCGTTCGACAAGGTCGAGCTCGTCGGCGACGAGGCCACCGGTGCCGTGATCGTCAAGAAGGCGCTTGAGGAGCCGCTGAAGCAGATCGCGGTCAACGCCGGCCTCGAGGGCGGCGTCGTGGTGGAGCGGGTCCGCAACCTCATCCCGGGTGAGGGCCTGAACGCGGCCACGGGCGAGTACGTCAACATGTTCGAGGCGGGCATCATCGACCCGGCCAAGGTGACGCGCTCCGCGCTGCAGAACGCCGCCTCCATCGCGGCGCTCTTCCTCACCACTGAGGCCGTCATCGCCGAGAAGCCCGAGAAGAACCGGACCGCTCCCGCCATGCCCGGCGGCGACATGGACTTCTAGTGCCGTATCAGCTTGGGTTTGCCTCGTTCGTAGCACGCTGCCCGGGTCTCTCTCGGGCGGCGTGACTGACAGACTCTGCGTGTGGCTGAACGGATTCGCGTACGCGATATCGATCCCGGCGAACCGGCCAGGTTGTTGAAGCGAATTATTGAAGATATTCCGGCCCTCTGCAGCCCGATCGGAGCAATCTTCAAGAAACGACGGTTTGTTGAAGAGGGCCGCCTGGTCTGGCTCCCAGCAGCAGCATCGACTGCCCGCGTTTCTCAAGTCCTGATGCGATCACGTACGGACGCGCGGTCGATGCCCAGATGTGCCATCAACTCTGCCGCAGCCGCTCGGCGGCAGCAGCGTCCAGCAGCGCGGGGTAGGCGTCCCGAAGCGGGGTGGTGTCCATCGTGTCTTCTATCTGTAGCCGTGCGCGGAGTGAATGCGGGAAGGGCTGCGGCGGCTGCCGTCTCAGGCGTGCGCGCGAGACATCTCCCATGGCGCCTGCGGGAGGACCTCGCCGGTTTCAAGCAGCGACTTGAGGTTCGCCAGCACGGCCGGCCATCCGTGCGAAATTCCGCTGAGCATCGCCGGGTTGGCAAGATTCTCGTGGGTCACGGTGAGGCGGACGATGTCGTGGTGCGGTTCGACAAGAAAGGTGACGACCGACGGTTCTCTTGGCGATTCGGCGCCAGGGGCATCGTCGAAGGTGATGACCAGGCGCGTCGGGGGCTCGGCCTTGATTACTCGACCGACGACATCGATGACGCCTGATCCGTCGACGCGTTGGTGTTCCCAGATCGAGCCCGGCTGCCAGTCCGAAACGTTGGCGTGTCCCCAGTAGCGCGCCGTCAGGTCCGCGTCCGTCAGGGCTTGCCACAACTGCTCCGCGCTTGCGTGGATGTAGGTGACATAGACGTAGGTCGGCACGGACGTGGGTCCGTTGGTCATGGCGTACTCCTCTGCCTGGTTCTTGATGGCACTGATCGTTTGCAGTCGGGGCTTGTCGAACTCCGAGATCCAGCGCTCCTCGATCTCGTGGATCGGTGCCGGGTTGAGGTAGTGAAGCCGTTCCCGTCCGCGCCGTACGACGGTGACGAGGTTGGCTCGCTCAAGGATGTCGAGATGCTGTGTCGCAGACTGGCGCGCCATGTCCAAGCGTTCGCACAGCTCGCGCAGCGTCTGGCCGTTGTGCTCGCGCAGACGGTCAAGCAGGCGTCGTCGGGTGGGGTCGGCCAGCGCTTTGAAGACCGAGTCCATCGCTCTCGCTTCCAGGCTCACACCCCTATTATGCAGGTAAACACCTGCCTATTGTCAATAGTGAGTCATCTTTGGCCGTGAGCTCAAGGCGATCATCGGAATCTAAGTTCTCACCCGGCTGGCCCGGGACTCCAGGTAGCGTTGCTCGGCGATGCTGGCGGTGGACTTCGCGGCGCGCCGGTAGTGCTCGTACGCCCCGGCCGTGTCGCCGGTCTTCTCCAGCAGATACGCCCGAACGGACAGCAGCCGGTGATGCCCGGCCATCCGCTCGTCACTGTCCAATGTGGACAGCAGGGCCAGCCCGGCCGGCGGGCCCTCGGTCTCGGCGAGCGCGATCGCCCGGTTGAGGGTGACCATCGGGTTGGGTGCGATCCGTTCCAGGATCAGATAAAGCACGTGCACCTGCGGCCAGTTGGTCTCCTCGGCCGTGGCCGCGTCGGCGTGCGTGGCGGCGATGGCGGCCTGCAGCTGGTAAGGCCCCAGCGCCGGGCCGGCCAACGATGCCTTGACCAGCTCGATGCCCTCGTCGATCAGCTCGCGGTCCCACTTCGTACGGTCCTGCTCGTCCAGCGGCACCAGGTCGCCGGCCGCCATCGTACGTGCCTCCCGGCGGGCGTCGGTCAGCAGCATCAGCGCGAGCAGCCCGGTCACCTCGCCGTCCTCGGGCAGCTGCGCGTGCACCATCCTGGCCAGCCGGATCGCCTCGTGTGCGAGATCGGCTCGGTGCAACTCGCTGCCCGAGGAGGCGGTGTAGCCCTCGTTGAAGATCAGGTAGAGCACGTGCAGGACGACCCGCAGCCGCTCCTCGCGCTCCGCGCCGTCCGGCAGGCTGAACGAACTGCCGGCGGCCTTGATGCGCTGCTTGGCCCTGCTGATCCTGGCCGCCATCGTGGCCTCCGGCACCAGGAACGCGCGGGCGATCTCAGCAGTGGTCAGGCCGCCGACCGCCCGTAGCGTCAGGGCGGTCTGGGAGGCCGCGGTCAGCGTCGGATGGCAGCACAGGAACAGCAGGACGAGCGTGTCGTCGGTGTCCGGTACGTCCTCGGGAACCGCCTCGGTGGCCATCGCCGACTCCCGCTCGCGACGCGCGCGGTCGCTGCGCATCTGGTCGATGAGCCGCCGGGACGCGACAGTCACCAGCCAGCCGCGCGGGTTGTTCGGCACTCCCTCGGCCGGCCACTGCACGGTGGCGGCGAGGACAGCCTCCTGTACGGCGTCCTCACACCCCTCGAACTGACCGTGCCGGCGTACCAACGCGCCGAGGACCTGCGGCGTGAGCTCACGCAGCAGGTCCTCGATGGCTGGTGCCGTCATGCCTCCAATTGTCCGTCAGCGAACATCACCTGCCGCACCTCGACCCCCAGGCCCTCGATCGTGGTGTCCGGGATCTGAGCCGCCAGCTCGATCGCCCGCTCCTTGTTCTCGCAGTCAATCAGGTAGAAGCCGCCCAGATACTCCTTCGACTCCAGGAAAGGGCCGTCGGTCACCACCGGCTGGCCGTTGCGTACGGACACCACAGCGGCCTGTGACGGGTCGACCAGCGCCTGCGTGCTGATCAGCTCGCCGGACTTCTTCAGCGCCTCGATGAACTTGCCGTGGCCGTCGCCGATCGCCGCCTTCTCCTCGTCGGTCAAGGCGTCCAGCACGGCCGGGTTGATATGCAGGCTGATCAGGAACTTCATCTCGTGCTCCTCGTGATTCGCGAGCCCCGGCTGGGCCCTTCGACCGGTTGGTCGGAGCCGCCGCCGTCGTCTTGACATCCCCCCCGCCAGAACTATCGACGGAGCGGCGTTCGCGGTGCTGTCGGTCGTGGCCGCCTCCGCGGTCAGCCCGCTGATGCTGATCGTCGCGCGTGCACTGCTGGGCGGCGTCGGAGACCGGCAACTACTTCGGCAGTTCGCTCGGCTTCGCGCTGCTCGGCGTCGTCGCCGCGGTCATCTTCGCCGGGCTGGCCGTACTGATCCTGACCATGCGCCCGGCAACCCGGACCACCCCGGCCGCACTCCCCAACTATGAGGCGACTCGCTCGACGATGGCCTGAAAGTCGGTCATTGGTTTCCTTCTCGTCTGTGTTCACCACGCGTGCGCCACCTGCGGGACGGTCGTGGCGGCCCATCGCCGGATATGGGCGTGGGTGCCAGTGAGGCGATATCGCAGGACGGGGAAGTCGGTCATGATGTCGCTGAGCTTTCCTGTTCGCGGAATGTGTTCGTCTCAGTAGTACGACGAAACAACTGCTGGGAATGTGAGGCGACGCGTCAACCTCACATTCCCAGGGGTTGTGTCGTCGATCTGGTGAGGGCAGATGCGACGAAGGAAGTCGGGGACACCATGACCACGCCATCCGAGCCAGGAAACGGCCGGCTCGATCCGAGCCTGCGCGCGATCATGAGTGAGCGGCGTCAGCTGATCAATCTCGCCTACCGGCTGCTGGGCTCCCTGGCCGAGGTCGAGGATGCCGTCCAAGAGACCTACGCCCGCTGGTACGCGATGTCCCGACAGCAGCAGCAGGCCGTCGAATCCCCCGGCGGCTGGCTGACGAAGGTCGCCAGCCGCCTCTGCCTCGACCTGCTCGGCTCGGCCCGGGCCCGGCGCGAGCGCTACGTGGGCGCATGGATCCCGGAGCCGCTGCCCGACCGTACGGAATGGATCAACGGGCGGCCGGGCGGCACGGCCGACCGGGTCACCCTGGACGAGTCGATCAGCATGGCCTTCCTGGTCGTGCTCGAGTCGATGACCCCGGCCGAGCGTGTCGCGTTCATCCTGCACGATGTCTTCCGCTACCCCTTCGCCGAAGTGGCCGAGATCGTCGGCCGTACCCCGGCGGCCTGCCGCCAGCTGGCCTCCTCGGCCCGCCGCCGCATCCGCACGTCGCAGGCTCCCGCGGCTCCGGCGGCCCAGCGGGCCGGCATCGTCAGAGACTTCAAACAGGCCTGGGAGGCCAAGGACATCGACGCCCTCCTCGGCCTCCTCGACCCCGACGCCACGGGGATCGCCGACGGCGGCGGCCTGGTCAGCGCCGTGCTCCGCCCCATCGAAGGCGGCGAGCAGATCGCGCGCATCTTCGTCGATATCGCCGGCAGGGCACCCAACCTGACGATCCTGGAGCGTACGGTCAACGGCCAGCCCGGTCTGGTGGCCCAGCAAGACGGCGTCACCGTGACGGTGATGGCGTTCGACGTTCCAGGCGACCGGATCAAGCGCATCTGGGCGGTACGCAACCCCGACAAGCTCCGGTCCTGGACGACGGGCTGACGCGCGCTGCTCACCCGGGGATGGCCACGGCCTGAGTCATCGAGGCCGATCATCAGGTCAACAACGGCGTGGAGAAATCTGGCCGCCGTGGGGCACCTCAGCCTGCCCTGCCGCGAGGGAGACGGCCCCAACCTCAACAGCCTGGCCGCAGCCGGATTCCTCGTCCGTGGCCGGTTGCGGACCCGCCGTGTCCGATGAACGAACAGACAACCCGCGCATACGTGAGCGCCGCGACACCGCGGTCCGGTGCTGCGGGGGCGACTCGGTAACGTTATGTGTCGCATCGCCTTCAGGAGGGCGGGTCCCGTGTCCGTCGTGGCTTTCCCTGCCAGCCCGACCCGGCGACCGCTGCCTGGTCACCCCGCGTCACGGGCTCGTCTGATCGCGGCAACCGCGGCGTCCGGGTCGTCGGCGTAAACCCGGAGCCGCCGGGCCGTGACGGTGGCTCCCAGGGGGCGCACCGCGGTCACCGGTTCCGCCAACTCGACGACCAGGTTCGTCTGGGACGACACAGCCAGGGAGAGTTCGGAGCCGGTCACCTGCAGGAGACGCTCGTGGCTGTAGCGCCGGTCCACCCGTACGGACTCGATCAGCGGGACGGGCACGCGGAGATCGAACAGGGCACACCAGCGGAGCCGGAGCTCGGCCGGGCCGACGACGTGGGGCCGGGTGACACCGGCGGCCGTCACCGACAGCACCATGACCACGGTGTACACACCGAGAACCAGCACGACCGCGTGAACCACGGGCCAGGGCAGCACAATGGCCAGAACCACCACCTCGATCACGCATACCACGAGCAGGGCGATCATCATGGGGGTCTGCTCACGGGCGTAGCCGATCGCGACGGCATCACCGCGGACACCGTTCCGCCGCCCGGTGACCAGGTAGCCGATGCTTGCCGCGGCTCTCGCCTCATGCGCCATCAACCGCAGGACCGGCTCGGGAACCAGATCCCGCAGCGCCGCCCCGGCCGCCCCGGCCACCGTCAGGCCACCCGACCGGTGTCTCCTGAAAGCCCCGGCCAGCAGGAGCGCCTCCACGCAGACGAGAACGGTGACGGCCGCCTCGGCCGCCACGATCACCGGCATCGGGACGGAGACTCCCGCCAGCAGGCACAGCACCAAGGCCACCTCCGCGGGGAGCACCGCGTAGGCGACCCCGCGGACTCCCCGCCTCACGGCAGCCGCCCGGCGAGAAGGCGCAGCGTTTCGCGCAGGACTCCGGCCTGGGCCGGGGGAAGTTCCGCGAAGAACGCCTCACCGACTGGATCGGTGGTGGCCTGCGGCAGACCGGGCGCGAGGACGGCCAGCAGGTCAGCCGGGATGTGGTCGGCGAACTCGGCCGCCAGCGCGGGGATCCGCGGATCGGTGATGTCCGCGCTGGCCAGCTCACCGAGCCTGCGGTAGAGGTCATAGGCGCGGGCGACGGCAGCGGGGTCGGCGGCCATCGGCTGCAGGGCGGCGAACAGCCGGTCGCGATCCTCCGGGGTGGCGGTCGTGTCCATCAGCGTGAGCAGCTCGCGGTCCCAGGCCGCCAGCGCGGGCTCCGGCAGCTCACCCACCGAGGCCGACAGCGCGCCGAACAGGCCTGCCAGCCCCGGGGACACCACGTCGTCGGGGGCGAGTTCACAGTCGGCGGCCTCCGTCAGTAGCACCGCCAGCCGAGACCGGCGCTCCTGGATCGCCCGCTCCTGGCGGGCGAGGTCGGCGTCCAGTTCGAGCAGCACCTCGTGCAGGTCACGGCCCCGGTCGTCCGCCAGGGCGTCGCGCACCTCTTCAAGGGTCAGGCCGAGCTCGGTGAGCCGCCGTATCCGTGCCAGTTCGACCGCGTCCCGCAGACCGTACTCGCGGTAGCCGTTGGTCCGCCGCGGTGGTTCGGGCAGCAGGCCCTGATGGTGGTAATGACGCACGGCGCGGGTGGTCATGCCTGCCAGTGCCGCGACCTCTCCGATTCGCATGTCCCCCATTACAGACGTTGACGTCGCGTCAAGGTCAAGCCGGACGCCTCGGAGGACAGGCCAGGACGGCGGATGCCCGGCGAAGACGTCAGGCGTCCTGGCATGCCGACCTCCGCCGTGGCGTGGCAGGACCCGGCCGGCATGGACGGCGACCGGGGGAACTCCTCTCGTCGAGAAGGTCGGTCAGTCGGCGATACCGCCGGTCGCCGCGAAGATCACGAGTTTCACCTGTTGCTCCCTGTATCTGTGAGTGTCTTTCCCCCCGGATGCTCGGCTCGCTGAGCGAGGCCGACGACGCGGTCCAGGAGGCCTGACTCCGGCTCAGCCGCTCCGGCACCGGCGGCGTGGAGAACCTGGGCAGCTCACCAGCCGCGCACGCCGCCGGGTGCGGGGAACGGTCCCGGCTCCCGAGGCCGATCTCACCCGCCGGCGAGAAGTCGTCGACGCCTTCCTCGCCGCGGCGCGCCGCGGTGATTTCGACGCCCTGGTCGCGGTCCTCGACCCGGAGGTTGTGCTCCGCGTCGACTACGGTGCCGTGCCCGCAGGCGTCTCGGGGGTGATTCGCGGAGCACAGGCCGTGGCCAGGCAGGCGCTCATCTTCTCGCGATTCGCCCGGTTCGCCCGGCCGGTGCTCGTGAACGGAGCCGCGGGACTCCTCACGGCTCCAGACGGACAGCCGATCTCGGTCGTAGGTTTCACGGTCAGGCGCGGGAGGATCGCCGGAATCGACATTCTCGCCGACCCCGCGCGTCTGCGCCGGCTCGACGTGACGATAGCGGACGACTGAGCATTTCCCTCCTCCCCCGTGTCCGTCACCGACGCGTCATTTCCGGTGGGCAGAGACCGGCTTCCCGCATAGAATCTTTGCATGGTTGCGCAAGTTCTTCAGGGGTCGCCGGTCGTGTCGGTAGAGGAGATCGTGGAGGTGTTGAAGGCGATCGCCGAGCCCACCCGGTTTCAGATCCTGTATGCCGTGTCGGATCACGAGCGCAAAGTGAGCGAGCTCGCCGAGCTGGTGGGCGCGCATGTCGCGGCGGTGTCGCAGCATCTGGCGAAGCTGCGTGCGGCCGGGCTGGTGAGCTCACGCAGGGACGGGACCCGTATCTTCTATCGCGCGGCCAACTCCCATGTGGCCGGGCTGCTGGCCGAAGCGGGAATGCTGACCGGTTACGTGACCGGCGTCATCGACTCACCGCCGGAGGCGGAGGCCGCCTCCACCGTGCCGGAGGCAGCTCGTCCAGCCTGGCTGCTCCATCCCGGCGGGCTTCGCCTGTCCGCACTTCCTCATCGCTCGCGGTAGTCCCGCCTGATCCGCGGCCACGATGGTACTGGTCAGCGCCTTTCTGCGGTTCTGGCAGGAGTTCCGCTCGACAAGGGAGGCCCAGGCGCTCAAGGCACTGGTGACCACAACGGCGACCGTCGAACAGACCGGGGAATGACGGCTTGACCTGGGGTTTCCCTGGGCGTCACATCCACCCCTGCTTATTTGCAGACTTGCGTAAGTATGTGTCAGGCTTGTTCCGGCCATGAAGGCCACGGCGACCAGGCAAGTGGGCAGCCGATGGACGGCGGACCGCATGGTCCCGGCTGCCTCGCGGGCGGCGTCTGATCTCCGATCCAGAGCGCGGCCCCGCCGGCTCGGCGGCCGTGTCCGGGGTCTCTCCGCCCTGGGGCGGAGGCGGCCGGGGGGGCGCCTTCCCGCGAGGCGGTGATCCGAAGCTTCCTTTTTCGTTGATCACTTCGCAGGAAGGGTCCGCGGCATGAGCGTTCCACGTCCTTTGGCCGGTCGGGCTTCGCTGTCCAGCCGGGTGGCCGGGCGGCTGGCCGAGTTCTCCTGGGTGGATCTCGTCGTCGCCCTGGGCGTTCTGGTGATGCTGTACGTCGTGGTGCGCGTCGGCCGGGGGACCACGGTGTCGTTCTCCCCATCCCAGGTGATCACGGTCGACACCGACCCGGCCAGGCTGCCGTACTACGCGGTGCGCAGCCTGCTGCGGATGTTCGCCGCGCTCGGGTTGTCGCTGGTGTTCACCATGGTGTGGGCCTACACCGCCGCGCATTCCCGCCGGCTGGAGCGGGTGCTGATCCCGGCGCTGGACATCCTGCAGTCGGTCCCCGTGCTCGGGTTCCTGACCGTGGCGGTGACAGGGTTCGTCGCCCTGTTCCCGGGGTCGCTGCTCGGGCTGGAGTGTGCCGCGATCTTCGCGATCTTCACCTCGCAGGCGTGGAACATGACGTTCGCGTTCTATCACTCGTTGATCACTACTCCCCGGGAGATGGACGAGCTGTCGCGCAGCATGCGCTTCACCCGCTGGATGCGGTTCTGGAGGGTGGAACTACCCTCCGGAGCGATCCCGTTGGTATGGAACGCCATGATGAGCTTCGGCGGCGGCTGGTTCTTCCTGGTCGCCTCCGAGGCGATCAGCGTGCTGAACCATAGATACGCGTTACCCGGCGTGGGCTCCTACGCCGGCGCCGCCATCGCCGCCGGCGACCTCGCGAAAGTCGGCTGGGCGATCATCACCATGGCGATCATGGTCGTCGGTGTGAACTTCCTGTTCTGGCGGCCCCTGGTGGCCTGGGTGGAGAAGTTCAAGGTCGAGCAGTCCGAAGCCGTCCACGTTCAGCGTTCTCTCGTCCTGGACTTCCTTCGCCACTCACAGTGGCCACGCACCCTGGGCCGGGCGCTCACGCCCGCGCGCGAGACGGTCAACCGCTTCGGGCGCGTCTTCGGCCTCGACGATCGGCCGCTGCGGATCGACCCGCGCCGCCGCCGGGCCGGCGACATCGTCTTCGCGGTCGCGGCCTGCGTGCTGATCGGCTGGGGTGTGCTCAACCTGCTGGCCTACCTGGAGCTGCGCACGGGACTGGGGGTGTTCGCCGAGCCGCTGCTGCTCGGCCTGGCCACCCTCGCCCGGGTGGTGGTGCTGGTCACGGTGGCCACTCTGGTGTGGGTGCCGATCGGAGTGAAGATCGGATTCTCGCCCAGGCTGACCCGCATCGCTCAGCCGCTGGTGCAGATCCTGGCCAGCTTCCCGGCCAACTTCCTGTTCCCTCTGGCGACCTGGTTCTTCCTCAGGACCGGGCTCAGCCTGAACCTCGGCGGGGTGTTGCTGATGGCGCTCGGCGCCCAGTGGTACATCCTGTTCAACTCCATCGCCGGCGCGATGGCCATCCCCAGCGACCTGCGCGAAGCCATGGACAACCTGGGCATTCGCGGCTGGCTGCGATGGAAGCGGTTGATCATCCCTGGCATCTTCCCCTCCTGCGTCACCGGGGGTATCACCGCCTCGGGAGGCGCGTGGAACGCCTCCATCGTCTCGGAGATCGTCACATTCGGTGGCACCACCCTCACCGCGACCGGTCTGGGCGCCTATATCGCCCACGCCACCGGGACCGGCGACTACCCGAAGATCATCGCCGGTATCGCCGTCATGAGCCTGTATGTGGTCGGGCTCAACCGGCTGGTGTGGCGCAGACTGTACCGGCTGGCCGAGTCCCGGTACTCGCTCGGCTGACCCGCGCACGCCCTGTGATAAGGAATGAAGAGATGGCGACAATCATCCCCACCCCGGCGGGCCAGGAACTACTGTCGGTACGCGCGCTGACCAAGAGCTACGCCGGCGCCGACGGCGACCTTCCGGTGCTGGCCGGCATCGACCTGGACATCCGCGAGGGCGAGATCGTCGCCTTGCTGGGAAAAAGCGGATCCGGCAAATCCACGCTGCTGCGCTGCCTGGCCGGGCTGATTCCGCCCAGCTCCGGCACCGCGACCTATCGGGGCAGACCCCTGACCGGCGCCAACCCGGGCACCGCCATGGTGTTCCAGACCTTCGCGCTGTTGCCGTGGCTGACCGTCCAGCAGAATGTGGAGGTGGGACTGGAGGCGCGCGGCATGAGCGCCACCGCGCGCAGGGAGGCGGCTCTCAAGGCCATCGACCTGATCGGATTGGATGGATTCGAGTCGGCCTACCCCAAGGAACTGTCCGGCGGCATGCGCCAGCGGGTCGGATTCGCCCGCGCGCTGGTGGTCGAGCCGGACGTGCTGCTGATGGACGAGCCGTTCTCCGCACTGGACGTTCTCACCGCCGAGAACCTCCGCGGCGAACTGCTGGAACTGTGGGCCTCCGGCGAGTTCCCCACCCACGCCATCGTCGTGGTCACCCACAACATCGAGGAGGCCGTCCTGATGGCGGACCGGGTGATCGTGCTCGGCTCCCGCCCCTGCGGCACCATCCGGGCCAGCTACGACATCTCTCTTGATCGTCCTCGCGACCGCGGCGCGGCGGAGTTCGGCAAGCTCATCGACGCCATCTACCGCACCATGACCGGCCGCCCCGCCGACAGCCCCCAGCCTCTCCCGGGCCTGCCCGCCGAACCGGCCCGGGGCAGGCGGACCCCGGCCAACACCCCGCTGCCCGCTGCCAGCGTGGACGGACTGTCCGGCCTGGCCGAGATCCTGCAACGCCACGACGGCCGCCTCGACCTGGCCGAACTGACCGACGAACTCGGTCTTGAAGTCGATGACCTGCTTCCTTTGATCGACGCCCTGGAACTGCTCGGCTTCGCTCAGGTCGAGGGCGCTCAGGTCGGGCTGACCGGCCAGGGGCGGGCTTTCTCTGAGGCCGATGTGCAGACCTCCAAGCAGATCTTCGCAGACGCCGCCGTGGAGGTGCCCCTGATCCGCTTCATCACCACCAGTTTGGAAAACAGCGCCGATGGCGGGCTGCGCGGCGGCTTCTTTCGCGACGTGCTCGCCCACCACTACACCAGCGAGCAGGTCACCCAGCAACTGGAGGTCGCCACCGGCTGGGGCCGCTACGCCGAGCTGTACTCCTACGACGCCAACCACGAGGAATACCTGCTCGATCCGGCCCGCGCCGCCAAGCGGCTCCCCGGCCCCGGCACCTCATGGACCGGTGGTTTCTGAGCCTCCTGCCCCCCGAGACTCAGAAGCCGCCCCCGGCGGGACACGATCGTGGCGATGCGCTCCATCACCTCGGCCACCACGGACGGGCCGTGGCGATGCCGCCATGGTCCGCGTCCTTGCCCGAGGCACACCGCTCCACCCTTTCTTACTTGCGCAACTGCTTGACAAGATGCCGGGCCGTAGGTTTACTGAAGTTGTCGCACCTCGTTCGGTGAGGCTTCTGTGTGGACACAGGCCACTGACCCCATTCGTCGAGAGACGTCCCGGGTCAGGACAGGTCTCCCCGGCTTAAGGGGTGACCCCAGGTGGCTTCCCCTGCGGGGATCACGCCATGCAGTGCCGAAGCTCTTACGTGAGGGGTGCGTCCGCGGTGAGCACCGTCCGGCGCCTTCGGCCACGCGTTTCCCGAGGGCCTGGCGTGAACGCGAGGAGGTGAGCGGGATGAGTCCCGACAGCAGTCATCATCATCATCATCTGTCCCACCATTCCGTTGCACCCGACGCGTCCGACGCGCCTCGGCTGACCTGACTCCCTCTGAGATCGGTCGGCTTCGAACGGGGTTCAACCGGCACATCGCGTGACGGGTGCACATCGAGCCGCCGCATAAGGCGCGGACGGGAGGATCCGTCATGACGATTACCATCACGATTCCGTGGCTGGCGCTGCAGGGTGACCTTGCCGAGTCCACACGCTCCCTGCTCCCGCTGGTGGAGACTGTCACGCTCGCGATAGCCGGAGCCTGCGGAGCGGGGATTCTGCTCCAGCTCGGGCTCCAGCTCGGGCTGAAGCTGGCCCAGCATGCCCTGCAGAGCTGAACACCCACACACACCCACGCGGGCCCGGGTGGCGGGCCTAATCCGGGAGCGCACCGCCGTACAGCCCGGCGAGCTCGGCGACCGTGGCGGCCATCCGGGCGCGCAGCTCCGCAGGCTCCAGGACCTCGATGTCGGCCCCCAGGCGCAACAGCAGCCAGTGGGCGTGCCTGACGGACTCGATCGGCAGGCGCAGCACGACCCAGCCGTGCTCGTCGGGCGGACCGGCCTCGGCCAGCGCGGCGTTGCCGACCTCGGCGCCGACGGTGTGGCGCAGCATGTCCTCGATGCCGGGCGCCATCCGCACCAGGGCCTGCCCGGTGTACATCCGGGTCTGGAAGTCGGCCGTGTAGCTCTCCCAGTAGGCGGCCAGGTCGAAGCCGCCGGGCCGGTCGAAGCGGCCGTCGAGGAGCTGGGCGGCGACGATCCGCGACACCCGGTAGGTGCGCGGCGCTCCCCCGCCGTCGGCGACGGCCACCATGTACCACGACCCGCCCTTGAGGACGAGGCCGTAGGGATGGGCCAGGCGCTCGACATCGCGCGGGCCCCAGCGGCGGTAGGTCATGCGCACCGGCCGCTGGTCCCACACCGCCTCGGCGACCTCTCCCAGAAAGGGCGCCTCGTCGGCGCCGCGGTACCAGCCCGGGACGTCCAGGTGGAAGCGCTCGCGCATCCGGGCGGCGTGAAACCGCGGCTCGGGGGGCAGCGCGGCGAGCATTTTCAGCTCGGCGGCCGCGGCCGGCTCACCCAGCCCGAGCTCGGCGGCCGGACCGGGCAGCCCGGCCAGAAACAGCGAGGAGGCCTCCTCGGCGGTCAGCCCGTTGAGACGGGTGCGATAGCCGTCCAGCAACCGGTATCCCCCGGCGGGACCACGCTCGGCGTAGACGGGGACGCCGGCCGACGACAGGGCCTCCACGTCCCGGTAGACCGTCCGGATCGAGACCTCCAGCTCCTGGGCCAGCTCGGTGGCCGTCATCCGCTCCCGGGTCTGCAGGAGCAGCAGGAGTGACAACAGACGACTCGCGCGCATGACGGTCATTGTCCCGCACGATTGCCAATCTCACATTCACCGTGTTCAAATGAACACGTGGAGAGTGTTGATCGGATTCGAGCGATCATGTCCGCGCTGCGCGTCAGCGACACCGTGTCGGTGGCGGAGCTGGCGGCCGAACACGCGGTGTCGGAGATGACCATCCGCCGCGACCTCGACGAGCTCGCCCAGCAGGGCGTGGTGCGCCGGGTGCGCGGCGGCGCGGTGAGCCTGCTGCTGCGCGGGGAGGAACCGCCCTTCGGGGTCCGCGAGCGCGAGGCGGTGGAGGCCAAGCGGCGCATCGCCACCGAGGTCGCCTCCCTCCTCGTCGACGGCGAGGCCGTGCTGCTGGACGGCGGCACCACCAACCTGGAGATCGCCCGCGCGATCCGCGACCGCCGCCTGACCGTCCTGCCACTCTCCCTGCAGTCCGCCCAGGAGCTGAGTACGGCGCCGCGGATCCGCCTGGTGCTCTCCGGAGGCGAGGTGCGCCCCGGCGAGCTCAGCTTCTCCGGCCCCCTGACCGAGAACGCCATCCGCTCCCTGCGCTTCGACACCGCCGTCATCGGCTGCTGCGGCCTGTCGGCCGAGCACGGCGTGACCGCCCACGACCTGCCCGACGTCGCCGTCAAGCAGGCGGCGATCGCCTCGGCCCGCCGGGTGGTCGTCGCCACCGACTCCGGCAAGTTCACCCGCACCGCCTTCGGCGCCGTCTGCTCCCTGGACCGCCTCGACATGGTCGTCACCGACACCGCACTCCCCCCGGCCGAGCACGACGCTCTCACCGCGGCGGGCGTGATGGTCCGCACCGTCTGACTGGAGCCCCCCCTTCATGCACGTCACCGCCTTCGAGCGCGGCACGCTCGTCCGTGGCCGGGTCGCGGCCTGCCTGCTCTTTTTGATGGCCGGCATGGCCATCGGCACCTGGACAGCACGGATCCCCTCCATCAAACAGGGGCTGGAGCTGAGCGACGGCCGGCTCAGCCTCGGACTGCTCGGCATCGCCGCCGGGGCGATCACAGGCATGCAGGTGGTGGGCCGGCTGATCGGCCGCTACGGCAGCGTCAAGGTGATGCTGCCAGTGGCCTTCGCACAGAGCGTGGTCCTCGTCGTCCCGGCCTTCATGCCGAACCTGACCGGTCTGGCGATCGCGCTGTTCGCCTTCGGCATGGTGCACGGCATCCTCGACGTGGCGATGAACGCCAACGCCGTCGAGGTCGAGCAGGCGGCGGGACGGCCGCTCATGTCCTCCTTCCACGCGGTGTTCAGCATCGGCGGGTTCCTCGGCGCGGCGGTGGGCGGGCTGCTCGCGCACGCCGGGCTCACCCCCGCGGCCACCTTCACCATCGTGGCGGCCGTCATCGCCGCGCTGGCGCTGTGGGCCTCCCGCTGGGCGCTCACCCTCACTCCCGAGCCCTCCCGGCAGACCGTCGCCGACGGCGCCCCCGGCACGGCGGGTAAGAACCACGGCCTGCTGCTCCTGGGCGTGCTGGGGATCTGCTGCACGATCGGCGAGGGGGCCTCGGCCGACTGGAGCTCGGTCTATCTGCGCGACGACCTCGGCAGCTCAGCCGGGTTCGCCGCGGCGGCCTATGCCGCGTTCTCCGTCATGATGACCGCCGGCCGCCTCGCGGGAGACCGGCTGACCACCCTCCTGGGTCCGGTGACGCTGGTGCGCGGCTGCGGCCTGCTGGCCGCCTCAGGACTCGGGCTCGGCCTGCTGATCGATCATCCGGTGGCCGGGGTCATCGGCTTCGGCTGTTTCGGTGCGGGTCTGTCGTGCATCGTCCCCCAGGTCTTCTCCGCCGCCGGGCGCCGCGATCCGGCCCGCGCCGGGCAGGCTCTGGCCCGGGTGGCGAGCCTGGCGTATGTGGGCTTCCTTGCCGGCCCGGTGCTGATCGGCGGCGTGGCCGAACTGGTGGGCCTGCCCCGCGCCCTCGTCATTCCCGCACTGCTGGCGGCTTTTGTGGCGGTGGCGGCGTCCGCGCTCCGACCCACGGCCTTTACAAAGTAGATCAATAAGGCAGGGGTTGGCCGGGACGCGGTCACGCCAGGAACGTCTCATAACCGAGCTTGGCCGCCATCGCGACCACCACGCAGAGCAGGACGGCGCGCACGAACCCGGCCCCTCCACGCAGGGCCATCCGAGCCCCGAGCTGGGCGCCGGCGATGTTGCAGACGGCCATGGCCAGTCCGAGCAGCCACAGCACGTGCCCCTGGTAGGCGAAGACCAGCAGGGCGCCCAGATTCGTACAGGAGTTTATGATCTTGGAGTGGGCCGAGCCCGCCACGAAGTCCATGCCCAGGATCATGGTGAAAGAGATGATCAGGAAGGTGCCCGTGCCGGGGCCCAGGATGCCGTCGTAGAAGGCGACCCCCGCGCCGGTGACGGCGATCGCGGTCAGGGCTCTGGCACGGGTGCGCAGATGAGACTGGGGATGGGTACCGAAGGCCGGGCGGAAGGTGACGAACAGCGCCACGCCCACCAGGGCGATCATGACCAGCGGAATGAGCACGTCCCTGGAGATCGCCGCCGCCACCGACGCGCCGAGCCCGGCGAAGACCACCGCCCCCAGCCCGGCGGGCACCGCCACCCGCCTGTCGATCTTGGTGGTCCTGGCGTAGGTCACGGCCGCCGACGCCGTGCCGAAGATGGCGGCGAACTTGTTGGTGGCCAACGCCTGGACCGGCGAGAGGCCGGCCATGATGAGCGCGGGAAGCTGCAGCAGCCCTCCCCCGCCGACCACGGCGTCGACCCATCCCGCCCCGGTCGCCGCCACGCACAGCAGCACGATCTCCGCCATATCCACACAGAGCCCCCGAATCACCTGTCCGCCGGGCAGAGCGTATCGGCACCTCCCCCGCCGGGGAAGGCGGTCCCCCCATCGCAGGACGGCCGCGCCCCCACCCCCGCGCCTCAGCGGGGCGGGGGATCACACCGACGGCGCCGGGGAGAGACCGGTGACAAGGCCGCGCGCGTGCTTGATGGCGGTGGGGGTGTCGGGGAAGATCAGACCGTCTTGGCGCAGATGGTCGGCCACCCCGAGCGCGGCCAGGACGTGATCGTGACCGGGCCGGATGCCCGACAGCAGCACGGTGATGCCGCGGCGTTCCAGCCGGGTGATCACATCCCCCAGGACCTGCGCGCCAGTGGCGTCGATGGTACTTACCCGGGACATGCGCAAGATGACCACGCGCACGTCGGCGACCTTCGACAACTCCAGCAGGAAACGGTGGGCGGCGGCGAAGAACAGCGGGCCGTCGAAGCGGTAGGCGACGATGTGCTCGGCCAGCAGCCGCTGTTCCTCCTGGCTGTGGTCGCCGGCCTCCAAAGGCACCTGCTCGACCTGCACGGTCCGGGCGATCGCACGCAGCGCCAGGACGATCGCCACGCCGATGCCGACGGCGACCGCGGTCACCAGGTCGAGCGCGACCGTGACGATGAAGGTCAGCGTCAACACCAGCGCATCGCCCCGCGTCGCCCGGGCGATCGCCCGCATGGAGGCGACCTCGACCATGCGCACGGTCGTGGCCAGCAGCACCCCGGCCAGCGCGGCCAGCGGAATGCGCCCGACAAGCCCGGAAGCGGCCAGCACGATCACCGCCAGCACCACCGCGTGGGAGAGGGCGGCCAGCCGGGACTGGGCGCCGGAGCGGACGTTGACCGCGGTACGGGCGATCGCCGCGGTGGCCGGGACGCCGCCGAACAGCGGAGCCGCCAGGTTGGCGATGCCCTGGCCGAACAGCTCTCTGTCGGGATCGTGTTTTTCGCCGACGCTCATCGCGTCGGCGACCGAGGCGCACAGCAGGCTCTCCAGCGCGGCCAGCGCGGCCACGGCCAGCGCGGAGGGAAGCAACGCGGAGAGCGTCCCGAGGTCGACGAAACCCAGCGACGGAGCGGGCAACGTGACCGGCAACGCTCCGATCCGGGCCACATCCAGCCCACCGGCCTCGGCGATCACCGTCGCCAGGACCACACCGATCAGCGAGAACGGCACGCCGGGCCGGCGTCGGCCCCCGGCCAGCATGAGCCCGGCCACCGCCAGCGCCATGACCAAAGGCACCGGGTCGGGAGTGGCGACGTAGCGGGCGGCCGCTTCGAAGGCCACCTGCCAGACCCGCTCACCGTCCACCCCGGCGATCCCCAGCGCGGCGGGGACCTGCTGCAGAGCGATCACCACGGCGATCCCCGCGGTGAACCCCTCGATGACCGGAGCAGGCACGAACTGGATAAAGCGGCCGGTCTTCGCCACGGCGAGCCCAACGAGTATCGCCCCGGCCAGCAGTCCGACCATCAGCACACCGCCGGCGCCGAACCGGTGCACGATCGGCACCAGCACCACGGTCATCGCGCCGGTCGGTCCGGACACCTGCAGGTTGCTGCCGCCGAAGACGGCCGCAAGGATCCCGGCCACGATCGCGGTGGCCAGGCCTGCTTGAGCACCCAGCCCGGAACTGACCCCGAAGGCCAGCGCCAGCGGGAGCGCCACGATCGCCACGGTCAGCCCAGCCAGCAGGTCACGGCGCGGATTACGCCGCGCGGGCGTCCAGTCCGCCCGCCGGGGCAGCAGGCCGGCCAGGACGGCGCGCGCCCGCGCGCCGGGGACGGTCTGCCTCATCAGCGGGCCCGCGCGCGCAGCTCGGCGTCGACCTCGCCGATGCGTGCCCGTAGTTCTGCCGCGAACTCGCTCATGCCCTCACCTGCCGTATGTCAGCTCAGCTCCTGCGCACCACGGCACAGTATCATTATGAAGTAGTTAATTGCGCAATTCTTCATATTGTAAGTCAGCGGGCGGAGTGTTCCCGACGGTCTGAGCAGCCGCAAGGGCAGTGGCGCTCCAGCCCTGGGAGGACACGCTCATGCCGGCGTTTCCCCCGAGGGTGCGAAGGCCGGCCGCTCCGGCTCCGCCCGGAGCCACACGGCGGTGTCGGCGGGAAGCCGCTCACCGGTGAGCGGGCCGCTGGCCAGCAGCACCTCTCCGCGGGGCGGCAGCCGTACCGGCTCGGGACTGAGGTTGACCACGCAGGTGAGGCCTGACTCGCGGGTGAAGGCCAGCACGCCGTCTTCGGTGTCGAGCCAGTTCAGCGTGCCGTCGCCGAGCTCCTCGCGGCGCACCCGCAGCGCGCTCCGGTAGAGGGAGAGCATGGAGGCGGGATCGCCGGTCTGGGCCTCGGCCGTCAGCTTCTTCCAGGCGGCCGGCTGCGGCAGCCAGGGCTCGCCTGTGCCGAAGCCGAACGGGCGCTCGTCGCCGGACCAGGGCAGCGGTACCCGGCAGCCGTCGCGGCCGGGGACGGTGTGCCCCGAGCGGGTCCAGATGGGGTCCTGGCGCAGCTCGCCGGGGATGTCGTCGACCTCGGGCAGGCCCAGTTCCTCGCCCTGGTAGACGTAGACACCGCCGGGCAGCGCCATGGCCAGCAGCGCCGCCGCCCTGGCCCTGCGCTCGCCCAGCACCAGGTCCGACGGCGCTCCGTCGCGGCGCTCGCCGTGGTCGAAGGAGGTGATCTCCCGGCCGTACCTGGTCACCGGGCGCGGGACGTCGTGGTTGGACAGCACCCAGGTCGGCGGAGCGCCGACGGGGGCGTGGGTGGCCAGCGTGGTGTCGATCGAGCGGCGCAGCGCGGCGGCGTCCCAGGAGCAGGACAGGAAGTCGAAGTTGAACGCGGTGTGCATCTCATCGGGCCGCAGGTAGAGGGCGAACCGCTCGTGGTCGGGCAGCCACACCTCACCGATCAGGATCCGCTGGCCGTACTCCTCGGCCACCTGACGCCAGGCGCGGTAGATGTCGTGGACCCCGTCGTGGTCGGTGTAGGACTCCTCGGCACTGTCGAAGTCCTTGAGGAGCACGGCGGCCGAGTCGATCCGGATGCCGTCGACGCCCCGGTCGAACCAGAACCGCAGCACGCCGTGGAACTCCTCGACGACCTCCGGGTTGGTCCAGTTGAAGTCGGGCTGCTCGGGGGCGAACAGGTGCAGGTACCACTCCCCGTCGGCCACCCGGGTCCAGGCCGGGCCACCGAAGATCGACTGCCAGTCGTTCGGCGGCAGCTCCCCGTGCTCGCCGCGGCCGGGGCTGAACCAGAACCGTCCGCGCTCGGCGGAACCGGGGCCGGCCGCCAGCGCCTGGATGAACCAGTCCTGCTGGTCGGAGCCGTGGTTGGGGACGATGTCGATGATCGTCCTGATGCCGAGGGCGTGCGCCTCCTCGATGAACTTCTCCGCCTCGGCGAGCGTGCCGAAGGCCGGTTCGATGTCGCGGTAGTCGGCCACGTCGTAGCCGCCGTCGGCCATCGGCGAGGGATACCAGGGGTTGAGCCAGATCGCGTCGACTCCCAGGTCGGAGAGGTACGGCAGGCGTGCTCGGAGACCCGCGAGGTCGCCGATACCGTCGCCGTTGCCGTCGGCGAAACTCCGCAGATAGACCTGGTAGATCGCGGCTCCCCGCCACCACGTTGCAGACATGCCGGGACAACTCCTTGCGGTTGAGGGTGGGTGACGAGGTCAGCCCTTGAGACTGCCGGCGGTCAGGCCGGCCATGATGCTGCGCTGGAAGACGAAGAAGACGATGATGGCCGGAAGGCTCGCGATGACCAGTGCGGCGATGAGGACGTTCTGCGGCATCTGGGCCGACAGTGAGGCGATGCCCACGCTGATCGACATGTTCTCGCTGTCCGGCAGCACGAGCAGCGGCCAGACGAAATCCTTCCAGACGGTGACCACCGAGAGGATGGACACCACGCCGATGATCGGCCGGGAGACGGGCAGCACGATCGACCACAGGATGCGGGTCGCGGAGGCGCCGTCGATCTGGGCGGCTTCGAGCAGTTCCCTGGGGATCGAGTCGAAGAAACGCTTCAGCAGGAAGATGTAGAACCCGTTGGCCGCCGCGGGGAGCCAGATCGCCCACGGCGTGTTCAGCAGGTCCCAGCCGAGGATCGGCAGGTCTTTGACCGTCAGGTAGGCGGGCAACAGGATGACCATCGGCGGGATCATCAGTGTGGCCAGCATCAGGCCCAGAACCACGTTGCCCAGCACGGGCCGCAGCTTGGACAGGGCGTAGGCGGCCGTGACGTCGACGGCCAGCGTGAACAGCAGGGCACCGCCGGCGTAAAGGAGCGTGTTGCCGAGGAACCGGCCCAGGTTCAGCTGGTCCCACGCCTCGGCGTACACCTCGAAGTCGACCGACTCGGGGAAGAGGCTGGGCGGCATCTGGGCGAGCTCCTCGGGCGACCTCAGCGCCCCGGTGACCATCCAGTAGAGCGGGAACACGAAGGCGGCGGTGAAGCTCGCCACCACTACGACCAGCACGGTCCAGTAGATCACCCGCCCCCGGGGAGACTTCAGCGTGTGCGGGGAGACCACTCCGCGAAACTGCGGCGCGGGCTCCCGCCCGCGCCGCCCGCGAGTGCGACGCCCGGCCCTGGCCGGGGCGGAGTCCGGCCGTGCGCCGGGGGCCGGGCGGCTCGGTTGAACGGTGACGTTCGACATGTGGGCTACTGCCCCCTAGCTCTGGTTGTCCCGCGAGATACGCAGGTAGAAGGCGGAGAACACCATCAGGACGAGCATGAGCATCAGCCCGAGTGCGCCCCCGGCGCCGAAGTCCCCGAAGTTGAAGGCGTACTGGTACATCAGATACGCGACGGTGAGCGTCGCGTTCTCCGGGCCGCCGCCGGTCATCAGATACGGCTCGATGAAGACCTGCATGGTCGCGACGATCTGCAGCAGCAGCATCACCAGCAGGATCAGCTTGGTCTGCGGGATCGTCACATGCCAGACCCGCTTGAAAAGCCCGGCTCCATCCAGTTCGGCCGCCTCGTACAGCTCGCCCGGGATGCTCTGCAGCGCCGCGAGGTAGATCAGGGTGCCGGTGCCCAGGTTCATCCAGGTGGAGACGGCGACCAGCGAGATCAGCGCGGTGTCGGTGGAGTCCAGCCAGCTCAGCGCCGGGAGGTGCGCCAGGTCCAGGATCTGGTTGAACAGGCCGGGGCCGGGGTCGTAGAACCACTTGAACAGCAGCACGCCGACGGCCGGCGGCAGCATCACCGGCAGGTACACCACGAACCTGAGGTACGCCTTCGCATGGCGCAGCTCATTGAGGATGATCGCCGCCGCGAACGGTACGGCGTAGCCGAAGACGAGCGCCAGGCCGGTGAACGCCGCGGTGTTGATCCACGCGTCGGCGAACGCGGGATCCTCAGCCACCGTGCGGAAGTTCTCCAGCCCCGCCCAGGTGGGATCGTCGACGAAGTTCGTCTGCTGGAAGCTGAGCAGGATCTCCCGCACCATCGGATACCAGGAGAAGAACGCGAAGCAGATCAGCGCCCCGCAGAGGAAGCCGTACGCCGTGAGGTTGCGCCGTACGACGCGCCGGAACGCCCCCTGGCTCCGCCGCCGTGACCCCTTCACGGTCATTGTGGTCATCGGTTGACTTCCGATCTCGACGTAACTTCCGGGGTGCCGACCCGTCGGTCGGCGCCCCGGGTCTCAGGGGGGGTCAGCTGGACTTGGCCAGCACCTTGTTGGCCTTCGCCTCGGCGTCGGCGAGCAGCTTGTCGATGTCGGCGTCCTGCCTGGTCAGCACCGCCGACATGGCCACGTCGAGGATGGCGTAGAGCTCCTGGGCCTTCGGCGGCTCGAGCTTGTTCTGGATCGTCGCCGAGCCCTCCGCGTAGGGAGCGAAGTTCTGCACCGGCACGGTGGCGAACTCCGTGCGCAGGTCGACGATCTCCTTGCCGGGGGCGGTCGCACCGTACAGGTCCGGGATGGGGAGGCCGACCGGGCGTCCCTGGCTCTTGGACCGCTCGTAGTTGAACTGCCCCTGGCCCGGGGTCAGCTCGTGGAACTCCAGCCAGAGGAGACCGGCCTTGATCTGCTCGGGCGTGGCCTTGGGATTGAACATGTAGCCGTCACCGCCGCTGAGCGAGTGCGTGGCCTCCGGCAGCGCCGCCACGCCGTAGTCGTCGAACTTGCCCTTGAAGTCGTTGTTGACCGACTGGACGACGTCCGGGGCGCCGATCATCATGCCGAGCTTGCCGCCGCCCATCATGCGCATCAGGTCCGCCCACTGCAGGAGCTGCTTGGCGCCCATGCTGTTGTCGGTCCAGCGCATCTGCTTGAGGTTCGAAAGGACCGCCTTGCCCTCGGGGCTGTTGAAGGCGGCCGTCTTGCCGTCGGGGCCGACCATCTCACCGCCACGGCCGTAGAGGGAGGCGGTGAAGTGCCAGCCGCCGGTGTTGCCCGCGCTGTACTCGCCGAACCCGACGTAGCCGGGGCCGAGCGCGGCGATCTTCTTGGCCGCGGCCTGCACCTCGGCCCAGGTCTTGGGCGGGGCTTCGGGGTCCAGGCCGGCCTGGGTGAACAGTTTCCGGTTGTAGACCAGGCCCGTCGAGTAGTTGGTCCGGGGGAGGCCGTAGGTCTTCTCGCCGTCCTTGAAGACGCTCAGGACGTCGGGCCGCAGGTCGCCCAGTCTGCTGACACTGCTGACGTACGGGCTGATGTCGGCGGCCTGACCGGCAGCGATGATCTTCTGGGTGTCGGTGAAGTAGACGTAGAAGACGTCCTCCATCGTGCCGCCGGCCAGCTTGGCCTGGAAGGTGTCCGGGTTGATGCAGGGGAAGGCGTCCTTGCTCTTGATCGTGATGTTCGGGTGCAGCTTCTGGAACGTGGCCACGTCCTCGTCCCACGCCGTGCGCTCCAACGGGTTGCTCTTGGGTGGCTGGCAGCCCACGGTGATCGTGACCGGGGCGTCGGCGGCCGCGGTGCCCGGCTGGGTGTCGGCGGACTGGGTGTCGGCAGGCTTGGCGTCGGCGGACTGGGTGTCGGCAGGCTTGGCGCCACCGTTGTCACTGCCGCAACCTGCGGCGGTGAGAACGATGCCCACGGCGAGCAACATCGAGAGGTTGCGGGGTTTCACGGGGGGCTCCTTGGCGGGTCGGTTGCGAGAAACATATAGAGACGTGCAGGACCTAGCAAGAGTCCGTTGTATTTGATGCAAAAAAATGACAGTCATATCCGTCGCGCCCGTCCGCACCGACGGAGAGCCCCCCGGAAAGAACGGTGCGGGGAGCGGGAATCCGAGGGGAGATGGTTGGGGTCGTTCAGAGCGGGAAGGGGCGAAGAATCCCAACCGATCCCGACAAGGAGTCACAATGCTCACATTGACGGACACCGCTGCTCAGGTGATCCGGGACCTCAGCTCTCAGGTAGCGGACTCCGCCGATACCGGTGTCCGCATCTCCTCGCAGGCTGACGGCACAGGATCCCTGCTGCTCTCGATCGTGGACGGCCCGGAATCCGACGACCAGGTGGTCGAGACGGAAGGAGCGAGGATCTTCCTCGATGCCACCGCCGCCGACATGCTCGACGACAAGGCTCTGGACGCGGACATCGACGAGGGAGGATCGGTGGCCTTCCTCGTCACCGAGCAGCACCCCTGACACCAGCCGAGACCCGCGGGGCCCCGGCCTCACAACAGCCGGGACCCTGTCCCGGACGTCCGGTCAGGGGTGGAAGCGGCCGGAGGTCCGCCGATCCCGGTGACCTCGGCCGTGCCGATCCGGCACGGCCGAGGTCACCGGCTCAGTACGGCCAGGTCCAGTCGCGGATCTCGGCCGGGTCCTCACCGTATTCGCGGGTGTGGGCGCGGGCGCGCAGCCGCTCGTCCCCCATGTGCTGGCGCAGGTGCGCGGTCCTGGCCCCGAGGCCGGGCACCCAGTCGATGACGTCCATCACCAGGTGGAAGCGGTCGATGTCGTTGAGCATGGCCATGTCGAACGGCGTGGTGGTGGTGCCCTCCTCCTTGTAGCCGCGCACGTGGATGTTGTCGTGCCCATGCCGCCGGTAGGTGAGCCGGTGGATCAGCCAGGGGTAGCCGTGGAAGTTGAAGATGACCGGCCTGTCGACGGTGAACACGGTGTCGAACTCGGCGTCGGGCATGCCGTGCGGATGCTCCGACGGGGGCTGCAGCCGCATCAGGTCGACGACGTTGACCACCCGGACCCTCAGCTCGGGCAGGTGCTCGCGTAGCAGCGCGGCGGCGGCGAGGGTCTCCAGCGTGGGCACGTCACCGGCGCAGGCCAGGACCACGTCGGGCTCGGCTCCCGCGTCGCTGGAGGCCCACTCCAGGATGCCCAGACCCCGGGTGCAGTGCGCGACGGCCTCGTCCATCGACATCAGGTCGAGAACCGGCTGCTTGCCGGCCACGACGAGGTTGACGTAGTCGCGCGAGCGCAGGCAGTGGTCGGTGACCGAGAGCAGGGTGTTGGCGTCCGGCGGCAGGTAGACCCGGACCACGGAGGCCTTCTTGTTCATCACCACGTCGAGGAAGCCCGGGTCCTGGTGGCTGAAGCCGTTGTGGTCCTGCCGCCACACGTGCGACGACAGCAGGTAGTTGAGCGAGGCGACCGGCCGCCGCCAGGGGATCTTGCGGGACGACTCCAGCCACTTGGCGTGCTGGTTGAACATCGCGTCGATGATGTGGATGAACGCCTCGTAGCAGTTGAACAGGCCGTGGCGGCCGGTCAGCAGGTAGCCCTCCAGCCAGCCCTGGCACAGATGCTCGCTGAGCACCTCCATGACCCGGCCCCGCGGGCCGAGGTGCTCGTCGGTCGGGAGCGTCTCGGCGTCCCACGCCCGGTCGGTGACCTCGAACACCGCCGACAGCCGGTTGGAGGCGGTCTCGTCGGGACCCATCAGCCGGAAAGTGCCGGGGTTGGCGGCGATGACGTCCCGCAGGAAGCGGCCCAGGACCCTGGTCGGCTCGCTCGACTGCACCGCGGGGGCCTTGACCTCGACGGCGTAGTCGCGGAATCCGGGCAGCAGGAGCGGTCTGAGCAGCTCACCGCCGTTGGCATGCGGGTTGGCACTCATCCGGCGCGGCCCTTCGGGCACCGTCCGGCGGATCTCCTCCACGGGCCGTCCCCGGTCGTCGAAGAGCTCCTCGGGCCGGTAGGAGCGCATCCACTCCTCCAGCAGCGCTCGGTGGGCGGCGTTCTGGCGGACCTCGGAGAGCGGCACCTGGTGGGCCCGCCAGGTGCCCTCCACGGGGAGGCCGTCCACCATGCGCGGGCCGGTCCAGCCCTTCGGCGTGCGCAGCACGATCATCGGAGGGCGCTCGGCCCGGCCGTCCCTGAACTCGGTGATCTCGTCGAAGACCCGGTCAAGAGTCTCGGCCATCAGCGGGTGCATGCCGGCCGGGTCATCGCCGGAGACGATGTGGGGGCGGTAGCCGTACCCCTCGATGAGCTTGACCAGTTCGCTCTCGGGGATGCGGGCCAGGACGGTCGGATTGGCGATCTTGTAGCCGTTCAGGTGCAGGATCGGCAGGACGGTGCCGTCGTGCCCGGGGTTGAGGAACTTGCCGGAGTGCCAGCTGGCGGCCAGCGGCCCGGTCTCGGCCTCGCCGTCGCCGATCACACAGGCCACGACCAGTTCGGGGTTGTCGAAGGCCGCGCCGTAGGCGTGGGTCAGCGAGTAGCCGAGCTCGCCGCCCTCGTGGATGGAGCCCGGAACCTCGGGGGCGACGTGGCTGGGGATGCCGCCCGGGAAGGAGAACTGCCGGAACAGCCGTCGCATGCCGTCAGCGTCCTGCCCGATGTCCGGATATCTATCGGTATAGGAGCCTTCAAGCCACGCGTGGGCCACCGCTGCCGGACCGCCGTGCCCGGGCCCGGCGATGTAGATCATTTCCTGGTCGCGCTCCCGGATGATCCGGTTGAGGTGCGCGAAGCAGAAGTTCAGCCCCGGGGTGGTCCCCCAGTGCCCGAGCAGCCGGGGCTTGATGTGCTCGGGAGAGAGTGGCTCGGTCAGCAGCGGGTTGTCCAGCAGATAGATCTGACCAACCGCCAGGTAGTTGGCCGCCCGCCAGTAGGCATCGACGTGTGCGAATGCATCCATACCTCGGACAGTTCCTCCGGGGCGGGATTCGAACCCCCCGGCCGCCGAATCCGTCCGTCCGCCCGGCTCGGCGCCGCAGACCGGATCGCGCTCCCCGGCGACGGCAAGACCGAAAGGCGCAAGGGAGACAGACCCGGGTTCCTGCGGCACCGCCGGTCCGGGCCGGATCGGTGAACTGGTGAGCGGGGCCGGAAAAAGGACCGGCAACTGGACGGGGTGCGGGTCGACTTCAAGGGCACCGTTCTGACCACCTATCAGGGCACACGGGTGGACGACACCGACAACTCGCTCAAGGTGGGCGAGCGGGGCCCGACACTGATGGAGGACTTCCAGTTCCGGGAGAAGATCACCCGCTTCGACCACGAGCGGATCCCCGAGCGGGTGGTGCACGCCCGCGGAGCGGGCGCCCACGGCTACTTCGAGGTCTACGACGACTCGCTGACCGCCTTCACCTCGGCGGCTTTCCTCATCACGCCGCAACTGCGCACCCCGGTCTTCACCCGCTTCTCCATAGCGGGCCGGGTTGGTTGCCGCGTTGCAGGAGCCAGGCTGATAGGCGTGCCCGGGCGGGTGCGGGCAGCGGGACGGTGCGGACCTCGTCGTCCTTGCCGTGTAGCCGGATGGTTCCGGTGCGGGCGGTGATGGCGATGTCCTCACTCTCCAGGCGGGCGCATTCGGCGACGCGGGCGCCGCCGTACAGCAGCACGGCGACGGGCCTGGTCACGGGCGCCGCGGCGGGCGTCCGCGCGTTCGACGGCGCCCTGCTGGGCGGGGGTGAGCGCGTCCGGTTCGCCAGGTCGGGGATGCGGGCGCGCTTGACGGCGATGCGCAGTCCGGCGTGTTCGTACATCAGCGTGACGGCGGCCAGGGCCTGGTCTGGTTCAAAGCGCGCGAAACCGGATCATGCCACCGAGCCCGGGGGGATGCCTCAGTGCATCTCCGAACGCACGGCCGGAGATCACTGACTGTTTACGGGCCGGCCAGCGGGGTATTTCGGGCCTTGACGGGGGCCTGGACCGGCCGGCGCCGAGCGAAAGTGGCTAAGGACGTTATGAGCGTGCCGGCCGCCACGGGTCGACGTGGCGCGGGAGGTGTCGTGAAGGGGGCCCCATTGGCCCGGATCACGAGTTATTGACGACATGGCGGTGTTGAGGTCGGTGGTGACCTACTCGTTCAGGTTGTACGTGGTCGGGCAGACACCGCGGTCGCTGACCGCGGTGGCGAATCTACGGGTCCTGTGCGAGACCTATCTTCCCGGCTGCCATGAGATCGAGGTCATCGATGCCGCCGAACGGCCGGATCTTGCGGAGGAGGAACGCATTTTGGCCACCCCCACCGTGATCAGGATCAAGCCGCCCCCGAGGTTCCGGGTCATCGGGGATCTGTCCGACCAAGGCCAGGTCGCCGCTTTCCTCGACCTGCCCGGCGTGGACAGATTATCCCCCCAAGGGGGGGCACAATGACGGGCGGCGCCGCGATTGAGCGGACACCTACCGGTATCAGCGGCTTCGACGAGGTCGCCATCGGTGGGCTTCCCGCCGGCCGGTCCACGCTCGTGACCGGCACGACCGGCAGCGGGAAGACGCTGTTCGCCCTCGAGTTCCTCGCCCGGGGCGTCATGCGCTTCGGCGAACCCGGGGTATTCGTCGCCTTCGACGAGACGCCCGACGGCATCCGCCGCAACGCCGGCTCCCTGGGCTTCGACATCGCGCGCTGGGAGACCGACGGAAAGTGGATGTTCGTCGACGCCTCGGAGGACACCGGTGAGGAGACGCTCTCCATCGGGACGTACGACCTCGGCGCGCTGATGGCCCGCGTCGATCGCGCCGTGCGCGAGATCGGCGCCAAACGGCTCTCCTTGGATTCGCTCGGGGCGTTCTTCATCCGCTTCCGCGACCGCGAGCTCATTCGCCACGAGTTGCATCGGCTCGCCCGGGTCCTGGAGTCGCTCGACGTCACCTCGGTCCTGACCACCGAACGCGACGAGGAGTACGGCCACGTTTCCCGGCATGGCGTCGAGGAGTTCGTCCTGGACAATGTCGTGATCCTGCGAAACGTCCTGCGGAACGAAAGGCGGCGCCGGACGATGGAGGTGGCCAAGTTCCGCGGCACCACGCACCGTACCGGGGAGTGGCTGTTCACCATCGACCCGAAAGACGGATTGGTCATCATCCCGCTCGCGTTCCTCGCCCCAGGCGTGCGTGCGTCGCAGGAGCGGGTCTCCACCGGCAACCTCGAGCTGGACGCCATGGTGGGCGGCGGCATCTTTCGGGACGCGGTCGCCCTGCTCACCGGGCCGCTCGGCGCCGGAAAGACGCTGTCGGCCCTGCAGTTCGCGGATGCCGCATTCCGGGCGGGCGAACGCTGCCTGTTCCACGTCTTCGACGAGACTCGCGAGCAACTCAGCCGCAACGCCGCCGGCTGGGGTCTCGACCTGGACGTCATGGAGACCTCGGGACTGCTCCGGGTCACCGCCGCGTATCCGGAAGTGGCCTCGGTGGAGGACCATTTCCTGCGGGTCAGCAGAGACATCACGGACTTCGCGCCCACCCGGCTCGTCATCGACGGTCTCTCCGCCCTGGAGCGGAGGGCGACGCCACGGACGCTGCTCGACTTCGTGATCGCACTGGGCGGGTTGGCGCGGCAGCACGAGATCACGACCCTGTTCACCTCCGCACCGATCGGTGTGGGAACGCCGATGTTCACGGCGCCGATCACGGAGATCGCCAGCCTCACCGACGTGACGATCCTGCTGCACTACATCGAGGGGGCGGCTGCGGTCCAGCGTGCCATCACCGTCCTGCAGACGCGGGGCTCGGCACATGACCACACCATCCGCCAGGTCAGCATCGACGGTGCCGGCATGCACATCGGTGGCCCCTGTCCCGGCGTCTTCCGCGTGCTCGCCGAAACCGCTGTGCTGCCATCCGGCCAGCGGTGGCCGGTCGACCCGGACCGCGGAACGGCCGAGGAACGGACGGACCACCCGGATGAGACCTGATGGGTAAGCCTCACGACGGCGGACGGAGGCCGGAAACCGAACCGACGCGGCCCGCGAATCTCGGGCGCGACGCCGGGCAGATGGTCATGTCGGCGTCGGCGGACGGGGTCGTCGCGGTCGACGATCGCGGTGTGATCCGGATCTGCAACCCCGCCGCCGAGGAGCTGATGGGCCGGACATCGGGCGAACTCCTCGGCACCCCGTTCGGCTATCCGGTCGTCGCCGGCGAATCGACCGAGATCGACCTGATGCTGCCCGACAGCCGGACGCGGGTGGTCGAGATGCGCGCCACCACCACGACGGTGGCAGGAGAACGCTTGCACGTCGCCGCGCTGCGCGACGTCACCCTCCGGCGGCAGGCCGAACAACAGCTCGAAGCCGAACTCGAACGCCGGGGCTCGGTGATCGCCGTGGCGGCCCATGAGGTCCGCAACCCGCTGACGGGGATCGGCCAGCTGGTGGACATGCTGCGTGACCCCCGGGAGAGGTTCACCGAGGAGGAGCGAACCGACGTCCTCGGCCGCATCGCGGATCGCACGGCCCGTCTCCAGGACTTGGTCAAGAAGCTCCTCACCGTGGCGAAGATCGACGCGAAGGTCTCGCACGCCTACGTGGAGCCGGTGCCGGTGCTGGAGATGGTCCTCGAGCGACTGGCCGAGTTCGCCGATCGGCCCCGAGACGTGTACGTATCCTGCGATCCCGAAGTCCGGGTCTTGGCAGATCGCGGCGAGTTGTCGGAGATGGTGGTCAACTATCTGGAGAACGCCTTCGCCTACGGAACCCCACCGATCGAGATACAGGTGGCCGAGCAGCCCGGCGGTGTGGAGATCAAGGTGTGCGACAACGGGCCCGGCGTGCCCGAGGAGTTCGTGCCGAGCCTGTTCAAGCGCTTCAGCCGTAGCCCGCACCGCGCACGGGAGACCAAAGGCTCGGGGCTGGGGCTGTGGATCGTCCGCAGCCTCGCCCGGGCCAACAGCGGCGACGCCTACTACGAACCGGGCGAGAAAGCAGGTGCTTGCTTTTGCCTCCGCCTACCCCAGACACCACCGTCTTGAGCGTTCACCCGCCTGGATGGAGGCCATAAAGAATGCGGAGAGAAGAGCTCCTTGATCCCAACCGGTCGAATGAATTGATCTTCCCGAAGTAGATCTTGAAGCGTGACAGGCTCGGCGGTCCGAACTTCTCGCAGGTCCCGATCAACCGGAGGGGGTGGACCGCAACCTCAACCACGTCGACCACGCCCTGGCCGTCCTGGTCGCCGAGGGCGTCGGGGTCGAGCCGCCCGCCGAGGCCCCCGCCCTCAGCCAGGACCACGACCCGGTGCAGAGCACGGATACCGGTGTGAGCGGCGGCTATCTCGCGCTGAGCGGCACCGCCGACATGGCGGCCCTGCGCTCCTCGGGGGTGGTACCTCCCCACACGCCGTACATCTGGTGGGTGTTCAGAGCGTAGTCCAGGCAGCGCAGCCGTACCGGGCAGCGGCGGCAGACGGCCTTGGCCTGTTCGTACTGCACGCGCCCGGGTCCCTCGGAGGAGACGGGGAAGAAAAGTTCGGGATCCTCGTCGAGACAGGAGGAGCGGCGGGACCAGTGAATGATGGGAACGACATTGCCCTGGCTAGACATATGCGAGATCCAATGAAAGTGGAGAAGCTCGGCGGTTTGGCGACTCAGCTTCTGGATCGGGTGCCCACAGAGAACACATTCATACCTTTTCGGATGAAAAATCACACAGCCTTGACCTCAGCTTTCCCGCAGCCCAGGTGCCGGGGGAGAGCCCCTCTCCCCCGGCGTTGACCGGCGCCGTCACCCGGCCACCATGCGCGCCCGCTCGTTGGGGACGCACTGGGTCATCTTCAGGCCGCTCACGTCACGCGGACCGTTCTTGCCCAGGTTGGACAGCCGGCCGCGCTCCTCCTCGCTCAGCTCCTGGGTCGTCAGCGGCTCGAGGTGGGCCACGTCCTCGGGGCCGATCCCGAGTCCCTCCCCGACCCGCAGCCCGAGGTCGTCCTCGACCATCAGGAAATGCCAGACCATGCGCTCCTGGACGGGACGCACGGCGTCCGACAGCATGGTGACGAGGTTCAGCACGAGGTCGTCGCGCTCCCACTGCTCCATCAGCAGGTAGCGCTGACCGGCCTGGGCGTAGTCGTTGGTCCTCGGGATGCGCTTGCGGGTCAACCGCCCGGAGACGACCGGGCCCTGCTCGTCGTGGCCGGGGCGAGGCGCCTCGCGCAGTCCGCCGGTGATGGACGGCTCGTAGTTGACGTGCGGGCTCTCCCCCTCGCCGTCGACGTGATAGGTCATCTGGCCGTCGCGCTGGTTGGTGCGCACCTTGGCGTGCTTGGCCTGGTTGACCGGCAGTTGCAGGTAGTTCGGGCCCACCCGGTGGCGCTGGGTGTCGCTGTAGGAGAACGTCCGGCCCAACAGCATCTTGTCGTCGGAGAAGTCGAGCCCGTCGATCAGGACGCCGGTACCGAAGGAGATCTGCTCGTTCTCGGCGAAGGTGTTGGCCACGTTCCGGTTGAGGACCATCCGGCCGACCGGCAGAGGCGGGAACTCGTTCTCCGGCCACACCTTGGTGTCGTCCAGCGGGTCGAAGTCCAGCTCGGGATGGTCCTCGTCGGTCATGATCTGCACCAGCAGTTCCCACTCGGGGAAGTCACCGCGGTCGATCGCCTCGTGCAGGTCCTTGGTGGCGTGTCCCAGCTCCTGCCCCTGTACGGCCGCCGCGTCAGCGGCGGTCATGCTCCGCACCCCCTGCTTGGGCATCCAGTGGTACTTCACCAGGTGCGTCTCGCCTTCCTGGTTGACCCACCGGTAGGTGTTGACGCCGAATCCCTGCATGTGGCGGTAGTCGGCCGGGATGCCCCGCGGGCTGAACAGGTTCACCAGCATGTGCATGCTCTCCGGCGTCTGCGACATGAAGTCGAAGATCCGGTTGGGCTCCTGCCGGAAGGTCACCGGGTCGGGCTTGAGCGAGTGGATCACGTCGGGGAACTTGATGGCGTCCCTGATGAAGAAGACCGCCAGGTCGTTCCCGACGAGGTCCCAGTTGCCGTCCTCGGTGTAGAACTTCACCGCGAACCCGCGTGGGTCACGCGCCGCCTCGGAGGAGTCCCTGCCGCCGATCACGGTGGAGAACCGTACGGCCACGTCGGTCCGCTTGCCCGCCTCCTGGAACAGCTTCGCCCTGGTGTAGCGGCTGATCGGTCCGTCACCCAGCTTGCCGTAGGCCTCGAAGTATCCATAGGAGGTCACCCCGCGGGCGTGCACCACCCGCTCGGGGATCCGCTCCCGGTCGAAGTGGCTGATCTTCTCCAGGAACTGGTAGTTCTCCAGCGTGGCCGGGCCCCGCGCACCGACCGTGCGCTGGTTCTGGTTGTCGTAGACCGGATGCCCCTGCCGATTGGTCAGCACCGGTCGCTCGTCACCAGGCTGGGGCCCCGTACCCGACACATCCGTCATGATGACGCTTCCCTCCTTGCGGTAATCCCTTTCCGGCGTACCGATCCCTGTCGGCACACACCCCTCCCATCTCCGACAAAAAGCGCTTTATAGCACTAAAGGAAAAGAATCTCCGCAAGAGGGAAGATCACTTGAATGGTGTCCCGTCACTGCCGCCGGAAGGACCGGAGGTCACCGGGCCGCCGTCCTAGATGGGCGAGCCGTCGTCCCCGTCACCCGGTCGAGGCCCCGGATTTCCCGTCTCGTTCCACGAAGGAGACGACGACGTGGTGGGCTGCCCCGGCTCCGGCGACACCGGGACCGGCGGCGGGGTGGGCACGAACATCGTCGGCGGCAACGGCCTCGGCGGCGGCTGGACATCCTCGTACCGGCGGAACAGCAACCAGGTCATCACGGTCAGCAGCACCAGCAACACGGTCAGCACGGCCCCGGCGACGATCACCGACCGGCGCGTCTCGGTGGGCGGTGGCGCGGCCTTGGGCGGGGCGGGCAGCGCGGGCGAGCGATCGCTCACCCAGTGGGGCGCGAAGTCCGGGCCGTGCCGTTCGCCGATGAGCATGCCGCCCACCAGCACCGGTTCGAGGAAACGCTCCGCTCCCGCCCGGCCTGGTTCGTACGGCGTGGCCACCCACGGCGCACTGCCACCGTCCATGGCCAGCACCTGCGGCACCGCGCCGACCACCGCACCCCGGCCGCGCGTCGCCCTGGCCATCCACCCCCGCACGCCCGGACGGACGCCCGTCGCCTCGCGGATCCCGGTGACGAACCGGTCGCGGGCCACCGGGTCGAGCGCGGCACCCCTGGTCAGCACCGCAACCGAAACCACCCGGCCGTCCGACCCCTGCCCGAGGTAGACCAGCCCCGCCGGCCCCACCCGCAGGCGAGCCTGGAGGATGAAAGGCCCCAGATGGGGCGGGTCACCATACTGGAGCGGACTGGCCACGCTGCCATGAAAGCACACGGCGACGATCACACGGCTCCTCCGTGGGTACTAACAGGAAAATACGCACCCCGCCGGTATGCGGCCCGGCTTTTCGTTTGGTGGAATATCAACATGACCGTCGCCGAAGAACTGCCGAGCGAGACCGGCACCGGACTGCTGCGCGAGGCCCTGGCCGAGGTCCGGCGGGTCATCGTGGGCCAGGAGCACATGGTGGAGCGGCTCCTGGTGGCGCTCCTCGCCCGTGGCCACTGCCTGCTGGAGGGCGTGCCGGGCGTCGCCAAGACCCTGGCCGCCTCCACGCTGGCCACCGTGGTCGGCGGCGCGTTCGCCCGCATCCAGTTCACCCCCGACCTGGTCCCCAGCGACATCGTGGGAACCCGGGTCTACCATCCCTCCCGTGAGGCGTTCGACGTCGAACTCGGCCCGGTGTTCGTCAATTTCCTGCTCGCCGACGAGATCAACCGCGCCCCGGCCAAGGTGCAGTCCGCGCTGCTGGAGGTCATGGCCGAGCGGCAGGTGTCCCTGGCCGGGCAGACGCACCCGCTGCCCAGGCCGTTCATCGTGATGGCCACCCAGAACCCGATCGAGTCCGAGGGCGTCTACCCGCTCCCGGAGGTCCAGCGCGACCGGTTCCTCTTCAAGATCCGCGTTGTCCATCCCAACGCCCACGAGGAACTGGAGATCCTGCACCGGATGAGCGTGACCCCTCCCACGCCCAGGGCCGTGCTCGACCCCGCGCAGCTGACCGCGCTGCAGGCGATGGCCGACCAGGTCTCGGTGCACCAGCTCGTCGCCGACTACGTGGTCCGGCTGGTGATGGCCACCCGCTCCCCCGGCGAGTACGGCCTGACCGAGCTGGAGGAGAACATCGAGATCGGGGTCAGTCCCCGCGCCACGCTCGGCCTGATCGCCGCCGGGCGTGGCCTGGCCCTGCTGCGAGGCCGCGACTACCTGCTCCCTGACGACGTCCGCGACGTCGCCGTGGACGTGATGTCCCACCGGCTGATGCTCAGCTTCGACGCGCTGGCCGACGGGGTCGACCCCGAGGACGTGGTCAGGCAGATCCTGGCCGTCGTCCCGCCGCCCCTGGTGGTGTGGAACCAGGGCCCCCGATGACCACGCCTGCCATGAGTACCGCCGAACAGGCGCTGCGCCGGCTCGAACTGACCATCGTCCGCCGGCTGGACGGGCTGCTGCACGGCTCCTACCAGGGACTTCTCCCCGGCCCGGGCAGCGAGTACGGTGACAGCCGGGTCTATGTCCCCGGCGAGGACGACATCCGCCGGATGGACTGGGCGGTGACCGCCCGCACGACCGTCCCGCACGTGCGGGACCTGATCGCCGACCGGGAGCTGGAGACCTGGGCGCTGGCCGATCTGTCGCCCAGCATGGACTTCGGCACCGCCACGATGGAGAAGCGGGACCTGGTGGTGGCCACGATCGGGGCGGTCGGCTTCCTGACCGGCCGGATCGGCAACCGTTTCGGCGCCTACGTCCTGCACGACGAGTACATCCACCGGATGCCCGCCAGAGGGGGCCGTTCCGCCCTGTACGGCCTGCTGCACTCCCTGATGGAAGCCCCTCGGGGACGGCCGGTCGCCGGCGCCCCCGACCTCGCCGAGGCGATCGACGTGCTCGCCTCGGCACGGCGGCGGCGCGGCATGCGGGTGATCGTCTCCGATTTCCTGGACGCCGGCCCCACCCTCGACCCCGGCCTGGAACTGCCCTGGGAACGGCCGATCCGCCGCCTGGCCACCCGCCATCAGGTGCTGGCCATCGAGGTGATCGACCCACGCGAACTGGAGCTGCCCCCGGTGGGGCTGGTCACCCTGACCGACCCGGAGTCCGGGCGGAGCCGCCGGATCCAGCTCACCCCCAAGGTGCGCGCGGCCTACGCGCAGGCGGCCGCCGCCCAGCGGGCGGTGACCCGGATGGCGCTGCGCCGCTGCGGGGTGGCGCACCTGGTGCTGCGCACCGACCATGACTGGATCTTCGACATCGCCCAGTTCGTGCTGCGGCAGCGGCGCATGGCACATCTGACGCACCGGCACCCGAGCGCAGGAGTGGCGCGGTGACCTTCCTCTCTCCGGTCCTGCTGTGGTTGTTCGCTGTACTCGCGCTGACCGTGGCGGGCTACGTGGCCGCCCAGTTCGCCCGGCGCCGCTACGCGCTGCGCTTCACCAACCTGCCGCTGCTGGCACTGGTGGTCCCTGAAGGACCGGGCTGGCGACGGCACGTCGCCCCGGCCCTGTTTCTGCTGATGATGAGCCTGTTGGCCGTCGGCGCGGCCCGGCCGGCCGACTCGGTGCGGGTGCCCCGTGACCGCGCGACCATCATCATCGCGCTGGACGTCTCGCTGTCGATGGAGGCCGCCGACGTCCGGCCCACCCGGATCGCCGCCGCCAAGGAGGCCGCCCAGAAGTTCGTCAAGAACCTGCCGGAACGCTTCAACGTCGGAGTGGTCGCCTTTGCCCGCTCGGCCTCGGTCGTGGTCTCCCCCACCACCGACCACCAGGCGGTGTCCACCGCGCTCGGCAACCTGACCACCCGGGCGGGCACCGCCATCGGTGAGGCGGTGTTCAGCTCCCTCGACTCGATCCGTTCCTTCGACCAGCGGGCGGTCACCGATCCGCCGCCCGCGGCGATCGTGCTGCTGTCCGACGGGGACAATACCTCGGGCCGGTCGGTGGCCGAGGCGATCGACGCGGCCACGAGCGCGCACGTGCCGATCTCCACGATCGCCTACGGCACCCAGGACGGCACCGTCTCGATCGACGGCCGCCCCGTGAACGTGCCGGTGAACAAGACCACGTTGCAGACCCTGGCGGGGGGTACCTCCGGCCGGGCCTACGAGGCGGAGTCGGACAGCCAGCTCCGGGAGGTGTACGAGCAGATCGGTACCTCTCTCGGCTACCGGACGGTCCACCAGGAGATCAGCCAGTGGTTCGTCGTGGCGGCCTTCCTGACCGGCCTGCTGGCCGCCGCGGCGGCCCTGCTGCTGGGATCGCGGCTGCCCTGACCTGGTGCCGGCCATTGGTAACGTTCTACGTCGTGGCACATTACTTCGAGGAGCGCCCCGAGACCGCCAGCCGTCCCGGCTCGGTCACGCTCGTTCTCCCCGACCTTCATCTGAAGCTGGAGACCGACAGCGGGGTCTTCTCCCCCGAGCGGATCGACCAGGGCACCCGGATCCTGCTGGAGACCGTGCCCCCTCCTGCCGGCGGCGAGCTGCTCGATCTGGGCTGCGGATACGGGCCGATCGCGCTGACGATGGCCTCCCGCGCGCCCGGGGCGACGGTCTGGGCGGTGGACGTCAACCGCCGGTCGGTCGAGCTGTGCGCCAGGAATGCGCGGACCGCCGCCCTTGACAAAGTAAGGTCGGTACACGTCGACGAGGTCCCGCCGGAGGTCCGCTTCACGACCATCTGGTCCAACCCGGCGATCCGCATCGGCAAGGCCGCGATGCACGAGATGCTGACCCGCTGGCTGTCGCGGCTCACCCCCGACGGCGTCGCCTATCTGGTGGTCCAGAAGCACCTGGGATCGGACTCCCTGCAGCGCTGGCTGAACGAGCAGGGCTGGCCCACGACCCGCACCGCCTCCCGGTCCTCCTACCGGATCCTTCAGGTGCGGGCCCGGTCCGGCGAGCCCGGCGCGGCGGAACCGGCCGGGTGAGTCCCGCGCACGGGCCATGCGCGGGGAGTGGAACGGCGGGCGAGGCACAGACCACCCGCGAAACGATCGAGAAACGGTGAGCGAACGATGAGTGCAAACCCGCGCAGGCAGCTGCGGCCGACCGACGTCAAGCGGCTCAACCGCACCTGGCGCAGGAACACCGAGAGCCGGCTCGCCCTGATCGTGGAGTCGGTGACCGGCCCGTTCAACATCGGCTCCATCTTCCGTACGGCCGCCGCCTTCGGGGTGGAGCGGATCTGGCTGGCGGGCAACGCCACTCCCCCCACCAACCCCAAGGCGCAGAAGACCGCCCTGGGCACCGACCGTCTGGTGGCCTGGGAGGAGCCGGTCCCCGTGGTGGAGGCCGTACGGGCCGCCAAAAAGGACGGGTTCACCGTCGTCGCGGTGGAACTGACCGGGGACGCGGTGCCGCTGCACGAGGCGGAACTCGACGGCGACGTGTGCCTGGTGGTGGGCAGTGAGGACCACGGCTGCTCCCCCGCGCTGCTGGAGGCCGCCGACGGGGTCTGCTACATCCCCCAGGTCGGCCGGGTGGGCTCGTTCAACGTCGCGGTCGCGACCGCGATCACGCTGGCCGAGGCCCGCCGCCGGGAGTGGTCCGGCAAGGAGCCGCCGGCCGGAGACTGAGCACCCCCGGGGATCCCGTGACCTAAACGTTCACCCGCGCGCGATGACGGGCCGCCCTCACACCGGGCATACTCCTGCACGTGCAGCGCGGTTACCCCTTCCTCGATCATCCCGGCCCGCTCGCCTTCGCCCACCGGGGCGGGGCCTCCGAGGGCAGGGAGAACACCCATGCCGCGTTCGCCCGCGCTGTGGAGCTCGGCTACACCTACCTGGAGACCGACGCGCACGCCACCGCCGACGGGGTGCTGCTGGCCTTCCACGACCACACTCTGGACCGGGTGACCGACCGGCGTGGCCGGGTCGCCGGCCTGCCCTACCGCCTGGTGCGCGAGGCACGGATCGGCGGCGTGGACGAGATCCCGCTCGTGGAGGACCTGCTGGGCTCCTGGCCTCAGGCACGCTTCAACATCGACATCAAGGACGCCGCGGCCATCGCACCGCTGGCCGCGGCGGTCAGGCGGACCAACGCCTACGAGCGGATCTGCCTCACCTCCTTCTCCGGCGAGCGGCTGGCCCGCGCCCGCGCCGTGGTCGGCCACGAGGTGTGCTCCGCGCTCGGGCCGCGCGGCGTCGCCGCCCTGCGGGCCGCCGCCACCACCTCCGGCTACGGCCGCCTGCTCACCGGGCTGGCGCGCGCCGGAGTGCCGTGCGCACAGGTGCCGCTGGGCTTCCGCGGCCTGCGCGTCACCACGACCTCCCTGATCCGTACGGCACACGCCCTCGGCATGCAGATCCACGTGTGGACCGTCAATGACACCCGGGAGATGGAGCGCCTGCTCGACCTCGGCGTGGACGGTGTGATGACCGACAACATCTCCGGCCTCCGCGAGGTTCTGGAGGCACGCGGCCAGTGGCACCCCGGCCGGCTCGCCGCGTAGCTGTACCCCCCGGCCACCCCCCAGCGAACCGAGGAACGCCCATGACCACCGGACAGGTCCTCGAGGACTCCCCCCGGGCCCTCCGCCGCGAACAGCGCGGCTGGTACTTCTACGACTGGGCGAACTCCGCCTTCCCCACCACGGTCCTGACGGTCTTCCTCGGCCCGTACCTGACGACGATCGCCGAGACCGCCGCCCAGGGCCGCCCGTATGTGGACGTGCTCTGGTTCGACGTACGGCCCAGCGCCTACTACTCCTTCGTGGTGGGCGCCGCGGCCATCCTCCAGATCATCCTGATGCCCATCGCCGGCGCCCTGGCCGACCACACCGGCCGCAAGAAAGAGCTGATGGGCCTGTTCGCCTACCTCGGCGCCGGGGCCACGATCTGCTTCTGGTTCGTCGCCGACGGCCGCTACCTCCTGGGCGGCGGGCTGTTCGTGATAGCCAACACGGCCTTCGCCGCCTCGTTCGTGATCTACAACTCGTTCCTGCCGGACATCTCCACGCCGGACGAGCGCGACCGGGTCTCCGCGCGGGGCTGGGGTTTCGGCTACCTGGGCGGCGGCCTGCTGCTCGCCCTCAATCTCGCGCTCTTCCTCGAACACGACTCCTTCGGCGTGTCCGAGGGCGAGGCCGTGCGCATCGCCCTGTCCTCGGCCGGTCTGTGGTGGGCCGGGTTCACGGTCATCCCGCTGCTGCGGCTGCGCAACCGGCGCGCGCTCGCCTCGGGCGCCGAGAACGTCACACAGGCCGTGACCGGCACCTTCCGGCAGCTCGGCCGTACGGTCGTGGAACTGCGCCGTTACCCGCTGACGCTGGGATTCCTGGTCGCCTACCTGATCTACAACGACGGCGTGCAGACCGTCATCTCCTTCTCGGCCACCTACGCCGACAAGGAGCTCGGGCTGAGCCAGACCGTGCGGATCGCGGCGATCCTGATGGTGCAGTTCGTCGCCTTCGGCGGCGCCCTGCTGCTGGGCCGGCTCGCCGTCTCCTACGGGGCCAAACGTGTCGTGCTGGGCGCCCTGGTCGGCTGGACGGCCGTGGTGGCGGTGGCCTACTTCCTGCCCAAGGGGGCGGCGCTGCCGTTCTTCGCGCTCGGATTCGCCATCGCGATCGTGATGGGCGGCACCCAGGCCCTGTCGCGGTCACTGTTCTCGCACGTGATCCCGGTGGGCAAGGAGGCGGAATACTACAGCCTCTACGAGATCAGCGACAAGGGCTCGACGTTCCTCGGTTCGTTCACCCTCGGCCTGGCGCTCCAGTTCACCAACAGTTACCGCCTCGGCATCATCTCGCTGGTGATCTTCTTTGTGCTCGGCTTCGTCATGCTGGCCGCCGTCAACCTGCCCAAGGCCATCCGGGCGGCCGGTAATCCGGTGCCGGAACGCATCTGAGAAGCTCTCCGAAAGGGCTCCAGCGCAGACCGGGTCAAGAACGCGCGATTGGATCACCCCATGTGTGGGAATCCACACACGGTATCAAGCGTTGTACGCCGTGGGAGACAGACCCCTCACGACGGGGCCCTCAGGAGGCATTGAGACATGGGCGAGCGTGCGCTACGCGGTACCCGACTCGGGGCGACCAGCTACGAGAACGACCGCAACACCGATCTGGCCCCGCGCCAGGAGGTGTCCTACACCTGCCCGAAGGGCCATCGATTCAACGTTCCGCTCGCTGCGGAGGCCGAGATCCCGGCCACCTGGGAGTGCCGCATGTGCGGCGCGACCGCCCTTCGAGTCGACGGCGAGCTGCCGGAGGCCAAGAAGGCCAAGCCCCCGCGGACACACTGGGACATGCTGCTGGAGCGCCGCACGATCGAGGACCTGGAGGAGGTGCTCAACGAGCGCCTGGCGATTCTACGCGCCCAGCGCCGTAAGAGCGCCTGACCGGCTCAGGAGACCCCCGGCATCCGAGAAGGGAGCCGGGGGTCTCCGTCTGCCTGGAGGCAAGTCCGTGAAGTGGACCAGCCGGCCGTGCGGACATTGGATCTCGCCACCGGCCTACCGGCCCTTTAGGGTCGTTACCTGGCGTCCTCTTCACGGTTGAGACCGGAATTTCCATGGTTGTGACCGGGATTCCGGATCGCCCGACACCGCACTGCTTCTCCTCCCCGGATCTGAAACCGGGGATCCATGACCGGGAGGGATTCGGATGGACACGGCAGCCGCCGAAAAAGCGAGGGCGCTACGGGCGCTGCACGTACCGGGCAACCCGCTGGTGGTGCCCAACGTCTGGGACGCGGCGTCGGCCCGGACCGTCGAGGCGGCCGGATTCCCGGTGGTCGCGACCGCAAGCGCGGCGGTCGCCCCGGTGCTCGGATACGACGACGGAGAGAGCACGCCGGTCGAGGAGATGCTGGCCGCGATCGCCCGGATCACCCGGGCGGTCGACGTCCCCGTCACCGCCGACCTGGAGCGCGGCTACGGGATGGAGCCGGCGGAGCTGGTGGAGCGGCTCGCCGCCACCGGCGCGGCCGGCTGCAACCTGGAGGACTCCGACCCCCGCACGGGCAAGATGATCGACGCCGAGGAGCAGGCCGCCTTCCTCGCCGCCGTCCGCGCCGCGGCCTCGGACGCGGGCACCGGCCTGGTGATCAACGCGCGGGTCGACACCTACATCCACGGTGAGGGAACCCCCGCCGAGAAGCTCGCCGAAGCGATCCTGCGCGGGCGCCGCTACCTGCGGGCCGGGGCCGACTGCGTCTATCCGATCATCGTCTCCGAGGCCGGGGCGATCCGTTCACTGGCCGAGGAGATCGGCGGTCCGATCAACGTCGCGTTCCACCCCGGCACGCCGTCCCTCGGCGAACTCGCCGGTCTCGGGGTCGCCCGCGTGAGCTTCGGCCCCGGTCTGCACCGGGCCGCGCAGTCCTACACGGCACAGATGGTCGCGGCCATCAAGGCCGGCCAGAGCCCCTACGGCCCGGACCTCCCGGCCGGCCGGTAACGGGCGGCCGGTAACGGGCGGCCGGTAACGGGCGGCCGGTAACGGGCGGCCGGTAACGGGCGGTTCGAGAGCCGCGTCCGCCGGTAGGCCGGGTACGGCCTACCGGCCGGTTTCCGCGCCGTTGGGTGCGGTCCGGCTGAGGATGGGGGTCTCCGGGAGGTGCTGGTCGGCAGGTGTCGACAGTCCTTCCGACAGTGCCGGGGTGGCCCGGCCGGGCTCGGAGGGTGCTGCCCGTTCCAGGAAGCGGAGCAGTTCGACGGGGAAGGGCAGCACGAGGGTGGAGTTCTTCTCAGCGGCGACTTCGACGACGGTCTGCAGTAGGCGTAGCTGCAGCGCGGCGGGGTGCGTGGCCATCGTTTCGGCGGCTTGGGCCAGCTTCTTCGAGGCCTGCAGCTCACCCTCGGCGGTGATGATGCGGGAGCGCCGTTCACGTTCCGCTTCAGCCTGCCGCGACATGGACCGCTTCATCGACTCGGGCAGTACCACGTCTTTGATCTCGACGCGGTCGATGTGCACGCCCCAGCCCACGGCCGGGCTGTCGATCATCAGCTCCAGGCCCTGGTTGAGCCGCTCCCGGTTGGACAGCAGGTCGTCCAGGTCGCTCTTGCCGATGATCGAACGCAGCGAGGCCAGCGCAACCTGGCGAATGGCCGATTCGTAGTCCTGGACGCCGACGACCACGCGCACCGGGTCGATGACCCGGAAGTAGATGACGGCATCGACGTGAACCGTCACGTTGTCACGGGTGATGGCGTCCTGGGCAGGTACCGGCATGGTGATGACCTGCATGTTGACCTTCTGCAGGCGGTCGGCGACCGGCATGATCAGGGCGAGCCCGGGACTGCGGATCTCAGCGCGTACCTGCCCGAACCGGAAAACGACACCCCGCTCGAACTGTTTGACGATCCGGACACTGGCCCTCAGCCATATCGCGCCCAGCACGAGGACCGCGATCAGCGCAGAGATGACGATGGTGGTCATTTCGCCCTCCCATGTCTCCCCTCGGTCCCGCCGCCTCAGAGGCTTCTTCGATTGATAGCCGGTTCGCCGGCCCCACCCGTGGCGGATGGACCGGCCGTCCGTGGTCACCGGGCACGGCACACCTCCTGGAGGTGCCTGTCCGTCAGGGACGGTCTCGCCGTTTCGCCCATTCGAACATTTCTATCGTAACGCGGCGCATAGTGCCCGAAACCTCCCGCTCGGGAGCCTCGACGAGGACGCGGGCGGCGCGGGTGGCCACCCTCACGCAGGCGCCGGGTCAGGGCCTCTCCGGCCTGATCGACAACAGCTGCGGAGGTAATAGGGTTTACGACCTATGTTCAGGTACGTAAAGCGTTGTGACCTTAAGACCGTTATATGGGTCCTTGCCCTAAGTATTTCGGCTTCGCTGGCCGGCGGCATCGTCGTACTGAGTGGTCACCTCGCACCGGCCCCCGAGGCGCTCCCCCCGTCCACGGCCGCCCTGCCCGAGATCTCGGTGACGCCCACCCCGCCCCCTGAGCCGGCGCAGACATCCGAGCCCGAGCAGACGTTCCTCATGGCCAACGGGCGGCGGCAGCCGGCCAGGGCGACGGTGCCGAAGGCGGCGAGCGGTCGCTACGCCGTCGTCGCCGGCGGGGGCCGCCCTCCCGCAGGCCGTAAGGGTCAAGTGATCCGGTACATGGTCGAGGTCGAGCGCGGCCTGCCGTTCGACGGGCGGGAGTTCGCCGACGAGGTGCACCGGATCCTCAACGACCGGCGGAGCTGGGGATTCCGGTTCCAGCGGGTGGAGCGCGGCCCGGTGAAGATCAAGGTGTCGCTGTCCAGCCCGGCGACGACGGACCGGCAGTGCCTGCCGATGATCACTCTTGGCGCGCTGTCGTGCTGGAACGGCGAGCGCGCGGTCATCAACGCGGTGCGGTGGAACGTGGCCGTGCGCGGTTACGGGCGCGACGTCGCCTCCTACCGGGAATACGTCATCAACCACGAGGTCGGCCACGGCCTCGGCCACGGCCACACGCCCTGCCCGGGGCCGGGCAGGCTGGCTCCGGTGATGCTCCAGCAGACCAAGTCGCTGTACGGCTGCCGCCCCAACCCCTGGCCGTCGCCCGGAGGCTGAGACGCCCGCACAGGCTCACCACCTTAAAGCTCGCAAATCCCCACCCCCTAAAGTTAGACAGGGCACCACTTTTGAGAACAAGGGGATACCTGATGCTGCACGAGAGACTGTCGTCGATCTACGACAACGTTTTGCGTCGCAATCCTGGGGAGATCGAGTTCCACCAGGCTGTTCGTGAAGTACTCGAAAGTGTCGGCCCGGTTCTCGGCAAGCATCCGGAGTATGCCGAATCCAAGATCATTGAACGGATCTGCGAGCCCGAACGACAGATCATCTTCCGGGTGCCCTGGGAGGACGACAGGGGCGAGGTGCACATCAACCGGGGCTTCCGGGTCGAGTTCAACAGCGCCCTCGGCCCGTACAAGGGCGGCCTGCGCTTCCACCCCTCGGTCTATCTCGGCATCGTCAAGTTTCTCGGCTTCGAGCAGATCTTCAAGAACAGCCTGACCGGCCTGCCGATCGGCGGCGGCAAGGGCGGCTCGGACTTCGACCCGAAGGGACGCTCCGCCCGCGAGATCATGCGCTTCTGCCAGAGCTTCATGACCGAGCTCTACCGTCACATCGGCGAGTACACCGACGTTCCGGCCGGCGACATCGGGGTCGGGCAGCGCGAGGTCGGCTACCTGTTCGGCCAGTACAAGCGCATCACCAACCGCTACGAATCCGGAGTGATCACCGGCAAGGGCCTCAGCTACGGCGGCGCACAGGTGCGGACCGAGGCCACCGGGTACGGCTGCGCGTTCTTCGTCGACGAGATGCTCCGGGCACGTGGCACGTCGTTCGACGGCAAGCGTGTCGTGGTGTCCGGAGCGGGCAATGTCGCCCTCTACACCATCGAGAAGGTGCAGCAGCTCGGCGGCACCGTAATCGCCTGCTCCGACTCCTCGGGTTATGTCCTCGACGAAAAGGGCATCGATCTCGACCTTCTCAAGCAGGTCAAGCAGGTCGAGCGCCACCGGCTGGACGTCTACGCCGAGCGCCGCAGCGAGCACGCGACCTTCGTGGCCGGTCAGAGCATCTGGGAACTGCCCTGCGAGGTGGCGATGCCGTCGGCCACCCAGAACGAGATCACCGGCCGCGACGCCGAACTGCTCATCCGCAATGGTTGCGTCGCGGTCGGCGAAGGCGCCAACATGCCCACCACACCCGAGGGCATCCGGGCGTTCCAGGAGGGCGGCGTGTCCTTCGGCCCGGGCAAGGCGGCCAACGCGGGTGGCGTGGCCACCAGTGCGCTGGAGATGCAGCAGAACGCCAGCCGCGACTCGTGGACCTTCGAGTTCTCCGAACACCGTCTGCAGGCCATCATGCGCGACATTCACGGCCGCTGCCTGCAGAGTGCCGATGAATACGGCATGCCGGGCAACTACGTGGCCGGCGCCAACATCGACGGGTTCAAGCGGGTCGCCGATGCGATGCTCTCGCTCGGCCTGATCTGAGCACGTCCAGGGCGGAGGGGCCGCTGAGGCCCCTCCGCGCAGCCTCCCGGGGCTGCGATTTCGCTGTCACCGACGGTGAGGGAACCGCCGGCGGGGATGTTCGACCTCAGACGGTGAGGGAACCGCCTGAGGCGGATGTTCAACCTCAGGCGACGAGGTTGACGTAGTAGGTGGAGTAACCGTTCATGTCGATCAGGCGGGTGCCGACCCGCCTGGCCCCTGTGCTGCCGATGTTGAGGCAGGAGTCGAAGGCGTTCTGGTAGACGTACATCGGACCATAGGGGCCGGTCCAGACGGCTCCGTTGGCGGCCTCGGCGTAGAACGCGGCGTAGCGGTTGTTGGTGTTGAGGACGTATGCCTCCCCACCGGGATCGATGGCCCACCAGCCCCGGGTGCCCCACTGGCCGTAGTCCCGGCAGCCGTCGGGGCTGTAGAACATGATCGCGACCCACACCTTGGAGACGTAGCGGTTACGGAAGTGCAACTCCATGGCCTACTCCTCCGGTTCCGTGAACCGCTGGGCCAGCGGCCTGGCGTCGATCGCCTGGTCGGCCAGGGGCGGCAGGTGATCGTCGCCCCCCGCGGCGACGGCGACTCGGTCCGCCGTCCCCAGGCGCGCGTTCACCTCGCCCGTGTTGCCCTCTGTCGTGTCGGCGAACGCCACCCGTGGGTCGGGGAAACGCTCGGTGCCGTTGTCCGGCATGGTGCTCAACTCCATCCCTTGAATGCGTTGAGTGATTGATTGAAAACTTACAGTTACAGTCAAGGGTTGTAAAGAAGGGAGTAAACGGATTTCAGGGGAGGAGAACTCCTCCACCCCACGTCCACATCCGGCCAAGAATGATGGAAAAAGCGGGCGTCTCCTTACTTAAAGTGGCCTTTATGCAGAAGCAGTCAGGAGGCGGTATGACCCTCCGGTCCGAGCTCGTCGGGAACCCGAACATCGTCCGGCTGTCGGCCAGCATGCTCGATCGCCGCGAGGGCGACTGCGGTGACTTCGCCGCGGCCAAGGCACGCCCGGACGTGCGGTCCCAGGTCTTCGAACGCCGGCGCTTCGCCCCCTGGGAGAGCTTCCCCCTCGGCCTGGTCATGCAGGTGCTGGACGCCGTCGAATTCGACGGTGCCGACGTGGACGAGGCGGTCATGCGGGCCGTCGAGGACAACCGTGACCCGGTGCATCCCGGAGCCGCGCGCTGGATCCTGCATGCCTGCCGCACCTACCTGGAGACGGCCGAGAGCCTCGCCGCGGAGGAGGACGGCCTCCTTCCGGAGCGCCATCCGCGGATCGTCCAGCGGAGCGGTTCGTCCGCGGAGATGCGGGCCCTGACCGCCTGGGGCCGCTGGTACGGCTCGCCGGATGGCGCCGTGGTGGAGTTCCGCCGGATGCGGCTGCGGCGCCCGCTGGGCAGGGCCGACGACCCGGCCACGCTGGCGATGGCCTACGTGGCCGCGGCGGGCGACCGGGCGGTGGGCAGCACCCAGGACCTCTACCGGAGCGTTCCCGTCCCGGTCCGCGAGCCCGGTACGAGCCCGGCACGAGTACGGGTGGTCGAGGTCGGTCTCACCGACGGCACCGCGGCGGTGCTCGTGGACGCCGCACCGGAGGACGTGCGGCACGCCTATCTCTCTTCCGCGAGACCGGTGGCCACCGGTCTGCTGGCCGGCGGCCATCGGTCACCCGGGGGCGACTGCGCGGACTGCAAGTTGCGCGCCTCGTGCGGGGCGCTCCCGAGGACGCCGGGGCTGCTGGGGCTGCCCGATCGGGGGACCCACCGGCGCACCTGGTCGATAACGACGGCCCGGCAGTACCAGATCTGCCCGGCGCAGGCGCATATGCGCGACCTCCGGCTGCCCGTCGAGGAGTCCGAGAGCACGGCGGTCCGGCGCGGGCTGGCCGTGCACCAGTGGCTGGAGGCCGCGCACAGCCGCCCCGGAGCACGGCCGTGCACATCGGACGATCTCCCCGATCCCGGAGCCGATGACTTCGCGCGGGCCGGGGCGCCGGTGAGCAGGGACGACTACCGTCAGGCCCGGCCGTACCTGCTCCAGCACCTGCGTGTGTGCCCGCTGGCCGGCCGCGAGGTCACCCAGGTCGTGCCCGAGCCCCGGCTGGCCGCCTACGACTCCGACGCCGACGTCCTGGTCATCGCCAACCCCGACCTGCTGCGCCGGGTTGACGGGCGTCTGGTCTACCGGGAGCAGAAGACCTCGGCGGTGGACCGCGGCATCACCGCCGAGAACGCGCTGGACCTGGTCCCGCAGCTCGCCCTGGCGGTCTGTCTGATAGCGGACGGCGCGTTCGGCGACACCGGCGGGCTGGTCGAGCTGGAGCAGCTCACCCCCGTGTCGGGTGACGTCATCACCTTCGACGTCGCGGATCCGGAGGTGCTCGCGAGTGCCCGTGCCGTCGTGTCCGACCACACCCGCGCCTGGCACCGCGACATCACCTTCCGTCCGGCCCCCGGCCCCTGGTGCCGCGTCTGCCCGGTGACCCGCTGGTGCCCGGACGCCTCCGAGGCCGGCGAGGACGCACTGCTCGTCCTGGACGGTCTGGTGATCGACCCTGCCACCGGCGAGATCCTGCGGTCCTCCGGCCGCGCGAGCAGCCGCGCCGAAGCGGTGGCGGAGACGATCGCCGCGCCCGGAAGCGACGACGATCCCGCCTTCTGACGGAGGCCCGGGATCAGCGACCTCCAGGGGCCTACTTCGCTCTCGGGCGGTTGCTCCACTTCGGCTTGCGGAACAGGTCGCGGCGTTCCAGGAGGTAGGCGAGTTTCGAGGCCGCGGTCCGGACCGTCTCCTCGTGCCGGTGTCGTTTCTCGGGGACGACGGCGCTCCAGCGTTCGAGGAGGCGGGCCATCTCGTCGGCGACCTCGCCGATCACCCGGTAGCGGGTGCTGAAGGTGTAGAGATCACCGTGCACCTCGTTCACCAGATCCTCGTCGACCCGGCGGGTCAGCGGCCTGATCTTTCTGAGGATGTCGGCGTCCATGGCGGGGGTGGCCGGGGCACGGCGCGCGTCGCTCTCGGGCACCGAGATGAGCGCCCGGATCCGCGTGACGGCCAGAGTCCGCTCGGGCTGCGGGGTCGAGGGGTGCTCCGCGAGGTCCAGCAGGCGGCGGAGGGTCTCCTGTGTCCTGTCGTCGAACATGGAAACCCATCCCGCCCCTCGCGCCTGCCGTAAACGTGCGATCACATGCTATTCGACCAGGCGGTGCTCGATTTACAGCCTTCCGGCCAGGTACGTCCCAACCGGTTCGGCGGAGACATGCCGCATCCGCTATCGGACCGCCTTTTGAATTGAAATTGCCATTTAATCCAAAGAAGGATTTTTCATTTTTACGGGGACTTCCCCTAACCGGCCGACGCTAGCGGGGGCCGACGGGCCCGGTCAGGCGGCCGATGGTCAGGCCGGCCTGGCGGACCTTCTCCACCAGGGCGTACTCGTCCCCGGCGGGCCCGTTGGCAAGCACGGCGTAGCCGATCCGGCGCCCGGCTCCGATCATCACGCCCACGTCGGCCCGCACGCCGACGTCGGTACCGGTCTTGTTGGCCACCCAGACCGTCCCCGGGGGAACGGAGGGGAGAATGTTCCGGTCCTCCGGCTCGTGCGGCAGCAGGGCCGGGACCAGGCTCCGGTCGGTGTTGTGCGCCATCCAGCCCAGCAGAAGCCGGGTCCATTCCTGCCGGCCGTCGAGCCCGGTCGCGAACCGGGCGAGTTCGCCCGCCGTACCGACGGCGAAGGTCGGCGGGTGCGAGGGCAGGCGAGGCTCGCGGATCCGGTCGAGGATCCGCGTCCGCACAAAGCCGAGCGCGGCGGCTCCCTCGGCAACCCGGTCCAGTCCGAGCCGGCGCAGCAGCGCGTTGGTCGCGGTGTTGTCACTCACCGACGCGGTGAGCACGGCGAGGTCGCCGATGGTCCAGCGGCGGCCGGACAGGACGCCGAGGACACCGGAACCACCGCAGCGGTCGTCCTCCCGCAGCTCCACGACCTCAGCGGGATCGAGCGCCCCCGAGGCGATCTCCTGCGCGACCACGGCGAGCAGCAGCAGCTTTCCGGTGCTCGCAAGCGTCAGCTCGACGTCCTCGTCGAGGGATATCAGCCCCGGCACCGATACGGCCACCGTGCACGTACCGCTCTCACCGGGCACGTCGAACTCCGTCATCGCCTCACCTTTCCGCAGGCCGTCATCTTTCCAGAGTCGATGATCGTGAGAGCGAGGAGGGTCCTGCATCCGGGTGCCGGAGGCCGCCGGCGAGGAGCCGGCCCGCGGGAGAGCCCTACCGGCCGCTTCTGCTCGGGAGCCACCCGTCCCCGCTGGGAAGCGCCGCGGCAGCAGCGGATGCTGATGGCTTTCCGTTCTCCCTCAAGGGTTGACACTGTTGTGGGGTTTAACGGCATACTCCACACTTAGGTCATTAATCACCAAGATGGATGTGTTCGGTCGCATTCCGGGTCTATGCGGTAACCCTGCGTCCCGGTCTGACCAAAAGGTTCAAAAAGCCACATCCGACAGCCCGGAGTTTTCATGAACAATCCGTTCGAGGAAGAAAACAGTCACTATCTCGTCCTGGCGAATACCGATGGCCAACACTCTCTCTGGCCCGTGTCCATCGAGGTTCCCCAGGGCTGGAATGTCGTGCATGGAGAAGACAGCCGGCAGAGCTGTCTCGACTTCATCAATGCGAACTGGACCGACATGCGTCCCCGCAGCCTCTCGGCACCCTGAACGCTTCCGCACTTCGCCCGTGCAGATCGCCCTCCATCGCGAGCCGCGTTCACCGTATGCCGCCCTTCCCAGGTGATTGACCGGCATCCCTCGTCATCGGTTCTGTTGTCACACCGTTGTGCCCTGAATCTGGAGATTCCGTGAACCCGCTTTCCTTTCGAGACAATCTGGCTCAGCTGTTCGAGGCGCGGGTGGCAGCGGCTCCGGACGCCGAGGCGGTGGTCTGCGGCGGGATCAGCCTGTCGGCGGCGGAACTGAACGGACGGGCCAACGCCCTGGCCCGGCGACTGGTGGCCGCGGGCGTCGGACCCGAGACACCCGTCGTCGTGCTGATGCAACGCTCAGCCGACGTCGTGGTGACCCTGCTGGCCGTCGTCAAGGCCGGCGGAACC
>NZ_JBIUTQ010000018.1:0-130694 GCF_044741965.1 Streptosporangium sp. NPDC087985
GTGCTTCATGCACTGGCTTTTAACACACTGTTGAGTTCTCAAGAAACGGACGCGTTCTCCATCCCCGTGACCCTGTGGTCCCGGCTCTGGGGCGTTTCGTTCGTTCCGTTGTGCCTTTATTCTTTCAGGCCCGCTTTTCCGTGTCAAACCAGTCCGTTTCGAACTACTTGACTCGATCAAGCTTTCCCTACCGGAATTCCGGCCGCCCCGTTTCCGGGGCAACCCCTCCAACTTAGTCTGTTATCCGCTTCGTGTCGAATTGGACCTCATCGAGACATAAATATCCCAATGAGTGGATTTAATCAGAGAGGGGTTCCCGAGACCTCGGCGCTGCCGCCGACTCCCTCAGGCCTGGTGAACTTTATGGATCCCGGCCCACCTCGTCAAATCAGCCGGACCCACGCGCCGGAGCGGCCCCGGCCGCCGGCGAGCCGAGGCCACCTCCGCCCGTCCGACGGGGGGCTGACATCCTTGAACGCAGGGGGTGTCAGCGGATGACTCAGGCACAGATCGGTGTGACCGGACTGGCGGTCATGGGAGCGAACCTCGCCCGCAACCTGGCGCGGCACGGGCACACGGTGGCCGTACACAACAGGTCCCGTTATCGGACCAGGACGCTGATGGAAGAGCACGGGAACGAGGGTGCCTTCATCGCCTGCGACACCCCGGAGGAGCTCGTCGCCGCGCTGGAACGTCCCCGGCGCGTCCTCATCATGGTCCAGGCCGGCGCACCGACCGACGCCGTGATCGGGGAGTTCGCTCCCCTGCTGGAGCCGGGCGACATGCTCGTGGACGGCGGTAACGCGCACTTCCTCGACACCCGCCGGCGGGAGGCGGCCCTGCGCGAGCAGGGCATTCACTTCGTCGGTGCCGGGGTGTCCGGCGGTGAGGAGGGCGCGCTGCTCGGACCGAGCATCATGCCGGGCGGTTCGCGCGAGTCCTACGAGGCGCTGGGTCCGTTGCTGGAGGACATCGCCGCGAAGGTGGACGGCGTGCCCTGCTGTGCGCACATCGGCCCCGACGGCGCCGGGCATTTCGTCAAGATGGTGCACAACGGCATCGAGTACGCCGACATGCAGCTCATCGCCGAGGCCTACGACCTGCTCAGGCAGGGCCTCGGCCGGACTCCGGCGGAGCTCGCGGACGTCTTCGAGGAGTGGAACGAGGGCGAGCTGTCCTCCTACCTCATCGAGATCACCGCCGAGGTGCTCCGGCAGGCCGACGCCGCCACCGGCAAGCCGCTCGTGGATGTCATCGCCGACCGGGCCGAGCAGAAGGGCACCGGCCGGTGGACGGTGCAGATCGCGCTGGACCTGGGTGTCCCGGTGAGCGGCATCGCCGAGGCGGTGTTCGCCCGCTCGGTCTCCGGTCACGTGGATCTGCGGGAGGCGACCCGCGGCCTGCCCGGCCCTGCGGAGGTGCCGGCCGGATCTGTCGGTGAGGGCTTCGCGGAGGACGTACGGCGGGCGCTGTACGCGTCGAAGATCATCGCCTACGCGCAGGGGTTCGACCAGATCAGGGCCGGGAGCGCCGAGTACGGCTGGGACATCGATCCGGGCACGCTGGCCACGATCTGGCGCGGCGGCTGCATCATCAGGGCCGTCTTCCTGAACCGGATCCGCGAGGCCTACCAGGAGGAGACCCCGCCCGTGACCCTGCTGACCGCCCCGCTCTTCGCCGAGGCCCTGGGCCTGGCGCAGGGGTCGTGGCGGCGGGTGGTGGCGAAGGCGGCCGAGCTGGGTGTCCCGACGCCCGGTTTCTCGACCGCGCTGGCCTACTACGACTCGCTGCGGGCCCAGCGCCTGCCGGCGGCTCTGATCCAGGGCCAGCGGGACTTCTTCGGTGCGCACACCTACCGGCGGGTGGACCGGGAGGGTTCCTTCCACACCCTGTGGTCCGGTGACCGTACGGAGATCGAGGCCTGAGGCCGGTCAGGTCGCCGACCGGCCTCGGACATCTCAGCCCACGGATACGGGCCTGATCACCTGGGCGGCGCCGTCACCCCTTCTCCGCACCCTCGTTGGCGCCACGGATGAAGTAGCGCTGGAAGACCACGAAGATGATCGCCACCGGGATGGTGGCGAGCACTGCCGCGCCGAGCTTGAGCGGATACTGGGTGCCCGCTCCGAGGGAGCCGCTGACCAGGTCGGCCAGCCCGCGCGGGAGGGTGAACAGGCTGGGGTCCTGCACCGCCACCAGGGTGTGCGGGAACTCGTTCCAGCTTCCCTGGAAGGAGATGATCGTCAGTGTGATCAGGGCCGGTCGCGCCATCGGCAGCACCACCGACCAGAAGGTGCGAAACACCCCGGCCCCGTCGATCCGGGCGGCCTCCTCCACGCTGACCGGGATCGACTCGAAGAACTGCTTCATGATGAAGACCCCGGCCGCGTCAGCGATCACCGGCACGATCAGTGCCGTGTAGCTGTTGTAGATGCCGAGCTGGTTGAGGACGAGGAACTTCGGGATGAAGAGCACCACGCCCGGGACCGCCATCACCGCGACGACCGCCGAGAAGAGCGTCCGCCGTCCGCGGAAGCGCAGCCGGGCGAGCGCGTAGCCGGCCAGGGAGTCCAGGAAGACCCGGCCGACGGTGATGACGAGGGTGACCAGCAGCGAGTTCCCCAGCCAGAGCGGCAGGTCGGTGCCGAGGAACACCCGCTCGAAGCCGCCCATCGACAACGGGTCCGGTATCGGGGAGAGCGGGCTGGCCGCGGCGTCCGGATCGGTCTTGAAGGCGTTGGCGACCTGGATGACGAACGGATAGAGGAAGACCAGCGCGAAGAAGATCAGGATGGCGTATCCGGTGAAGGTGGAGGCCAGCGAGCGGGCCTCCGTCATGGGCCTCCGGGGGTGCGTCGCCGTACGGGAGGTGACGTTCCGGTCTCCGGTCGCGGACATTATGACCTCCTCTGGCGGATCGGACGGCGGCGGTCGCCGGCCACGTCACGGTCGCGCATCACCCACCGCTGGAACGCCGCCAGCACCACGATGACCAAAAACAGGACAAAAGAGATTGCCGCGCCGGAACCGTAGTCGAAGTCACGGAACGCGGTCCGGTAGGACAGGTAGGCCGGGGTCAGCGTGGTCTTCGCCGGGTTGCCCTGGCTCATCACATAGACCTGGTCGAAGACCTGCCAGGTCGCGATCAGGCCGAGGGTGAGCACAAGGAACAGCGTCGGCTTGAGCAGCGGCAGCGTCACGTACCGCAGGCGCTGCCAGCGGCCGGCGCCGTCCAGCATGCTCGACTCCTCCAGCGTCACCGGAATGTCCTGCAGGGCGGCGAGGAACATCAGCATGAACGTGCCGGATGTGGTCCAGACGACCAGCATGATGATCGTGCACATGGCCACGCTGGGGCCCGACAGCCACTCCCACCACGACAGCCCGAAGGGGCCGCCGCCGGTCAGCGCCGCCGGCGGTGCGGCCGAGTCGACCAGGCCGAGGCCGCTCAGGAGCAGGTGCAGCACGCCGCGGGAGTCGGAGAACCACTGCGGCCCCTGGATACCGAAGAACGCGAGCAGTTTGGTGACCGCGCCGGAGTTGCTGAAGATGAACAGGAACAGCACGCTGACGGCCACCGAGCTGGTCACCGACGGGAAGTAGAACGCGGTGCGGAAGAACGTCTTGCCCTTGAGCATCCGGCGGTTCACGATCAGTGCCAGACCGAGCGCCAGCACCGTCTGCGCGGGTACGACGAGCACCACGTAGTAGATGTTGTTGCGGATACTGGTCATGAAGTTCTGGCGGGCCAGGTCGTCCTTGGTGAACAGCCCGGTGTAGTTGTCCACCCCGACGAACGGCACTCCGGCCCGGAACGGGCTGCCCTGCCCGTTCCAGTCCGTCAGGCTCACCCAGAGCGCCATCAGGATGGGCAGCAGCATGAACAGGGTGAGGATCACCACCACCGGTGTCACGAAGAGCCAGCCCGCGACGTTGTCCCTGCTCTCCCCGGTACGGTGGCGCACGCTCCGGTCTGGCTTGGTCGCTGTCTCGGCCACATCGGCCTCCTTTCGCCGGTGTGCGGCCCCGGCTCGGAGCCGGGGCCGCACACCATGCCGCTAGTTGCCGAGCGCGGCCTGGGTGTTCTTCTGCAGGCGGCCCAGGAGCGTCTTCGGGTCGGTGGAGGCGAGCTGCAGGAGGCTGGCGTCGAAGTCAGCCAGCACGCTGTCCATCTTCGGGGCGTTCACCGGGCCGTGCGCGTACTCGGCGCCGTTGACGAACGGCGCGTCGTTCGGGAACTCCTGGGTGAAGGAGTCCTTGGCGGACTGGCGTGAGGGCATCACACCGAACGCCTTGGCGAACGTCAGCTGCTGGTCGGCCTTTGTCATCGCCTCGACGAAGCTGATCGCCTCCTCCTTGTGCTTGCTCTTGGCGGCGATGCCCCAGCAGGTGGTGAAGGACAGCGTGCCCTTGCCCTTCGGGCCGGCCGGCAGTTCGTGGGCGGTGTAGGCGACATCGGGGAAGTCGGCCTTCATCGCGCCCTTGATCCAGTTGCCCTCGATGGCCATCACGGCCTTGCCCTTGCCGAAGGCCTCGCCGCCCCAGCCGGCGTCGAGGTTCTTGGGGAACTGGGCGAGCTTGTCCTTGAGCAGTCCCTGCACGTACTGCAGGGCGGTGGTGTTCTCGGCGCTGTCAGCGGTGGCCTGCTTGCCGTCGTCGCTGATGATCCAGCCGCCGGACTGCACCATGAAGGCGCCGATCCGGTCACGGGTGTCGCCGACGACCAGCGGGGTGACCCCCGTGGCCTTGAGCTTCTTCGCCACCGCCGTGAGCTCGTCCCAGGTGGTGGGCACGTCCGCGTCGGTCAGCCCGGCCTTCTTCCACAGGCCGTCGTTGATGATCAGCGCCAGGGTGGAGAAGTCCTTCGGCGCGCAGTAGAACGTGCCGTCGTAGGTGAAGGTGGCGCGCAGGCTCGGGTAGAAGTCGTCGGGCTCGGAGATCTTGTCACCGTACGGTTCCAGCGCCCCGACGCTCGCGTAGTCGGCGAAGCGCGAGGCGTCCACGTAGAACACGTCGGGGGGGTTGCTCCCGGCGAAGGCCTGGCCGAGCTGCTGGGTGAGGTCCTGGGCGGGGGTGACCGTCGCGGTGTTGCCCGACGCCTTGGCCCACGCGTCGGCCGCCGAGCGCACGGCGGCGGTCTCGGCGTCGCCGGAGGAGCCGAAGAGGACCTGCAGGGACACCGGTCCGCTGCTCTGCGGGGTGCTGCTCTTGTCGGCGGAGTCGTCGAAGCCGCTGCCGCAGGCCGCCGAGGTCAGCAGGGTCCCGGAGGCGATCACAGCAAATGCGGCGGTCCGGAGGTTGGGGTGTTTCATCGTGTTTTCCTGATCTCTATGGGAGTAGGGAAGGAGGAGTGCTGATGGTCAGGCCGGTTGTCCCACGCCTCTGGCGATCACGCCGATCCCCGTACGACCAGGGAGGGCTGGAGTAGAAGGTGCGCGGGAGGGGCGGCCGGCTCCGGCGGGCGGGACGGAGCTGAGTCGAACAGGCGGGTGAGCAGGCTGACGCAGCCGGCCGCGGCCTCGGCCAGCGGCTGGCTGACGCTGCTGAGCCCCACCGCCTTGGCCACCGGCGTGTCGTCGAAGCCGATCACGACGGGCGGCGGGGCGTCCGGCCGTTCCCCGGTCTTCATGAGGCGGACGGCGTTCAGCGCCCCGAGGGCGAGCGAATCACTTGCGCAGACCAGCGCGGTCACCGGGTGTCCGGCGTCCAGCAGGTCGCGGGCCGCCGCCTCGCCGTCGGCCACGCCGTCGGCGGTGGCGCGGTCGAGGCCGGTCGGATCCACTCCGGCGGCGGCAAGGGTCCGGGACCAGCCGGATCTGCGGTCGTCTCCGACGCCGGATCCGGCCGGCCAGCCGAGGAACCCGATCCGCCGGTGGCCGGTGTCGAGCAGGTGGCGGGTGGCCTCGGCGGTGCCGGCCGCGCCGTCGACGTCGACCCAGGAGTGAGCGGCTCCGTGCACGCCTCCGGTGCCGTCCCACGGCCGGCCGAAGGTGACGAAGGGGACGCCGCGCTCCCCCAGCCAGGAGGGACGGCCGTCTCTGTGGAAGGTGTTGGTGAGCACGAAGGCGTCCGGCTCGTAGGCGCCGATGAGGTCGTCGAAGGTGGCGAACTCCGAGCGCTCGTCGTCGGCCGTGTAGAGCAGGATCCGGTATCCGGCCTGGGCGGCCGACGCGGTGAGGCTGTGCAGGAAGCGGTCGAAGACCGAGCCGTTGATGCCGTCCCGGTCCGGCTCGATACGCGTGGCGATGATCCGGGACCGGCCGGTGCGCATCTGCCGCGCGGCCTGGTTGACGCGGTATCCGAGCGCCTTGACGGCTTCGTGGACCCGGTTGCGGGTCTCCTCGCGGACCAGTCCGGGACTGTTCAGCACGTTCGACACTGTCTGGCGGGACACGTTGGCGTACCGCGCGACGTCAGTGATTGTCGCCTTCTCTGCCATTTGTGCCCTTCTACCGCTTTAGCATTCAAGATCCCGTACAGCACGATTGGATCGTTCAAGTAAGCTGAGTGTAATCATTGGATCGTTCAAGTAAAAATAGTGTGTCGCAATCTGCACCTGCCGGACACGGTCTGTCAAGACTTGACCGGCTCGACATGATTCAGGGAGCCATTCGTGCTCGACGGAGCAATCCCCCCGTCCCCGGCCGCCACGGTGACCGAACCCCCCACCGCCTACCGCCTCCAGCCGCTGCTGCACGATCTCGTCAGCGCCGTCATGGCACCGACGACCGCGCTGAGCAGCGACGACGGACAGATCCGACCGGCCGGTGTCCAGGGCCTGTTCCATGCCGACTCCCGCGCGCTGTCCCAGGCCCGGCTGGAGATCGATGGCCGGGAGCCCGAGGCCGTCGGCTACGCGCCGCAGGGAGCGGGCGGCGCCCGGTTCGCCGCCCTGGCACGCTGGCTAGGGGACCCCTCCCCCGACCCCACCGTACGGATCCATCGCATCCGGCAGGTCGTGCCCGGCGGCATGAACGAGCACATCGAGATCGTCTCCACCTCCTCAAGGCCGGTCACCGCCACCGTCACCATAGACCTGAGCTGCGACTTCGCCCCGATCGAGGTGGTGAAGTCGGGGGGTGACACCACACCGGCCGTCGCCGCGGGCGGCGCGCCCGGTGAGCTGTCATGGAGTTCGGGCGGCATCCGGGTCACGGTGACCGGTACGGACGCGCGGGCGGAGACAGCGGGATCAGAACGCACGGCACGGCTGCACTGGCCTGTCGCCCTGGAGCCCAGGGGCCGGGTCACGCTCCGCTGGGACGTCGCGGTGCACGACCCGGAAGCGGTGGTGATCGCCCCCGCCCAGCCGGCCGAATGGGTGACCGAGCGGGGCGAACCCCAGGTCACCGCCACCGACCGCCGGCTGACCCGGCTCTTCGAACAGTCCATGGACGACCTGCGATCACTGCGGCTGGCCGAGACGGGTGCCCCCGGCGACGCCTTCCTCGCCGCCGGTGTGCCCTGGTTCCTCACGCTCTTCGGGCGCGACAGCATCTGGGGCGCCCGGATGCTGCTGCCGCTCGGCACCGAACTGGCCATGGGCACCCTCCGGGTGCTGGCCAGGCGGCAGGGCACCCGGCTCGACTCCGGCTCCGGTGAGGCACCGGGGAAGATCATGCACGAGCTACGGCGGCACGAGTTCGCCGTCAAGGGCAACAACCTGCACCTGCCGGCCGCCTACTACGGCACGATCGACGCCACCCCACTCTGGATCAGTCTGCTGCACGACGCCTGGCGCTGGGGCGCCCCCGAGGCGGAGCTGGCCGCGCTCCTGCCTCATCTGGAGGCCGCCCTCGGCTGGCTCGGCGAGCACGCCGACCCCGACGGCGACGGTTTCATCGAATACGTCGACACCAGTGGCCGGGGGCTGGCCAACCAAGGCTGGAAGGACTCCGGCGACGCGGTGCGCTTCCGTGACGGCCGCCAGGCCGAGCCGCCGATCGCCCTGGCCGAGGTGCAGGGCTACGCCCACCAGGCGGCCCGGCAGGCCGCGGACCTGCTGGAGGCGTTCGGCCGCCCCGGCGCGGAGCGCTGGCGTGACCACTGCGGAACGCTGGCGGAACGGTTCCGCGCCCGCTTCTGGGTGGACGGTCCCCAGGGAAGGTTCCCCGCGCTGGCCCTGGACCGCGACAAGCGGCCGGTGGACTCGCTGACCAGCAACATCGGGCACCTGCTGGGCACCGGCCTGCTCACCGGCGCCGAGGAGGCCGAGGTCGCCGCCCTGCTGACCTCACCGGCGATGGCCGGCGGCTTCGGGCTGCGGACGATGTCGGCGGAGGAGGGCGGGTTCAGCCCGCTGTCCTACCACTGCGGGTCGATCTGGACGCACGACACGGCGATCGTGATCGCCGGTCTGGCCCGGGCCGGGTTCGGCACGCAGGCGGCGGAACTCGCCGAGGGGCTGCTCACCGCCGGTGAGACCTTCGACTACCGGCTGCCCGAACTGTTCGGCGGCGACGACCGGGAGGCGTTCGGGCGTCCGCTGCCCTACCCCGCGGCCTGCCGCCCGCAGGCGTGGTCGGCCGCGGCCGCGGTGACGATCACGCACGCGGCGCTGGGCCTCTATCCCGACGTGCCCGCCGGCCGGGTGCTGCTCCGTCCGCTCGCGGGTGCCCCGCTGGGCGCGGTCTCCGCACGCGGGTTCCGGGTCGCCGGTGCCGAGGTGAGCGCGGCGGTGGACCTGGACGGCAGGGCCGGTGTGACCGGCCTGCCGGCCGGGATGCTCGTCGAGCACGCCGAGAGCGCGGCCCTGACAGCGTGACCGGCGCGTCCGCCGGGATGATCACCGGACACGCCGAGAGCGGGTCGTGATCAAAGCGCCCCGGGCCCACACGCCCGGGGCGCTCGACCGCGACACTTGACGCTGGAATTCGCTGGAATTCCCGGGAGGCTGGTGGGACTCCTGTTACGCTCCGGGCCGTGAGCGAATCACTGGACGCGCTGGAGCGGCGGATAGCCGAGCTCCGCGCCGAGGTGCGGCGGGCCGTGAAGGCGAGGGAGAACTCACTGGCCCGGTCGCTGCGCGGAGAGCTCCGCCGGGCCGAACAGGCGTGGGACGCGGCGATCACCGCCGAGGAGCCGACGCCCCGCGAGCCCGAGACCTCGCTGCTGCCGATCAGGGAGCAGGTGCACCAGGCTCTGGCCCTGCTCGGCGTGCCCACCTCGGCCAGGCTGATCGTGGCGGTGAACGACGCGTTCTTCTCCGGCGCGCTGCGCGGCTCCCAGCTCAGCAGCCTGCGCAGGGACGAGGAACGCTCCTTCCGCAGCGATCCCTACGCCCGGCCGTACTACCTGTGCGCCGCGCTGACCGACCGCCTCTCCCCCGCCCGTGGGCTGCTCGCCGACAGCACCTGGGCGCCCGAGCTGCGGGTGCTGGGTCCGCTGAGCCCCCGCGTCGACTTCCTCACCTCGACCATGCGCATCGCCGAGCACCTCGCCCGGCTGGCCGAGCCGCCACCCGGCGCGCTGCGGCTGCTGTCACGGATGGCGCAGAACATCCCCGGCGCCGTCGAGGGCCTCGCCCCGGCCGATCCGGCGACCGCGCTCCGCGCGGCCCGGGCCGAACTGGAGGTGCACCGGGCCGCCGACGCCGCGCAGCGGGCCGAGGTGGCGGCACGGGCGAGCAGGCAACTACCGGACGTGGAGCGCCTGTTCGGCGCCGCCGCGATGAGCACCTTGAGGGGGGCCTGTTGATGGACGGGCGGGACATGACGTGGACGTGCGGCCCTCCGGAGACAACCGGTCAACGCGCGGAGCACCAGGCGGTACGACGGCCGCGGAGGTGGCCGGTGAACAGGCGGAACACGCCGCGACACGGCGTCCTCGGGGGTGGCCGGTGAACCGCCTGGACGAGCTGCGCGGGCCGGTGCCCTCCCATGCCCACGACGCCCGGGCCATCGCGGCGTTGGCCGCCAACCCCGGCTGCGCCCGCCGGGCGCTGATGGACGCCGCCGGGGTGGACAAGGACCGCACCGCCCGGCACCTCGGTTTCCCGGCCCCCTTCGGCCAGTCGCAGTTCGCGATCACCCGCGGGAACGTGTTCGAGGCGCTGGTGAAGGAGAACGGCTGCGCCGAACTGCTACGGCTCCTGCGCGAGCTGCTCGGCCTGCCCGTCACCCAGGTGGGCTACCAGGACGTGCAGAACGTCGGCTCCCACCTGCGCCACTCCCACACCCGCACGCTGATCGACCGCGCGGCGCGTGAGAACGACGACACGGCGGTCTTCTACGACCATCCCCTGCTCAGCCTCCAGATCGCCGGGCACACCTCCTATCTGGAGCCCGACGTGGTGGCCTTCCAGCTCGGGGGGCGCTTCCACATCGTGGAGATCAAGTCCTTCGGCGTGATCGACGGCCAGGCCGAGCCCGAGAAGGTCGCGGCGGCGGCCAGGCAGGCCGCCGTCTACGTGCTGGCCCTGCGTACGCTCCTGGCCGACCTCGGGCACGACCCCGAGCGCGTCTCCCACGACGTGGTGCTCGTCTGCCCGGAGAACTTCGCCAACCGGCCGACCGCGACGCTGGTGGACGTGCGCAAGCAGCTCGCGGTGCTCAGGCGGCAGCTCGCCCGGATGACCGCGGTGGACCGCCTGCTCGAAGGGCTCCCGCGGGGGCTGACCTTCGACCTGGCCCTCGATGCCGGCGGCGTGCCCACCCGGCCGGCGGAGGAGCTGGCCGAGTCGCTGTGCCGGGTGCCCGCCCGCTACGCGCCCGACTGCCTGTCCACCTGCGACATGTGCATGTTCTGCCGCGACGAGGCCCGCGGCTGCGGCTCCACCGACCTGCTCGGCCGTCAGGTCCGTGACCAGCTCGGTGGCGTCTCCCGTATGTCCGAGGCGCTCGGCCTGGCCGAGGGCACCGTCGACCCCGCCGAGGGGCAGGAGGAGATCGCCGGCCTGCTCCGCCTGGCGGAACGCCTGCGCCAGGAGTGCCTGCGTTGAGCGCCCTCACCGCCCTGGCACAGCTGCGCGCCGTCCGGGACGGCGTCGCGCAACGGATCACCACGGTCCGGCACTGCCATCTCGCCCCGCGCCCGATGGTGTTCATCCCGCTCAGGCTCGCCGGTGAGGCCGCCGCGCCCCTGGCCGCCATGGTGGGCACCGATCCGGGCCATCCCCGGCTGCTGGTCGTCCCCCAGCCGCGCAACCGGGACCTGCGGTTCTCCTTCACCGCCGAGCTGGCCGAGGTGCTCCTGCCGTACATCGAGGGGTTCGGCAAGACCACCGAGACGGTCGAAAAGAAGGGCGGCGAGCCGTACGAGCGGTGCCTGGACGCGCCGCAGATCCTCGTGCCGAACCGGTCGGCGGCCGCGTTCGTCGGACTGCTGGGCCGGTCCACCCGGTTCCGTCGGGCCGACGGGCCCTATCCGGTGCATCCGTCGGTACCGCTGCTCGGCCGGTGGCTGACCTACCTCGCCGACCGGTCGCGGCAGCCGGGTTCCTGCCTGCTGCTCGCGGCGACCGAGGCGCTGAGCACCCACTGGGCCACCGGGCAGAGCAACCTGGAGGACGCCAACCTGGCGGCGCTGCTCGGCTGGATCGACCCGCCCGAGGGGATGACCGGCCGGCGGGCCGCGGAGGAGGCCGAGGACCCGCTGCTCTGGCCGCCCGCCGGTCCCGCCACCGACCCGGGCTTCGACAACGAGGTGCTCGGCCCCGCCGTACGGGCCCACGAGGAGGCGCCGACCGACCGGGCGGTGGAACGCGTCACCCAGGCGCTGCGGCCCCAGCTCGAACCGACCTGGCGGCTGATGTGGCGGGCGGCCGACCTGCTGCGCGCGCTGCCCGAGGGCGGACGGGTGAAGGACCGCTGGGACGCCGACCGCGGGTCGTTCACCAGGTTCGTCGAGCGGCTCGCCGAGGGCGGGCCGCCGCAGGCACGCAGGGACGGGGCGGTCGCCGCCGCCGCGCGGCTGGCGGCGCTGGAGCGGGCCCGGGCGGGCTACGACGTACAGCGGGCCTACGACGACCCGCTGGTCATGGCCGAGTACCGGCTGACCGGTGAGGCGTTCTCCGGGACGGTGACGGGCGCGGATCCGGAGCACACCGAGGGCGAGGGCCGCTCACGCAAGCTGCGGCCGCTGATCACGGTCCGGACCGGCGATCCGGTACGGCTGGCGCCCGGCACCGTGGTCGGCAGCCCCGACCGGCGGGGCCACGCCGCCGAGATCGTCGAGGTCGCGGACGGCGAGATCACCCTGAAGATCACCAAGGGGATGGGCCGGGGCAAGGTGCCCGCCCCGGGCGCGGTCCCCGAACCGGGCGAGCGGGTCTCCTACACCTCCCTGACCGACGACTTCCAGACCTCGGCGACGCTCCCCGACCCCGAGCGGACGCCGTGGACCCACGGCGGCCCGCCCGAGGAGTACGTGCCCGGCGACGACGACGCGCAGGAGGAGTGGTCGTGAACGTTCACCGAGGAGCGCGCCGTACGGCGCCGCCCGCCCCGTGGAGAGGCCCGGCGGTGACAGGGGTGCGGGCATGACGCCTCAGGAGGAGGCAGGGGCCGTCGTCGACGCGGTCCTGACGGACCTGCCCCGCCACCGGGGCGTGGTGGTGGACTCCCCTCCCGGGGCCGGCAAGTCCACCCTGGTGGTGAAGGCCGCCGGGCACATCGCCGGGACCGGCGAGCCGCTGATGATCGTCGCGCAGACCAACGAACAGGTCGACGACCTGGTGGAGCGGCTCGCGACCGAGCATCCGGACCTCACGATCGGCCGGCTGTCGGCGGGCGGCTACGTCACGCCCGGCCGCGTCCTCGCCCATCCCAACGTCTCGGTCGCCGGCAAGCTGCCCGACCTGGGCGACCCCGACGTGGTGATCGCCACCGCGGACAAGTGGGCCTGGGTCGGTGACCGGACCTGGCCCTGGGCGATCGTGGACGAGGCCTACCAGATGCGCTCGGACAAGCTGCTGCGCATCGCCTCACTGTTCGAGAGGTCGCTGTTCGTGGGCGACCCGGGCCAGCTCGACCCGTTCTCGATCGTGGACGGCGACCGCTGGGCGGGGCTGTCGTGGGACCCGGTGCAGAGCGCGGTCTCGGTGCTGCTCCGGCACAACCCCGATCTGCCGGTGCACCGGCTGCCCGTCTCCTGGCGGCTGCCCGCCTCGGCGGCCCCGGTGGTCTCCGAGGCGTTCTACCCGTTCACGGGTTTCCGGGCGGGGACGGGCCACGCGGACCGGTCGCTGGAGCTGACCGTGAACGGCATGCGCACCTCCTACGACCGCGCGCTGGAGGAGGCGGCCACGTCGGGCTGGGCGCTGTACGAACTGCCGAGCCGTCACACCGTGCGTACCGACGCCGAAGCCGTGCAGGCGGTGGCGGTGCTGGCCGTACGGCTGCTGCAGCGGGCGCCGGTCGCGCACTCCGAACGCGGCAGCCACCGCGTCACCGCCGACCGGATCGCCATCGGCGCCGCGCACCGCGACCAGGTCGCCGCGATCCGTGCCGCCGGGGTGCCGGAGGAGATCACGGTGGACACCGCCAACCGCCTCCAGGGCCGGGAGTACGACGTGACGATCGTGCTTCACCCCCTGTCCGGCCGCCGCGACGCCACGGCGTTCCATCTGGAGTCGGGCCGGCTGTGCGTGCTCACCTCGCGGCACCGGCACGCCTGCGTCGTGGTGGCCAGGGCGGGCATCCCCGAGCTGCTGGACGCCCACCCGTCGGCCGAGCCGGTCCAGCTCGGCGTGCCGGTGAGGTTCCCCGACGGCTGGGAGGCCAACCAGGCCGTGCTCTCCCACCTCGCCAAGCACCGGGTGACCCCAGCCGGATGAGGAGGCCCACCTTGAACGCTGAGTCTATGGAGGAGACAGTGCGGATCGCAGGGTCGCTTCGAGAGCGTCCGGCGCGCTCTGCGAGGTGAGACGGCCGGCGTCGACCTCGACGGCGGCGGCATGCAGGAGGCTGTAAACCGTGGTGACCAGCCAGTCGGCCGGGAGGTCGGTACGGATGGTGCCGTCACGCCGCCCGCGTTCGATCACGGCCCGGACTTCGAGGAGAGGGATCTCGTGATGCTCGCGCATGCGATCGGGGCCGAGGATCCGGAGTGCTGTCGTGTGCAGGCGACGGTAGCGGTCGAGGACCTGCCACGCCTGCCGGATCAGCGCGGCGAGTGCCTCACGTGCGGGCAGCCCGGCGGTGGCGACGCCGTCCAGCGCGACCTGGGCGTCTTCGATGGCGCGAGCCATGACCGCGTCGAGGAGTTCTTCCCGTGAGGGGAAGTGCCCGTAGAGGGTGACCCGGCCGACTCCGGCCGCGCGAGCGAGGTCGGTCATGCTGACGTCCGGATTCCGGCAGAACGCGATGAGCGCGGCGTCGACGATGACCTCGATGTTCCGCTCGGCGTCGGCTCTGCGCCTGCCCTGGGCGGGGGCGCCCTGGGACGATCGTCCCCGCGCGTGGTGTTGGTCGGTGGGCATGAGGAAAGCGTACGGCCTGTTCAGTGCGCGAAGATCGGGCCGTCCGTCGCCGGAGGCCGTCCCTTGGGCAGGAGCAGTGCCGCGATCACCGCGACGGTGACGGCGCCGGCCGTCGCCGCCAGGTAGGCGTTGGTGAACCCGCTGGTCGCCGCCGTACCGATGCTGCCTGCCGCGAGGGTGGAGATGAGGGCGATGCCGAGGCCGGCGCCGAGCTCGTGACCGGTGTTGATCAGTCCTGAGGCCAGGCCCGCCTCGTCATGGGAGACGTGGGCCATCGCGGTGATGGTCGCGGTGACGAAGGCGGCGCCCAGGCCGAGAGCGGCCAGGACGAATCCGGGCTCGACGTCGAGCAGCACGTCTGGGTCCGCCGGCAGGCGGGAGAGCAGCCCCATCCCTGCCGCAGTGAGGAGGAAGGCGGTGGCCGCCACGATCCGGCCGCCGAGGCGGGTGACAAGATGCGCGCCGAGATGTGCGCCGGCGACCGTGGCCACGGCCACCGGCAGAAACGCCAGGCCGGTCTGCAACGCGGTGAGCCCGGCGACGTGCTGGAGGTACTGCGAGGTGAGGAAGAAGGCGGACAGCAGCAGTCCGGACGCGGCGAGCATGACGACGTTCCCGGCGATCATCGGCCGTCTGGCGAGCAGTTCGAGGCGGACCAGCGGTGCCGAGGCGCGCCGTTCGATCAGCACGGAGCCTCCGGCCAGGACGAGTCCCGAGGCCAGCGGCGCCAGGGCCGCGACGCTGGTCCAGCCCTGATCGCCTGCCTGGAGCAGGCCGTACATGACCAGGGCGGTCGACGCGGTGACGGCCAGCGCACCGGGCAGGTCGAGACCGCCGCCACGACCGGATGGCGCGCCTGCGGCCACCAGCCGGGGCAGCAGCACGGCGACAAGGACGCCGGTCGGCACGTTGATGTAGAACACCCACTCCCACCCGGGCCCCGAGGTGAGCAGCCCGCCGAGCAGGACGCCCACGGCGGCTCCTCCTCCGCCGATGGCCGCCCACACCCCGAGTGCCCGATGTCGCTCGGGGCCGTGGAAGGTGGTGGTCACGATCGACAGTGCGGACGGCGACAGCAGCGCGGCGCCCACCCCCTGTACGGCTCGGGCGGCGATGAGCGCCGGGCCGGAGTCGGTGAGTCCGGCCATCAGCGAGGCCGCCGTGAACAGGACGAGCCCGGTCAGGAAGGTGCGGCGTCGGCCGTACATGTCGGAAAGCCGTCCGCCGAGCAGCATCAGCCCGCCGAAGCAGAGTGTGTAGGAGGTGACGACCCAGGTCGCGGCGGAGCGGCCGAGACCGAGTTCGGCACCGATGGCGGGAAGCGCGATGTTCACCACGGTGACGTCGAGAATCACCATGAACTGGGCGAGACAGAGGACGACGAGCGCCCACCACCGCCGAGGATCGGTAGGGATGTGGTGCGCGGCTTCAGCGTGGGTGGAGGAATGGGTCATCATGACCTATCTTCTAAATTGAACAGTGTTGTTCGACTTAGAAGGTAGCATGATCCGAACAGTGCTGTTCGACTTATTTTCTCCTGTCCGACGGAGTCGACCGCCCCCGGGGAACCGAACCGGGGTATTTCACGGACGCCGTACTTTGAAGGCCGGCGCGCGCCCGGAGAAGGACTTTTCGTACCGGGTACGGCGCGCGGAGCCGTACCCGGAAAAAAAATCAGACGGTCCGGCGCCAGACGTCGATGGCCAGCACCTGGCGCATGCCCACCGACAGGTACAGGTCCAGCGCGGGCGTGCTGTTGTTGGCGTCCACGTGGAGGTAGGTGCCCACCCGGCCACGCCGGGCGTCGTCCGCGAAGGCCCTGCGCAGCATGGAGCGGCCCAGCCCCCGGCCCCGGAAGGCCGGCAGCACGGCCAGCTGGCGGACGTAGCCGCAGTTCTCGTCCCCGGCGAAGGCGTTGGTGCCCAGTAGCATCGCCGCCGGCTCGCCGTCGACCCGGGCGACCGTCAGCTGCGACCAGTCGCTGCTGGCAGAGGAGCCCAGCTCTGCGGACCACTCGTCGTAGCCCTTCGGGACAAACCCGAAATGCTCGGCGAAACCAGCCTGCTGGACGGCGTGCCCCTGGCGGCGCACCTCCTCGGTGAGCCCCCGGTGGACCGAGACACCAGGCGGAAGGCCGGGTTCGGGGACCGGGGCTCCGTGGTCGGCGAGGAGGCGGATGAAGCTCGTCGCCGCGGTGAACCCGCGGGCTGCGGCGACGGCACGCTTACCGCTGTCCTCCCGGTACAGGCCGATGTCCACCACGGCCTTGTCGTGGCCGAGCCCGGCGGCGAGTTGCCCGGCCCGCTCGGTAACGGTGTCCCAGAGCGGGTCGGTCAGCTCGGGAGCCTCGGGATGCACGACCACGTCGATGTCCACGTTGTCACTGGCGCCCTTGCGGCAGGCCCAGGCCCAGGCGACCAGCCGTCCGGACGCGTCGTGGACGACCCAGCCGTCGGTCTCCCGGTCGAAGGAGGGGTCGTTCAACTCGTCGGTGACGTCGTCCAGCGTCATGTCCGCCTTGCCGATCACCTTCCTGTCACAGAGGGAGATCAGCTCGTGGATGTCGTGGGCGTCGTCGGTCAGCGGCCGCCGGGTGGCGTACCCGGCGGCGGGGGCGGTTGGTTCCATGGCCCCAGTCTGTCCAGCGTGACTTGGATCTCACCGGCGTATTACTTGTCGTCAGTCGAAGGCCGGGGCCGGGGTCTCGGCGTCGCCTGCCTTCTCGGCCTCGCCGGCCTGCTGGGGGGCGCCGCGCAGCGGGATCTCCTTGATGAAGGCGGCCAGCAGCGGCACCAGGACGGCGAACAGGATCGCCCACCAGAACACGCTGGAGATGGAGGAGGCCAGCGACTCCAGGAAGCCGACCCGCACCTGGGGGTTCAGCTCGTGCAGGGCGGCCGGGTTGAACTGGCCGCCGCCCGCGGCGAGCTTCTCACCTTCGGCTCCCAGCTTGCTCTGCAGGCTGGAGGTGAGGTTGTGGCTGAAGACCGCGCCGAACAGCGAGATGCCGAACGAGCCGCCGATGGAGCGGAAGAAGGTGGAGGCGCTGCTGGCGACACCCAGGTCCTTCTGCTCCACGCTGTTCTGCGCGATCAGCATGGTGGTCTGCATCAGGAAACCCATGCCGAGACCGAGCACCGCGATGAACACGCCGGTCTGCCACGAGGGCGTGTTGACGTCCATCATGGACAGCAGCCACATGGCGACCGCCATGATCACTCCACCGAGGACCGGGTAGATCTTGTACTTGCCGGTCTTGGTGATGGCCCGGCCGACGAAGAGCGAGACGACCATGGCCGAGCCCATCATCGGGAGCAGCAGAAGGCCGGAGTTGGTGGCCGAGGCGCCCTGGACGGTCTGCTGGAACAGCGGCAGGAAGTTGATGGCGCCGAACATCGCGAAGCCGAGCAGGAAGCCGACACCCGAGATCAGGCTGAAGTTACGGTTGCGGAACACGTTGAGCGGCATGATCGGCTCGACGGAACGGAGCTCCACCGGGATGAACAGGGCCAGCGTGACGATGGCGAGCGCGGCCAGGCCGAGGATCTGCCATGAGCCCCACGGGTAGTCGTTGCCGCCCCAGGTGGTGATGAGGACCAGCGCGGTGATGCCGATGGAGAGCAGGGCCGCGCCGAGCCAGTCGATGCGGTGCTCGGTGCGGTACGTGGGCAGCTTCAGCTTGACCGCCAGCAACGCCAGCGCGATGAACCCGACGGGCAGGTTCACGTAGAAGGCCCAGCGCCAGTTGAGGTGGTCGGTGATGAACCCGCCGACGAGCGGACCGGCGATCATGGCCAGCGACATCACGGCGGCCATGATGCCCTGGTACTGGCCGCGCTCGCGGGGCGGGACGAGGTCGCCGATGATCGCCATCGCGTTGACCATCAGGCCGCCGGCGCCGAGGCCCTGGAGGGCGCGGAAGGCGATGAGCTGGGCCATGCCGTCGGTGGGACCGCCCAGCATCTCGGACCCGGCCATGCCGCAGAGCACGGACCCGATCATGAAGATGACGATGGAGGCGAGGAAGATGTTCTTCCTGCCGTACAGGTCGCCGATCTTGCCCCAGATCGGGGTCGAGACGGTGGTGCCGAGCACGTAGGCTGTCACCACCCAGGACAGGTGGGTCAGCCCGCCGAGTTCGCCGAGGATGCGGGGCATCGCGGTGCCGACGATCATGTTGTCGAGCATGGCCAGCACCATCGCGAGCATCAGGCCCGGCAGCACCACCATGACCTCACGCCGCCGCCCCGGTGCGGTTACGTTCTCTGTCACCTCGTAATCTCCCCCTAAAGAAAATGATCTTACTTACTTGCCGACCGGCTAGTGTCGGATACGCTGGGAATGTAGGCCGCTCACTTATCGGCCGTCAAGCTGATTTTTCTGTAAAGGGAACCATGAGGGAAAACGCGGACACCCGGACCCGCATCCAGGAGATCGCCCTGAAGCTCTTCGTCGAACAGGGCTACGAGGCGACCTCACTCCGCCAGATAGCGGAGGCCCTCGGCGTGACCAAGGCGGCCCTCTACTACCACTTCAAGAGCAAGGACGAGATCGTCCTCAGCCTGACGGAGGACCGGGTGCGCGCGGTCGAGGAGCTGATCGCCTGGGCCGAGACCCAGCCGCGCACCGAGGAGACCCGCCGCGAGCTGATCCGCCGCTACTCCGAGGACCTGCACCGGGGCCGGCACCGCGAGGTCATGCGGTTCTTCGAACGCAACCAGACCGCTTTGAAGCATCACCCGGTGATGGAGAAGAACCGCGGCCGGATGTTCGACCTGCTCACCTTCCTCGTCGAGCCGGACGACCCGGCGAGTGTCCGGCTGAGGAACTCGATGGCCCTGTTCACCCTGCACGCGGCCTGGTTCGTCCTCAGAGAGGACACGATCACCGACGACGAGCGCGGGGCCGCCGCCCTGGAGGTCGCGCTCGATCTCGTCCGGCGGTGAGCGTCCTCATCGGCCTAAGTTCTTTCCTTGAATCGGACCCCTCCGCATAGCTGGCGACACTCCGGGCATGATCGCCCCCTGAAGACATCGCCGCACGTCAAAGGGGAGATCATGCTCAACGATAAGACGATCGCGTTCCTCGTAGCCCCGGAGGGCATCGAACAGGTCGAGCTCACCGAACCGTGGAAGGCCGTCAAGCAGGCGGGAGGCACGCCCAAGCTCGTCTCCACCAGGGCGGGTGAGGTCCAGGCGTTCAACCACCTCGACAGGGCCGACCGGTTCCCGGTGGACGCGACGGTGGACGAGGTGTCGGCGGCGGACTTCGACGGGCTCGTGCTGCCCGGCGGTGTCGCCAACCCCGACATCCTGCGCACCGTGCCCGGTGCCGTCCGGTTCGCGAAGGCGTTCTTCGACGCGGGCAGACCCGTCGCGGCCATCTGCCACGCGCCCTGGACCCTGATCGAGGCCGACGTGGTGCGCGGCAGGAAGGTCACCTCCTGGCCCAGCCTCCAGACCGACCTGCGTAACGCCGGGGCCAGCTGGGAGGACCGGGAGGTCGTGGTCTGCACCTCGGGGCCGAACACCCTGATCACCAGCCGCAAGCCCGACGATCTCAAGGCCTTCTCCCAGGCCGCCGTGGACGCGTTCTCCGGCTGACCTCAAGCGATCGCGCCACCCAGATGTCCGGTTAGAACCACCGGGGTGGGGCAGGGCTTTAGAGGTCATCTGTTGAAGGAGGAACTGTGGAGGCCACGATCGCGTTGCGCCTGCCGCGCGACGCCGCGAGTGTTCCCGTCATCAGACAGCTCCTGGATGCGTCACTCGGCGCCCTGGGTGTGGAGCCACAGATCCGCGAGGATATCCAGCTCATGCTCTCGGAGGCGTGCTCCAACGTGATACAGCACGCCACCCCCAGCGACGACTACGTGGTGAGCACCGAGCTCTACCGCGACCGTTGCATCATCAAGGTGGTGGACACGGGCAACGGGTTCGACTTCTCGGGGGCGCGTCCGGTGCCCTCCCCCACCTCCGAGCACGGCCGCGGCCTGCTCATCATGAAGGCTCTGGCCGATGACATCCGTTTCGTCAACCGGCCCGAGCGGGGCTCGATCATCTGCCTGGAGAAGAAGCTGCGCTTCGTCGAGGACGCCCCGGGGATGTCACTCCTGCTCAACAAGGAGCTTGAGCTCGGACAGGGCGTCCCGGAGATGGTCGGTGACGATCCATACATCGGGAACCATCTCCCTGCAGGCGATCACGCCCACGTCCAGTGAGCCGTCGTAGGAGAAGACGGTGATGTTGATACCGCCGCTGATATCGGTGATCACCGAGACGGGGTGGTAGGCGAGCAGCCGGACACCGCTCACGTAGAGCGGAAGCTGCGGGCCGGGAATGTTGGAGATCACCACATTGATCGGGCCCGCGGTGTCGGCGAACAGGTTGAAGGCCGCCCGGGCGGCCAGGCCGGCCAGCGCCGAGGGCATCATGTCGCTGACCTCCTGGAGCCAGCGCGCCGGTGCGAGCGAGGAACGGTCCTTGATCATCTCCATCGCGTCCCGTACGGCGAGCAGCCGCTCCACCGGGTCGGCGATCTGCGTGGCCAGCGCGGCGATCATCATCGTTACCTGGTTGCCCTCGCTCTCGTCGCCGGGAACGCGCAGCGAGAACGGCACCCCCGCGACGAGTGGCTGGTCCGGCAGCGCGTCATGTTTGAGCAGCCACTGCCGCAGCGCTCCCGCGCACACCGTCATCACCACGTCGTTCACCGTGACGCCGAAGGCGTCCTTGATCTGTTTGACGTCCTCCAGCGGCAACGCGATGAAGGCGAAGCGGCGGTGGCCGGTGATCCGGCCGCTGAACGGCGTGCGCGGAACGGCCATCCGGGGCAGCGCGGGCACCGGGGCGCCGCCGGACAGGCGATGGGCCAGATCCCGGGTGGCCCGGGAGACCAGCCCGGCCCCGGGCAGTTGTGAGACCACGGGGATCTCGTCCAGGCTAGGGATCGCGTTGACCAGGAACCGCACCATGTTCGCCGGGTTGAGCACGACGTTGGCCACGCCTCTGACGATCATCTCCTGCATGCCGACCCGCTTCTCGGGCTCATCCTGGGGCGCCATGGCCGTCTCGGCGGGTTCGGGAGAGACGTCCAGCAGGGCCGCGAGAACGCCGGCCCCAGTGACCCCGTCGATCGCGGCATGGTGGACCTTCATGTAGAGCGCCGTCCGGTCACCGGTCAGACCGTGGATCAGATACATCTCCCAGAGCGGGCGGTGCCGGTCCAGAAGGCGGGCGTGCAGCCGCGCGACCTGCTCGCCGAGCTGCTCGTCGCCTCCCGGCTCGGGCAGCGCGATCTCCCGCACGTGGTAGTCGAGGTCGATCCTGCCCTCCTCGGTCCAGTACGGATAATCCAGGCCGAGCGGCACGGAGACGAGTCGCCGCCGGAGCGGCGGGGCCAGGTGCAGCCGCCTGGCCAGGAGGGAGAGCAGGTCGGCACGGGTCAGCCTGCCGGCCAGGATCGCCAGTCCGCCGATGTTGGCGACGTTCGTCGAGGTCTCGAAGTTCAGGAACTGCGTGTCCACCGCGCTGAGCTGTCGCACCGTCTACCTCCTGGAAGTCCTCTCCCTATCCTGCTCCCGGAGTGTCATCAGGGCCAACGCGCCCAGCACCAGGAGGACGACCACGGATATGACGAGCATCGCCAGGCCGGCGAGTCCCAGAACGACGGCGATGGAAACGATCTCGCTGATCAGCTGCAACACCGCAGAGCTTTGCCCGGATCATCCGCTTCTAATCGCATTCCAGCGGGCGAGCTTCAGCGCGAGATGGAGTTCTAACCTGTGGGAGCCGTCCTTCATGCTCCGCCCGGTCAGTTCCTCGACCCTGGCCAGGCGGTAGTAGAGGCTGGTGCGGTGCAGATGCAGCAGCCGGGCCGTCTCCTGCGCGTCTCCCCCGTGGTCCAGGTAGGTCTCCAGCGTGACCACGAGCGCCGGATGCTTGCGCAGCACGCCGAGCGGACTGGCCATGGGATCGGCGAGCAGTCGGTAGACGCCGAGGTCGGGCCAGCAGGCGACCGGCCCGAGCCGTGGTTCGGCCGCGGCCGCCCGGGCCGAGGCGACCGCCTCCCCGTGCGCCTCCCGGACCGACTCCAGTCCGGGATGGAGCGCGCTGACCCCCGCGTGGCCATGGGTCCTGGCGGCCAGCAGTTCCCCCAGTTCCCGTGCGTCCTCACCGTTGTTGAGCAGCACCACGGCATGCCGGTCCAGGACGGTGAAGGCCGGAGGGCGTCGCATCCGGGCGAGTTCGTCACCGACCGCCTCCCCCGGACCTCCCTGATCGGCGCGGACGGCCAGGACGTGCATCGGTCCCTCACCCAGCACACCGGCCGCCCGCCGTACGGTGATCTCCCCGCCGAGCAGCCGGCGCAGGGTGGGGGAGCCCTCGCCGTCGTCGAGCAGGGCGGCGATGGCGGCGGCGTCCCGCAGGGTCCTGGCCTCCTCCTGCGGGGTCAACGGGCCGGAGCCCTCGATGATCCAGAGAGAGCCGACGCGCCTGCCCCGATGGACCAGGGGCACGCAGAGCCGGGCCGCCATACCCAGCGCCGGATTGTCCGGGACCCTGACCGGAGCGCGGGTCGTGGCCACCCCGTGGGCCTCCTGCCAGGCCCCGACCTCGGTGGGGACGGATCTGGACAGGATGGCCCGGGCCCGGACCTGATCTACCTCACCGTGGTGGACGCTGTGTGCGACGACGCGGCCCTCGGGGTCGTCCACGGCCATCCCTCGTCCGACGGCCATGGCCAGGGAGTCGAGAAGGTCCTGGACATCATGCGAGATCATCGGTGAATCCTACAGATGTATAAAAGGCCTCCGCCGTCGGGATGATGACTGGCCTCCGGTGCGGGCCGTACCGTCACATCAATCCCCATTCCGGAAGGAACCGCCGTGGAAGAGCGCAGCCGAATCGCCCCCTGGGCACCGCCCCGGGCCCAGCGGCGTCTGCTGGAGCTGGAGTCGGAACTGGGCGGGCTGGACCTCACCGAGGTCACCCGCCTGGTCGAAGCGGTGCTGGCCGAGCACCGGGGCCGCCTCGACAAGGACGGCATCGTCCTGTACGCGGGCACCAACACGATGAGCGAGCGGGCCCGCGCCGCTCACGAGATCTCCCTGGGCAGCCGGCCGTCCATGGGCTGGCCGGGGGAGAAGTTCCAGACCGGCCTGGAGGAACTGGACGTGCTGGAGGTGCTGGCCCCCCTCCAGGTCGCGGCACTGATGGGCGGCGAGTTCGCCGAGGTCAGGCTGCAGAGCGCGACGCTGGCCAACCTCGCCTGCTACACCGCCTTCGCCCAGCCGGGCGACACGATCGCGGTGCTGCCGGAGGCCGCCGGCGGCCACGCCAGCCACCACTCCCAGGGGGCGGCCGGGGTCCGGGGCCTCCGGGTGGTCGATCTGCCCTACGACGCCGGACGGTTCGACCTCGACTACGACGCGCTGCCGCCCTTCCTGCGGGAGCACCGGCCCGCGCTGGTGGTGATCGGCGCGAGCCTGATGCTGTTCCCGCACGACGTCGCGCGGGTCCGGGCGGCGTGCGACGAGGTGGGGGCGGTCCTGGTCTACGACGCCTCGCACATGGCCGGGCTGATCGCGGGCGGCCGGTTCCAGCGACCGCTGGACGAGGGCGCCCACCTGATCACCATGTCCACCTACAAGTCCTTCGGCGGGCCGCCGGGGGCGGCCATCGTGACCCGCGACGAGGACCTCGCGCACCGGGTGTCCACCGCCGCCTACCCCGGTCTGACCGCGAACTACGACGCCTCCCGGCTGGCCCCGCTGGCTGTCGCCGCCGCCGAGCACGCCGCCGGCGGCCCCACCTACGCCGACCGTTGCATCGCCAACGCCCAGGTGCTGGCCGCGGCGCTGGAGGGCGAGGGCTTCGCCGTGGCGGCCTCCCACCTGGGCTGGACCGTCTCCCACCACGTGGCGGTGGACGCCGCCGCGTTCGGCGGCGGGGACGACGCGGCCCGGCTGCTGGCCGAGGGCGGCGTCTACCTCAGCGGTATCGGCCTGCCCGACCAGGCTCCGGGCGAGCCCATGCGGGGCCTGCGGATCGGCACCCAGGAGGTGACCCGCCGCGGTTTCGGCCCGGAGGCCATGGGTGAGATCGCGGTGCTGATGCGCCGCCTGCTGATCGACGGCCAGGACCCGGTCAAGGTCCTGCAGGACGCGGTCACCCTGCGCCACCCCACCCCATGATCTCGGACCGGCCCGCGGACCCCTGGCGGGCCGGTCCGTAACCTCGTCCTCCCCCTGTGGTGCCGGCGGCAGGGCTACGGCGGGCGGCGGTTCAGCCGATCCAGACGGTCTTGACGTTGCAGAACTCGCGGATGCCGTGCGCGGACAGCTCCCGGCCGTAGCCGGAGTTCCCGACGCCGCCGAACGGCAGCTCGGGGTAGGAGGTGACCATGCCGTTGATGAAGACCGCCCCGGCCCGCAGATCGGCGATGAGGCGCTCCTGCTCGATCTCGTCGGTGGTCCAGGCGTTGGAGCCGAGCCCGAAGTCGGTGGCGTTGGCCAGCGCGAGCGCCTCATCGATGTCGGCGACCCGGTACAGCGAGGCCACCGGGCCGAACACCTCCTCCCTGAAGATCCGCATCTCCGGGGTGAGGTCGGTGATCACGGTCGGCTGGTAGAACCAGCCCGGCCGGTCGGGGATGAACCCCCCGCACAGCACGTGCGCGCCGCGCCCGACCGCGTCGGCCACCAGCATCTCCACGTCGTCACGCCCCTGCTCGGTGGCGAGGGGCCCCACGTCGGTCGACTCGTCCGTCGGATCTCCCACCCGCAGCTCCTCCATCCGCGCCACGAACCGGCCGGTGAAGTCGTCGTACACATCGGTGTGCACGATGAACCGCTTGGCCGCGATGCAGGACTGGCCGTTGTTCTGCACCCGCGCGGTGACGGCGACGGCCACGGCGGCGTCGAGGTCGGCGGACGGCATCACAACGTAGGGATCAGAACCGCCCAGTTCCAGGACGGTCTTCTTGACCTCGCTCCCCGCGATCGAGGCGACCGAGCGGCCGGCCGGCTCTGACCCCGTCAGGGTGGCCGCCACCACCCTGCGGTCCCGCAGCACCGCTTCGACCTGGCCGGACCCGATCAGCAGGGTCTGGAAGCAGCCGCGCGGGAAGCCCGCCCTGGCGAACAGCTCGCCCAGGTAGAGCGCGGTCTGCGGCACGTTCGAGGCATGCTTGAGCAGCCCCACGTTGCCGGCCATCAGCGTCGGCGCGGCGAACCGGACCGCCTGCCACAGCGGGAAGTTCCACGGCATCACCGCGAGCACCGGCCCCAGTGGCCGGTACCGCGCGTACGCCCGCCGCGCGCCCACCGCGGGGCCGTCCGCCGGCTCGTCTGCCAGGAACCCCTCGGCATGCTCGGCGTAGTACCTCATCCCCTTCACGCACTTGGCCACCTCCCCCCGAGCCGCGGCCAGCGTCTTGCCCATCTCGGTGGTCATCAGCAGGGCCACCTGCTCCTGCTCGGACTCCAGCAGGGCGGCGGCGCTCTGCATCCAGGCCGCCCGCTGTTTGAAGTCGGTGGCCCGGTAGGTTGCGAACTCCGCGGCGGCGAGCGCGATCCGCTCGTCCACCTCCTGCTCGCTCAGCGGCTCGAAAGTCTTCAGAGTCTCCCCCGTGGCGGGGTTGATCGTCGCGATCGCCATCGTTGCCTCCTCGACAACCGTCGCTCTCGGACGACGGCCGGTCGGCTTGAGAGGGGAACCTGCGGGCAAGGGCCCGGTACCGGCCACGTGCCCCTTTTCCAGGGGTTTACACGGCTGCCCCATGGAAGGGGCGATGGGAATGCCGTCAGTGGGTACGGGACATCTCACGAGCACGTTTCAGGAGGTCAGGTCATGGATGCCGAACGTGGCAGCGCCAAACACAGCCCACGCGTCGACGAGGAGCGGAAGCACGAGACCAAAGGGGTCGTGCGCGGCGGCGGTCCCACCCGCACCGAGGAGTGGGCGGACCCGGAGGGTGTCGTGGACCCCGAACAGGAGGCCACCCCGAAAAGGTATCCACCGGGACACGAGCCCGGCACCCCCCGGGGGATCACCCCGGCCGACGTCCAGCGCCGCAGCGCCCTCGCGAAATGGTTGAGCGACGCCCATTGGCCGTCCGACCGCGACGGACTCGTCGCACACGCCGAGGCGGCGGTCGCCCCCGACTCCGTCATCGAGCTCCTGCGCGACCTGCCCGACACGGAGTTCCACACCGTCGGAGAGGTCGCCAGGGCCCTCGGACTCGGCACGGAACGCCGCTGGTAGAGCCCGCCCGCGTCCCGGCTCCAGGCGGTAAACGCGTGGAGCCTGCACGGGCGGCCGGGTGGGCCCGCCGGGCCCGGCCGGCCCTCTCAGGCTCCCGGTCCCGGAACCCGGGGGCCGGAGATCAGTCCCGGACCTCGGAGGAACGGAACAGTTTGGCCGCGAACATGACCACCGCGCCGACCAGGCCGATGATCAGCGCCCACTTGAGCAGCGTGAAGACGATGCCCAGAAGCCAGCCCAGCAGCAGGAAGGCGAGCACCACGGCCGCCACGATCAACAGAATTCGTCCCATGCCTTCACCATATGGGCCGGTGGGTCCGAGCGGCAGAGCCGCGAGCCGAAGTCAGGGACAAGCCAGGGTCCCTTCTCAGGGATCTCCCTGCCCTTGAAAGTGGAAAATCTTTCCACGAGATAGGCCGCGCACGGATCAGACAGTCATCCGGAGTTGCGGGCGAGTTCCAGCGCGTAGTCGGTGAACCAGTCACCGGGTTTGGGCTCTCCCCGGTGGCAGTCGCCATCGGACTCCCCCGGCCGCTTGATCCACAGGAAGGCGTCGACCCGCTCGTGGCCGGTCCGGGTCGTCGGTTCCGCACCCAGAGCCCGGCCCCTGGGGTTGCACCAGGAATCGTCGCCCTCGCGCAGCGGGCCGTTGCCGTTGCGCGAGGTATCGATCACGTAATGCGCCCCGCCGAGCCTGTCCGAGAGTCCCCGGGCCGCGGCGACGCTGTCCTCGGTGGTGAAGAAGTTGCTGACGTTGAAGGCGAAGCCGTCCGCCTCGCCCACCCCGGCCTGCCGCATCGGTTCCTCCCAGTCGTCGGGGTTCTCGATCCAGCCGGCGTTCCCGGCGTCCAGGTAGACCTTGACGTTCGGCTGCTTCTTCAGCGTCTGCACCGCTCCCCGGAGCAGGTCGAGACGTTCGGCCGCCCTGCCGCCCTGTGTGCAGCTGTCCAGGATGTGCGCCAGCGCGTCCGGTTCGACGACGACCCAGGCGGGCCGGTCGCCGATGCCCTCAGCGAACCGGCCGATCCAGGAGCGGTACTCCTCGGCACTCACGGCGCCGCCCGCCGAGAACCGGCCACAGTCACGGTCGGGGATGTGGTAAGCCACAAAGATCGGCACCTGACCGGCCTCCTGGGCCGCCGCGGTGATTGCGGCGACCTCGGGCTGCGGATCGTCATCGACGATCCAGATCGCGTTCGGCCGGTCAGCGATCCTGCGGATCAGCGCCGCTTCCTCGGTCCTCCCCTCATCCTCCAGCCTGCGGACCTCTCTGGCCGCGGCACCGCCGGAATCCACGTAGAACTGCGTCGCGCCGTGACCCGCCGCGGGCGAGGAGGGGCCGTCGCCGCAGGCGGTCGCCACGAAAGCGAACGCCAGCGCGGCGACCGCGCGGCCGCACCTGTTCATCAACTACCTCCAGCGTGGAGACCCGGTCCTTCAGGACTCCGTTGGCCGATTCCAGTCGACCAATGTCCGGTGACGTCATCCGACCCCCAACGCACAGATCGTGAAAATCGAAAACGGATCGGCCAACGGAGTCCTTCAGGGCCGGGAGGAAACGCGGCTCAGTGCCGCACTTCTGGGTGGGTGGTGTAGCCGTAGCCGTCGGCTCGCTGCAGCAGCCGGACGTGGCGGTGGTGGATGCCCTGCACCGTGCCGTGCCGGGTGGTGATGTTGAAACTGCCGGTGCTGCGGACCGCGACGCGGCCGCGGTGGACACCGCTCTTCTTGCCGCTCGGGACGACGGCGCGGACCAGGTCGCCGGTGGCGAACCCCTTGACCTGCTTGGTCCGGGGCAGCCGCAGCCGGGGAAAACCGTAACGGTCGGTGCGGGTGCGGGCGTAGGTGCCGCGCCCGGTCGCCTTGACCACCAAGACCGTCGACGGCCAGGCGGTCACGGTCTCCAGGGGGCCGACGTGCAACGCGTCCAACGTGTGCGACTTCGGCGCTTGGGTGCGGGAGCGGTTCCACTTCGTGCGGCCGCCGGAGGCGGGGTGAACGGGCAGACCGGTCGCCACCAGGGCCCGCCACAGCGCCCACCGGGTGGCGTTGACGGCGGCGGCATCCCGCAACGGAGCCTTCGCCTGCTGGAGGATCCTCACCAGCAGGGCGGGCCTGCCTTTCAGGAACTCCTCCACCGGGGTGGCGTTCTTCGCCTGGTTACACCGGATGCACGCCACGGTCAGGTTACTGATCCGGTCCGAACCGCCCCGGGAACGCGGGTGGATGTGATCGATATTCAACGGCACGTCCTGCTGGCCGCAGTACGCGCACGCCCGCCCCCATGTGGCCAGCAGGTATTCGCGCACCTCGTACCCGGCGAGGGTGCCCTGCTGGTATTCCGCTCCTTCGAGCGGTCGGCCCGCCGACATGCTGTGGGTGTCGAACGCGACCCGCTCCACATGCACGGCGACCACCGGCGCCCACCGGGTGAGCCGGGTCACCCATGACAGGGTGGTGTCGAGGCGGTGGCGAAGCGACGGCGCCAGCCACCCCTTCGGCTTGGTCCGGTTGGAGAACCGGGGCGCGCGGTAACGCAGGTTCTTACTGCGGCGCCGACGCCGATACCGGGAGCGGGCGGTGAGCTGGTCGCGGATCGCCGCGCCTCGGTGGTCGAGCTGGATCGCGTACCTTCCCCTCCGGCTCCCGCCGCGCTCGGTGAACACCGCCAGGCCGGTGTGCTTGGAGCCGGGGTCGATGCCCACCCGCACACCTGCCACGACGCAATCAGCTGCCGTGCGGTCCTTCAGCCGGATGACGAACGGAGTGTGACGCGCCACCACCGCCCGGCCGGCCGCCAGCAGGCGGCGGGCACGGGCAGGGTGGCACGGGTCAAGCGGCTGGCCGTGCCTGTCCAGGACGAACACGACGGGGTGAACCTCACGGTTCGCTCCCTTCCCAGCCGAAGCCGGGTCGGGGTGACGCCGAGTAGATCGGGTGCCGGTCCGCTCGATCTCCCCTCGCCCAGGTTGAACACCAGGTACCGCCGTGGGGCGGTGTCCGTGAGCCGTTCCGTGCCCACCCTCGGGCGTGTCTGCTCCCACGGATTCCAGAGCGGCAGGCTGAGGAAGCACCTGCCGGTGGGTCTGCGATCTTGTGTTCAACGTAGCCATCAAAATGCACCTCCTTGAGCTGATGACCAGGGCTGGTCAACGCGGGGCTTCAAAGCGCATTACTGCACCTCAAGCCCCCTCCCTCAGGAGGGGGTCGTTGACCAGTCTCCTTGGATATGGACCCAGCGGGCCGGTGACGGGGTCCCCTTCTCGGTGACGCCGAACAGCATGTACCAGCCGGGCGGAACCAGAGCGGGGTTGGACGGGACCGTCACGACGATGCCGGTGGCCACCCGGGTGAACTCGACCTTGATGGAGCGCTGTTCCACGTCCGTGACGTGGGTGACCGCACTCGGCCGCATCAGCCGGACCTCCCTGATGCGCTCGGCGTCGGGGGTCTTGAAGCCCACCCGGGAGCTCAGGCTCACCATCCGCGGCCCATTGGTGATTATCGGCTGCCTCTCGCCGTTGTACAGGTAGGCCGGGGTGTAGATCTCGATCCGCTGGTCGAACGTGCCGGGCATGGTGCCCGCCTCGTCGTCGAAGAGCGGGTCGGAACCCATGCTGAGCACCCGGCCGTCCGGCAGCAGCAGTCCTTCGGCGTGGTAGTTGCGGCCCACCGCGGGCGCCGCCGCCTCGTGGAAGCTGTTGGTCTGCGGGCGGTAGACCTCGGCTCGCAGGACGTCGCTCTTCCCCCGGCCGCGGTAGTCGCCGGAACCGTTGAAGGAGAACACGGTGTCGTCGGGGAGCAGCACCGCCGAGGGGTAGCGCACCGGGTCGGAGAGGTTCGGACCGCGGACATATCGGGGCGAGGGCTGCTTGAGGTCGATGATGGCGGTCCGGTCGGTGGAGTTCGGCAGGCCCGGCTGGCGCTCCCCGACCGGGCCCCCACCCATGACCATGATCCGCTGGTCCTGCGCGGGGGGCAGCAGCACCGAGGCACCGGTCTCGTTGAGCTCGGGCTCGGGCAGTCCGGGGACCGGGGTGAACGCCTCCATCTCGTCCGGTGCCACGCCTCCGATGCCGCCGGGGGTCTTCACCAGGCGGTCGGTGTCGTGGCGGTAGTCCCAGATGCCGGGGGGGCGGAGGGCGAGCTGGCCCGGACCGTAGCCGGCGCTCATCCCGGAGAAGAAGAGGGTGTCGTTGTCCAGGAGGAACAGCGCGGGGTAGGTGGGGAAGAAACGCTTGGGCCCGGGACTCCAGGTCTTGGTCTCCGGGTTGTAGATCTCGTTGTCCCTGGTGATCTGGCCGACGGTGTCCAGGCCGGAGACCGTCATCACCCTGCCGTCGGGCAGGGCGGTCATCGTCGGGTACCAGCGCCCCTCGGCCATGTTCTGGACCTTGATGTAGCGCTCGGCGATCGGATCGAACTCGTAGGCGTCGTTGATGCCCTGGAAGTCCTGCTTTTCGAGCGTCATGCTCGCGCCCATGGCGTAGAGGTTCTGCTTCTCCCGGCCGTTCAGCCCCTGGATCTCGTATTTGACGTAGCCGTCGGGCGAGGTGAAGACACCGGGCGCCCCCTCGACCACGGACTCGGCGAAGACCTTGGTCTCGCTGGGCTTGATCCGGACCTTGCCCGGCACCCCGCTCTCGATCTTCTTCGCGGGTGGCACCGTGATGTGGGCGGTGGTGCGGTAGAGCCTTCCGTTGGGGGCCGCCAGCAGGGTGCCGGGGTGCAGGTTCCGGGTGAGGTGCGGGCTCTCGTTCTTGACCACCAGGGGCCCTCCGGCCCGCTTCACCTTGTCCTTGAGCACCTCGAAGCGGAGCGTGCCACCGGCGATGAGGAGGTTCCCGTTGGGCAGCATCACGTGGCCGGAGCAGAAGAGGTCTGCGGGGGTGTCGACCATCTTGAACTCGCCGGGCTGGCCCGGCTTGGCCGGGTCCCACAGGAGGGTCTTGAAGGTGCCCTTGGCGAAGTTGGCGGCGTTGTTGCCGGAGCCGGCGACGATGATCACCTTGCCGGTGCGCAGCAGCGCCGCGTGGATGGCGTTGACCTTGAACTCGTTGGGGACGTTCAGGAAGCTCCAGTATCCGTAACGCGCCTTGTAGTCGTCCCGGTTGATCTGGTAGCTGTGCCATTTCTCGGCGGCGAAGCCGGCGACGGCCGGCATGTTGACCCCGACGATCGCGGTTACCACCGCACCGGCGATCAGGTTCTTACGTAGACGACTCAACGGTTACCTCGGCTGGTCCATGCCCAGGTCACCAGGGGCCCCAGGCAGATCGTGAGGGCGAGGATCGCCCAGAGGGTCATGACCAGGTGCATATGACCGGTCCAGAATGTGCTGAGCAGCAGCCCGCCCCCGAAGATCACGGCCCACCACAGGTGGATGCGGAAGGTGGCGATCTGGTCGGGGCTGGCCGAGTCTCCCTTGGGGGTGACCACGAACTTGCTGGGACGCCGGAGCACGGCCCCCAGCAGTGAGGCTACGTAGATGGGCGCCGACAGCGCCGACATGACCATGCCGGCCACCCCGGAGGAGCCCTCCGGCTCGTGCGGGCTGACGTTGTGCCGCCGGTTCCAGGTGTAGAGCATGACCTGTAGCAGCGCCGCGTCGCCGTACAGCATCAGCCACACGTCCATCGGAACGGTGACACCGGAGCCGCCCACCGCCATGAAGAGGGTCGCGCTCAGGCCGGCCAGCAGCCAGTTGAGCGCGGACATCGGGTAGAACGTCACCATCAGGCTGTAGTTGAAGAACCGTCCGGGCGACAGCCGGGGCGCCGCCTTCCAGAACTGGGTGAGCAACGTCTCGTAGGTGCCCCGGCTCCAGCGCAGCTGCTGGGTGAAGAAGTCGGTCCACGACGACGGCCCCTCTCCCACGGCGAGCACGTCCGGGGTGTAGACCGACATCCAGCGTTCCCCGGTCTCCGGGTCGCGGGAGCGGTGGAACTCGATGCCGGTGGCCATGTCCTCGGTGATCGAGTCGTACAGGCCGCCGATCTGCTTGAGCGCCCGGATCCGCACGGCGTTGTTGGTGCCGACGAACATCGGCGCCCCGTACAGGTTGCCGGCGCGCTGGATCAGGGAGTGGAAGAGGAACTGCTGGCTCTCGGCGGCCTTGGTGACCCCGGCGGTGTAGTTGCCGTAGACCTGCGGACCGACGACGAACGCCACCCGCGGGTCCCGGAAGTATCCGAGCATGCGCTCGCAGAACTCCGGCAGAGGCACGTGGTCGGTGTCGACGGAGACGAAGAAGTCGTAGTCGTCGCCGTGGGCGTCCAGCCAGCTGTTGTAGTTGCCGTGTTTGGTCTTCGCCCGGAAGGAGCCCTTGGGCTGGTTCCACCTGGGCACGCCCTTGCGGCTGAAGTGGTGGACACCCAGCCATTCGCAGAGTTCGCGGATCTCGGGGTCGTTCCCCTCGTCCAGCAGCCACACGTCGAACACGCCGTCATGGCGGATCTGCAGAGCGGCCGACAGCGTCTCCCTGACCATCTCCAGCGGTTCCTTGCCGGGCACGCAGGTGGTGATGAAGGCCACCCGGCTGCCGGGCTCGGGGGAGACCGGGATCGGATCCCTGGCCGCCAGCATGGCGTGCACATTGGAGACCACGCTGACCAGGCGGAATATCTCGATCAGTGCGATCGCGACGAGCATGAACCTGTCGGCGACCGGGAGGTACCAGGGGATCACACCGTAGGGGTCGGGACGCGTCGTCCAGTGCGTGGGCAGCAGCAGCCACCCCATCATGGTGAACTCCACGACGAGCGCGGCGGCCATCAGCAGCACCGCCCGCACCTGGTGCGGCTCGCTGGCCAGCATGGAGCGGTACTGGACGCGGTACGGCCGGCCAGGCTCCGGCTCGGTCAAGGGTCCGGCCAGCTGGCTGAACCGTTCGTAGTCGTAGAGGATGATCTTCGACTGCTCCGCCGGAGGACTCATCGGTTCGACGACCCCGCACCACGTATGACGAAGACCGGCACTGTCCCCCCAGACGGATCAGACCGGTTACCCGCACGGAGGTACGGTCAAGCCTGACCCATAGATCGACAAGAAGTTAGACATCATATTGTGACTGGCGAGACGGATCTCACCTTTCTGGACAGTTGTGGAACATTCCACGGAGACACCGTGTCCCGGCCCCCTTCCGGCCCCGGAGTGGCCAGCCGGGTGGTCCGGGCCTCGGCGGTCTGACGCCTATCTCGACCGGCCGGTCGTCTCCCCGCCGCCGAGCAGCTCCCACCAGCCGTCCAGCAGGGGGACGTCGTCGACGTCGACGCGGTCGCCGGGGCGGGGGACCGCGAGGTGGACGTCGCGGGCCTTGGCCTCGTGCCAGAGCCGGTCGGCGGGTTCGGCCCACGGGTGGACCGCCAGGGTGAAGGTCGCCCAGTGGACGGGCAGGAGCAGCCTGCCGCCCAGGTCGAGGTGGGCGTTGACCGCCTCCTCAGGGTTCATGTGGATGTCGGGCCAGGCGGGACTGTAGGCGCCGATCGGCATCAGGGTGAGGTCGAACGGGCCGTGCGCGGCGCCGATGCCGGCGTATCCGTCGAAGTAGCCGGAGTCCCCCGCGTAGAAGACCCGCCTGGTCGCTCCCGCGACCACCCAGGAGCCCCAGAGGGTGGTGTTGCGGGTGAGGGTGCGCCCGGAGAAGTGCCGGGCGGCCGTGGCGACGAACCGCAGGCCCGCGACGCTCGTCTCCTCCTCCCAGTCCAGCTCGACGATCCGCGAGGCGGGGACGCCCCAGCGCTCCAGGTGGGCGCCGATGCCCAGCGGGACCAGAAAGGGCGCGCGTCCGGCGGCGGTGAGCGCGCGGACCGTGGCCCGGTCGAGGTGGTCGTAGTGATCATGGGAGATCACGATCGCGTCGAGCGCCGGAAGGGCCGCCAGCGGGACCGGCAGCGGGTGCAGCCGCCGGGGGCCGACCAGCTGTGAGGGTGACGCGCGCTCGCTCCACACCGGATCGAACAGGACGCGCCGTCCCTCGATCTCCACGAGCGTGGTGGCATGGCCGTACCAGACGACGCTCAGCCCAGTCGCCGACGGCGGAGTGACCGGGGAGGTCACCAGCGGGACCGGGCCGGCGGGCAGTCGGGCGTCACGGTTGAAGATCAACTCGCGGAGCAACTCCGGGACGCTGCTCACCGGTGGCGTGGAGGAGCCTGGCACGGTGTTGTGGAAGGCGCCGTCGCGGAACCGCGGGGAGCGCAGCATCCGGGCCAGCCGCTCCCCCGTGGCCCGGCCGCCCAGCTCCGCCGGAATGTCCCTCAGCACCCACCCTGCGGCTGCCAGTGCCAGCCCGCCCGCCAGAACGCGCCCGATCGATCCTTTTCCCGCCACCAGCCCACGCTCCCGAATAGTCCTGATCATGCAACGGACCCCGGCCCCGCCGATGTTCCCGCCGGAATGACCGCTCCGCGTACGCGGACGGTGAAACCGCGGGCTCCGAGAGGCGCGTCCAGGAGTCTAGGAGGCGAGGTGCCGTTCGACGGTGGCCACCTTGGCGTCCAGCCGCCCGCCCTGCCCGGTTCGGATGTCGGCCTTGAGCACCAGGCTGACCCGCCCACACCGCGCCTCGACCGCCGCGACCGCGTCCCGCACCACGGTCATCACCTCGTCCCAGGTCTCCCCTTCGACCGTGGTGAACATGGCGTCGGTCCGGTTCGGCAGTCCCGACGCGCGGACCACCCGCACCGCCTCGGCGACGAGCTCGCCGACGTCCTCTCCCGCCCCGATCGGAGTCACACTGAACGCCACAAGCACTGACATGTCCGACCTCTTTCCCCGAAATCTGCTTACCGCGCCCTTGGTAATCGCCGCAAACTACCGCTATGTGTTGTCATGTTCTAAAAATGGCGATCATATACACATGAAGGCGCGGATTCCCCGCACCGTCCTGGAGACCGAAGCGATCCAGGACGGGCTCCGGCCCCCCGTTACCACCTTCCGGAGACGACGCGCGTTTCCAACCGGTTGTCACGCACTGCCCTAGCCGAAAATGTCGCCTTAGACTGATTTGATCCACTCAGCGCTACAAGATTGGGAACAACAGTGAGCGACGACGAGTGGGTCGGCGGCATAGGTGCCTGGAGCGACACGAACCTGGCGGAGATCCGGGAACGGCTGGCCGACGGGTTCGACCCCGGGCAACGACTTTTCTGGCTGCGTTCGACCCCCCTGCACCAGGCCGCCCAGGAGGGCGCGGTCAAGGTGATCGAGTTGCTCCTGGAGTCGGGAGCCGAGGTGGACCCCGCCGACAGCTACGGGGCCACCCCCCTGTGGGAGGCCGTGCGGTACGGCCAGGACGACGCCGTCCGGCTCCTGCTGGCCGCGGGCGCCGACCCCTGGCGGCCGTGTATCGCCGGGCGCTCCCCCGGCCTCCAGGCGCTCTTCACCGAGCTGTCCGACCTGTTCGTCCATCTCCCGGGGGCACCGCGCGTCAGCCCACGGCTGCGTGAGCTCCAGGACACCGTCGACGAGATGATGTTCTCCTATGAGAACTACAAGGAGGAGTTCTGCATCGCCTTCGTCGGAGGGGTGACCGAGGACGAGGTCATCCGCCGTCTGGGAGCCGACCCCGGACTCTGCCCGCCGGTGGAGGCCTGCGCGCTGTGGGAGACCGAGCGGGCCTTCCCCGTCGAGTTCCTGCGGGTCGCCAGCCCGCCCGGCGGCGGGGTCGTGCTCTTCCAGACGGAGGGCGTCCTGCCGGTACACGACCGCGTCGCCCGGCTGGTCACCTCCGGGGGCGGCATCCTGACCGGCGCCTTCCCGTTCGCCGGTTCCTCGGTCGACATCTGGCAGGACGGCTTCAGCGTCGCCAGGCCCTCGGTTCACGACCAGCTCAGCGACGACAGCCTGTTCGAGCTCTGGATGTGCCGGTTCGGCGACTGCGGCGCGCACCCCTCCACCTCCGTGGAGCGCATCCTGGCCCTGATGACGCTGCTGACCGCCACCTACGTCACCGAGGAATGGCTGTGGAGCGCTCCGATGCGCTTGGTCCCCGTCGAACTGCGCGGCGGTGGTCAAGATAGTTGAACTCCTCCCCGGTCTGAAGGCCGGAGACTCTCCCGTCGCGTCGCGGTTAAGCGGCGCGCGGGGGTTGACGCTTCACAGACCGGGTAACCCCGAGGTCTCCACGTCCTGACACCGGCGTTCCGACGGCGTTGTTGATATTGATCGCGGCGTTGGTATCGGCATGGCCGACCCAACCGCACACGGGGTTGGTGCAGGCGAACACGGTTCTGTTGCGGCCGGCCGCATCACGGTGACCGCATCGGTGGCACGTCTGTGAGGTGCCCGCGGCGGGGACCTTGACGACCTGTCCGCCCCGGTCGGCACTCTTGTATTCGAGCAGGGTGACGGTCCGGCCCCACGCCTCGCCACTGATCGACCGGTTCAGCCCCGCCTTCTGGGCGACGTTCCTGCCTGGGGCTTCGATCGTGCCCCTGGCGGATTTGACCATGTTCGCGATGGACAGGTTCTCCACCTTGATCACACTGAAGGTGTCGGCGAGTTCGGTGGTGGTCTGGTGCTGCCAGTCGACGGCTCGGCGCTTGGCTGTCGCGCGCAGCCGGGCGATCTGATCGTAGGTGCGCTGCTCCCGCCCCGAGGGGCGGGTCTTCTTCGGCCGGGCCGCACGCCGGCGAGCCGACGTCTTCTCCAGCCGGCGCAGGTGTTCTTTCTCCCCCTGCGTGAGCCAGGGGGCGTGCTCACGCATCGTGCCGTCCGACAGGGCCAGCGCGACGGTGAGGCCCCGGTCGATCCCTACCGTGTGGCCCGGGTGCGCGGCCGGAGCCGGCGCGAGGAGAATTTGGGTACGGAACACCACCTGCCAGCCGTGAGCATCCTTGACCAGCCGCGCTCCCGTGATCTGTCCGGCGGGGCCGCCCCTGGTGAGGCCGGGCAGGTCCTTGGTCCAGCGAAACCGCACCCGCCCGACCTTGGGGAGATTGAGCGCGCCCCAGCGCCGGTTGACCCGCTTGATCTGCAGATCGCGGGCTTAGGGGACGTCCACGGCCAACCGGGACCGCACCCGGCCCTTGAACGTGGGCCGCCGGGCGGGGTGGTCGGGGTTGAAGAAATTCGCCCACGCCTGCCGATACGTCTTCAACACCGCTTGCGCCGCCTGGGCGGGCAGTTGTCCCATCCAGTAGATCTCGCGGCGGGCTGTCCGGATCGCCGCGTCGCAGTCCTTCAACGTCGCGAACCGGCCCTGGCGGAAGGTGACGTACTCATGCAGCAGGTTCCACAGCGCGCGGGCGGTGTGCGCCTGAGCGTCCAGCACCGCCACCTGGGCCGCGCCGAGGTCGAGACGCGCCACATGCGCCCGAGCCCGCTTCACCAACTCCACACCGTGATCGTATCGTCTGGTTTACGTCACCGTGATGGAATCCAAACCCCAAGGTGCGCACCGGACGCCGTGTTGTCCGCACCCCGCACGCACCCGTGGTGTCCGTGACGAGGTACCGGCGTGGGGGGTGCAGCGACCCGAGGCCGGTGCGCTGCGAGGAACCCAGGCGCGAGGTCCGCGCCGGCTTCGAGGTCGAACTTCGCGAGTTCAACGGCGACCACGACCACGTCCACCCGCTGGTCCACCACCCGCCGAAGGTCGCCCTGTCCACGCTCGCCGGCTCACCGAAGGGCCTCTGGGCGCGGATGCTTGGCAAGGAATACGGCGCTCATGTCCGCCGGTGCCTGTGGGGCGGGCATCTGTGGTCCGGTTCCTCCTTCGCCGCAAGCGTGGGCGGCGCACCGCTTACGGTCCTTGAGCAGGACATCGAACAGCGGAAACGACCCGTGTGAGCCGGCCTGCTCACGGGCACGGAAGGCCAGGGCACGCTCGCGCCCTGGCGGGCACTCCCGCGTGGGCCTTCACCCCCGGCGTGAACGCCGGAGCACTGGCCCACAGTTCGGTAGAGTCGCACAACCATGAGAAAGCACACGATCACCGCACTGTGGGAAGAGATTCCCGACGACGCCGACGATCTCGTCCTGGTCCGCGGTGGGTTCCGGCTCTACCTGTGCCTGTGTGGCACGCATCTGGCGGACCGGCCGGCCGCCGAGCTGCACGCGGCGGAGACCAACCAGTGCACCACATGCCTGGGCTCCGCCATCGAGGAGATCGTGCCGGGCTTCTCCCAGGAGTGCACGGCCTGCGCGGGGACCGGCCGGCGCAAGGCGCAGCTCACCTGGGAGCTGGCCTACGTCGAGGCGGAAACCATGATCACCGTCGATCTCGTCCGCACGCTGATCGCCCCGCTCACCGGGCCGTTCCAGCTCTCCCAGGTGGCCGACACGGTCCGCTCCACCCTCGGCCTGCCGGTCGGCCGCCTGCCCGTGGGTCCGCGCGTCCGCGACGTCCTGCGCCAGCTTGAGGCCGCGGGCGAGCTCACCCTGGTCTCCGCCCCGGACGAGCTACTCCGCGGCACCACCGTTGTCCTCTACCGCGATCCCTACTGGCAGCACGTCCTCGGTCGATGAGGTCTCCTCAACGGACCGGTCACCTCGCGGCGGGGACTTGAGTCTCCAGCCGCTGGAGGGTCCACACTCACCGGCATGAACGACGACAGTGCGGTGCTGCTCACCATCGGGCAGCTGTCTCGGCTCACCGGGCTGCCGGTGCGGACCATCCGCTTCTGGTCCGACATCGGCGCGGTGCCCCCTGCGGGACGCACGGACGGCGGCTACCGGCTGTACCGAGCCGAGTCCGTCGCCCGGCTGGAGCTGGTGGCCACGTTGCGTGAGCTGGGTCTGGGACTCGACGAGGTCCGGCGCGTGCTGGCCAAGGAGACCACCGTCGCTGACGTCGCCGCCACGCACGTGGAGGCACTGGACGCGCAGATCCGCACCCTGCGGCTGCGCCGGGCCGTGCTGTCCACAGTGGCGAACCGGCGGTCCGACACCGAGGAGATGACACTCATGAACAGACTGGCCAAGCTCTCCGCGCAGGAGCGCAGGCAGATCATCGAGGACTTCGTGGACGAGGTCTTCGGCGACCTGGACGCCGACCCGCAGCTAAAGGCCCGCATGCGCGACACGACCCCCGAACTGCCCGAGGATCCCACCGCCGAGCAGGTCGATGCCTGGGTGGAGATGGCGGAGCTGGTCCAGGACCGCGCGTTCCGGCAGCACATGCGTCACGTGATGGAGCTCCACGCCCGGGGACGGGCCGGGCAGGAGCAGACACCCGGCGCCTACCTGTGGTTCGCCAAGAAGCTGACCTGGCTCAGCGACGAGGCCCGCGAACGCGGCGTCGCCCCCGAGTCGCCGGAGGCCGGGGAGATCCTCGACCGTCTCCTGGGCGACACCGACCGCGCCGAGGTGCTGGGCCGGCTGACGGCCGGTATGGACGTACGCGCGGAGCGGTACCGGCAGCTCATGGGGATCATCAACGGCCGGCCCTCCCCGGTGCCGCAGGCCTCGGCGTACACCTGGGTGATCGACGCCCTACGAGCGCACAGAACACGCGGATGAACCACCGGGAAAGGCCGGGGCATCGACACGGAGTAACGGTCGCCGGGGGGCTCGGCATGGTTGGGCCGTACGGAAAGGGTAGGTATGTCCTACTGAAACACGGAGGGCCCGGACGGGGATCACGGACACCCGGCCAGAGATCGAGAATGAGGCTGTCATGGTCGTCCTTAGCCGATCGCTCACGTCGCCCAGAGACCCCGAGGGCACGAGACCCGGCCGCGCGAGCCGACGCGTGGCCGGATGAGCCCGGGGGCACGGCCGGAGGGGACGTCGCCGCCCGGACAGCGACAGGAGGGGGCGGATCCGCGCCGGTGGAAGGCGCTGACCGTCTGCCTGGTGGCCGGCTTCATGACACTGCTGGACGTCAGCATCGTCAACGTGGCACTGCCCTCCATCAGCACCGGGCTGCACGCCCCGCAGAGCGACCTGGAGTGGGTGGTGTCGGGGTATGCGCTCACCTTCGGGCTGGTGCTGGTCCCCGCCGGGAGGTTCGGCGACATGCGCGGCCGGCGCAACGTGTTCGTCTTCGGCGTCGCCCTCTTCACCCTGGCCAGCGCGGCGGCCGGAATCACCCAGAGCTCGACCTGGCTGGTCATCGCGCGGCTCGTCCAGGGCATGGCGGGAGGGGTGATCAACCCACAGGTCAGCGGCCTGATCCAGCAGCTCTTCCGGGGTTCGGAGCGGGGCCGGGCGTTCGGGCTGCTGGGCGCCACCATCGGCGTCTCGACCGCGATCGGCCCGCTGCTCGGCGGGCTGCTCATCCACCTGGGAGGCGAGCAGAACGGCTGGCGGCTCGTCTTCTACGTCAACGTGCCGATCGGCATCCTGGCCATCCTGCTGGCTTACCACTACATCCCGGCCACGTCGCGGAAGGGGCGACGGCGGCAGAGCGTCGACCCGGTGGGCGTGCTGCTGCTCGCCGTCGGCGTGGTCCTGGTGCTGCTGCCGTTCGTTGAGGGGCAGCGGTGGCAGGGCCAGGGCAGGTGGCTGCTGCTGGTGGCCGGGGCCGTGGTCATCGCCGGTTTCCTGGGGTGGGAGCGCTGGTACGGCCGGCGCAGTGACCCGATCGTCAACCTGTCCCTGTTCGGCAGGCGGTCGTACGCCTTCGGCGCCCTGCTCATGGCGCTCTACTTCGCGGGCTTCACCTCGATCTTCTTCATCCTCACCCTGTATCTGCAGGAGGGCCTGGGATATTCACCCCTGCAGGCGGGCCTGGCGAGCACGTCGTTCGCGGCGGGGTCGGCGGCGACCTCGGTACTGGGGGGCCGGACCGTCATCAGGTTCGGCCGCCTGATGGTGGCGGCGGGACTGGTGGTGGTCGCCGTCGGGCTGGCCGCCACGGAGCTCGCCGTACAGCTGGTCCCCGGCCGGTACGTGGCCTGGGCCATCGCGCTGCCACTGCTCTTCGCCGGCCTGGGCAGCGGCCTGGTGATCTCCCCGAACCAGACGCTGACCCTGTGGGAGGTACCCGTCGCGGAGGCGGGCACCGCCGGCGGCGTGTTGCAGACGGGCCAGCGGATAGGCGCGGCCATGGGCATCGCGGTGATCGGCTCGGTGTTCTTCACCGAGGTCGCCTCCTCGCACGGCGACTACGCCCTGGCGTTCCGGTACGCGCTGCTGGTCACCATCGGCTCCGTGCTGGCCGCGCTGGCCGTGGCCCTCGCCGACGTGGCCGCCGCCCGCCGCGCCGCCGCGCGCGCCTGACCACGTCGCCCCGCACACGTGCCGGCCAGGGTCTCGCAGTACGCGTAATCGCCCATACCGCGACGTTATGGGGTTTTGCGAGTATTCACCCGCCTTTCTCGGTGCCATTTTGGTGGAGCCCGGATCTTTAGGGCTCCTTGTATCCCTCTTCCCCCCAAGGGACACCGAGAGGAGTCACCCCGCGTGAATCCGAAGGTCAAGCTTGGCGCCGTGGCCGTACTGGCCGTCTCCGCCATGATCACCCCCACGGCGGTGAGCGCCGCCTCCACACCGGCGGGCACCGCCGCCCGTACCGTGTCCGCGGACCCGCCGGCGTTCGCGCCGCCGGACCCGGAGTCGCGCAGGCGCGCGGCCTCCACCGCCGACAGCGCCATCGCCGCCAGACGCGACGCCCTTCTCAAGGGGCAGGACGAGAAGTTCACCCTGGCCAACAACATCTCCGGCGCCCGCGGCCTGCAGTACCTGACCTACTCGCGGACCTACCGCGGGCTGCGGGTCTACGGCGGTGACGTGATCGTGTCGACCGACAGCACGGGAGCGCAGGTCGGGTCCGTGGCCTCGGGCCAGCGGGCCAGGATCGCGATTGACGTCACGAGCAAGGTGGACGCCGCCGCAGCGGCCGACATCGCCCGCGCGCAGCTGGCCGTCGTGGAGAGCGTGGGCACCCCCGAGCTGATCGTGTACGCGGCCGGCACGGATCCCAAGCTGGCCTGGGAGGTGGTCGTCGACGGCGCCACCCAGGAGGCCCCGAGCGTCCAGCACGTCTTCGTGAACGCCATCGACGGGTCGATCATCGACTCCTACGACGACGTCCGCCACGGAAGCGGCAACAGCTTCTACAACGGCAACCCGGTGACCATCCAGACCTCGGGATCGGGCAGCTCGTACTCGATGACCGACACCACCCGTCCCGGCCTGAGCTGCGGCGGGCAGGGCGGTACCGCCTACACCAAGACGACCGACTCCTGGGGCAACGGCACGGGCACCAACCTGGAGACGGCCTGCGTCGACGCGATGTACGCGGCCCAGAAGGAATGGGACATGCTCCGCACCTGGCTGGGCCGCAACGGGTTCAACGGCTCCGGCCGCGGCTTCCCCGCCCGGGTCGGCCTGAACGCCGTCAACGCCTACTGGAACGGCAGCTACACCAACTTCGGGCACAACCAGGCGAACACCCGGCAGGCCACCCCGATGGACGTGGTCGGTCACGAGTACGGTCACGCCATCTTCCAGTACTCCGGGAGTGGCGGCGCGGGTAGCGGCAATGAGACAGGGGGTCTGAACGAGTCGACCGGCGACATCTTCGGCGCGCTGCTGGAGCATTTCGCCAACCAGCCCGCCACTCTTGACGCGCCGGACTACCTGGTCGGCGAGATGGTCAACCTGACCGGCACGGGCGAGATCCGTAACATGTACAACCCTTCGGCCAAGGGGCACCCGAACTGCTACAGCTCGTCCATCCCCTCCACCGAGGTGCACGCGGCGGCGGGTCCGCAGAACCACTGGTTCTACCTGCTCGCCGAGGGCACCAACCCGACGGGTAAGCCGGCCAGCTCCGTCTGCTCGGGCCCGACGAAACTGACCGGCATCGGCATCCAGAAGGCCGGCCAGATCTTCATGGCCGGGCTGAACAGCAAGACCGTCCCGTGGACGCACGCGAAGGCGAGGTCGACCACTGTGGCGGCCGCCAAGCAGCTCTTCCCGGGCAGCTGCGTCGAGGTCAACGCGGTCAAGGCCGCCTGGAGCGCGGTGAACGTCTCTGCCGGGAGCGGTGAGGCGTCCTGCCCGTGACGCCGGACGGACCCCGGCCCTGACGGTGGTCGTCTCGGCAAACAAGCACACCGTCCGGGTGGGCCACCGGTAGATGGGTGGCCCACCCGGACAGACCGCTACGGCGGGCGGCAACGATGCCGCCCGCCGTAGCCTTTCGCGACGGGGAGTACGGCGGGATCAACCCGGAGACAGATTACCCACAAAGGAAGCCGGTAATATACGTTATTCCGAGTGCGCTCGTCTGCCACATGATTGGTAGGTTCGTCCAAACACCCGATACATGCACAAACGGAGGACTGACACCGTGGAGGTCGAGCAGACGGCACTGCCCGGAATCGGACTGCGGCACGAGTTCACCACCCGCTCCGGCCGGCGAATAGGGATCGTCTCCCACCGGACCGGCCGCCGCGATCTGGTGATATACGACCCAGACGATCCCGATCGGGTATGTGAGACCGTCAAGCTGAATGACGAGGAGGCCGACGCGCTCTGCGAGCTGCTCGGCGCCCCGCGCATCGTGCAGCGTCTCAACGCCCTGCACCGCGAGGTCGAGGGGCTGGTCAGCCTGCAGTTCCCCATACCTCCCGATACGCCGTACACAGGACGGCCCATGGGCGACGCCCGCGTCCGCACCCGTACCGGTGCCTCCATCGTGGCCGTGGTCCGCGCCGGGCAGGTCTTCGCCAGCCCGGGTCCTGAGTTCGTGTTCTCCAATGATGATGTGGTTGTCGTGGTGGGAAGCCCGGAGAGCACTGCCGCCGCCGCCGACATCCTGACAAACGGGTAGGGCAGCGGGTGCACACAGCAATTCTCTTTCTGGAACTCGGAGCTGTTCTTCTCGGACTCGGTGTATTGGGCGCGCTGGCCATGCGCGTCGGCATCTCTCCCATTCCCCTCTACCTGATCGCCGGACTGGCCTTCGGCCAGGGTGGCATCCTGCCCCTGGCCACCAGCGAGGATTTCATCGCGATCGGTGCCGAACTCGGCGTCATCCTGCTGCTGCTCACCCTCGGCCTGGAGTACAATGCCGATGAACTCGTCACCAGCCTGAAGGGCAACGCCCGCGCCGGAGTCGTGGACCTGGTGCTCAACGCGGCGCCCGGCGCGATCGTCGCCCTGCTCCTCGGCTGGGGGCCGGTGGCCGCGGTGGCCATGGCCGGTGTCACCTACGCCACCTCCTCGGGCATCACCGCCAAGGTCTTGTCCGACCTGGGCTGGATCGGTAACCGGGAGACCCCGGTGGTGCTGTCGCTGCTGGTCTTCGAGGACCTGACCATGGCGGTCTACCTGCCGATCCTCACCGCTGTGCTGGCCGGAGTGAGCTTCGTCGGCGGCGCGATCTCCGTGGGGATCGCACTGACCGCGGTCAGCGTCGTGCTGCTGATCGCGCTCCGCTACGGCAGGTTCATCGAGGCCTTCGTCTCCAGCCCCAACTCCGAGGTGCTGTTGCTGAAGGTCGTCGGGCTCGCGCTGCTGGTCGCCGGAGTGGCCCAGCAGCTCCAGGTCTCGGCCGCCGTCGGCGCGTTCCTGGTCGGCATCGCCCTGTCGGGTCAGCTGGCCGAGGACGCCCAGGCACTGCTGACGCCACTCAGGGACCTGTTCGCCGCGGTGTTCTTCGTCTTCTTCGGCCTGCAGACCGACCCCACCAAGATCGGCCCGGTCGCCGGGCTGGCCATCGCGCTCGCCGTGATCAGCATGATCACAAAGCTGCTCACCGGCGCCTACGCGGCCAAACGGGCGGGCATCGCCCAGGCCGGCCGGGCACGGGCCGGAATCGCGCTCATCCCGCGGGGCGAGTTCAACATCGTGATCGCCGGTCTTGCCGTCTCCGCCGGAGCCCACCCCGACCTCGGCCCGCTGGCCGCGGCCTACGTTCTCATCCTCGCCGCGTTCGGCCCCCTTGCCGCCCGCCTCGTCCAGCCCCTCATCACCGCCATCGCCAAACGGGCCTGATCCCCCCGGACGACCTTCCCTGCGCGTGATCCCCTGCCGGGTCCACGCGCCGGGAAAGCCCAGTGGCACCCCCGCCGGCCAAGGCGGGCGGGGGTGCCGCCTCCGGAGAGCCACCCCCGCTCCCCGGCGGGATCTGGTAGGCATTTACGCGTGACGCGTTTCCTGGCACTCCTCGCGACTGCCCTCCCCCTCCTGGCGGCCACCTCCCCGGCCTCCGCCTCACCCCCCGGCAAGCCACAGGTCCCGGCCGGGATGACCGCCTCATATGCCGTCTTCGACCGGCAGACGGGCAGAGTCACCTTGTACCGCAACGCGCACCGGAAGTTCCGGTCCGCGTCGGTGGTGAAGATCATGATCGCGATCGACTACCTGGAGTCGCACAGCAGCGTCCCCCCGAGAGACCTCGCCCTGCTCAAGGCCATGCTGCGGATCAGCGACGACCACGCGGCGACCTCTTTCTGGACCCGGAGCGGCCAAGGAAAGATCATCGAGCGGATGGCACGCAAGCTGCAGCTGACGGACACCACTCCCCCGCCCGCCAACCTGCCGGGGTTCTGGGGTTACACCTCACTCAGCGCGCTGGACGTCGTCCGGACCTACCGCTACCTGCTCGACCGCGCCGACCCGAAAGTCAGCGGCCTCATCCTGGGCCACCTGCGCAAGGCCGGGCAGTGTGGCTCCGACGGCTTCGACCAGTATTTCGGTATCCCGCGCGGGGTCACCGGGCCGTGGGCGGTCAAGCAGGGCTGGTCAGGGTACGGCCCGACGCCCCCGGTCCGGTGCGAGCAGACTGCAGCGCCCGGGGCCGCACCGGTCCTGAGCCCGGCGCAGGACGTGGCCGCGTCGCCCGGGTCCGCACCTGCTGGAGCGGCTGCTGGAGCAACGGCCGGAACCGCGGTGAGCAGTCCGGTCCCCGACTTCGGTCACCCGGTGCTGCACACCACCGGACTCGTCGGCCCGGGAGAACGATGGATCATGGTCCTGCTCACCGCCCACCCCTCGGGGACCACCTGGCAGCGCTCCACGGGACAGGTGACCAAGCTGGCCAAGGAGGTCTATCTCAGCGGGACCTCGTGATGCCGGGCTCACCGAAAGGGGTGGCGGTGAGGCCGTAGTCCTTGAGAGTGATGGCGTCGGACCTGTTGACCGCCTTCTCGATCAGGCCTGCCCACGGCAGGTGGGGCAGCGTCCTGATCGACAGGTTGCGCATCCGGATGGCCAGCTGCGATCTGGGCACGAAGCCGTTGACGCCGCCCGGTGGGAGCTTCTGGCTCTGTCTCACGAAGTCGCGCATCTCCCGCTCGTAGGCGGCGAAGGCGGCCGCGTGGTCCCCACCGGCCTCGGCCAGCTCTCCGGCCAGCACGTAGGCGCCCACCACTGCCAGCCCTGTGCCTCCGCCACCCAGCGGCGACGGGCTGTATCCGGCATCGCCGAGCAGCACGATCCTGCCGCGGGACCAGCCGTCCATGACGATCTGGGTGGCCGAGTCGAAGTAGAAGTCGGTGGCCGCCTCCATCGCCTGGAGCATCCTGGGCACCTGCCAGCCCGCTCCGGCGAAGACCTCGGCCACGATCTGTCTCTGCCTCTCGGTGTCTCTGTGGTCGTAGTCGAGCGGCCCTGAGGCAAACCCGAACAGGACCTTGGCCTCCTCGGGCCGCCGGGACGGGCGCAGCGCCGCCACCTTCCTGCCCGGCATGTTGTGGAAGAGGTCCCAGTGCTGGATGTCGAAGACGTTGGGCGCGGTGAAGTACGCCACGTAACAGCCGAGCTCCCGGCTGAAGCGCGACTCCTGGCCGAAGGCCAGGGACCGTGTCACCGAGTGCGCGCCGTCCGCGCCCACCACCAGGTCGAAGACGCGCGGCGCGGACCGCTCGAAGGTGACATGCACGCCGTCGGGGGTCTGGGTCAGCGAGGTGATCGTGTCATCGAAGACGTACTCCACCTCGTCCCCGGTCGCCCGGTAGAAGATGTCGACCAGGTCACCGCGGAGGATCTCCACCTCGCCGACCACGCCGTTTCCGCCGAGGAAGGAGGCGGGCATGTCGGCGACGCGCCTGCCTGTGGCGTCCACGTAGGACATCCCTCTGCAGTCGACGGCCACGCGCCGGGCCTCCTCGAGGAGCCCCATGCGCCTGACCACGTCGACGGAGACACCGCGCAGGTCGATCGCGTGGCCGCCGGGGCGCGGGGCCGGAGCCCGCTCGACCACCGTCGGGGTGAAGCCGTGGCGGCGTAGCCAGTAGGCCAGGGCGGGCCCGGCGACGCTGGCGCCGGAGATCAGGACGTTCTTCATGACGCGCTCCTTGTTCCGTGGTGCGTACACCGTACCCATAGTGCACTTACGATGTAAATAACGCACTAGTGCACTGGGGTTGTGGCAGTATGAAGCCGGGAAAACCAAAATCTAGTGCACTAGAGCACCGGGAGCGTGAACAGTGGACGGGACAGAGCCTCCGTACCTGCGGATCGTCGCCGAGCTGCGGCGGCGTATAGCGGCGGGCCGGCTGCGCCCCGGCGACCGGGTGCCCTCCACCCGGCAGATCGTCCAGGAGTGGGGCGTGGCGATGGCGACCGCCAGCAAGGTGCTGACGACCCTGCGCCAGGAGGGGCTCGTGCGGGCCGTACCGGGGATCGGGACCGTCGTCGCGGACACCGTCACGGAGGCCGTCGCCCCCCGTAGACCCACCCTCGGGCCCGAGCTCACCAGGGAGCGGGTCGTGCGCGCCGCGATCGGGATCGCCGACGTGGAGGGGCTGGCGACCCTGTCCATGCGCAGGATCGCGACCGGCCTGGGGGTGGCGGTGATGTCGCTCTACCGGTACGTGGCGAGCAAGGAGGAGCTGCTCATGCTCATGACCGACGCCGTGCTGGCCGAGGGCGCGCTCCCCGAGCCGCCGCCGGGCTGGCGGGCCTGGATGGAGCTGGCCGCCAGGACGCAGTGGGCCCTTTACCACCGCCACCCCTGGCTGGCGCAGGCCGCCTCCTTCACCCGCCCGCTGCCCACGCCCAACGCCATGGTCCAGGCCGAGCGGGCGATGCGCGCGGTGGACGGCCTCGGCCTTGACCCGGTCACGATGGTTCACATCTATGCCACCGTGGCCAACTACGTGCGCGGGACCGCCATCAACCTGGAGGCCGAGGCCGAGGCCGCACAGGAGACCGGCATGACCGACCAGGAGTGGATCGACTCGGAGCTGCTCCCGCGTATGGAGGAGTTCCCGCTGCTGTCGAAGATCCCCCCCAACTCCCTCGACCTGGACACGCTGTTCGAGTTCGGGCTGCGGCGGCTACTGGACGGGCTGGAGGTGCTCATCGGGGATTCCGACGGGCGCGGGGACGGTTAGTGCCGGGTTCCTCGGCCTCCCGGGCGCCGTACACGGCGGCCGTGGACGCAGCCCAGGAGGCTGTCAGGCTGTGCTCAGCCGCCGCTCTTGCGGCGGAAGGAACGCTTGCCCCCGACCGGGCCGTGGGCGCCGTGGATCTTCGAGGAGTTGTTTCCCCTGCCACCGGCGTTCGCGTCCGTCTGGGCGACCTTCTTCCGCTCCAGGGCCTCACGGAACTTGCGCTTCAGCTCATCCTCGGAACTCTCGGGTTCCGGCGTGACGTCAGACATACGGACCTCCTGATCTGGGCGGGCAGTCCACCTCGGCCAACCGGACCATCATCCTCTCACGTCCTCAACGGGATCCGGTTGGCTACAAATACGCAAGACTCTTATCCGAAAGGATAGCCGTCAAAAAGTACCCCGGGCGGAGCCGAGGGGAACCTCACTTCAGGTCCATGGCCATCAACAGGAGCAGGCCGGCGAGGTGGCCGATCACCACGAACACGATGACGAAGATGAAGATGAATTTCGCCGGTCCGTGTTCGAAGTGCTTGCCTTCGGAGAGGACCGGCCGCTGGGCCTCCCGTTCGGCGATCCGCTCCTCGATCGGCTTGCGGTTGAACATGGGACTCCTTTGGGCCGCCCGATACTTGGGGTCACAATAGTTTGTGTACTAACTATCGTACTATGTCGGGTAGGAGGTGTATGTGAGCGATATGACTGATCCGCTTAATCTGGAGCGGCAGGTGTGCTTTGCCCTGGCAGTCGCCTCGCGCAGCGTCATCGGGGTCTACCGGCCGCTGCTACAACCCCTGGGGCTGACCCACCCGCAGTATCTGGTGATGCTCGCGCTCTGGCAGCACGCGCCGCTGTCTGTGAAGGAGCTGAGCAAGCTACTGCAACTCGACCCCGGTACGCTGTCCCCGCTCCTCAAACGTCTTGAGGCGAGCGGCTACATCCGGCGAGGGCGCGACAGCAGGGACGAACGTGTCCTGGAGGTCACGCTCACTCCGGAGGGCTGGAAACTGAGGAGCGAAGCTGAGGGGATCCCGTCGTCCGTCGTGGATCGCCTGGGTATGGGACTGGAAGAGCTGCAGGAGCTCCACCAGTCACTGACCAGGGTGATCGCCGCGGCGAACGGCGCGCATCACTGATTCACAGAGAGGACAGGAAAGGCTCATGGCTGGAAGCCACGGAGGAAGCCCCAAGTCTTGGCTTGCGGTTATCGTCATTCTGCTCGGGTTCACCGTCGGTGGTGTGGCCCTGTGTCTCGGCCCCAACTGGATGCTGGTCTGGGTGGGCGTCGGGATCATCGTGGTCGGTGGTGTGATCGCCCTGCTGGTCGACATCTTCTCCGACGTGATCGTGGACGCGCCCCGGGAACCGCTCGACCGCGCCAGCTGATCACATCTCCGGCAGGGCTTCCTCGACGGAGGGCTCAGATGATCCGATAGAGCAGTTCGGGCCGCCCGACCCCGCCGTACTGCGGCACCCTGCGCGCGACGCCGCTGCCCGTCAGGTGTTCCAGATAGCGGCGGGCGGTCACCCGCGAGACGCCGATCGCGGCGCCGGCCGCCTGCGCCGACACGCCTCCGGGAGCCTTGCGCAGCTCCGCCAGTACGGCGTCGAGGGTGACCGGGGCCAACCCCTTCGGCAGCGGGCTGTGTGCCGGGCCGCGCAGGGCGGCCAGGGCCCGGTCCACCTCGCTCTGGCCGCTGGCCTCACCCGAGCCCTCCATCGACGACCGGAACGCCGCGTAGCGCGTGAGCTTCTCACTCAGCGAGGCGAACGTGAAGGGCTTGAGCAGGTACTGGGCCACGCCCACGGAGACCGCGGCCCTGACCACCGCCAGGTCGCGCGCCGAGGTGACCGCGATGACGTCGGAGAGCACACCCGCCGCCCGCAGGGCCCGGCACACCTCCAGCCCGTGCATGTCAGGCAGGTAGAGGTCGAGCAGGATCAGGTCCACCGGCCGCCGGCGCAGGAAGCGCAGAGCCTCCCCGCCGGACCTGGCCACTCCCTCCACCCGGAAACCGGGCACCCGTTCCACGAAGAGGCGGTTCGCCTCCGCGGTGATCTCCTCGTCCTCGACGACCAGCACCGAGATCATGAAACGCCCTCCCCACGCAGCGGCAGCCGTACGGTGAACACCGCTCCCGGCCCGCCGCCGACGTCGACCGTACCGCCCAGGCGGCGGACCGCCTGTCCCACCATGGCCAGCCCGAGGCCACGTCCGTCGCCCTTGGTGGTCCAGCCTGGCCGGAACGCCTCCCGTGCCGTGGCCGTGTCCAGTCCCGGCCCGCTGTCGGCGACGCTGACCAGGAAGGACGTCTCGTCGGCCAGCATGCGGACCTCCACCCGCGCGGGCGGGACACCCGCCATGGCCGCGTCCACCGCGTTGTCTATCAGATTGCCGACGATCGTCACCAGGTCCCGGTCGTCCAGGCCGATGTCGTCGAGTCCGGTGTCCGGGCTGATCACCAGCTCCACACCGCGCTCCGCGGCCTCGGCGCTCTTGCCCAGCAGCAGCGCCGCGAGCACCGGCTCGCGTACCGCGCCCACCACCCGGTCGGTGAGGTCCTGCGCCGCCCGGATCTCCGCGGTCGCGAAGGCCACTGCCTGCTCGGCGCGGCCCAGCTCGACGAGGGCGATGACGGTGTGCAGGCGGTTGGCCGACTCGTGCGCGGCGGCGCGCAGGGAGTCGGCGAAGCCGCGTTCGGCGTTGAGCTGCCCGGTCAGGGACTGCAGCTCGGTGTGGTCGCGCAGGGTGACCACGGTGCCGAGCGAGCGGTTGCCTGAGCGGACCACGGCGACGTTCACCACGAGTGTCCGCTCCCCGGTCAGGTGGATCTCGTCGGTCCGGTTCTCCCCGCTCACCAGCAGCTCGGTGAGGGAGGCGGGCAGGTCCAGTTCGGTGACGTGCCGCCCGTCCGCCTCGCCGTACAGGCCCAGAAGCCCCCTGGCGCCGTCGTTGCAGAGCGTCAGCCTGCCCGTGTCGTCGACCAGCAGCAGTCCTTCCCGTACGGCGTGCAGGATCGCGTCGTGGTACTCGTACATCCGGCGGAGCTCGCCCGGGCCCATCCCGTGGGTCTGGCGGCGCAGCCGGGCCCCGACCAGGTAGGTGCCCGCACCGCCGGCGGACAGGCCGAGCAGGCCGATGAGGGCGGCGCCGGCGAGCTGCCCGTGGAGCCTGACGCCGATCTTCTCGACGGTGATGCCCGCGCTGACCAGTGCCCGCACCCTGCCGTCGGTGTCACGCACCGGGGCGACGGCGCGCACCGAGGGGCCGAGGGTACCGGTGTAGGTCTCGGTGAAGGTCTCCCCTCTCAGGGCGGGCGCGATGGTGCCGAGGAACAGGTGGCCGATCTGGGCCGGGTTGGGGTGGGTGTAACGGAGCCCGCCGGTGCTCATGATCGTGACGAAGTCGACCTCGGTCTCCCGCCGCACCTTTTCCGCGTACGGCTGCAGCACGGCGGAGTCGCCGAGGGCGGCCAGCACCGAGGGGGAGCCGGCCACGCTGACGGTCACCGCCCTGGCCTTCCCGGCGGCCTCCTCGACGAGCAGCTCGCGGGCCTGCAGGAGGGTCAGCACCGCGCCTCCCGCGACGGTGACCCCGACCACAACGATCTGCAGTGCCAGCATCTGCCGGGCCAGGCTCCAGCGGCGCGTCCATCCGGACAACGTCCTCAATCCCACGAGCTTCCCTACGTCCACGAACGAAATGTACGCAATGGTGACGTGGGTCACATCGTCGGCACATAGTCACTCGACCAGAATTTCCGTCCGGACCGGGAAGATGGAGTGTCCGCTATGTCCCGAGATCGTACTCATTACCTATATATAGCTGTCATTGTCGCGGTGATCGCGGGGATCGCCGTCGGGCTCGTGGCCCCCGACCTGGGCAAGGAACTGAAGCCGCTGGGCACGGCCTTCGTCGCGCTGATCAAGATGATGATCAGTCCGATCATCTTCTGTACCATCGTGCTCGGCGTCGGCTCGGTCACCCAGGCCGCCAAGGTCGGCCGGGTCGGCGGCCTGGCGCTCGGCTACTTCCTCGTCATGTCGACCGTCGCGCTGGTCATCGGCCTGGTCGTGGGCAACCTGATCGATCCCGGCAACGGCCTCCAGCTCACCGACGAGCTCCGCAAGGCCGCCGAGGCCGAGGCGGCCAAGGGTGGCGAGAGCGACACGGTGACCTTCCTGCTCGGGATCATCCCGACCACGCTGGTGTCGGCGTTCACCGCGGGGCAGGTGCTGCAGACTCTCCTGGTGGCCCTGCTCGCCGGATTCGCCGTGCAGGCCATGGGGGAGCGCGGCAGGCCCATCCTGACCGGCGTCGGGCACATCCAGCGGCTGGTCTTCCGCGTCCTCATCATGATCATGTGGGCCGCCCCGGTCGGTGCCTTCGGCGCGATGGCCGCGGTCGTCGGCGCCACCGGTGTCGACGCGCTCAAGAGCCTCGGCCTCATCATGCTCGCCTTCTACGCGACCTGCCTGCTCTTCGTGTTCGGCGTGCTCGGGCCGGTGCTCTGGATGTTCGCCCGGGTCAGCCTGCTGTCCCTGCTGCGCTACCTCGGCCGGGAGTTCCTGCTCATCCTGGGCACCTCCTCCTCCGAGCCGGCCCTGCCCCGGCTGATCGCCAAGATGGAACACCTCGGGGTCAGCCGCCCCGTAGTGGGCATCACCGTACCGACCGGTTACTCCTTCAACCTCGACGGCACCGCCATCTACCTGACGATGGCCACCCTGTTCATCGCGAGCGCCACCGGCGCCCCCCTCTCGGGCGGCGAGCAGATCTCCCTGCTGGTCTTCATGATCATCGCCTCCAAGGGGGCCGCCGGGGTCACCGGCGCGGGCCTGGCCACCCTCGCCGGGGGCCTGCAGTCCCACCGGCCCGAGCTGGTCGACGGCGTCGGCCTGATCGTCGGCATCGACCGCTTCATGTCCGAGGCCCGGGCGCTGACCAACTTCGCGGGCAACGCGGTCGCCACCGTCCTCATCGGCACCTGGACGGGCGAGTTCGACCGGGAACGCGCGGCCGAGGTGCTGGCCGGCCGGGTCCCGTTCGACGAGACCACCCTGCTGGACGAGGACCAGCCCCCGCCGCCGGCCGAACGCTCCGATCCGGCGATGTCACCGGCGTAGCGGAGACGGCCGGCCGCCTCCCCCCGCCACGGGGAGAGGCGGCCGGCCGCGCGTCGCCGTCAGGGACGTGCCGTCAGGACGTCGACCGCCAGCTCGCGGACCACGCTCTCGTCGACCTCGACGCCGAGCCCCGGTCCGGTGGGGACGTGGGCGACACCGTCCGCGATCTTGACCGTCGCGCCGGCGGCATAGGGCGAGGCGATGAACTGCCTGCCGTTGAGGTCGACCGGCCCAGTGATGCCGTGCGCCGCGAACAGATGCAGGGAAGCGGCCAGCCCGAGGTCGGAGTCGGTCAGTCCCGAGCCCATCAGCCGGACGCCGCAGTCCTCGGCGAGCTGGCACAGGCGCCGCGACAGGGTCAGACCGCCGCTCCGCTGCACCTTGGCGATCGCCACGTCGACCGCGCCGAGCCGTACCAGGGCCGCCAGATCGGTGGGGTGCCTGAGGCTCTCGTCGAGAGCCACGGGCAGGGGTGAGACGTCGCGCATCCGCCGCATCCCGGCGAAGTCGTTGGCGGGGAGCGGCTGCTCGAAAGCGGTCACCCCGAGCTCGAGCAGCCGTCCGGCCAGCCGGAGGGCGGTGTCGCAGGTGTATGCCTGGTTGGCGTCGACCCAGAGCGGCGCGTCCGGCGCCGCGTCGCGCACGGCGGCCACCACGGCGAGGTCGGCCTCCTCGGAGTGCAACCCGATCTTGACCTTGAACGCGCGGTAGCCCGCGTCCTTCCCCTCGGCGACGCACTCGGCCACCTCCTCGGCCGTCTGCCCGGACACGATCCAGGCGAGCTGTACCTCCTCGGTGCGGCGCTGCCCCCACAGCACGCCGACGGGCACACCGGCGGCCCGGCCCAGCAGGTCGTGCAGGGCCACGTCGACCGCGCACTTGGCCAGGGGGGCGCCGATCGACAGGCCCCGGTTGATCGCCCGGTCGAACGCCGTGGTGACGGCGTCGAGGTCCCAGGCCGGCCTGCCGATGATCGCGGGCGCCAGGTAACGGTCGATGGTGGTGACGATCGACTCGGCCGTCTCGTAGGTCCACGCGGGGATCGGGGTGGCCTCGCCCCAGCCGTGGACGCCCTCGGCGCTCACCTTGACCAGGACACGGATACTGGGCTGCCCCGCGACGGCGACCGACCCGCCGGAGACGCCGAAGGAGCGCAGGGTCGGCAGCGCGACGGCGTAGGTCTCCACCCGGTCGATGGAGAGTCCGGTCAGAGTCACGGTGAGATCCTTTCGATAAGCGGGTTTCTGGTCGGGGCCGAGGTGCTCGCCCGCAGGACGACCGTGCTCGGGATGCGTTCGATGCGGCTCCGCCCGGCCGTGGCGGGCCGCAGGGCCATCGCCATGACGCGTTTTCCGAGCTCCTCCAGCGGCAGCGCCACAGTGGTCAGCGGCGGTGTCAGATCACCGACCACGGGAATGTCGTCGAATCCGGCGAGGGAGATGTCGGAGGGCACGCCCAGCCCGTGGTCCCGGAAGGCGGCGAGCGCGCCGACCGCCATGATGTCGGTCGAGGCGAAGACACAGGTGGCCCGCAGTCCACGGGCGATCAGTTCGGTGGCGGCCCGGTAGCCGCCGTCACGGCTGAAGGTGCCCTCCACGATCTGGCCCGGGTTCAGCGTGACCCCCGCCTCGGTGAGCGCGTCCCGGAAGCCGTTGAGGCGATCCATCACGGTGGTGAGCGTGGCCGGCCCGGTGAGCACGGCGAAGTCGCGGTGGCCGAGGTCGAGCAGCGCCCTGGCGAGCGCGGTGGCCCCCGTGCGGTTCTCGGGCAGGACCGAGTCGATGCGGAGGCCCTGATGGCGGCTGACCGCCGCGATCCTGGCCCCCGCGGCGCTGCAGCGGGCCAGTTCCTCCCGCATCGCCGCCTGCCAGGCGCGATCCTCGAATCCCGAGCCGATCAGCAGGATCGCCCTGACGCGCTGGCCGCGCATCATGGAGACGTAGGAGATCTCGCGGGCCGGGTCGCGGAAGGTGCTGCCCATGATGACCTGGAGGTCGTGCTCGGCGGCGACGCGCATGACCCCCCGGGCGATCCCGGCGAAGTAGGGGTCGCTAACGTCATGGCAGATGACGCCCACCGCCTGGCTCGAAGCGCGGGCGAGCGCCTGGGCGTGGGCATTGGGGGTGTAGGCGAGCCGTCCGGCGGCGGCCAGGACGCGCTCTCGGAGGTCGGCGCGTACACGGGTGGTGCCGTTCAGCGCACGGGAGGCGGTGGCGGGTGACACGCCCGCTGCCCGCGCGACGTCGCTGAGGGTAACTTGCGTCTGTTCGCCCACGTTGCCCGTCACCTCCTCTTGACCCGTATGTGAGAGGGCTCTACCGTACACCGGAAAGCGCTTTCGGATAGCGCTTTCCGATCATTGAGAAAGCGCTTGCGTAAGGGCCACGCCCACACGCGAGTAGAAGGAAGGTGCTCACCATGAGCATGAACCTCGGCGGGTCCGAGGGTCGGCTGCTCGCCGCGCTCGAAAAGAGCTGGCGCCCGGCCGCACTCCTCGCCGCCTGCTTCGCGGTCTGGTGGGCGATCACTTTCGCTCAGCTGGTGCCGCCGTATCTCGTCCCCTCGCCGGGCACGACCCTGGCCGTGATGGCGGACAAGTGGCCCTATCTCTGGCAGCACACCTGGGTGACCACCTACGAGACCATCCTCGGCTTCGCCATCGCCGCGATCTTCGGTGTGCTGGCGGCCGTGGTCATGGTCTACTCCACGACGGTGGAGAAGACGCTCTATCCGATCCTGCTCTTCGCCCAGGTCGTCCCCAAGATCGCGATCGCCCCGCTGTTCGTGGTCTGGCTCGGTTTCGGACTGACCCCCAAGATCGTCGTCGCCGTCCTGATCGCGTTCTTCCCCGTCGTGATCGCCATGGTGACCGGTCTGAAGTCGGTCGACCCGGAGATGCTCCAGCTCGCCTCCACGATGGGCGCGAGCCCGCTCAAGACCTTCGCCAAGATCCGTTTCCCCGCCTCCCTCCCCCATCTGTTCTCCGGGCTGAAGGTGGCCGTCACCCTCGCGGTGACCGGCGCCGTGGTCGGGGAGTTCGTCGGGGCGAACCAGGGCCTGGGCTTCGTGATCCTGCAGGCCAACGGGAACCTCGACACTCCCATGCTGTTCGCGGGACTACTGGTGATGTCGCTGATCGGTGTCGTGTTGTTCGTCCTCGTCGAGATCGCCGAGCGGTGGATGCTGCCCTGGCACGCCAGCCGGAGAGGCGAGGCGGTAACCGCCACCCCCTGAAAGACGAGGCAGTGACCATCATCCCCCCAAAGAAGGGCAGTCCCGTGAAATCTCGATTCCTCATCGCCGCCTTGATGCCGGCCCTCCTCGTCGCGGCCTGCGGCACCGGCGGAGACGGCACGACCACCGACGCGTCGGGCAAGCAGCTCGACCAGGTGACCCTCACGCTCAACTGGTACCCGTACGGCGAGCACGCGCCGTTCTACCTCGGCAAGAAGCAGTCCGTCTTCGAAAAGCACGGCATCGATCTGAAGATCCAGGCCGGTCAGGGTTCCCAGAAGACCATCCAGGCCACCGGCGCCGATCAGACCGACTTCGGCTGGGCCGACACCCCGGCGCTGCTGGCGTCCATCGGCCAGGGGGTCCCGGTCAAGAGCCTCGGTGTCTACCTGCAGACCACGCCCGCCTCCGTCCAGTTCTTCGACGAGAAGAACATCAGCACGCCGGCCGACCTCAAGGGCAAGAAGATCGCCGGCACGGCCGGTGACGCCCTGTCCAAGACGTTCCCCGCCTTCCTCAAGGAGAACGGCCTGGCGGAGACCGACGTGCAGATGCAGAACACCGACCCGGCGGGCAAGATCGCCGCCGTGATCTCGGGGCAGACCGACGCCCTGCTGGGCTACGCCTCCGACCAGGGGCCGACGATGCAGGAGAAGGCCGGCAAGAAGGTCTCGTACCTGCGGTTCTCCGAGTTCGGCCTCAACTTCTACAGCAACGGCCTGCTGGCCTCCACCAAGACGCTGGAGAGCAAGGCCGACCTGGTGAAGCGCATGGTCGCGGCGACCAGCGAGGCCTGGGCCGTCGCGGAGAAGGACCCGCAGGCAGCTGTGGAGGCGATGGCGGGAGCCTCCGAGCAGCTTCCCAGCCCGCAGGTGCTGCTCGACCAGTTCAAGACCACCGTCACGCTGCTGCACACCGACGCGACCAAGGACATGGCGCCGGGGATCAACACCGAGGCCGACTGGCAGGCGACGATCGACACCTTCGCCAAGGCCGGTGTGATCACCAAGGCCGAGTCGCCGGCCACCTACTGGGACGAGAGCTTCGCTCCGAAGGGATGAGCACGTCGACTTCCTGCCCGGGGCTGAAGCCCCGGGTCTCCACGCTCAAGGAGTTTTGATGAAAGGCAACCTGGAGGCCGAGCGCACGCCCGGCAGCGCGGGCACGGTCGCGGCGGTGGAGCTCGATGCCGTCGCGGTCCGGTTCCGGGCCAAGAAGAAGGAGGTGACCGCGCTGCGAGACGTCTCCCTGAGCGTCGCTCCCGGGGAGTTCGTCTCGATCGTCGGCCCCTCGGGTTGCGGCAAGTCGACCCTGCTCAAGCTGGTCTCGGGACTGCTCAAGCCGTCGGCGGGAGCCGTACGGCTGTTCGGGGATACGGTCGGCGGCACCAGGAACGACATCGGGTACGTGTTCCAGCGGGCGGCCCTGCTGGAATGGCGGTCCGCACGCCGTAACATCCTGCTCCAGGCGGAGATGCGCGGTATGCCCGCCGGTGAGGCCGGCAAGCGGGCGGACGAGCTCATCGAGATGACCGGGCTCACCGGTTTCGAGGACGCTCTGCCGCACGAGCTGTCGGGTGGCATGCAGCAGCGGGTGGCACTGTGCCGGGCGCTGCTGCACCGCCCGCCGGTCCTGCTGATGGATGAGCCGTTCGGCGCGCTCGACGCGCTCACCCGCGAGCAGATGAACATCGAGCTGCACAGGATCTGGCGGGAGACCGGGACGACCGTGCTCCTGGTAACCCACTCCATCGCCGAGTCGGTCTACCTGGCCAACCGGGTCCTGGTGATGACCGCGAGGCCGGGCACCGTCGCCGAGGTCATCACCGTCGACCTGCCCGACTCCCGCGACTACGCCGAGACGATGGCCCAGCCCCAGTTCGCCGAGTCCACGGCGCGGATCCGCGACCTGCTCGGCGCCGCCACGGCGGCGGAGTAGCGGTCCTCGTCCAGGACGGGTTCTCTCCGTTCCGGATGCCCGGCGAGCTCATGGTGTTCCTGCTGGACCAGGACACGCACGTGTTCGCCGGGCCCCTCGGAAGACACTGGACCGCGCGGCAGCGCGTGCTTACCTGCGAAGTTCTCCGAGAATCTGCCGACACATATCGGCACAGCGGCGCGTGACATCCGTGCACATCTGGCAGTGGGCGTGGCGAGCGGCGTGCTGGCTGCACAGCGCGTGGCTACGTTCGCACGCCAGCAGGCAGGCTTCGACCTGCGCACTGATCAGGCTGTTGTCGGGACCGCTGCCCCGGGTCAGTATGCGGCGTGTCGTCCCTGCGACGTCAGCGCAGTCCAGGTCCCGGCTGATCGCCGACGCCATGTGCAGCGCGTCCTGTTCGCCCAGCATGCCCATGGCGCAGGCGGTCACCACTTCCTCGCATTCCTGGAGGGTGTCCACGGCATTGGCGAGGACGTCGCTGCTCAGTCCGGCCTTGGCGGTCATCGTGTCGAACAGTTCGCGAGTGTTAGACATGATCTCTCCTCGTCGAGGCGTCGTCTGCCTTCCACGCTAATCCCGGTTTCGATGTACAGGGGCGATCGGGATGGCCCCTGTACATGCCCTTAATTCGAGATTGCGGTCACATTACGACCTGATGCCCCAGGCCACGTGCAGGTGCCGCCCGGGTCAGCTGCCGCCGGGCGCCTCCTTACCAAGCCTAGGACTGCGGCGGAGCTTAACGAACTGGTCGACAGTGGTATGAGCCAGGACGAAAACCGTGACTATCAACGCAATTTATTAGGGGAACCGTCATGGAGATGCCTGTCATCAATCGCTGCGAGGCCGTGTCGTGCGCGTACAACCGCGACCGAATGTGTCACGCGACGGCCATCACGGTCGGTGACCTGTCCCACGCGCACTGCGACACGTTCCTCACCGCCCCCGCACAGGGAGGCGACCAGGCGACGGTGGGCCGGGTGGGCGCCTGCAAGATGGCCGACTGCCGACACAACGTGCAACTCGAATGCCAGGCGCCCGGCATCGACATCGGCTACACGCAGGACGAGGCCGACTGCCTGACGTACGCACCCGCGTAGACCGGCGACGAGGCGGTGAGGAGATCATCAGAGCGGCTGCTCCAGCCAGTGCCGCATCGGAGCCAATCCCGCGGCCTCGTAGAAAGTCCGGGCCTCCGTGTTGAAGTCCCACACATCGGTGATCAGGCGGGAGCATCCCGCCTCCCTGCCCGATGTGCGCACCGCGTCGAGCAGGGCGGTGCCGACGCCTGTCCGGGTCGCTTCGGAGGTGACGGCCAGGTGTTCCAGGCTGATGAACCTCCTTGCCTGCATAAGGGCGTCACCGGGACGGTCGACGATCACGGCGAGAGCGTATCCGACCGGTCGCCCTGATGACCGGGCGATGAAGGCGCGGGCGTCCTCTCGGGCCAGGTGGGCCTTGAAGATCGGGACCAGGTCGTCGTGAGCGGGCTGGGAGCGGAAGACGTCCGGCCGGTGCAGGGCGTGGACGGAGTGCACGGCGTCGTTCAGCTCGGCCAGAAGCGCGGCGTCCTCGGGGGACGCGGAGCGGATCTCGATCGAAGGCGAGGACATGGGTGAGGTCATGGAGGGATCATGGCCCATGTCCCGGCGCTGATTCCATGGCTTTTCCGGCGTCGAGATATTCGACTGCCGCGTCGAGGAGCCAGGCGGCGAGGTAGCCGGCGAAGGACGACCGGACGGACACCCGGAACGTGTCGTCCTCGTGGGCGGCGAGGATGACCTGGGCCCGGGCGAGCATGGTCTGGGCGCAGCGGCCGGGCCCGAACAGGCGGGGATGCAGGTCGAGGGCGCAGCCGTGGGCCAGCAGGTCACGTGCGCGCGGCCCGGCCACCAGCAGCGTGGTCCGCTGGGCGGAGACGTCGGTGATGCCGGCATGACCTGTTCCGGCGGCGGCCCGCAGCCTGGCCTCCAGACCGTCGTCGCCCGCCGCCCCGACGACCAGCCACTCGTCGGGGCCGAGCCACAGCACGTCGGCGTCCCCACGCGCATAGGTGTTGGGCTCGGTGGGCAGCGGCACGCCCAGGGCGATCCCGAGGTCGCGGGCCGTGTCGCTCGCGGGATCGGCGCGCAGATCGACCTGGGTGAGGAACGGCACCTCCGCGATGCGCAGGCCCTCGCCCGACACCGGCTCGACCCGGGCCAGCGGGCTCAGTCGTTCAGCCATCCCGGCGCGCTCCCTCGGGGTCGTAGAGGACGTGGTGGGTGACGGTGACGGGGACCAGTTCGGCCCCGACCGGCACGTAGAGCCGCTCGCCGAGCCGCTCACGGCCGCCGCTGACGAGGGCGAGAGCGAAGGTCCGGCCGAGCGCCGCGCTGCGGTAGCTGGAGGTGATGTGGCCGAGCATCGGGACCGGCGGCTCGGGCAGCCGGTCGGCGGCCACCAGGTGGGCGCCCTCGGGCAGCAGCCGGTCCGGGTCGACCGGCAGCAGTCCGACCAGGTGCCTGCGGTCGGGTCTGGCGGTGTCGGCGCGGGCGTGGGAGCGCCTGCCGACGGAGTCTGCCTTCTTCCTGGACACCACCCAGTCCATGCCGAGGTCGGCGGGGGTGACCGTGCCGTCGGTGTCCTGGCCGACGATGGGGTAGCCCTTCTCCGCCCGGAGCACGTGCATGGTCTCGGTCCCGTACGGCGTGACGAGGCCGGTCGCCTGGACCGCCTCCCACAGCGCGAGCCCGTCCCAGGCGCTGACGTTGATCTCGTAGGCCAGCTCGCCGGAGAAGCTGATCCGGCACAACCGCGCCTCGATGCCCGCCACCGTGGTGTCGCGCCACGTCATGAACGGGAAGCTCACCCTGTCCACGGCCAGTCCGGGGGCGAGTCCGGCCAGTACGGCCCGGGAGCCGGGTCCCGCGAGCGCCACCGTCGCCCACTGCTCGGTGACCGAGGTGCAGTACACCCGCAAGGAGGGCCACTCGGTCTGCAGCCACTCCTCCATCCAGTCCAGGACGGCGGCGGCGTTACCCGTGGTCGTGGTCACCAGGAACCGGTCCGGTGCCAGGCGGATCACCGTCCCGTCGTCGAAGACCATCCCGTCGGGCCGGCACATCACCCCGTAGCGGATCGCGCCCACCGCGAGCGTGCTCATCATGTTGGTGTAGAGCCGGTCGAGCAGTTCGGCGGCGTCCGGTCCCTGGATGTCGATTTTGCCCAGTGTGGAGGCGTCCATCGATCCGGCGCCCTGCCGTACGGCCGCGCACTCCCGCAGGACGGCGGCCTCCATGTCCTCACCGGCGCGGGGGTAGTACCAGGGCCGCTTCCACTGGCCGACGTTCTCGAACACCGCGCCGTGCGCCACGTGCCACTCGTGGAGCGGGGTGACCCGGACGGGGTCGTGCAGCACTCCCCTGTCGCGCCCGGCGAGGGCGGCGAAGGAGACCGGCATGTACGGCGCGCGGAAGGTGGTGGTGCCGAGCTCCGCGATGTCCACTCCGCGGAGGTGGGCGACGACCCCGCTGGTCAGCAGGCCCGAGGTCTTGCCCTGGTCGTGGGCGGTCCCGGCGGTGGTGTAACGCTTGACGTGCTCGACCGAGCGGAGCCCTGCCCCGGTGGCGCGCATGACGTCGGCGACGGTGACGTCGCGCTGCAGGTCGACGAAGTGGGTCCGGTAGTCGTCGGCCGGGACGAGCCACACGTGCTCGGCTCGCTCCGCCGTGCCATCCTCCTCATGCGCCGCCGTGCCGTGCTCGGCGCGTGCCGCGGTGACGCCTTCGGCGGCCACCGGGACGTCCCCGGCGCGGGGAGCCGGCCCGGGGCGGGCCGCCGGGAAGCCGGCCGCCTCCGCCGCCCGTGCCCCGGCCTCGGCGCCGTCGGCGAGGCAGCGGTCCAGGGTGAACAGTCCCCGCGCGGCTCCCGCCACCTCCACCGCCTGGCGGACCGCTCCGGGGACGGACGTGCCGAGCTCCTGGTCGTAGCGGAGCTCTCCGCCCGCCTGCGCGAACAGATGGAGTACGGGGTTCCAGCCGCCCGAGACGAGCAGCAGGTCCGCCTCGATCTCCCGGCTCCCGGGGACGGTCACCAGGGAGACGGTCACCGAGGAGACCGCGCCGTCCTCGCCCGCGGCGACGCCGGTGACGACGTGCCCGGTGAGCAGGTCTGTCCCGTCCCCTGCCCGGCCGTCGCCTCGCCGTAAGTCCTGCCGCGCGTCGCGCGGTCCGCCCTGCGGTGCGCCGGGCCGTACGGCCTGCCGCGCGTCGGCGATGGCGGCGATCTCGACGCCGGCGGCCGCCAGGTCGCGGGCGGCGTCGTAGGCGCTGTCGCCGGCGGTGAAGACCACCGCGCGGCGGCCCGGCAGGACTCCGTAGCGGTTGACGTAGGCGCGGGCGGCGGAGGCGAGCATCACGCCGGGCCGGTCGTTGCCGGCGAAGGCGATGGACCGCTCGTGCGCGCCGGTGGCCAGTACGACGCGGCGGGCCCGGATACGCCAGACGCGCTCCCGGGAGGACGCCCGCTCGCCGCGGCGTTCCACCGCGACCAGGTAGTTGTCGTCGTAGTAGCCGAACACGCTGGTGCGGGCGAGCACCCGCACCTCGGGACGGCCCGCCAGCTCGGCCAGCGCGGCGGCGGCCCAGTCCGCGCCGGGGACGCCACCGACCGTCTCGGCGGTGTCCGGCAGGCTGCCGCCGGCCACGGGCCGGTCGTCGGCGAGGATCACCCGGGCACCCGTCGCGGCGGCGGTCAGGGCGGCCGAGAGCCCGGCGGGTCCGGCTCCGACCACCAGGACGTCGTAGTGGGCGTACACGCCGTCGTAGCGCGCCGGGTCGGGTTCCCCGCCCAGCCGTCCTCTCCCCGGCAGGCCCCTGGCCACCAGCCCGTCGTACAGCTCGACGACGGTGGCCTGCAGCATCGGCTCGGGGAAGGGGTGCTCGATCTGGACGAGGGCGTTGGGCTCCTCGGTCCACGCGGCGAAGACGCCCCGGGGACGGCCCAGCCGCACGCTCGTGGCGACCGTGCGCACCCCGTTGGCGAGCAGCGCGGAGGCGAGCGTGTCACCCCGGTACCCCTCGAGGTCGCGGCCGTCGAACCGGAACCGCAGCCTCTCGCCCCGGTGTCCGGCCCTGCGGAACGGCTGGGAGCTCAAGCGATCACCGGCCCTGGCTCGCCGACGCGGTAGACGGCGTGAATCTCGTTGGTGGCGGTGTCGCGGACCACGTTGAACCAGCGGCGGCAGCCGGCCGTGTGGCTCCACCGCTCGGCGAACGGCCCCCGGGGATTGTCGCGGAAGAACAGGTAGCGGGCCCACTCGGCGTCGGAGAGGGCGCCGGGGTCATCGGGATAGGCGACGTGCGCCTGCCCGCCGTAGTGGAACTCGGCCTCGTCGCGGGGCCCGCACCACGGGCAGGGGATCAGCAGCATCGGTGGGGATCTCCTTCAGTGGGCCACTGCGGCGGCGCCGTGCTCGTCGACGAGCGCGCCCGTGGTGAATCGGTCGAGGGAGAAGGGGGCGTTGAGCGGGTGCGGCTCGCCGTGGGCGACCGTGTGCGCGAAGCACCAGCCGACGCCCGGCGTGGCCTTGAACCCGCCGGTGCCCCAGCCGCAGTTGACGTAGAGGCCGTCCACCGGGGTGAGCCCGACCACCGGTGAGGCGTCGGGGCTGACGTCCACCACCCCGCCCCAGGTCCGCAGCACGTGCGCCCGTGCGAACACGGGGAACAGCTCCAGGGCCGCCGCCATCTGCCGCTCGATGATGTGGAACGCGCCGCGCTGCCGGTAGGAGTTGTAGGCGTCGATGCCCGCTCCCATGACCAGCTCGCCCTTGTGCGCCTGGCTGACGTAGACGTGCACGGCGTTGGACATGACCACCGTCGGGTGCACGGGCTCCAGCAGGTCCGAGACCAGCGCCTGCAGGGGGTGGCTCTGCAGCGGGAGCTCCACCCCCGCCAGCCCCGCCACGACCGAGGAGTGGCCGGCCGCGCACAGCGCGACCCTGCCCGCCGCGATGCGGCCCCGGGTGGTCTGTACGGCCCGCACCCGCCCGCCCCCGACGTCGATCCCGGTGACCTCGCAGTGCTCGATCAGGTCGACGCCCAGCGCGGCGGCGGCCCGGGCGAATCCCCACGCGACGTGGTCGTGCTTGGCGATCCCGGCCCTCGGCTGGTAGGTCGCGCCCAGCACGGGGTGGCGCACGTCGGGTGAGACGTTGACGATCGGGCAGACCTCGGCGACCTCGTCGGGGCCGAGCCATTCGGCGTCGACGCCGTTGAGCCGGTTGGCGTTGACGCGGCGCACGCCCTCCCGGACGTCCTGCCGGCTGTGCGCGAGGTTGAGCACCCCGCGCTGGCTGAACAGGAGCGGGTAGCCGAGGTCCTCCTCAAGTCCCTCCCACAGCTTCAGCGCGTGCTCGTAGATGCCCGCGCTCTCGTCCCAGAGGTAGTTGGACCGGATGATGGTGGTGTTGCGGGCCATGTTGCCGCCCGCCAGCCAGCCCTTCTCCAGTACGGCCACGTTGGTGATGCCGTGGTTTCTGGCCAGGTAGTAAGCCGTCGCCAGGCCGTGGCCGCCCCCGCCGACGATCACCACGTCGTAGGAGCGCTCCGGCTCGGGGCTGTTCCACAGCCGGTCGGGGTGCTCGGGCAGGCCGTCCGCGGGATCGTGGGCGCTCATCGTGGTCCTTCCTAACCGCGCAGACGCTTCATCGCCGGGTCGTAGAGGGGTTCCTCGGCGACGACGGCGGCGATCCGCCGGTCGAAGTAGCCGATCCGGAGCGCCTGACCGGGCGTGGAGAGCGCGGCCGGCAGCCAGGCGTAGGCGATGCCCTTGCCGATGGTGTGGCCGTAGGCGGCGCTGGTGACGTATCCGACGCAGGTGTCGCCGTCGTAGACGGGCTCCTTGCCCATCACGACGGCGGCGGAGCCGTCGATCGTCAGGCAGGTCAGCCGTCGCCGCACCGAGGCGCGGCGTTCCCGCAGAGCCGCGCGGCCGATGAAGTCGTCCTCGCCCGCCTGCCGTACGGCGAAGCCCAGGCCCGCCTCGTAGGGGTCGTGCTCGCAGGTCATGTCGGTGCCGAAGGCGCGGTAGCCCTTCTCCAGCCGCAGGCTGGAGAAGGCGCCGCGTCCGCCCGCGATGATCCCGTGGCTCTGTCCCTCCTCCCAGAGGGTGTCCCAGAGCTTCGCGCCCAGGTCGGCCGTCGTGTAGAGCTCCCAGCCGAGCTCCCCGATGTAGGACAGCCGGAGCGCGGTGACGGGCACCGTGCCGACGTGACCCCGCCGGCCGCGGAAGTAGCCGAAGCCGTCGCGGGAGAAGTCGGCGCCGGCCAGCGGTTCCATGAGGTCGCGGGCGCGGGGTCCCCAGACGCCGACGCAGCAGGTTCCGGCCGTGATGTCGCGGACCACGACCGAGCCGTCGGCCGGGAGGTGGCGGTGGAGCCAGTCGAGGTCGAGGTTGCCGTTGGCGCCGACCTGGAACAGGTCACGGCCGAGACGGGCGACGGTGATGTCGCTGCGGATGCCGCCGTCGGCGTCCAGCAGCAGGCAGTAGGTCACCGAGCCGACGGGTCTGCCGATGTCGCCCGTGGAGAGCCGCCGCAGGAAGGCGACGGCTCCGGGCCCGCTGACCTCGATCCGCTTGAGCGCGCTCATGTCGTACAACGCGACGGACTCCCGGGAGGCCTGGGCCTCGGCGCCGACGATGGGCGACCAGTGGCGGGCGGCCCACCCGTCCGGCTCGGGGATGTCCCGGCCTTCGAGCAGAGGCGCGTTGGCGCCGTACCACTGGGGGCGCTCCCAGCCGCCGGCCTCCAGGAAGCACGCGCCGAGCTCCCGCTGCCGCGCGTGGAAGGGGCTCACCCGCAGCGGGCGCAGGTTCTCCGGCGGCTGCAGCGGATGGATGATGTCGTAGACCTCGACGAAGTTCTGGGCGGCGCGGGTGAGAACGTAGTCGGGGGCGAGCTGGTGCGGCTCGAAGCGGTTGACGTCGCACTCGTGCAGGTCGAAGGACGAGCAGTGGCCGTCCACCAGCCATTCGGCCATGGCCCTGGCCACGCCCGCCGAGTGCGTCACCCATACGGCCTCGGCCACCCAGAAGCCCTTGACCTGCGGGGACTCACCGAGCAGCGGCATGTTGTCGGTGGTGAAGGAGAACAGGCCGTTGATGCCCTCCTCGATCTCGGCCTCCCGCGTGGCGGGCAGCAGCGCCTGAGTCTCGGCCCACGCGGGGGCGAAGTCGCCGGCGGTGAACGGCAGCACCGACGGCATCACCTCCGCCGCCTCGACGGGGAGGATGTCGGCGGGCCGCACCGGCATCGGGCGGTGACCGTAGAAGCCGATGCCCAGCCGGTCGGCCCGCTCCCGGTAGTACAGGTCGGCGTCCTGGTGGCGCAGGATCGGCCGGACGGCCTCCTCGGCCTGCCCGCGCAGCGCGGGGACGGGGCCGGTCCAGGCGAGCTGGTGTGCCAGCGGCGTCAGCGGCAGGGCCATGCCGACCAGGTCCGCGATCTTCGGTCCCCAGATGCCCGCGCAGCAGACCACGAGGTCCGCCGGAATCTCGCCCCGGTCGGTGACGACGGCGGCGACCCGGTCGTCCTCGACGCGGATGCCCCGCACCTCGTGCCGCTCCAGCACGCGCACGCCCCGCTCCCGGGCCAGCCGGAGCTGGATGTCGACGGCGTCGACGGCCTTGGCCAGGCCGTCGGTGGGCACGAAGAACCCGCCCAGCACCCGGCCGGGGTCGAGCAGGGAGTGGAGTGCCACGCATTCGGCGGGGGTGAGCAGCCGCCCTTCGACGCCCCAGGCGGTGGCCCAGCCGTGGCGGCGGCGCAGTTCGGCGAGCCGTCCGGGGGTGGTGGCCACCTCCAGGCCGCCCACCTGGAGGAAACAGCCGAGCGCACTGAACTTCTCGACCGTGTACCGGGCCATCTCCGTCATCGTCTTGGACGGGTTGGTCTGGAAGACCAGTCCGGGTGCGTGGGACGACGATCCGCCTGTGACGGGCACGGGGCCCTGGTCGACGACGGTGACGTCGTCCCAGCCCTTCGCCGAGAGCTCGTCCGCGAGGGCCGCCCCGACGACTCCGGCTCCGATGATGACGACGCGCCGGCCTGCCATGCACACCTCCGTCGTTGCGCGACCCGGAACGCGGTGCGCTTTCCGCAACAGATTCTCCCGCGGCCGTCACGCTGTCAAGGAGGGGGCGGGCCTCTCCCGACGGGCGGTGCCGCCGCGGCCGGCGAGCATCCGGCGTGCCGGAGTGGGCCTCTCACTGTGAGCGGTGCCGGTAGAAGTCGAGGTGTTCGGCGGCGAGCGGGGTGTTGCCCAGGATCAGGTCGGCCGCCTTCTCCGCCACCATCATGACCGGCGCGTAGATGTTGCCGTTGGTGACGTACGGCATGACCGAGGCGTCCACGACGCGCAGCCCGTCGAGGCCGCGGACCCTCATGGACAGCGGGTCGACGACGGCGAGGGCGTCGGTGCCCATCCTCGCGGTGCACGAGGGGTGCAGCGCGGTCTCGCCGTCCCTGGCGACCCAGTCCAGGATCTCCTCGTCGGTCTGGACTCCCGGCCCGGGCGACAGCTCCCCCGCGTTGAACGGGTCCATGGCGGGCCGGGTCAGGATGTCGCGGGCGACCCGGACCGCCTCCACCCACTCCCGCCGGTCCTGCTCGGTGGACAGGTAGTTGAACCGCAGTGCGGGGTGGACCCGGGGGTCGGTGCTTCTGATCTTCACCGAGCCGCGCGCGTCGGAGTACATCGGCCCGATGTGCACCTGGTAGCCGTGCCCGCCCACCGGCGCGGAGCCGTCGTAGCGCACCGCGACGGGCAGGAAGTGGAACATCAGGTTGGGGTAGTCGACGTCGTCGTTGCCGCGGGCGAAGCCGCCCGCCTCGAAATGGTTGGTCGCCCCGGGTCCCCGGCGCAGGAACAGCCACTGCGCGCCGATCCACGGCCGGTTGCGCCACTTCATCGCGGGCTGCATCGACACCGGCCGGCTGCAGCCGTACTGGATGTAGACCTCCAGGTGGTCCTGCAGGTTCTCCCCGACCCCCGGCAGGTCGTGCACGACGTCGACGCCGAGGGCCTTCAGCTCTCCGGCGTTGCCCACGCCGGAGAGCTGGAGCAGCTGCGGCGAGTTGAGGGCGCCGCCGCAGAGGATGACCTCACCCGCGCGGACCGTCCGGCCGTTGTACTCGACGCCGACGGCCCTGTTCCCCTCGAAGAGGATCTTCGTGACGTACGCCCGCGTTCTGACCTCCAGGTTGGGGCGCCGCTTGACGGGGTGCAGGTAGGCGCGGGCGGCGGACAGCCGGCGCCCCCGGCGGATGTTACGGTCAAACGGCGCGAATCCCTCCTGGCGGTAGCCGTTGACGTCGTCGGTCAGCGGATACCCGGCCTGCTGCACCGCCTCGAAGAAGGCCGTGAACAGCGGGTTGCGCACGGGCCCGCGTTCGAGCGTCAGCGGCCCGTCGTGCCCTCGCCGGGGGTCGTCCGGATCGGCGGCGAGACAGTTCTCCATCCGCTTGAAGTACGGCAGGCAGTGCGCGAAGTCCCAGGTCTCCATACCCGGGTCGGCTCCCCAGCGCTCGTAGTCCAGGGGGTTGCCCCGCTGGAAGATCATGCCGTTGATGCTGCTGGACCCGCCCAGCACCTTTCCCCGGGCGTGGTAGATCCGGCGGCCGTTCATGTGCGGCTCGGGTTCGGACTCGTACTTCCAGTCGTAGAAGCGGCTGCCGATGGGGAAGGTCAGCGCGGCCGGCATGTGGATGAAGACGTCCCAGGGGAAGTCGGAGCGGCCGGCCTCCAGCACCAGCACACGGTTGGCGGGGTCGGCGGACAACCGGTTCGCCAGGGCGCTTCCGGCTGATCCGCCCCCAACGATGACGAAGTCGTACATGTCTGCCTCGTCTCGCGCAGCAGGGGGTGATGGCAAAGATCGTATCGAGTGGCGCAATATAGTGCACTATTCGCAACCCATGTGGTGTGACGCGTTGGACGGACGTTCCGCACAGCGCCTACAGTCCGGCTATGGGCAATGTTTCCTCCAGTGATCGGACCGACAGCGGCGGCGGGGTGCAGTCAGTCGACCGGGCCATCAGCATCCTGGAGATCCTTTCCCAGCGCCGCGAGGCGGGGGTCAGCGAGGTCGCCGTCGAGATCGGCGTCCACAAGTCGACCGCTTTCCGGCTGCTCGGGGCGCTGGAGTCCCGCGGCCTGGTCGAGCAGGCCGAGGACCGGGGGAAATACCGGCTCAGCTTCGGGATCATCCGCCTCGCGGGCGGCGTGGCCGGCCGGCTGGACCTCACCCAGCAGAGCCGTCCCGTCTGCCGGCGGCTCGCCGACGAGATCGGCGAGACGGTGAACCTCGCCGTCCTGCGGTCCCACTACGCGGTGAACCTGGACCAGGTGCGCGGGCCGTCGGCGGTCACCGCGCAGAACTGGGTCGGGCAGCTCACCCCCCTGCACGCCACGTCGAGCGGGAAGGTCCTGCTGGCCCATCTCGACGACCGTCACCGGGCCCGGCTGATCGCCGCCGCGGGCCTCGAAGGCTACACGCCCGCCACGATCACCTCGGTCTCCGTGCTTGAGGAGCAGCTCGACCAGGCCCGGCGCCGGGGCTACGCGGTCACCGCCGAGGAGCTGGAGATCGGGCTGAACGCCATCGCCGCCCCCGTCCGCTCCCACGACGGCGAGGTCGTCGCCGCGGTCAGCGCCTCGGGTCCGGCCTACCGGTTCAGCGTGGAGCGGATGCGCGAGCTCGCCCCGGTCCTGACCGCGGGCGCCGAGGACATCAGCCACCGCCTCGGGTTCACCGGCTGAGCCCGGCCCCGCCGGCCTGCCGGGCGCCCGTTCCCACTCGCCCCCCGCGGCGTCCGCCCTACGCCGGCGCCCGGGGCAGCCTGGCGAGCACCCAGTCGTGGAACGCCCCGATGTGGTGCTCGCTGGGCACCAGCACCCCGCCCCGGGCGTAGGCCCGGGAGCCCATCGCCGGCTGGCACCTCTCGCAGGCCTCGAAGTCCTGCACGTTGACCCGGTGGAAGAGCTCGACGGACGGCCCGAGATCCCTGCCCTCCGCCACGACGTCCCCGCGGAACAGCCAGTCGCACTCGACGACCGTCCGGTCGACGGCCAGGGGGAACATCCGATGGATGATCACATGGTCGGGCACCAGGTTGACGAACACCTGCGGCTTGATGGTGATCGCGTAGTAGCGGCGGTCCTGGTCCTCGCTGACGCCCGGGATCCGGTCCACGCCCTCGGACCCGTCGACGGTGAACCCCCGGATGTCCTCGCCGAACCGGGCGCCGTGTCCCACGAAGGACTGGGCCGCGTAGCCGCCGGCGAACTCCGGGAGCACCTCGGTGAGCTCGGGATGGATGGTGGCGCAGTGGTAGCACTCCATGAAGTTCTCGACGATGAGCTTCCAGTTCGCCTTCACGTCGTAGACGATCCTGCGCCCCACCCCGAGCCCGTCGACGCCGTAGTTGCCGATCAGCTCCTCGTCGCCCAGCCGGGTCCGCACCTCGCCGACCACGTCCGCCTCGAACGACGGCGGATCGTCGGCCAGGCACACCCACACGTAGCCGAGCCATTCGCGCACGTGGACGTTTGTCAGGCCGTACTCGACCCGGTCGAGGTCGGGCATCCGGGTGAGGTTCGGGGCGGCGACCAGCCTGCCGTCGAGATCGTAGGTCCAGGCGTGGTAGGGACACCGGAACGCCCGCTTCACCTCGCCGGACTCCTCGGTGCGGAGCCGGGCGCCGCGATGGCGGCACACGTTGAGGAAGGCGCGGACCGAACCGTCCCGGGCCCGGGTGACCAGGACGCTCTCCCGCCCCACCTGAACCGTCCTGAAGGCGCCCGGCCTGCCCAGGTCGGAGGCGCGGACGGCGCAGAACCACATCGACTCGAAGATGTGCTCCTGTTCCAGGGCGAAGAGGCGCTCATCGGTGTAGTGCCCGCCGGGCAGGGTGGTGATCAGGCTGGGCGGCAGGTCTCTCGCGGTCATGACGCCTCCGTTCCCGCCCGGACCTCCGGCCGCGGGCCGGGCGGCTCCTGCGACGGGACGACATAGACGGTGCCGTCCTCGACGACCACCCGGTGGGTGCGCAGAGGCAGTCTGGCCGGCGGGCCGTCCACCCTGCCCGTCCTCAGGTCGAAGCGCGAGGCGTGCAGCGGGCACTCCACCTCGCAGCCTTCCAGCCATCCGTCGGCGAGTGAGGCGTCCTGGTGCGTGCAGGTGTCGTCGACGGCGTAGATCTCACCGTCGTCGGTATGGAAGACAGCGATGGGCGGGTCAATGTCGAGCCGGTAGGCCTCGCCCCGTGGAAGGGCCGCGAGGGGGCACGCAGGGATCATCACAGACCAACCCCGGTTTCATAAGGCGGAACATGCGGCGCTATGCGCAACACAGTGAGCCCATGGAACCCCGGTGTCAAGGGTCGGCGCGTCGGCCGGACCTCCGGCGGCCGGTCGGCCCGGGCCGGCCCCTGACGCCGTCCCTGCCCGCCGGAGGAATTCGGTTACGGAAGAACGACCTCGGCCGCGTCAGCCGGCCCCGCGCGGGGCGGTGGAGTCACGGATGACGAGCCGGCAGGGCATGCGGTGGACTCCCGGCGTGGCCCTGCCGTCGATGGCGGCGAACAGGTGCTTGGCCGCGGTGCGGCCGAGGGTCTCCAGGTTCATGTCGACCGTGGTCAGTGCGGGCCGCGTCTCCGTGGACAGGACCTCCCAGTTGTCGTAGCCGACGACCGCGATGTCGTCGGGGATGCGGCGCCCCCGCTCCCTGGTGGCCTCGACGAATCCGGCGGCGATCTGGTCGCTCCCGCAGAACACCGCGTCCACCTCCGGCTCGGCCATCAGCAGCACCTCCGCCGCGTGCCGGCCCCAGCGTTGCGACCACGCGCCGGAGAGCGTCTCGCCGGCCTGGGCGATACCGGCCTCCTGAAGCGCCGTCCGCAGGCCCTCGGCTCGGTCCCTCGCGGCCTTGTAGTCCATCGGCCCCGTGACGTGCGCGATCCTGCGCCGCCCGGTGGCCAGCAGGTGCCGTACGGCGAGTGCCGCGCCGCCCACGTCGTCGGGGACGAAGGAGACGTCGTCCGGATCGTCGGACGCCCCGTAGGCGTAGACGACGGGAACGGGCAGGTCGCGGCTGATGGACGGGCGGGTGTCCGTGCTCTCTCCGACCACGATGAGACCGTCCACCCGCCGGGAGAGCAATGTGCGGATGTAGTGCTGCTCCCGGATGGCGTCGCCGCGGGCGTCGCACAGCAGCAGTGCCATCTCCCCCGCGCCGAACGCGTCCTCCGCGCCGAGCAGCACCGGGATGCCGAACCTGCCGACGCTGTCGCTGGTGAGCAGCCCGACCATCCTGGTCTGTCCCGACAGCAGCCCTCTGGCCAGGGCGTTGGGCCGGAAGGCGAGCTCCTCCGCGGCCTCCAGCACCCGCTGCCGGGTCTCCGCCCGCACCTGGTCGCGCCCGTTCAGCGCCTTGGACGCGGTGGCGATCGACACCCCCGCCAGGGTGGCCACATCACTGATGGTCACCGCGCGTGATCCCCTACCGGCCATCTACCGAAATCCTTTTCTCTCCAACTTCCCCCTGGGTACTGCAACAGCCCTAGGTTGTTGGACAGACTTTAACCAGGGCTCCCTTGATGAGCAAGTGTCATCTCAGCAGAGCAGCACCATCAAGGCCATTGACACCCTCCAAGGTTTCTTCTACGTTTCCGAAAACCTTTTAGTTCTGTTTCGTGTGTCTCGGGGGATACCAGAAGGAGAGAGGCCATGAATCCACGTTCGCCCCGGGGCCGCAAGGCCGGGATCGCACTGCTGTGCCTGCTCACCGCCGCCTCGGTGGCGGCCTGCGGCGGGGGCGACCCGAAAGCCGCACAGCCCGCGGACGCCGCAGGCGTCACGATCACCATGTGGACGCGCGCCGCGACCCAGGCGCAGAGCGAGCGACTGGTCGAGGCCTACAACAAGAGCCACAAGAACCAGGTGAAGCTGACCGTCATCCCGACGGACAACTACCAGCCGCGCATCGCCGCGGCGGCGGGCGCCAAGCAACTGCCGGACATCTTCGCCGCTGACGTGATCTTCGTGCCCAACTACACCTCACAGGGCCTGTTCCTGGACATCACCGACCGGCTGGGCGCCCTGCCGTACAAGGACAGTCTCGCCCCCTCGCACATCAAGCTGGGCACGTTCGACGGCCGGTCGTACACGCTCCCGCACACCCTGGACCTGTCGGTCTGGTTCTGGAACAAGGACCTGTACGAGAAGGCCGGGCTGGACCCGGAGAAGGGGCCCACGACGCTCCGGGAGTTCGCCGAGCAGGCTACGACGATCAACGAGAAGCTCGGCAAGGACGGCAAGGTGCACGGCACGTTCTTCGGCGGCAACTGCGGCGGCTGCTACGTGTTCACCTTCTGGCCCTCGGTGTGGGCCTCCGGCGGGCAGGTCATGAACCCCGAGGGCACGACCTCGCTCAACGACCAGGCCGCGATGACCGACGTGTTCAAGATCTACCGCGACCTGTACGCCAAGGGGGTCACCGGCCCCACCGCCAAGGAGGAGCAGGGCCCGACCTGGACCGGATTCTTCCCCAAGGGAGAGATCGGCGTCATGCCGATGCCCTCGACCACCCTGGGCCTGATGCCCAAGGAGATGAAGATCGGCGTCGCGCCGATCGCCGGCCCCGACGGCGGCGAGTCGACGTTCGTGGGCGGCGACTCCATCGGCATCTCCGCCACCACCGAGAACGCCGACGCCGCCTGGGACTTCCTGTCCTGGACGGTCTCCGACGACGCGCAGGTCGAGGTCATGGCCAAGAACAAGGACATCCCGGCCCGCACCGACCTGGCCGGCAACAAGTACTCCGCCACCGACCCGAGGGTGGTAATGATCAACTCGCTGGTGGCCAAGGGGCAGACGCCGTACGCGCTGCGCTTCGGGCAGACCTACAACGACCCGCAGGGACCATGGCTCCGGCTGGCCCGGGAGGCGGTGTTCGGCGACGAGAGCAAGGTCGCCGAACTCAACGCCGACATCACCAAGTCGCTGCAGCAATGACGGTGACACTGCCAAGACACGACGGGCGGGCGGTACGGGCAGCGTCCCTGCCGCCCCGGTGGCGGACCCGGAGGATCCAGGGCTGGCTCTACGCCGCCCCCACCGCACTGGTCGTCGGCGTGCTGTTCGTCGTGCCTCTGGCGCTGGTCGTCTGGATGTCGCTGAACCGCTGGCCGCTGCTCGGCCGGCCGGCCTTCAACGCCCCGGACAACTACACCAAGATCGCCGACAACCCGCTCTTCCTCGACGCGGTGGGCTTCACCCTGAAGTACACCGCCATCACGACGGTGCTGCTGACGGCCGTGGCGCTCGGCCTGGCCCTGCTGGTACAGGAGCGCAGACCCGGCGTCGGGTTCTTCCGCACGGCGTTCTTCCTGCCGGGCGCGGTCGGCTTCGCCTCGGCGGCGCTGCTCTTCTACGGCATGCTGAACAACGACTTCGGGCCGATCGACCCGATCCTGCGAGCCCTGGGGATCACCGACGAGCCGGTGAAGTGGACCGGCACCCCGAACATGGCGCTGTTCTCCACGATCGCACTGGTTCTGTGGCGGTTCGCCGGGTTCAACATGCTCATCCTGCTCACCGGCCTGCAGTCGATCCCGGTCGAGGTCTACGAGGCCGCCAGGAGCGACGGCGCCACCCGGTGGCAGACCTTCACCAAGATCACTTTGCCGCTGCTCCGGCCGACGCTCGCCCTACTGCTCATCCTCAGCATCACCGGCTCGCTACTCGCCTTCGACCAGTTCTTCGTCTTCACCAACGGCGGCCCGGACAACAGCACCGTCTCCATGGTCATGGTCGTCTACCGCGACGCCTTCTTCCGCTTCGACCTCGGCGGCGCCGCAGCCCTGTCGGTCGTGCTGCTGGTCGCCCTGGTCACGCTCAACGCCCTGCAGATGCGAGTACTCAGGAGGTCGAAGTGAGAAGCCGGCGACCGCTGGCGAGAACGCGCTACTACAGCACGATGTCGGCTCTGGCGGTGCTCTTCCTGTTTCCGCTGCTGTGGAGCGGCTGGTCCTCCTTCGACGGAGGGATCGGCAACTACACCGAGATGGCCGGCTTCGGGGAGGGACTCGGCACCTACCTGACCAACAGTGTGCTGGTGTCGGCGATGACCGTCGCCGGAACGCTGGCGACCTCGGCCCTCGGCGGCTACGCCTTCGCCCGCTTCGACTTCCCCGGCAAGAACCTGCTCTTCCTCACCACGCTGGCGATCCTGATGGTGCCCTACGCGACCATCCTGATCCCGCTCTACGTCCTGCTCGGCTACATCGGCCTGCAGAACTCCCTGGTCGGGCTCTCCCTCGTCTTCGTGATGTTCCAGCTGCCGTTCGCCCTGTTCATGATGCGCAACGCCTTCGAGGCGCTCCCGCGCGAACTGGAGGAGGCCGCCCTCGTCGACGGCTGCGGCACCTTCCGGGCCTTCGCCCTCATCCTGCTGCGCGCGGTCCGGCCCGCCCTGATCACGGTCGGGCTGTTCGCCTTCCTCGCCTCCTGGAACGACTTCTTCGCGCCGCTCATCCTGCTCAACGACGGCGCGAGCTTCACCCTGCCGGTGGCCGTGGTCAGCATGACCCAGCGCACGTTCGGCGCCATCGACTACGGCATGTTGCAGGCGGGGGTCATGGTCATGGCCGTGCCCTGCCTGATCCTCTTCATCGTCCTGCAGCGCCACTACGTGCGCGGATTCATGTCAGGAGCCTTGCGTGGCTAGTCCTGTCCTGCCCTCCTCGGGCGTGCTGTCTCCCCTGGGAACCGATTCGGTACGGCCGGCACCCGGATTCTGGGGCGATCGGATCGCGCTCAACCGCGAGGTCACCATCGCCCACTGCCAGGAATGGATGGAGCGGACCGGCTGGATCGGCAACTTCCGCCGGCTCGGCGCGACTCCGGCACAGCGCGGCGCCCACCCCCGGCAGGGCCGGGAGTTCAGCGATTCGGAGATCTACAAGCTGCTGGAGGCGATGGCCTGGGCGGACCACCCGAACCTGCCGGAGCTGGCCGCGACCGTGGCCGCCGCACAGGAGGAGGACGGCTACCTCAACACCCGCTGGTACGACGACCGCTACAGCGACTTCGAGTGGGGCCACGAACTCTACTGCTACGGCCACCTGATCCAGGCGGGCGTGGCCCGGCTGCGCGCGCACGGGGAGGACGAGCTGACCAAGGTCGTCCTCCGCGCGGCCGACCACATCTGCCGGCGCTTCATGAACACCCAGGAGACATGCGGCCATCCGGTGGTGGAGATGGCGCTGGTCGAGCTGTACCGGGCGACCGGCACCGAACGCTACCTTGAGATGGCCCGCCGGTTCGTCGAGCGCCGCGGCCTGCCCGCTCTCGGCGACATCACGTTCGGCCGCGCCTACTTCCAGGACGACCTGCCGGTACGGCGGGCACGGGTGTTCCGCGGCCACGCCGTACGGGCGGTGTATCTCGCCAGCGGTGCGGTCGACGTCGCCGTGGAGACCGGGGACTCCGAACTGCTGTCGGCGATCGAGGCGCAGTGGGAGCGCACCGTCGCCCGGCGCATCCATCTGACCGGAGGCCTGGGCTCGCGCCACTCCGACGAGTCCTTCGGTGAGGACTTCGAGCTCCCCCCGGACCGCGCCTACTCCGAGACCTGCGCCGGGATCGGCTCGATCATGCTCTCCCACCGGCTGCTGCTGGCCACAGGTAACGTGCGCTACGCCGACCTGGCGGAACGGACCATGTTCAACGTGCTGGCCACCGCCCTCGCCCTGGACGGCCGCTCGTTCTTCTACGCCAGCCCGCTGCACGTCCGGGTACCCGCCAGCCCGCTGGAGGGCGTCAACCAGGTGGCCGAGGGCGGCCTGCGCTCCCCGTGGTTCACCGTGTCGTGCTGCCCCAGCAACATCGCCCGCACGTACGCCTCGCTGGCCGCCTATCTGGCCACCTCCGACGCCTCCGGCGTGCAGATCCACCACCACGCCCCGGCCGAGATCCGCCACGGCGGCCTCGCCCTGCGCGTCGAGACCGGCTATCCGTGGTCCGGTGCGGTGACCGTCCGCGTGCTGGAGGCCGGCTCCGGGAGGATCTCCCTGCGGGTCCCGCCGTGGGCCTCCGGCGCCCGTCTCTCCTACGGCGGAGCCGTCCGCCCGGTGTCCCCGGGCTACGCGGTCGCCGAGGGGGAATGGCGGGCGGGCGACGAGATCCGTCTCGACCTGCCGATGACGCCCCGCTGGACCTACCCGGACCCGCGAGCCGACGCCGTCCGCGGCTGTGCGGCGGTCGAACGCGGCCCGCTCGTGTACTGCGCCGAATCGGTGGGCGACGAGCCCCCGCTCTCCCTCATCCGGGCAGGGACGGCTACGCCGGTGGAACACCATCTCCTCGACGGCGTCGTCGAACTCGACGTCCAGGCCTCGCTCCTCCACCCGCCCGCGGACGCCTGGCCGTACTCCTCACCACAGGCGCCGCAGAGCGCGGCCCCGCCGGGTCAGCCCGCCCCGGCTCCGGCCGGCGAGCCCCTGCGGCTCGTGCCGTACCACCGGTGGGGCAACCGCGGCCCCGCCACCATGCGCGTCTGGCTGCCCACCACCGCCTGACGGCGGCCGCTCGGCGGCGGACGGGAGAACCCGTCGTGCGGATTCCGGTGGCGCCCTCGACGGGTTCAATGTCATATCTCCGTAGCTGACCGGCGGGTTTGACGCGTTTGCCGGGCAGGTTATGTCCATACTGAGAGCACACGGACTGTTACGGAGCGAATACACCGGAACAGCCCTCCGCGACTGCTTCGACCTGCCATGGCCGGCCAGCCAGCCAGTACAGCGCTCCCGTGCCCTCATGACCTGGGCCTCGCGAAGCGCCCACATCTTCCGCGATGTCCAGAGAGGAATCTTCACGAGATGACGATCGAGTCGCTTCACCCTCCGCGCGCGGCCGTACGGCGCCGCGCCCGGCTGCGGACAGTAGTCATGACGGCCGTCACCGCGCTCACCACCGTGACCGCGGGGGCTGCGCCCGCGGCCCCCTCCTCACCTACGACCGGCTCCTCCCGCCGTGGTGACGTGGCGCTGGAGTGGTACGACATCACCGCCGCCGCCGTCACCGCCCACCTCACGGGCCAGGTCACCGACAACCGCACCTGGGCGATCAGCTGGCTGTCCGCCGCCCGCGCCCTCAAATCAGGCCCCTCTTCGGACGCCTTCCAGGACGCCGCGCTCGCCTCGGCCGTCCGCACCTCACTCGTCAGCCTCATCCCTGCCCGCACCGCCGAGCTGAACGCGGCACTGGCGGCCACGCTGGCGCGCATACCCGACGGCCCCGCCAAGGACCTGGGCGTGACGACGGGGGTGCGCAGGGCGGAGGAGCTACTCGCGGAGCGGGCCGGGGACGGGCTCGACCCGGGCTCGGTCAGCCCGCCGTACCAGGTCCCCTACCCCGCGCCCGGCATCTGGCAGCCCACACCCCCGTACTACGGCCCCGCCATACACGCCGGCGTACGCCAGGCCAGGCCCTTCCTCCTGGAGCGCGCCGACCGGTTCCGCCCGGGGCCGCCGCCCGCGCTGGGCTCCGCCCGCTACCGGGCCGACCTTGAGGAGGTGCGCGTGTACGGCGCGGCGAACAGCTTCGCCCGCACCCCGGCCCAGACGGGCAACGCCCAGTTCTGGCTGGGATCCCCAGTGGTCATCTACACCGGGGTGCTGCGGGCGGCGCTCGCCGGGGCGCCGGGCTCGCTGCTCTCGCGGACCGAGCTCGTCGCGCTCTTCCACGTGGCACTGGTGGACACCCAGATCGCCACATCCGACGCGAAGTACGCCTACCTGCGGTGGCGCCCCATCACCGCGATCCACCACGCCGACGTCGACGGCGACCCCCTCACCGTCCCCGACCCGACCTGGATACCGCTGCACGCGACGCCGCCACATCCCGACTACCCCAGCGGCCACGGCACCTACGCCGGTGCCGCCGAGCAGATCCTCACCGCGCTGACCGGCGCCCGCATCGCCGGCACGCTCATCCTCACCAGCCCGACCGCGCCGGGGACCACCCACGCCTACACGGCCTGGAGGGAACTGACCAACGAGAACATCGACGCCCGTGTCTGGTCGGGCATCCACACCCGATCCGCCGACGAGGCCGGGGCGACGCTCGGCCGCCAGGTCGCCGCGGACACCCTCCGGCTCTCGGCACGGCTCTACCACTGACCTTCCAAAGGCGGTGACAGGGTGTCCGGCGCGGTGGGAGCGGCCGCTCCACCGCGCCGGCTGGTCACCCGGAGGACCCTGCCGGGCGGCAAGAGGCGATCCGTCGCTTTTGCGGATGGTCCGGCAGACGGCATCCTGGGACGATGAGCTACCGCATATGTGTTGTGTGCCTGGGGAACATCTGCCGCTCACCGATGGCCGAGGTCGTGCTGAGGAAGACCCTGGCCGACCACGGACTGGGCGACGCCGTCTCGGTCGACAGCGCGGGCACGGGCGGCTGGCACCAGGGGAACCCGATGGACGAGCGGGCCGCGGCGATGCTGGCCGAGAACGGCTACGACGGCTCCTCCCACCGGGCCAGGCAGTTCCTGGCCGACTGGTTCGGACGGGTGGACCTGGTGCTGGCGATGGACGGGGAGAACCTGCGGGCTCTGCACCGCCTGGCTCCGACCGGCGCGGATGTGCGGCTGTTCCGCTCGTTCGACCCGGCCGCACCGCTGGACGCCGAGGTGCCCGACCCCTACTACGGCGGCCGCGAGGGCTTCGCCGACGTGCTGGAGATGGTCAGGGCCGCCTCCGATGGGCTGGCCAAACACCTGTCGGAGAAGCTGCTCCCGCCGTGACGACCTAACGGCATCGGCTCCGGCCGGGGGCGCGCTCGACGGCAGGCTTTTCCGGTCACTTCTGGTACAGCTCTCCGCATTCGGCAGGCCGTACCCCCACAGTGCTGGATAACGTGCCTCATGCCCCCGAATATGAACCCCGTCTACCAGGCGGTCCTCCGCGACAGGACCGCGCCGATCTCTCTCCGGCTCCGCCGTACCTTCGGAGACTGGCTCGTCGCCAAAGGGCTTCCGGCGCCGGGGGCGGGCAAGCCGTCACAGGAGTTCGAGACGGACGGCGCCAGAGTCCGCCTGGACCGTAAGCCCGACTGTGGCCGGTATGTCCTGGAGGAGACCCGCGGCGGAAGGCTGGTACGCACGCGGGTCACCTATGCGGAGTCGGTACCCGGGATGACGGGCTGGGTGGTCGTCAGGGTCGAGGAGGACGGGGAGACAGACGCCTGGCAGGCCCCCGGCTTCGTCCAGGCCTACCTGCGCACCGCGCGGATCACCGACGGAGCGGTGCACCTGACGGACACCGCGGACGCGGTCGACGAGGGCGACGTCCACCGGCTGGTCCACCTGCTCTCCCAGCGCGACCGCCGGGTCGCCGTGATCGTCGTGTCGGTGGTCCCCCACGATCCGCAGGGCGCCAGGACGAGGGCCGAGCACCTGGCCGACGCCGTCGCCGGAGTGGGCGTGGTCGTGCGCTTCGCCGATCTACGCGCCCAGGGCCGCTTCAACGAGGCGATGGGCTCCGATCTCGGGGTGTTCGGCGGGGGCCTCCGCACCTACGTGGCGGACTTCGACCCGGCCACCGAGAGCTACCCCTACCGGCACCGCCCGATGGGCGGGCCGACGATCCGCAAGCAGGGCGAGCAGGCTCTCGCCCTGGTGGCGGGGGGCGTCGTCGGCGAGACCTCCCGGCGTCCGCTGCCCGACGACGTCCAACGCACCTATCGGATCGTCTCCAGGGTCCTGGCGGGCAAGGCCCAGATCGGCGCCATCGCCGAGGCGGTGGCATCAAGGCCGGTCTCGGCCGACTCCGGTCCGGGAGAGAAACTGCGCCGCTGGATGCTGGCGATGAACGGGCGGCCCGCGCCCGAGGTGATCCCTCCCCGGGTGGCCCCTCCTGGGGCCGGACCCGTCGCCGAACCCGCCGTCGAGCCCGGAGGGGGCGTTCCCGACAGGGAGGTTCACGTTGCGACCGTGGCGGCGCCGGAGCCCGCCGTGATCACGCAGCCCCCACAGCCGGGACAGTCCGCCTTCGACATGGGGGAATTCGCCCAGACGGTCGCCGACGTCGTGGCCGGCAAGATGCGGGGCGAACTGGAGGCGGCACTCGACCTCGCGGCGGCATCGGCGGGGAACGGTTCGGAGAACGGGGAGATACTGCGCCGGATGCGTACCCTCGGCGCGCACGTCGAGGGGCTGCGCGATCTGATCGCCGTACGGCAGGGCGGCGATCCGCTGCTGGCCGAGGCGGAGGACGAGAGCGACCGGCTGGCAGGCGAGGTCGACCGGCTCCGCACCGAGCACGAGATCCTCCAGCAGGAGTACGCCGAGGCCGTCTCGGGCGCCCGCAAGCTCGAAGAGCGGGTCCGCTGGCTGGAGGCCCGGCTGGCCGAGGCCGGTCAGCCGGCTTTCGGACTGACCTCCGGTGAGCCCTCCCCCGAGCCGGCCAGCCTCATGGACGCCCTGAACCTGGCCCGGGAGACGCTCGTCCACGTGGAGATCGGCGACACGGACGCGGAGGCGACGAAACTCGACCTCGCCTACCCCACGCTCGCACGGGCCTGGGCCGCCAAGACCTGGGATGCCCTGCGGGCGCTGGACGCGTTCGCGCAGGCCCGGTCGGCGGGCGAGTTCGCCGGGGGGTTCTTCGACTGGTGCAGGAGCGCCGCCCGGCTCACGATCCCCGCGGGCATGGTCGCCATGAGCGAGTCCCGGACGGTGACCACGAACGGCAAGTACAGCGCGAGGCGGATGTTCGCGGTCCCCCAGGAGGTGCACCCCTCCGGCAAGGTGCTGATGGAGGCGCACATCAAGATCCGCAAAGGCGGCCATCCGGCACCCCGGATCCACTTCCACGACGACTCCGGCGGCAGCACCGGCAAGATCTGGGTCGGCCACGTGGGCGACCACCTACCCAACACCCACACCAACTGACGTCCGACTGGAAGGGTCTTGTCACGGTGTGGCCGGCCTGCCTCGAGATACGCATATGGCCAAACAGGTTGCCGCGCGGAGTGGCCGGGGGCCGCGCATCGGCTGCGCCGCCCTACGGGGGACGGACACGGTGGCACGGTCATGGCCGGGGAGGACGTCCGGAGCGCCGTCCGGTCGTCGACGGGGTGCCGACAGACCGGGCTCCCCACTCACCCCGCCTGCCTTCGCCGCGCTCTCCCTCGGCCCGGGCCGCGCCTTTGACAGTGATCGACAGCCTCTATCACGCGATCCTGCGCCACATTGTGCTCGTCATGGCAGCCCTGGCCATCTGCGCGGGCGGGCGTTGCAGTCCCTGCCCCAATGAGCCTTTTTCACCCTGAAGTTGCATGTCGAGGCATCCGATCAGAAAACACGATCATTGGCGGCAAAGCTCGTATTCGCCCGGTTTCCGTGTCGAGAAATTCAACCCCCACGCGGCATACAACGGGGTGGGTACGGGCGGCGCGCAGACCTGCACGTCGTAGTCACCTCGGAAACGCCAGTCGCCGTGCCCCTCGCGTGTCCAGAAGTGCAGCCCGCCCAGCGCCGCAACTACGTAGTAGGTGTCGGCCGCCTCGCTTTCGCCGTAGACCACGCCGTAGTAGACGACTCCCCCGGTGGCCACCCCGGCGGACTCCGCGGAAGGGCCGACGGCGGCGCGGCTCGCGGCGACCAGCTTGTCGCGGGTAGCCTGGCTGATCTTGAGCGGCCACGCCCTCCCGGCGGCCAGGCGCTCCTCGGGACCTTCCTCGTCCTCGTCCGCGCTCTCGTCGGGGTTCTCCTCGGGGGCTGTCGCCGCGCCCGTATCCGCGACCGGAGTCGGCGACGGCAGGGAACCCACAGGCCCCGGTGACGCGCTGGCTCCAACTCCGAGGGGCGCCGGGTCCAGCGCGGCGAACACCAGCGCCACGGCTGCGACCACGACCCCGACGAGGGCGAGCAATATTCCTATGATCGTTACCGGCACCACCAGTGATCTTCGCATGTGTTATCCGTAGCATCGCGGGATCGGAAAGAACCAGCAATTTCTGGATAAGTGAGCGTTTTCATTCTGCTTCACGGGTCTGTAGCACTAGGAGCCTCTCCCCGCAGAGCGACTCTGGAGGGCCAGACAAACCTCCATCTCCCATACAGCACCGCGTTCAGCAAGGCGCCACCGCCCCCCACCTCCCGCATTCGTGTTCACAACAAGACGCTGAACCTGGATGCACCGAGTCGAATCTGACTTGATTGCGCTGAAATGAGAGGAGGTGCCCTCCGGCCTGGGATGATGGGAGTTCTCTACGCTTCCAAGATCCGCAACCGAAGGACACCTCGTAAGTGCGATTGTTTCATGCCCCCGCCAGGACCCATGCGAGCTTCGACGACGAGCACCTCGTCGCCTACGCCGGGCTGGAGCCGGTGATGCGGCTGGCCGAGCGCTGCGACCTGGACAGACTCGTGGACGAGCACGTCGCCATCGCCGACCGGCTCGGCGTGAACGCGGCGGCGAAAATCGGCTCGATCCTGGCCGGGTTGGCCGCGGGGGCCGACTCCATCGCCGATCTGGACGCGTTACGGCACGGCGGCATGGACAAGCTGCTGTCCGGTATCCGCGCCCCGTCCACCCTCGGCTCGTTCCTGCGCTGCCTGAGGTGGGGGAACGTCCGCCAGATCGAGAAAGTCTCCCGCGCCTTGCCGGCCCGTCTGGCCGCGCATACGCCGCTGCTGCCCGGAGCAGACGTGCTCGCCTTCCTCGACGTGGACTCGATGCAGAAACGGACCTACGGATACGCCAAGCAAGGCAGCGGGTTCGGGCACACGAAGATCCTTCGAAACGATCACTCCCGTGTATCCGTGACGAACTAAACACGCCAAGCACACAGGTCAGGCGTCCAGGCCTCGTCTCGGACGCCTGACGTCTCTTCGCGCCCGACCGACCAGCACTGTGATATCAGTCCAGCAACCGACTAAGGATGCCACGCGTCTAAAGACCATGAGAAAGACCATCTCTGCGATGGTGAGCGCATTCGGGTTGCTCGCTGCATCAGCATGCGCCCCACCTGCCCCACCGCCGGCATCGTCCCCCCCGGAGTGTCCGACTAGTTGGGCAGGGAGGACACCAGGAGATTGGGTGCCATCCGTTGGATCAGGAACCCGCGAACGCCTTGTGCCGGGTACCCCTCTAGAGGCAGATATCTGTGCCTACGATGCGAAGGGATTTCGAGCGACCGCACCGCGACAGTTGACCGATGGTCTGACAGCGATGGTGACTGATTTCAATCATCTTCCCGTTGCCGCTTCGCCATCCTGGCGAGCCTGCACTCTGATCGGTTCTATACCGCGCAGCTACCTCATCCGCTTGCGCTACAGCAATGGCAGTGTGTCATGGATCGGAACCGCATATGACGATAATCAGTGTGTGGTAACGACGAACGGCGCGTTCCACACAATGTCCTATATCGGAGACGCGGTGAGCGCCGCCTACAATACAAGGCGCTGGCCGTCTCTCAACCCGACAGACCAGTGCGATCCGGGGCGCGGAAGGACTGGACAGGACAGGCAGATGGTACCCAAGGGTGCGATTGGGCTTACCGTTTGCAAGCTCAGCGCCACGGCGCCGCGAAAGAAGACATACGGCGAAGACGTTGCGAAAGAAATATCGGCTAAGATCGTCTCTCGACCGACGGAGAAAGAAGAGGGATCCTGCCCGGCAGGAGCGACGCCGTCCATACGTCTTATCTTCCGATACTCTCAAGGACCTCCCGCTGGCGTAACGGTCTGGACCAAGGGATGCGGCATCGACAACCGCTTTCTCAGGAGTGAGGTGCCACCCGCCCTTATGGCCGAACTGTCGGATCTTCTTGATTGAAGGCCGGCTGTCGGCCGCTACGCGAGATAGTTGACGCGCCTGGCGATCAGTTCAAGCTCATAGGACCAACCGCCGTCACAACGGAGCAATGATCGAAACCTGTGGATCTGCCGGGAAGGGGTGTACCTTCCCGGATCATCCGATGATGGTTTCGAGATAAGGCCGACGCGCCAACGTCGGTCGGGAAGGCACACCCGTGCCGCTTACCGTAGTGCCCGAGTTGCCCGCTGACGACCACGACGGTACGGCGAGCGCCGCCTCGTCCTCGCTGATCGACCAGATCGTCCGCGAAGGAGCCCGCAAGATGCTCGCCGCCGCTCTCCAGGCCGAGGTGGAGGCCTACATCGCCGCCTTCGCCGACGAGCGCGACGAGCACGGCCACCGCCTGGTCGTCCGCAACGGCTCCCACCAGCCGCGTGAGATCCTCACCGCGGCCGGCGCGATCGAAGTCAAGGCCCCGCGGGTCAACGACAAGCGCATCGACGAAAGGACGAGCTGGATTTCGACCGGGTACTGCCGCTGCTGGCCGAGAGGCAGCGGGGCTGGCTGGACGAGGCTCTGGCGACCGAGTACGGCACGCGTCCCTGGCGGGAGCGGCTACGTGGATGAACAGGAGAACCGATGCCCTTCGATGCGGTGCTGTGTGACTTCTATGACGTGATCGGCTACGTCGACCTGACCGAGCACGAGCAGCGTGAACGCATCTGCGGCCTGGCCGCGGGCACCACGGAGAAGGTCGCCTTCGCTCCGGAGCTGGCCGTTCCGGCGGCCCTGGGGCAGATCACGGCCGGGCAGTGGACGGAAGCGATCGCCGCCGGACTCACCGGGCTGGTCGGCCCGCAGGAGGCTGCGGAGCTGAGCCGGGGGTTCGTCGAGGCGGGGTGCCGGATCGACGCGGAGGTTGTCGGCCTGCTGCGGCAGGTCCGAACCCAGGTGCCCGTCGTGTTGGTGTCCAACTCGACGATCCAGATCAACGCGGTCCTCCAGGCGGCCGGGCTGGACTATTCCTTCGACGCGGTGGTCACGAGTGCTCAGGTGGGAGCGGCCAAACCGGACCGGCGAATCTACCAGGCCGCCGCACGGGCGGCAGGGGTCGCCGCCGGCCGCTGCCTGTTCGTCGACGACCGAGCCTCGAACGTGGACGCCGCGATCGAGCTGGGCATGACCGGCGTCGTCTACCGCGAGCCTGACGATCTGCGCCGGGCGCTCGCCCCATTGCTGAACGGGGATCACAGTCCGTCCTCCTCGTAATCGAGGTCGGCTGGTTCCTGCGGGTCGTTGGTGACCCGGTCGTGTTCGCGGCGGCTGTCGATCACCTGTAACGGGACCCGCCGGGTCCCGGCTCCTGCCAGCGGATCGATGGCATTATCGGTCGTATGAAGATCACTATTCTTGGTGGTTGCGGAGCATGACCCACTGCGGAACAGGCGTGCAGTGGCTTTCTAGTGGAATACGGCGGTTTCCGGCTGTTGCTCGACCTGGGGTATGCGGCTCTGCCACGGTTGCTGGAATCGACGACGGCCGAGCAGATCGACGCGGTCGTGATCAGTCATGGGCATCCGGACCACTGCGCCGACCTCAACCCGTTGCTGCGGGCGCGGGCGCTCGGCGGCCGGCGGCCACCGCCCCTGCCGGTCTATGCCTTGCCCGGAGCGTTGAAGGTGGTCTTGTCATTGGATCGGCCGGGGATGCTGGAGGAGGCGTACCGGTTGTGTGAGTTCGACGCCGGTGACCGGCTGGCCCTTGGCCCGTTCACGGTCGACACGGTGCTGCTTCCGCACTGGGTGTCCAACGCGGGGGTGCGGGTGATGGCCGGGGGTAAGTCGTTGACCTATACCGGAGATGGCGGACCGAGCCCGGACCTGGTCACGCTGGCCCGTGACACCGACCTGCTGATCGCCGAAGCGACCTATCCCGACAGCATGCCGCCCGACGACGCTGGTTACCTCACCAGCGCCCGCCAAGCCGGGCACCAGGCCGCCCAGGCTGGCGCCGCACGCCTGCTGTTGACCCATCTGTGGCCCGGTACGGATCCAGAGGTCGCCCGGGACGCCGCCGGCCGGACGTTCCGTGACGAGATCGCGGTCGCCGTGAGCGGCCTGACCATGGGCCTTTGACATTTGATCGCTATGACGTCCGGACCTGTCCCCATCGCGACCGGTACCTGCCAGCCATTCCCGAGCTGAAAGCCACTGCCATGACCCGGATCCCCGCTGACCCGACGGCCCTTCACCCGTTCCCCGACCAGCCGCGCGTGGTGCTGCTGAAGCCGCTGGTGACCTCCGAACTCATCGAGGTCGGGGAGTACTCCTACTATGACGACCCGGACGAGCCGACTGCGTTCGAGACCCGCAACGTGCTGTACCACTACGGGCCGGAGAAGCTGGTCATCGGCAAGTTCTGCGCGCTGGGTACCGGGGTCCGGTTCATCATGAACGGCGCCAACCACCGCATGGACGGCCCCTCCACCTTCCCCTTCCCCATCATGGGCGGATCCTGGGCCGAACACTTCGACCTGCTCACCGGCCTGCCCGGCCGCGGCGACACCATCATTGGCAACGACGTCTGGTTCGGCTACAACACCATGGTGATGCCCGGCGTCCGCATCGGACACGGCGCGATCATCGCCTCCGGCGCCGTAGTCGTCGACGACGTCCCCGACTACGGCATCGTCGGCGGCAACCCAGCCAAACTCATCCGCACCCGCTACAACAACGACGACATCGCCCGCCTTCTGGAGCTGGCCTGGTGGGACTGGCCCGCCGAACACATCACCGAGCATCTCCGGGTCATCATGTCCGGCACCATCGACGACCTCGAAAAGCTCGCACCGCGAGCCTGACCCACCACAGCCGTCACCAACCGCTGTCCGTCCCACCTGGTACGTCACATCGGAGCAGGGCGAACGTTGCCTCTAGATCCTGTCTTGTGAATCATGAGAGCCAGGTCAGGGCCGCGATGAGTAGGATCCGCGCGCGGTAGATGACGGCGCGTTTGGCGTAGCGCGAGGCCGGCGCGCGGTACTGCTTGAGCCGCGCGATGGCCCGCTCCACCACGTTGCGCCGCTCGGAGATCTCGGCGTCGAAGGTGTACGGCCGGCCACGCCGCCTGCGGCCGGCAGGCGGCGTGATCTGGTCGACCAGCGAGGTCAAGCGCGGATTGTCACCCGTCTGACCGGGGGTGAGGACAACCGCCGGCACCCGGCAGCGGGCATCCACCGCCAGATGCAGCTTGCTGGTCAGGCCGCCCCGGGACCGGCCGAGCGTCTCGCCCTCGACGGCCGCGACCGTCGTGCCCGAAGCGCCGATCCAGGCAGATCCCCCTTTTTACGCGCTCCAGCGGCATGCTGGTGCGCCCGTGTCTATGGCGTGGTTGAGGGTTTCGGCAGGTGGAGTGCAAAAGAGCGCGACTTCTGATGATCTTTCAGGTCTGACCGGTAAATAACCACCTCAGCTGGGCAGGCGGCAGCGAACCCCGGCCGGCGATCGTCGGTCGGGGGCTGGTCAGCGGCGGTATGGGTCAGGCGGCCTGGGTCAGGGTGACGGTGAAGCCCAGCGCTTCCAACTGCCGGATGTGGTTACGGGCTTTCTTCCCCTTGTCGATGCGGTTGGCGTAGTAGTCGGCGCCCAGGTCACTGAAGCGGGCGGTGGGATCGGCGAGCAGATGCCAGACAATGACAAGGATGGACCGGGCGATGGCAACCAGGGCTTTGAGCTTGCCGCGGCGCTTGACGATCCGCCGGTAGCGTTCGCCCAGAAAGGTGTCGCTCCTGGCCGCAGCGGCGGCCGCGTTTCCCAGTACACCCTTCAAGTACGGGTTGCCCTTTCCGGTTTGACCGTATCTGCTCCTGGCCCCTGACTGGATGGTGCGCGGGCAGAGTTTGGTCCAGGACACCAGATGTCCCGCGGTGGGGAACCGGCTCATCTCCAGTCCGACCTCTGCGATGATCACCTGAGCGATGTGCGGGGCGATACCGGGGATCTCATCCAGCCGCTCCAGCGCCGGGAGCAGGACGTGTGCCACCTGGCAGTGGTCACACTCATCGGAGCCGCAGTCACAGCCGTGGCCGTCTCTGTGCGGGGAAGCTTGAGCGGCGGGGATGGCTGAGAGTGACAGCTCGATCCGGACGGTCAGGTGATCGATCTGCCTGGTAAGGCCGTCGATCTGGTCCAGCAGTATCCGGGCGAGTTCAGCGTGGTGGTCGTCGAACTGGCCAGTCAACGCCTCAATCAGGGCGGCGTTCTTGGCCTTCATCTTGCCGCGGGCCAGATCGGCGAGGACCCGGGGGTTGCGTTCCCCCGTGATCAGCGCTTCGACCATGTCCCGGGCCGAGACGGTGTCCAGCTTGCTGGCCACCGACGACACCTTGATCAGCGAGTCCTCCAGCAGCTTTTCCAGGCGCTGCCAGTGCCGAGTCCGCTCTTGAGTCAGATCCACCCGCATCCGGGTGTAGTCCCGCAGCGTACGAATCTCCTTCGGCGGCACGAACGAGGGCCGCAGCAGCCCTTTCTCCGTCAGCTTGGCCAACCAGACACTGTCCAGTTTGTCCGTCTTCGGGCGGCCGGGGAGGTTTTTGACGTCGCGGGCATTGACCAGCTGGACCCTCAGGCCACCCGCTTCCAGCAGATAGAACCAAATCCGCCAGTAGTCGGAGGTCGACTCGACCGTGACTATCTCGATCCCCTGGCACACCAGATGATCGGCGAGCTCGGTGACCGCGTTGAACGTGGCGGCAACGTCCCACACCTTGCTGAGCCGCCGGCCCGGCTTGGACTCGTGTGGCACGCGCATGCACACCTTGCCGGAGTCCTTGGCCACATCGATCGCGCAGACCCGCTCGAAGATCTGCTCGTGTTCCTCATCGGGGATTTCATGAGGTTCTCGTATCGCCACGCGAACCGTCCTCCATCACCTGTCGGGGGTAGGTGGGGGGATGCCCGGGGGCCTCGGTCGGGAACCGAAATTCTGACCGGCGTGCTCGAAGCGACAGTGCGTGACCCTTCCAGGTCGGGCCCCGGCGTCAGACTAATCCACGGGTTCCAGATCCCAGATAAGACACCGACGTCGGCGGGCAACCCGACCCATTTTCACGCCTGCGCGGCGTCACCGGAAGGGATAGGGGGACTAATCCGAAGATCGTCACAGGGGTCGCGCTCGTGCCAGCTGAACGCCCACTACGTCCTCATTTTGAAGCGCAACCAGCTGCTGGCCCGTGCCGCCGCCCAGGTCCTGCTGTCGGGCCCGGACGCCGACTGGACCCAGAGCGCCGCCATCGACGATGATCACGGGCACGGTTGTACCGAACGCCGGACCATCCGCACCGTAAAAGCCAATGACACGCTGTTCCCCGGCGCCCGGCAGGCATTCCGGCTCCGCCGCGACGTCGGTGACCTGGACGGCATCTGGACCAGCAAAGAAATCGTGTACGGCATCACCAGCCTGCCCGCCGACCTGGCCGGGGCCGCCCACCTCAACCATTACGAACGTACCCACTGGGGCGTGGAAAATCGGCTCCATGCGTCTGGCTGATCGAGCCAACAGCGCCCGCGCCCGCCGCAACCTCCTCGACCGCGATGCCGCCTTCGCCGTCTACAACATCTGATCAACATGCCGGAACTGGACATAGCGAATCAAGGCGGGGGCCCTGTCTGCTCACCGCCTTGCACATCGCAGTGCACGCGAACGCACAGTGGGGCCTTCGGTCTTCGAGCCGCCCTCAGCGGTCTATTCCGGGACGGTGTACTCGACCGCCGGCGCCTCGATGTATTTGTCGAGCTCAGGGAGGTTGACAACGATCGGGTCCACGCCGGACCGCACAACTGCCCAGACCGTCTCGTACTCGGCGGAGGCATTGATCTCCTGGTGAATGACATGGGCGGGGACGAACACGAAGTCACCGCGTCCCGCTTCCGCCACGTTCTCCAGCCGGTTCCCCCACCGGTACCGGGCCATGCCGCTGATGACGTACAGGACGGTTTCCTGCTCCCCGTGATGGTGCGCTCCGGTTGCCGCGCCGGGCTTGACCGTGCTCAGGAACGCCGAAAGATGTGCCGCGTCCGGGTTCCGGGCATCGAAGGCTACTTCGCGGATCAGCCCAGGAGTCTGCGTCGTGTTTCTGTCGAGGGCTTCGCTATGGACGACCCTGATCTGCTTGCTGAGAGGAATGTCACTCATGGTTGCCCTTTCTCTAGCGCCAAGAAGCGATCACCCATATGGAAGACCACCCCATCCACCCGGCCGCCACGGGCCCGGATGTGGAACAGCAGGTCACTTGGTGTGGCCACGGCACGGTAGACGGTCACCACGAGGAAGAGTGCCGCCCTCGTCAGCGGGCTCAGCACCGCCTGCGGAATCACCTCCCGCCCCGGCCCTGCCATCGCCATCCACCCCCCGATGTGCCAGCTGTCACGGCCGCAGGACGGCCTTGATGACTCCGTCGACGCGCTGGTCGAAGGCCCGGAACAACCCGGGCGCGTCATCAAGCCGCCCATGATGGGTGACCACCACACTGGGACGGGCCCGGCCGGACAGCACGAGGTCGCGGAGCAACACCGTGTAGCGACGATCGTGCGTACGACCAAACCTCACCGAAACCCCCTTGGAGAAGAACGTCGCCCACGGCACCGTCAGGCGGCCGTCGGCGTGCCCCTCGGGGGCTGGATGCCGATCCTTCTCGGCGTAGACACCGATGATGCCCAGATGCCCGGTCGGGTTGACCAGCCGGGCGAGATCGCTGATGACCTGAGTCGGGTTCTCCACGCCAGGCTCCAGGCGGTCGTGAGACTGGAATCCCACTGCGTCGATGCCCACCTGGACCCCGCTCATCGCCGCCTCACCGGGCGCCAGGCCACCAGCCCGGCGAAGCTCGCAGATCTGGTCCACGGGATCCGCCAGCCGGTAGTCGACGGGAACGGCGCCGATCTCCCCGGCCTTGTCCAGCCGTTCGGGTACCGCATCAACGACGTAGACCTCGGCGGCACCCTTCAGCAGGGAACTGTAGGCCGCGAGCAGGCCGATGGTCCCGGCGCCGAACACCGCGACCGTCGCGCCCGCGGTCACCTGCGCCAACTCAGTTGCATGCCACCCGGTCACGAACGCGTCGGCCAGCAACACCAGATCGTCTTCACGATCGTCGCCCGGTTCCCCGGGCACCGGGATGCAGTTGGCGTCGGCGAAGGGCACCCTCAGCAGCTCGGCCTGTGCGCCGCGGTAAGGCCCCATACCCGCGTAACCGTACGCCGCGCCGAAGCCACCCGGGCGCACTCGCAGGCAGGCGGCCGACAGTCCCCGCGCGCAGTTGACGCACACTCCGCAGTACACGTGGGTCGGGATCACCACCCGGTCCCCGGGTTTGACCATCTCGACCGCGGAACCGGCCTGCTCGATGACACCGAGAGGCTCGTGCCCCAGGACCAGGCCAGGCGTGGCTCCCGTGCGCCCGTCGTACATGTGCAGGTCGGTCCCACAGATCGCGCTCGAGCTGATCCGGACGACGACGTCTTCGGGTTCCTCGAGCACCGCGTCGGGGACGTCCTCAACCGCGACGGAGCGGGTGCCGGCGAAGACGACGGCCTTCATACCGGCCGCCCATCGCTGGTGCCCATCCGTACCCCCGTCTCTCATCCGGCGGCCGGCGGCCGCACTACACGCACCGCCCCCGCCATACGCCCAGTTTTGACCTAAATCAACATAAACCAACACAAACGTACCCATTCACTGACCGCCCACGCGTACTCCGACGTAATTAGCGGGGAGATCCTGCACCTCTCCCGCGACGGACAATGGACGCCGGCCGATTCCAACGCTGCTCGCCGGGCTCGTCTCGGTCTGGCGCGGGATGGCGCTCGTCGCGTGGCCTGGCCGGCATGCCCGTGCGATGCCCTCGTAATGAGAGGTCGTGCACCGCGCCCACAAGCGCGGTCTTGCCAGGGCTTCGGCACCGCCTCACTGATCCACGCCACCCGGCTGTTGTCCCCTCAGGACCGGCGCGCACTCGGTGCCGCAGCCGGACCGGACCGTGCGCCGCAGGCCGCGGTAATGCACGGAGACCCGCTGTGCGACGAGCTGGGACTGGCCGAGGAGCGACCGTCAGGATTCCACCGAGGCCCGGGGTCGCGTACATGGTGCGCAAAGCCGTTCCCCGAGATGGCCACGGTCACGGCCTCGACCTGGGTCTCCAGGACCGATATGCATGCGTAGCGGATTATCTGTCAGGTGTCGATACAGCACGACGGCTTTTGCGGTAGTTGTGCAGCCACATTCGTGCCTATTTCTCAGGATACCCAACTGATAAATTCAGATTTGTGAGAGAATTCGCCGCTTCTCGTTATGCTGCCTTCTATTTGCTCACTTGTGGGATGGCTTTCCGTGTCGATATCCGGAGGCGCGGGTATTCGTGCCTCAAACCCTCTGGCTCTCATCTCTGGGGTACGAGCCGAATTGCAGGTTTATCGGATGTCGACCTGGACGGGAAAAGCAAGTGATCGTTCGTAATACCATCGACCATGACGCCATCCCGGGCGCCTCGGTCGTTTCGGCGGACTTCAGCGTCTCGGGAGGCGAGGGCCGTCGTTCGCGGATTGCGCCGATGTTGGGTCCGGCGTTCGTGGCGGCCATCGCCTACGTCGACCCAGGCAACGTCGCCACCAATCTCACGGCCGGCGCCACGCACGGATATTTGCTCGTGTGGGTGGTCGTGGTCGCCAGCCTCGTGGCCATCCTCATCCAGTTCCAGGCCGCCAAGCTGGGGATGGCGACCGGCCAGAGTCTGCCGCGACTGTGCCGCGAGCGACTCCCGCGGTGGGGGATCCGACTCCTGTGGGCCCAGGCCGAGATCGTCGTGCTCGCGACTGACTTGGCCGAGTTCGTCGGCGCGGCGATCGGTATGCGGCTGCTGTTCGGGATGCCCGCAGCTCTCTCCGCCGCGGTGACGGCCGCGGTGTCGCTCCTGCTGCTACAACTGCGGCGGCAGGGCCGTACCCGCCGGTTCGAGCTGATGAGCGCGGCCGCACTCGTGCTGGTGGGCGCGGGCATCTGCTATGACATTGTCGCGGTGGGCCACCAGTCAGCCGCCGGGCTCGCGGCCGGGCTCGTCCCGGGCTTTGCCGGCTCGGGCTCGCTGGTCCTCGCGATGGGAATCGTCGGCGCCACGGTCATGCCGCATGCGGTCTATCTGCACTCCGCGCTGGTCCAGGGCCATGGGATGTCGGCCGACGCCGCTCGCAGGCAGCCCGGGCTCGTACGTCGTGCACTGCGCCTCGACTGCATGCTCGCCCTAGGCATCGCCACCGGCGTCAACGTGTCGATGATCGCCCTGGGTGCCGGGTTCGGTGCCGCGACGGGCGGGACGTGGACCGGCGACCTTATCGACGCACACTCCGAGCTGGCCGGCCGGGTCGGCGGCTTCGCCGCCCTGGCGTTCGCCGTGGCACTACTGTCTTCCGGGATCTCGTCGGCCGGGGTCGGCACGTTGGCGGGAGATGTGGTCATGCACGGATTCCTCGGCTGGCGGGTGTCCCCCCACGTGCGCAGGATCGTGACGATGGCGCCGTCCGTGCTGGCCTTGAGCATCGGCGTGCCCCTCACCGCCTTGCTGATCGCGAGCCAGGTGGTGATCTCGCTGGGGGTACCGGTGGCGTTGTTCCTCCTCGTCGGGTTCTGCCGGGACCGGGCGTTGATGGGCCCGCTCGTCAACGCCCCGCTCACCACGCGGGTCGCCGGGGTGACGGGCGCGATTGTGGCCGCGCTCGGCGTCTGCCTGCCGTTCACGCTCCTTTTCTGAAGCCCCCGTTCACTTCCGAAACAGCACGGAAGTCGCTGCCAGTCGCCCCTATGTCATTCACCCGCGTCATTTGTCCATCACACCGATACAGAGGATGAACTCACATGCGCAACCGTACGTACAAGAACATTCCGCAGCCCCAACGAGACGGCCAGGGAGGCGTCGACACGGGCCCCCGGAACATCGAGTTGGACATTCAGAATCCGGACCTGCTCACGCCGCCGGTCACCGACCACGGCACCGTGCCCAACATGAAATTCTCCTTCTCCATGGCGCACACCCGGATCGAGGAGGGCGGATGGACCAGGGAGGTCACCGCGCGCGAGTTACCGATCGCCACCACGCTGGCCGGCGTCGACATGCACCTCAACCCGGGCGCCTACCGTGAGCTGCACTGGCACAAGGAGGCGGAGTGGGCCTACGTACTGGAGGGCAGCTGCCGGATCGGCGCCGTCGACCAGGAGGGCTGCAACTTCCTCGACGACGTGCAGAAGGGCGACCTGTGGTTCTTCCCTAAGGGTGTGCCGCACTACATCCAGGCGCTCGAGGAGGGTGTGGAGTTCCTGCTGGTCTTCGATGACGGATCATTCTCCGAGAATTCCACATTTATGATCAGTGACTTCTTCGCGCACACGCCGAAGAGTGTCCTGGCGAAGAATTTTGGCTGGACGCTCGAGCAGATGGAGAACATGCCGGAGAAGGAGAAATACATTTTCCAGGGCCAGGTGCCGCCTCCCCTGGAGTCCGACCGGGTGGTCAGCCCCACGGGTGACGTGCCGCGGACCTTCAAGCACCGGATGCACGCACAGGAGCCGATCCGGTTCGACGGCGGCACGGTGCGGATCGTCGACTCGAGGACCTTCGCGGCGGCCACCACCATCTCGGCCGCTCTCGTGGAGGTGGAACCGGGCGGTCTGCGTGAGCTGCACTGGCATCCGACCGACGACGAGTGGCAGTACTGGATCTCCGGGTTCGGCCGGATGGGCGTGTTCGCCAGCTCGGGCCTGGCACGGACGTTCAACTTCCAGGCCGGTGACGTCGGCTATGTGCCGTTCGCTTACGGGCACTACATCGAGAACCTCGGGAACGAGCCACTGGTCTTCCTCGAGATGTTCCGCAATCCGCTCTTCGAGGACATTTCAGCGATGCAGTGGATGGCCAACACTCCGCCGCAAGTCAGCGCCGATACGCTCAACGTCCCGAGGTCGATGATCGAGGCACTCCCGAAGACCAAACGTAGCGTCGTCAGATGATCTCGTTACATCGGATGTCTCTGCCAGGGCCGGGACGGCGCCAGTCGCGCCGTCCCGGTGGGTTTGGCTGAGGTCAGAACCGGCGCGGCGGCTGGTCCGCCCCCGGCGGCTGGTGCGGCGCCGAACTCTGGGACTTCCTGCCCGGTCTGCCCAAGCCACCAGGTCACAGAGAGGGTTCTGTGGCCACCAGGGACCCTGGTGACCCTGGTGGCCAACTCGGGTTCATGCGGCCACCACGAGCACCGCCTCCCCGGCCGCCAACCATTTGATGAGGCGGCGGTAGCAAATGAGTGCAGCGGCGAAACCGACGAATTCCCTGACGATGCCACTGGGCGGTTCAGCGCCTAGACTCACCGCCCATGATCCCTCTAGACGAGCAGGGCCGTCCGGAACCTCCCCTCGCGGCCGACGAGACCACCACCCTCCTGGGTTTCCTGGAGTTCCAGCGCGCGACCCTGGCGTGGAAGTGCGCGGGACTGGACGCGGCCGGCCTGAGGGCGACCGTCGGCGCCTCGTCGATGACCCTGGGCGGGTTGCTCAAGCACTTGGCCTACGTTGAGGACGACTGGTTCTCCCGGTGGCTGCACGGGCGAGACCGGCAGCCCCCGTGGGACACAGTGGACTGGAGGGCCGACCCCAATTGGGAATGGCACTCGGCCGCCGAGGACTCCCCCGAGCAACTCCATGCGCTCTGGCAGGACGCCGTGGCCCGCTCCCGCTCCCTGGTCGCGGAGGCGCTGGCCGACGGCGGCCTGGAGCGTCGGGCCCGGCGCACCTGGCCCGACGGTCGGGCACCGAGCCTGCGATGGATCCTGAGCCACATGATCGAGGAGTACGCGCGGCACAACGGCCATGCCGACCTCCTCCGGGAGTCGGTGGACGGGCTCACCGGGGAGTAGCCCCACCCCGAGGTCAGCCGGTCCTCCGACCCGTCCGGCACATCGGCGGCCGACGGAGTCCCCTGGGGTTCAGCGGCTCACGGCAGTCTCCCGCTCCACACGCGACAGCTTCTCGGGATTGCGTACGTAGTAGAGCCCGGTGACCAAGCCGTCCTCGACCCGGACCGCCATGACGCCATCGATCTCCCCGTTGAGCCGGACGATCAGAGCCGGGCCGCCATTGACCTGTACCGGCTCGAGCGACATCTCGGCGCCGACCTTCTTCAAGCCGGCGGCGAACACGCGAGCCACCCTGTCGGCCAGCTCGACGTCCTCGGCCACGTCGGGCGCGGTCAGCAGCGGCTCGGGCAGCCAGGGGCCGACGTAGGATTCCTTGCGGCGGCCGAGCGTGCGCAGCCGGGTGAGCGCCTGCCGGGTGGCGATCTTGACCAGATACGCGCGCTGGTCCAGCACCGTGGCGTGATCGACGGCCGCCCACCGCAGCCAGGTCTCCTGAAGGACGTCCTCGGCGTCGGCGGCCGAGCCGAACATCTCGTAGGCGACCGTGAAGAGCAGGTTGCGGTGGGTGACGAACGCCTCAGTAGCGAGGTCAGGGCGGACGTTCTCGTTCATGTCCCCGCCGCGACCTCCGGCGTGGTCCGCAACGCTGGCCATGGGTGGCTCCTGTCTGTTCGCTCTCGGTTGTGTCCCCCGTAAGACACCGGGCCCCACCGTTTTGTGACACCACGACGGTGAAGAACGTAGTGCGAACATGATCAACGCCACGCGTCGCCCTTTCCGGAGGAGTAACCGGCGGCCCTGTGGTACGTCAAGGCAGGCGCCACGGCCGCAGGTGCGCGAGATGCGGCGGTGCGCTCGGATGCCGCGGGTGGGTCACTGCGGGCCCTCCTGATCACCGGGCCAAGAGGAATGGGCTGATGCCGGTCGCCTGGTTGTGGCGCACGTCACGTATGTGGGCTGTCACAAGGATCGGGTCGCCGGCATCTCATGGTCGACCAGCTACAAACAGCAAGGAGTGCACAATGGATGCTCGCTTGAACCTCTTCGGCAACCCGACCGCAGGCAAGATCCTGAAGCACATCATCGCGGCGGGCAAGGCACTCGCGGACTCGACGCTGCCGGCCGCGACGCGCGAACTGGTGACGCTCCGCGCCAGTCAGATCAATGGCTGCGGAGTCTGCGTCGACATGCATACCAAGGACGCTGCACACGCCGGGGAGACCCTCACCCGCCTCAACCTGGTCGCGGCCTGGCGGGAGGCCACGGTGTTCACCGATGCCGAACGCGCCGCCCTGGAGCTGACCGAGCAGGGCACCCGCATCGCCGACGCGGCCGGTGGCGTCACCGACGAGGTCTGGGCGAATGCCGCCAAGCACTACACCGAGGACGAACTCGCCGCGTTGGTGTCCCTCCTCGCCTTCATCAACGCCGCCAACCGCGTGAACGTCATCACCCAGCAGCCCGCCGGCGACTACCAGCCCGGCCAGCACGGATAACGAGCAGGACCTGGCCGGATGCCGCCTCGCATCAGCAGTACGGCCCAGACACCGCTCGCCAGGGGGCCGGGGGCGTTGACCTGGCCCCCACGCGGGACCCGATCGCCGCTCCGGTTTCAAGACCGGATCCGCCTACAACCCTTATAAGGAGAAATCTCATGAACGTCGCACTGTGGATCGTTGCCATCGGAGGCAGTTCGCGGTCAGGCCTTGCCGGGTTCGAGGTCGCGTACGTCGATGAGGCGGGTGAAGAGGTACGCATGCCGCTGGCACCATCGCCTCGATCACCTCATCATCGGAGGCGCCGGTGTAGGCCTGCAGGATCAGGGCCAGCGCCAGCCGCGCGGGCGCCACCGGCGGACGCCCCTTGGCGGCTTGGCCGTACATGCCCGTGAGCTCGGCCTGGAACACCTCGTCGAACAGCTCGTGCCGGCTAAGGCGCAAGAAGACGAACAGCTTCGCCCGCTTGATCAGCTTGATGACGGTCTGCTCAGCCGCGGACGGTTCCACCGGTGGACGCCATGTCCTGGGACGCATGAACCACGAGCCTCTCCCTGACCCCGAGCAACACGCGACCAGGAAGAGGTACCACGAACTCAGGCAGGATTACATGACCGGCGCTCTAGTTACACCCTTTACTTACCCTTTGCTTAACACTCCCGAGACGCGCATGGTAATCGCCTGCACGGGGCAGACGTCGATGGCTTCTTCCACCGCCTCACGCTGGTCCTCGGATGGCTCCGGGTCGTAGTTCAGGTCCCCAGAGTCGGTGAAGCGGAAGACATCGGGAGCCGCGAAGGTGCACTGACCGTGCAGGTCACACAGATCCATGTCAACTTCGATGTGCATGCTGTTTCTCCCTCGTCGTGTTGATCGGTCCTGGGCTCGGGGGTTCCATCCAGGCCTGACGACTGATGGATGGTGGGGTGGCGCGCGACTCAGGCTTCGCCGAGCGGGACGTAGACCGTCTTGGTCTGGAGGAACTCGAGCAGTCCGTCCTGCCCTCCCTCTCGGCCGACACCGCTCTGCTTGTAGCCACCGAACGGGAAGGTCGGCGGCACGGTGGTCATACCATTGATGCCGACCGTGCCGGCCTCGAGCTCGCGGGCGATGCTATGCGCTCGCCGAAGATTGTCGGTGTAGAGATACGCGGCGAGTCCGGCCTCCGATCCGTTCGCAATGGCGACCGCCTCGGCGTCGTCACGGAAGGAGGTGATGGCGAGGACCGGCCCGAAGACCTCCTCCCGAGCTAGCTCACTGTCAGGGTCGACGTCGTCGAAGACCGTCGGCTCGATGAAGAACCCGTCGGCGAGGTCACCGCCACGCCGTTTTCCGCCAACGATGAGTTTGCTGTGCGTCGCTGCTCGCTCGATCACTCCCATAATGCGATCCATCGCGGTTCGGTCGATGACCGGACCCATCTCGGTCGCATCGTCAGCCGGATCGCCGATCGTCACAGGCGCGAGCAGACGGCGTACCTCCTCGACGACGGCGTCATGCACCGACTCCTCGACGAGCAGTCTGGTCGGGAACATGCAGCCTTGCCCCGCAATGTTCACGCATGCGTTCATCGCGGAGAGTCGCGCGCCCGCTTGCCAGTCGCCATCGGCAAAGACGATGTTCGCCGACTTTCCCCCGAGCTCGGTGACCACGGGCGTCACCGTCTCCGCGGCGGCCTTGAGAATCGCCCGCGCTGTGCGAATTCCGCCCGTGAAGGAGACCTTGCGCACGTCGGCGTGGCGGACGAGCGCTTCCCCTGCTGCAGGGCCACCGGTGATCACGTTCAGTACACCGGGCGGGATGCCAGCCTCCAAGGCCAGGCGTGCGAACAGCGTGGTCTGCAAAGGGGTTTGCTCGGGCGGCTTGACCACGACGCAGTTGCCGGCCGCGAGTGCCGGCGCCACCTTCATGCCAAGCGCCGACAATGACTCGTTGAACGGGGTGATCACCGCAACGACGCCGTAGGGCTCCTTGACCACATAGGCCAGCGCATCCACCGGGTACGACGGGTTCACGGTGCCGTGGATCTTCTCAGACCAGCCCGCGTAGTACCTCACCCACTCAGCGCAGTGCCGGGCGTAGATGCTCCCCCCGGGCAACCCCTGTTCCACCGCGGCGACTGTCCCGAACAGGTCGCGGTTCGCGGAGATGAGGTCGGCCAAGCGCAGGAGCAGATCGCGCCGCTTATGCGGTGGGAATCGTCGCCAGGCGGGAGCAGCGGCAGACGCCGCGGCCACTGCCTTTCCGGCCTCGTTCGGTCCACCCATGGGCACCTCGGTCACCCGTAAACCGGTCGATGGGTCGATCAGGTCGAATGTCCCGGCACTTCCATGTGAAAGCCACTTGTCACTGATGAGCATCTCTGCCCTTGGGAGCGCGCCCAAGAGATGGGAGTGATCAACCATGCGCGTTCTCCTGACGATTCCTCATGAGCCGTCGGCCGACGCGGGCAGCACCGCGTCGTAGTGGATGTCGAGCTTGCGCAGTCCACGCAGGAAGGCGTGCTCGTGCTGGACAACGTCGCCACCGGCCTTGAGCCGCAGCCCCGGCAGCCGACGGGTCAACGTCTCCACCGCGATCAGCGCCTCACGCCTGGCCAGCGGGGCACCGAGACAGAAGTGGGTGCCGAAGCCGAAGGCGATGTGGGCTCCGGAGTCCTCGCGGTCGAGGGAGAACTCGTCTCCATTGGAGAAGAGCGCCTCGTCGTGGTTGGCAGAGCCGAACGCGACCAGCACCTTCGCGCCCTCCCGGAGATCGACACCGCCGAGCGCGACTTGGCGAGTTGTGCGCCGGAAAAGCGCCTGGAACGGCGAGTCCAGACGGAGCGTCTCCTCGATCACCGACGGGATGCTGGCCGGGTCGGCACAGACCTTCTCGAGCAGGCCCGGCTCGACGCTGATCCGGTACACAAGTGACCCGAGCAGGTTGGTGGTCGTCTCGCCACCACCGGTGAGCAGGTGCAAACCGAGACCGATCGTCTCCCGTTCATCCAGCAGCCTCGGCCCGTCGACGTCCTGGAGCTGGGCTGCTGCCAAGTAGCCGACGACGTCATCCTTCGGCTCCTTGCGCCGGCTTTCGACCATCTCGAGGAGGAATCGCTGAAACTCGACGATGTCGTTGGCAGCCTGGACCAGACGATCCGTTTCGACACCGCCTGCGATCGCAACCATCGCCGAGTCGGTCCAGCGCTTGAACGTCTGGTACTGGTCTGCCGGGAAGCCGAGGACCTCGGAGATCACGCGGATCGGGAAGGGAACGGCGAAGGCCTCCACGAAGTCGACCTCACCCTCGGCCGGAAAGGCGTCGATCAGGTCGTTGACGATCTCGTGCATCCGCCCTTCCATCGCATCCGCGGTACGACGTGCCGAGAAGAGGGAGTTGGCAAGCTTGCGATACCTGGTGTGCCGCGGCGGGTTCGCGTTCACGAGAGTCGAGACCGGGTGATGGGCGCCCTCCATTGCCGTGGCCACCTCAGGCGACCAGTTGCTTGGCCGGCCGAGCGGCGGCCCCTGGCCGGGCTCGAACATCTCGTCGCCATCCCACTGGCGGAAGGTCGCCGGGTCGCGGAGCACCGTCATGCACAAGTCGTGCGTGGTGACCATGTAGAAGTCATGCTCGGCGATGTAGGCGACGGGCGACTCAGCACGAAGGTGGCGGTACATCGGGAAGGGGCACTCCACGTTGCTCGGAGCGGTGGGGTCGATGACGATCTCCTGACCGTCCACGATCATGGGCGAAGAAGGTGCCTGCGCCACTTGGTTCATGGATACGCCTCCAGTGAATGACGACCAATCTGTCGTCAGTGTTCGAAGTTTGACATCCAAGTCAGGGGACGTCAACAGCCGTCGGGACGGCGGATCACGCCCTGCTGCATAACTGTTGCCAGGAGCGTGCCGTCCTGCTGGAACAGGTGGCCCGAGGCCAGCCCCAGGCCTCCCCCGACTGCGTGGGTGGACTGGTCATAGAGGATCCAACCGTCCACCCGGCACGGCTGGTGGAACCACAGCATGTGGTCGAGGGAGGCCATCCGCAGTCCTGGCAGCGCAGGACGCAATGACATCGCGGGTAGCACGACCGACAGCAGCGTCAGGTCGCTCACGTAGGCGAGCGCGCACTCATGCCAGCCGGGGTCGTCCGGTTGGGGCTCGTCCGCCCTGAGCCACACCTGGGCCGACGTCCGCGGACCATTCGTCGATCCCGAAAGTCGGTCGCGTGGCGCCTCGACGTAGCGCACGTCGAAGTGTCGCCACGTGCGATAGAGCAGTGGCCAGTCGTCGGGGTGGTCCGTCACCCGCTGGTGGAGGGTGGGCAGTGCCTCCGGCGGCGGCGCCGTCGGCATCGGCACCTGGTACGAGAGCTCGAGGGCCTCGAAAGAGGTGAAGGATGCCGAGACCTGCGCGATCTGTACGCCGCCCTGGCGAATCTTCACGAGGCGAGTGCAGGACGATGCGCCGTCTCGGATTCGCCGTATGCGGTACTCCAGCTCGGCATCGTTGCGGCCGGGACGAAGGAAGTAGGTCTGGAGCGAGTGTAGCCGTCGGCCTGGGCTCACCGTCGTACGCGCGGCAAGCGCCGCCTGTCCCACCAGGTGCCCTCCATAGACCTGGCGCAGCTCGGTGGGCGGGACGCGACCGGTGAATGCGTCCGTGCCCGTTGACCGCAGCTCAAGAGCCTCCGTCAGGGGGGTGGTCACGACGCAAACCTCTGGTTGTGCTGGAGGATCTGGTCGATCTCCTGTTCAGTCACTCCCACCCCTGCCAGCACGGACGCAGTGTGCTCTCCCAACTGCGGCACCCGCGATCCCTTCACGTAACGGTGTCCCAGCGGAGACTGGACTGTCACGAACGTCGATCCGGCCTCCGTGGTCGCTTCAGTGAAGATCCCTCTGGTGCGGAGCTGTTCGTCGCCCACCACGGCGTCGAGCGTGTTGACCGGCGAGCACGCAGCCACCTCGGAGAGTTCGCGCACCCAGTGCTCCACAGGCCGGGTGAGCATCGCATCCTGGATCGCCTCGCGAATCTCGCTGCGGCGCCGAAGCCGCTCTTCGTGATCGAGGCTGGCATACCCCTCGAGGGACAGCTCTCTGCACAACGCGCGCCACATGTGGTCCTCGTGGTTGATGCCGAGCACGACGTGGCCGTCGGAGCATCGGAAGATCCCATAGGCCCCCTCGCGACGGGGAAATGCCTCGGCCCCGTTGAGGTGCCGTGACAGGGCCGGACCGAGCGCGAACACCAGGCTGTCGGTGATCGACAGGTCCAGCCGACTCCCCTGGCTGGTCGACTCCGCCATACGCAGAGCGGCGACGACACCGAGCGCGGCCAGCATGCCGGAGGTGATGTCGCCCCACGGCGGGGCTTCCAAGAAGTACTCCTTCGCCGCACCGGTGACGAACGGGGCGAGCATCCCGCTCATGGCTTCGTAGTTCAGGTTGTGGCCGGCCGCCTGCGCAAACGGGCCGGTGCTTCCATACCCCGAGATGGAGCAGTACACGATCGCGGGGTTGGTGGCGCTCACCGCCTCGTACCCGAGCCCGAGGCGATCCAGTACGCCGGGCCGGAAGCCCTCGATCAGGATGTGCGCGCTCGCAGCAAGACGTCGGGCTGCTGCCAGGGAGACCTGGTCCTTCAGGTCCAGGGCGACGCTCCGCTTGCCACGCCCGGCGAAGCGGAAGTTCCAAGGGCCCACCTGCCGTTGCGGGTCGCCGCCGTCGGGGCGCTCCAGCAAGGTGACCTCCGCCCCCAGTTCGGCGAGCAGCAGGCCGCAGATCGGACCCGGGAGTTGCTCCGCCAGGGACAGCACCCGCACACCGGCCAACGGCAGCGCCTCAGGCACGCGAGCCACCCGCCAGCCGCCCGGCCCGGGGCAAGTCGTCTGCGGGTGCGTACTTGGACACCAGCTCGTGTTTGCGGATCTTGCCTGTGGGGGTGAGGGGGAGCTCCTCAGTGACCACCAGCAGCTCGGGGATGAAGTGCTTGGTCGCTCCGCGGTCGGCGAAGAACCTCCTCATCTCGTCGAAGGTCAGCGGATCCTGGCCGTGGCATTCCACGACCGCGCAGGCCCGTTCTCCGAGCCTGGCGTCGGCGACCCCGATCACGGCCGCTTTGCGCACCTTCGGGTGCTGCTCGAGGAGCTGCTCGACCGCCACGACGGGGATGTTCTCACCGCCCCGAATGACGATGTCCTTGCTGCGGCCAGCGATCTGGAGGTGGCTACCACGGATACTGCCCAGGTCGCCGGTCTTGAACCAGCCGTCGGGGGTCAGGGCGGCGGCCGTGAGGTCCTCCCGGCCGTAGTAGCCCAGTGTCATCGAAGGCGTCCTCACCACCAGCTCACCCACCGTGCCCTCGGGTAGCGCCCGGGCCGAACTCGGGTCGCGCACTTCGACCTGACACAGGTCGAAGGGTCGCCCGTCTGTGTTGTTGCGCAGTTCGACGTCGTCGTCGGGATCCGCTGATGTGAGGTAGAGGCACTCGGTCATTCCCCATCCAGGGCACAGCCGCACGTTCGGCAGCCGCTCATGCAGGTCGGCCATCATGGCGCGTGAGATCGGGCCACCGCTTACTCGGACCGTCGACAAGGTGCTGATGTCACGAGCCGCGAAGTCGTCGTGCCTCAACAGGTCGAGTAGGTACGTGGGCATGGCGGCCGTGTAGCTGACCCCGCAGTCTTCCATGATGCGTAGCGCGAGCCCGGCGTCCCAGTCGTCCATGTACACGACGCGGGCGCCCAGGAAGAGCGGAAGGTACATCCCGTTTACGAACCCTGCTGCGTGACCGAGCGTCGACGGAACAAGGAAGACGTCTTCCACCGTGAGCTGTAGTCGGCGCGCAATGGACGCCAAGCCGGCCAAGAGGGTCGCACACGAGTGCATCACGCCCTTCGGGTCTCCGGTGGTGCCACTGGTGAAGTTGAGCAGCATGAGCTCGTTGGAGCCCAGAGCATGGTCCCCACGCAAAAGCGACCGGCGTTCCTCCTCTAGCTCGGGAGACCTTCCGTCGTTGAGGACCTCGCTCCATCGCCGCACGTCGCCCGCCCCACCCGTTTCGCCGACCACCACGACAGAACTGAGCGACGGCAGTTCGTCTCTCAGCGCGACGGCATCCTCCACGTAGGACCGCTGTTTATGAGCCATCGGCACGATCAGCATGGCCGCCTCGCTCAGCTCGAGCTGACGACGTACGTCCATCGACCGGTAGATCGGGGAGATGGGCAGGGTGATCGTACCGAGCGTGTAGAGGGCCAGGTGGGTGACGAGGTACTCATGCCAGTTGGGGAGCTGGACCGCAACCACGTCTCCCCTGACCACACCCTCTCGGCGCAGCCCTGCGGCAAGCGCGCCGACTTGCTCACGAATGGACGACGGAGCAAGCGCCGCGCGGGGGTGCGGCGTACCCGAGTTGCGCGACCTCGCGATGTCGAAGTCAGTCACAACGGCGTCGCTTCCGCACTGCTCGGCCCAAGCGTCGAGCAGCTCCAGAAGGACCGGCTTCATCATCGGGCTCACGCGGCTCCTCCGTCCTCGAAGAGGATCACGGCGCGAGCCCCCCGTTCGTCTGCGCAGTAGCTCAGCGCGTCGTTGAGTTCCTCGAACGCGAAGGTCTGCGAGACGAGCTCGGCAAGCTTGAGCTGATTGGACGCATACAACTTCGTCAGCCGCTCCACATCTCGTGCCGCCCAAGAGGAGCCGTAGAAAGAGCCGCGGATGACCTTCTCAGTCAGGACGATCCCGTTGAAGGCAGACACGTTCAGCCGCACTTCTTCCGGGCCGGCGCCCACGAGCACGATCCGGCCGCCCTTACGGGTCATGCGGAGCGCATCTCGGATCGACTCCTGTCTGCCGGCCGCCTCGATCGCGACGTCGACGCCGCGTCCCTGGGTCAGTCCCCTTATCTGCTTGACCAGCATGTCGTGGGGTGTGACGGCGTATGTCGCACCGAGCTGGCGCGCCAGTTCCAGCCGCTCGGGATGCAGGTCCACCGCAACGATCTCGCTGGCCCCCGACAGCTTGGCGCCCTGCACGGCGTTGAGCCCGACCCCGCCGCAGCCGATCACCGCCACGCTTTCACCGGGCCGGACCCCGCCGGTGTTGACCGCGGCACCGAAGCCGGTGAGTACGCTGCACCCGAGGAGGGCCGCCTGGGCGAACCCGATCTCCTGCGGTACCTTGACTGCCGCGCCCTCAGGGACCACGCACAGCTCGGAGAACGTGCCGAGTCCGGCCATGTGGTAGACGGTCGATCCGTCAAGCGAGTAACGGGTGGTCCCATCAAGCAGCGTGCCGCGCAGCATCGCGTCGTTCGCGGTCTCACACACTGACGGCTGGCCGGCAAGGCAGTAGTAGCAGTGCCCACACTGGGCCAGCCAACTAAGTACGACGTGGTCCCCGGGCGACACCGACGTGACGCCATCACCCACTGCGACGACCGATCCGGCACCCTCGTGACCGAGGACCATGGGTAGCGGGTTGGGCAGACGACCCTCGTAGATCGACAGGTCCGACTGGCACACTCCGGTCGCACCCATCCGCACCAGCACCTCGCCGCGGCGTGGCTGTTCCACGTCGATGCCGACTATGTCGACCTTCTGCCGCACACCGCGCAACAACGCTGCCCGGCTGACCAACGGGGCCCCAGAGGCCTGCTCGCCCGCAACCGGCTGTGAACCTTCTGTCATAGGTGTCTCTCTCCGCTCCCTCGAATGACGGCTCACGCCGGAACTCCGATGGAGTCCCGGTACTGCGCGGCCCGGTGGGCAAGGCCGACGAGGACGACGCCGACAACGCGTCCCTCCCTCACGAACCGGGCAATCAGGTCGCCATCGAGACTTCCTTCGACGATGTTCATCTCCGTACCAGTACCGGGCCTGCCGTAGGCCTGCAGCTTCACCTGGTCCTGGTCCGACCAGAACCAGGGCACGGGGGCGAATGCGGTCGTCTCGTGGTGTTCCCTTTGCAGGGCGGCGACGATGGACGTGGCTGCTCGCTTCGCGGTGAGTATCGACATCTGCCAGTGCTCGCACCGGTTCGGCGCGTCGTCGTACAACGCATTGGGGAAGCGCGCCACGTCTCCGATGGCGAAGACGTCATCGAAGCCAGGCACTCGCAGGTCGGAGTCGCAGACCACCCCGTCGGTCAGGTCGAGTCCGTTGCCCTCGAGCCATTCGGTATTGGGTATGGAACCAACCGCCTGGATCACCGCCGCACAGGGGAGCTCCCGCCCGTCATCGAGGACGACGACCGGCGAGCCGGCGGGGCCGACGATGTCCAGGACTCTTCTGCCTAGATGGAACCGCACTCCGAGCGCCTCATGCCGGGCCCGGATCGCACCGCCGATGATGGGGCCGAGCGGCCGTTGCATGGCCTCCTGGTCACACTCGACGACGTCGACGCCGAAGCCGGCCGCACGCAGCGCGGTGGCCGCCTCGCAGCCGATGAAGCCGGCTCCCACGACGACCACGCGACAACCCGGAACGAGCGCCCGACGCAGGCCCGTGCAGTCGTCCAGGGTCCGGAGGGCGTGGCAGTCCAAACGACCCGCCGCCGGCGCCAGGCGCCGGGCGCGCACCCCGGTCGCTGCGACGAGTGCGTCGTACGTGATGTGGCTGCCGTCGCTGAGCGTGAGCTGGTGGGCCATCAGATCGGCGTGCTCTACTCGGGTTCCGAGTCGCCAGGTCACGTCGCTGATGCTCTGCCGCAGTTTGAATGCCACAGCCTTGTGGTCGGGTTCAGTGAGGAGCAGCTGCTTGGACAGCGGCGGCCGGTTGTACGGCGCGTAGATCTCGTCGCCGACCACGAGGATCTCCCCCGGCCACCCTTGTGCACGGAGGGCCTCGACGGTGCGGAGGGCGCCGAGTCCACCGCCGGCCACCACCACTCTGCCGGCGGACATCTCAGATCACTCCTCGCGACCGCAGTGAGTCGATCTGGTCCTCGTCGAGCCCCAGCACCTCGGACAGGACCTCGGCGGTGTGCTCGGCGAGTTGCGGCGGCGGCATCCGCACGTCGGCCGACGCGGCACTGAAGTGGTACGGGCTGGCGAGCACGTGCAACGGCCCGACGACTGGATGGTCGACCTCAACGATGGCGTCGTTGGCCAGCAGCTGAGGGTCCGTCAGTGCCTGCTCCATCGTGTTGACCGGCGCACACGGGATGCTGCTCTCCTCGAAGATGGCAAGCCACTCCGCGGTGTCCCGCGTCCGGGTGAGCTTCTCGATCAGCGGGATGAGCTCCTCCCGGTTCGCCACCCGGTCGACGTTGGTGAGGAACCGCGGGTCGTCCCTGAGTTCTGGCGCCCCGAGCACGTCGCAGAGGTCACCGAAGAGTCGGTTCGTGCCGGTCCCGATGACGACGTAGCCGTCGGAGGTGGGGAAGGCCTGGAAGGGCACCAGTTGGGGATGCCCCGAGCCCATCGGGGCGATGACGGCGCCACCGTCGATGACCGCCACGGAGTAGTTGATCAGCATCGACATGGTGGCCTCGAGCAGGGAGATGCTGACCTGCTGACCCTCTCCTGTGCGCTCTCGCTGGAACAGAGCACTCAGCACAGCGGTGGTCAGGTGGGATCCTCCTGCGAAGTCGGCCAGCGACACACCGGGCTTCACCGGGTCCATCCCGCCATAGCCGGTGATGGACATGACGCCCGACCTGGCTTGGACGGCGACGTCCATGCCGGGCTGGGAGGCAAGCGGGCCGCGTTCGCCGTACGCCGAGAGCGAGGCGTAGACGACACCAGGGTTGACCGCTCGGACGTCGGTGTACCCAAGACCCAAGGACTCCATCACCCCGGGCCGGAAGTTGGACACCACGATGTCGGCGCGGCTGGCCAGCGCGAGCGCCAGTCGGCGTCCGTCCTCGGTCTTGAGGTCGACTCCGACCGACCGCTTGTTGCGGTTGATGGCCAGGAAGTAGTCGCCGCCGCTGCGCGGAATGTCGCCGCGGTAGCGCTTGCTGACGTTCATGTACCTCGTCGCGTCACCCCGGCCCGGCTTCTCGAGCTTCCAGACGTCCGCGCCGAGGTCTGCGAGCAGCATCGTCGTGTACGGCCCGGCGACCCCGTGCGTAAAGTCGCAGACCTTCACCCCGTGAAGGGGACCGACCTTCGTCGAGTCAGCCACGCCGGACCCCTTCCAGGCTCGACACGTCCTTACTGGGAAGGCGCACCGTTGCGGTGCCCTGGACGTTGCGCTCCCCTCGTTGGTTCTCCCCCCAGCATTCGATGTCGACCAGGTGCTCGTCATTCTCGACGTACTTGCGGACCACGATGCCCCTGCACCAGGTGAGGTCGCCGATGAGGTTGGGCAACTGGAGCCGGATGCCCAGCTTGCGGACGAAGCCGTGGTCTCCGCACCAGTCGGTGATCAGGTGACCCAGCCAGTTGGCGCGCATCCAGCCCTGGTCGTAGATCCCTGGCATTCCGACCTCGTGGGCGATTTCCTCGTCGAGGTGGCCGGCGGCCGGGTGCACGGGGATTCCGGTCGACGGGCTCACGAATACGTTCGCCGGGTGTCGCTCACGCTCGGCGAAGGCGAGTTTCAACGGTGGATAGGTGTTCCTGCGTCCCACGTAGAACGCCATGATGTCGACGATGGTCAGTGGGCCCTTGGGGATAGGCGGCAGCTCATCGCCCACGCAGACCGACTCCCAGTAGAGCGGTTTGCTTCCGCGCGGCTTCTGCGAGAGGTATGCCTGTCGCACCTCCTCGATCTGCTCGGGGGTGTACTTCTGGCGTCCGGCGGCCTTGCGGCTCTCGAAGCCCACCAGGCCCTTTCCACTGCCCTTGCGCGGGATCCGGAGGACATCTGCCTCCGCCCGGGACACCAGTTCGTCGCGCTGGTTGAAGTACAGCGTCTCCCCGGTCTGCACGATGAAGCGCTTGGCGTGCGATCCAGTCTTCTCGGTCACCTTGATCAGTCGGGCCCTCGCAGTGATCCGATCTCCCACCCGGACCGGCACATGGTGCTCCCAGCGCGTGCCGCCGTAGATCCACTGGATGCCTCGTAACCCTGGCGCGATGATGGTGCTGTCGATCGTGTAGAGGAAGGTCGGCGGGGCCACGATCCCTCCCCATATAGTCCGGCGCGCGTACTCGTCGTCGCTCCACAGGGGGTTGTCGTCTCCGACGCTGTACATCGCCCAGCGGCGAATGTCGATCGGTGCGATGTCCTCCGCGACGGCTGGGGTGTGCACGTCTCGGCGGAGCCAGACACCGATCAGTGACCTGGCCTCGTCCGCCATCTCGTCGGTGATGTCCGCGGCTGTTCGGGTGTTGTCAGTCAACAGTGACTCCTTGGGTGCAAGAGCTCGATGGCACTCGGCGTGCGCCAGGCTCGGCCTCAGTTCTCGTGCGGGACCGGCCAGAAGCGCGGGGGCCGCTTCTCCTTGAAGGCGAGCACCGCCTCTTTGGCTTCGTCCCCGCCCACGAACCGGGGCGCGGTCAGATAGGCGGTACGCCGGACGTCGCCGGCCATCTCGTCGATCTCCTGGTCGAAGACCGCCTTGAGGATGCGGATGCATGTGGGGCTGCCGTCGAGGATCCGGTCGGCCATGGCGAGCACCGCTTCGTCGAGCTCGGCCAACGGCACCACTTGGTTGACCAGGCCCCACTCGAGGGCCTCTTGGGCACTGAGCCGGCGACGAGTCAGCCACATCTCCCGAGCCCGTTTGGCTCCGATGACCCGCACCAGGTAACGCACCATGTAGCCGTCGGCGGGGCTGCCCACCCGAGAGCCGATCTGCCCAAAGACCGCGTTGTCGGCAGCGATCGTGAGGTCACAGGTGTAGGCGAGGTGGTTGCCGCCGCCGATGGCATAGCCGCGCACGGCGGCGATCACCGGCTTCAGCGAGAAACGCACCGTGTGGTTCGGCGGAACGTCGAAGAACCAGTCAGCCCGTGTCCGGTTCCCCTCCCAGGAGACGTCTCCCCCGCTGCTGAATGCTCGGTCGCCGGCGCCCTGCAGCACGACGACTCCGACCGTGTCGTCGTCGTTGGCGGCGTTCACCGCCTCCATGATCTCTCGCATGGTGTGGCTGGTCATCGCGTTCAAACGATCGGGCCGATTGATGGTGATCCGAGCTACCGACCCGCCGGTCGTCCTGTTGCAGCGCTCGTAGATCACCTCGTCCAGCTTCGGCGCGTTCGGCGGGACAACCCACGGCGTCCATTCCACGGTCGACTCTTCAGCTGACATGTCTGTCTCTCTCAGGTGGTAACGAATCCGCCGTTGACCGGGAGCGTCTGGCCGGTGATGAACCCGGCCTGCTCGCTGCACAAGAAGGCGACGGCGGCCGCGATGTCGTCCGGCGTGCCAACTCGGCCCACTGGATAGCTCTTGATGATCTTGTCCATCAACTCGGGCGGCCGGTTGCGCGTCTGTTGCATGCTTCCCTCGCCGATCTCGTCGGCGGACCTTGGGACCGTCATCGCCGGCGATACCGCGTTGACGGTGACGCCGTGGCGACCGACTTCGTGGGAGAGCGCGCGCGTCATGCCCATCACGCCACTCTTGGCCGCGGCGTATGCCACCTGGCCACGCTGACCCACGCGGCCTGCCTCCGAGGCCACCGACACGACGCGTCCCCAGCCCTTGTTGACCATCCCGGGCACCAGGATCTTGGTCAGCAGCATGGGCGCGAGAAGGTTGAGGCGGACCTCCAGATGGAGTTCATCGAGCTCCTTCTCCAGGTAGGGCAGCGTGTTCACCCAACCGGCGTTGTTGACCAGGATGTCGATCGATTCATGGCCGGTGACAAGCCGTTGGCCCACGTCGTTCACTTGGGCGAGGTCGGAGAGATCCGCCACGAGCACGGAGGTGCGCTCGCCGCACAGCTCAGCGGTGCGTGTGGCCTGGTCCTCGTCCCGGTCGATGATCACCACGGATGCTCCACCCTCCGCGAGGTACCTGCTGATCGAGCGGCCGATGTTCGAGGCTCCGCCGGTGACAACCGCCGTGCGCCCCTCGAGAGATAGGTCCATCAACGCCCCCCGGCAGCCGGGGCCACACCCTTGTCGGAACCCTGCGCAAAGGCCGCGATGCCTGCGTCCATGGCGCCCGATGCCGACCTGTAGCGATGCTGGGTCCACAGCTCCCACCAGAGCGCGTCCTGAAGCGGCATCTCGTAGCCGTGCCTGGCCATGGCCTTCATCGAGTCCAACGCCCGCCCGTCCCGCTCGGCCAGCCCACGCGCCATGTCCAGGGCGGCCGCATCGAGATCTGTGGCCGGCACACTGGCGCAAGCCAGGCCCCACTCCTCCGCCTGCTTACCGCTCATGCGATGGCCGGTGAGTAGGCAGAACAGACCACGCGACAGCCCGATCCGCCTCGGCAGTCGCTGGGAGCCCCCGCCGCCGGGCAACAGGTTCCGCTTGATGTGCTCGTCCCCGATGGTTGCGTCATCGGCAGCGATGATCAGGTCGCAGGCGAGGAGAACCTCGAGCCCTCCAGCGAGTGCGTAGCCGTGCACGGCCCCGATCACCACCTGGGGTGCCGCCTCGAGGGCGACGCAGACGGCTTTGAGCTTCTCCTGGAAGGCGACGTGCGCGCCGTGATCGGCGAGCACTCCTGAGTTCAGCCACTTCAGGTCGGCGCCGGCACAGAAGGCCGGACCCGTGCCCGATAGGACCAGCACCTTGACGTCGGGGGTTTCGGACTTGGCGTCGGCGAGCGCCTCGAGCAGGCGGTCCAAGAGGTCACCGTCGAGGGCGTTTCTCCGTTCGGGCCGGTTGAGCGTCAGCCGACGGATACCGGGTTCGGCGTCTTCGACGATCAGAGAATCGGACATGTCACCTCGTGTCTGTAAGCGATCGCTCGTTCCAGTCGCCACCAACTTCGCATGATTCGTCATTCGCGTCAAGTGTTCAACGTCTACGTCACAGACGGGAAACTGGCGCCGGCGATGAATGGGCTAGCCTGTGCTGTGTCGCACCGACCGCCGCGAAGGAGGGGGAATGAAGTGTCTGACGTGAACGCACGAAGCGCGCTGATGTCCAAGTCGATCCTCGACTCCGCCGCCGAGATCTTCGACGAACGTGGATATGCCGAGACCCGCATGCAGGACATCGCCGACGCGATGGGGGTTACGAGGCCGTCGCTCTACTACTACTTCAAGAACAAAGAGGAGATCCTTGTCGCTCTCCTCCTCGACCTGGTCAGCTCCGACAAGGTCCTCGAGGGCCTCGCCGACGAGTCGGTCACCCCCTACGAGCGACTGAGCACGCTGATGCGGCGAATCGGCGCCCAAGTGGCCGACCAGCCCGCCCGCTTGCGCATCATCAACCGCAACTTCGCCCAGATCCCCGAGACCTTCCGCGACGACTTTGCCCAGCAACGCCAGCGGGTCCGCGCGAGCCTGACCCAAGCGATCCGAGCCGCCATCGCCGCAGGCGACGTACGTCCGATCGACCCCGAGCTCACCACGTCGATCATCTTCGGCGCGATCACCGGCATCGCGGACTGGTACCACCCGACGAGCGCCATCACCGCAGAGGAGACCGTCGAGGCCATCACCACGATGCTGCTAAGCGGCATCACCGTGCCCCCCGAGGGACGACACGACGGGACTCCCCGCGGAGTCATCCAGCGGATCTCCGAGGACTTGGCATACCTGGAGCAGTTGACGGCCACGAACGACACCAGCCAGACCCGCCCTCGCCCTGCGGAGGCCGCGCCTGCCCGGGCCGGATCGAACGCGACAAGACGACCACTCAGAACGAAACCACGCGGCTCTGGCGAGGCCAATCCGCGTGGTCTATGAGGCCGCGGACCGGGGAAGATCGGCGCGATCGACGCACATCTCGCGACAGGCGGTCTCGTGATCGGTCTTGTCGAGGTCTACTCGGGTAGCTGGGGGGACCGCGATAGGCGGGCCTTGGCGCCGTGATCTCTTTGGCCTGCGCAGCGGTGAGCCTGCGTACTCATCCCTGGCCCACCGTGGTAGTCGCCTTCTCGTCGATCGTGTTCTTGTACGCCGTCGGCGTGTGGCAGTACACCTTCCTTTACGGGTCGCCGGTCTGACCGATCGGGAGCGGGAGGTGCTGGCTTTGACGGCACAAGGGCGCTCCAGCCCCGAAGTGCCCGGGATCTCATCCCGTCGGAAACCACGGTCAAGACGCATGTCACGAGAGTGCTTGCCAAACTGGGTGTCCGTGTCCGGGTCCAAGCCGTCGTAGCTGCCTATGCAGCGTGGCCTTATTGCGGCCCGGCGACTGACCGCCCGGGCCCGACGCCCCCGGAGACGAAACGACGCTTCAGATGGCGTACGTCGCCACGTCCTGGCCGTTCTCCTCGCGGCGTACTAAACCGCGCTCGACAAGGACGTCCAGGTGGGCAGCGGTCTCCAGCGTGGCCAGCGACTGGTTGAACGGGTCCAACTCGGTGAGCATCCTGGCGCGGCCGGTCCACTTCAGCTTCTGTGCTACCTCGTAGGCGGTGCTAGCTCCAGCAGCGAGTGCCCGACAGGTCAGATCAAGTCGCCGGGCATGGTGTTCGAGCAACTCGTCGACGCGTGCATGGACGCTGGTCATCGACGGGCCGTGTGCGGGCAACAGCCGGCCATCGGGGAGATCGCGCAAGAGCGCCAGCGAGCTGAGGTAGTCCGACAGAGGGGAGCTCGTCGGCACCTGCTCGAAGCCGACGGATGGCGTGATGTGCGGAAGCACGTGGTCCCCGGAAAACACCAGTCCGTGCCGACGGTCGATGAACACCATGTGTCCGGCGGTGTGCCCAGGCGTGTGGATCGCCTCCAGCTGGCGTTCATCGTCGAGCTTGATGACGGTCCCGGAGTCGAGCCAGTTGTCCGGCAGGGTCCAGTGGGAGTTGTCGAACGGGTTGTCCAAGTCGCGCATCGCCTCAGCGAGCTGGGCGGCTCCTGCTCGCCGGAGTTGCTCGACCTGGCGCGGGACCGAGAACTCAGGGCGCACCGCGAGGTCCTCCATGCTGGTGCGTTCCCCGATTCCGATGCTGATGCGACTGCCCCACTTCCGCCGCAGGGTGACCGCCAAGGTGTAGTGGTCGCGGTGGGCATGGGTGACGAGTACGTCGGTCACCGCGTCGATGCCGCAGCCGATCTCGTCCATGGCCCGGGTCAGCTGCTCCTCGGCCTCGAGGATCGCCCAGCCTCCATCAATGAGCGTCACACCCTCCGCGGAGACCACGGCGTAGACGTTCACGGCCTTCAGTCCGTCCATCGGCAAGGGCAGCGGGATGCGGAAGACTCCCGCTGCCAGCTCGTGAGCGCCTGGACGCGTCCAACTCTCTCGGGTCTCCCAAGGGGCGACGGCAGTTGTGCTCGCGGGTGCCCCGACCTCCGGGTTCTCCAGTCGCTGGGTCATGACGGAAAACTCAGTCCCGAGTTGACGCTCAATGTCTGGCCGGTGATGCGCCGGGAGAGCGCGAACGACTCGACCGCCTGCGCGACATCGTCGGGCTCAAGCACGCCAAGCGGCATGCGCTCTGCGATCTTGGAGAAGATCCGCGCCGAACGCTCTTGGCCCATCAGACGGTTGTAGGCGATGGTGTTGCTGGTGAGAGTCACCGACACGCAGTTGACCCGAATCCGGTAGCGGGCGAACTCCCGAGCCAGTGACTTGGTCAGGGAGATGACACCGCCGTATGCCGCCGAGATGACCGACTCACCCGCGGTACCGACCCGAGCCGCGTCCGACACGACGTTGAGGATAACCCCGCCGCCACACTCCTTCATCAGCGGAAGGGCGGCGTTGATCCCGTTGACGGCCGAGAAGAACTTGCCCTCGATGATGTCGCGCCAGTCGGGGGGCTCGAGGTGCTCAAAGAAGTCGATCTTCACGTGTGGCGACGCGTTGTTCACCCACACGTCCAAGCTGCCGAAGGTGTCGACGGCGGCCGCCGCCAGCCGATGCATCTCGTCGACCGACGTCGCGTCGGCGCGGACATAGACCACTGATGCCTTCGGTACCTCGCGCTGGACCCGCGCCACTGCATCCTCGGCGCCTGAGCCGCTCAGGCTGTTCAGCACCACTGCGGCGCCTCGCCTAGCCAACCGCACGGCGCTAGCCAAGCCGATGCCCTGGGTCGAGCCGGTGAGCACCGCGGTCCGGCCCTCGAGTGACGCCAGTGGGTGAGCATCAGCGGTGGTCGCCTCCGCGCGCACGCCGAGGTCTGGTCGGGCGCTCGTCACCACATCACCTCGTCTTCCCCGTGTCTCTTGATGTCTAGGCGATCAGACCACGCACTTTCTCTGACGTCAATATGTTGACGCTGACGTCGCCACCGGATTAACTGTGTCGCGGCGGCTCTTGCTGCGTCAATCACACGCTGACCTGAGCGCCGGACCCCCTTCTCGGACATGGAGCGAATGGCCGATGCAGCAAGATCTGAGGATGTCGGACAACCTGACCCTGGGTCACATCGTGCGCCGGAACGCGGAACGCTTCCCCAACCGCACGGCGATGATCCACCAGGACCGTGCCTACACGTTCGATGAGTACAACCGGCGGGTGAACCGCACTGCCCACGCGTTGAGCGACCTCGGCGTGGTGCACGGCGACCATGTGGCGGCGCTCGGCCGTAACTCGTTGGAGTACTTCGAGATCTACCACGCGTCGGCGAAGCTCGGTGCAGTCTTCGGCACCGTCAACTGGCGCCTGGCCCCGCGGGAGATCGCATTCATCGTCACCGACGGTGACGCCAAGATCCTCTTGGTGGAGGCGAGCCTTCAGAGCGCGGTCGAGCCGATCCTCGACGACCTGGCCGGCGTGCAGCTCGTCGTGTACGGCGGGACGCCGACGCTGCCGAACGCGCTCGAGTACGACGCTCTGGTCGGCGCTGCATCGGAGTCTGAGCCTGAGATCGACGTGACCAGTTCAGACGAGGCCGTCATCATGTACACCTCAGGCACCACCGGCCTTCCCAAGGGTGCGGTGCTCACCCACAGCAGCATCTTCTGGGACGCGGTCAGCTACCTCACCTACGTGCGACCGACACTGCCCGACAGCCTCCTCGTCGGGATGCCTATGAACCACATCGCTGGCCTGCACATCCAAGCAACTGCCTTCATCGTTCGTGCGCTGCCGTTGGTGATCCTCCCGCAATGGGACCCGGCCGAGGCGTGCCGGCTCATCCAGAAGTACCGCATCACCATGGCGACGATCCTGGTGGCGCCTCTCCAGCAGCTGCTCGACTTCCCTGATCGGAAACGGTACGACCTGTCGTCGCTGCGGGTGGTTCTGACGGCGGCGGCGAAGTACACCCGGGAGTGGGCGGCCCGGGCCATGGACGCCTTGGACCTGGACCGCCTGCTGTTCGCCTACGGGCTCACCGAAGCCTCAGCGCTCGTATCGATCACCGAGTTCAACGGCCACATGCTGCACCACGAGAACACCATCGGCTTCCCCGTCTGGTACGACGACGTACGCATCGTCGACGACCAGGATCGGGACGTTGAGCCAGGCACGATCGGTGAGCTCGTCGTGCGAGGCCCCAACCTGTTCAAGGGCTACTACAAGCGACCCGAGGCCAACGCCGAGATCTTCCGCAACGGTTGGCTGCACACCGGTGACCTGGTGTCAGAGAAGGACGGCTTTCTCTTCTTCGCCGACCGAGTCAAGGACATGGTCAAGACCGGTGGACTCAATGTGTACTCGGTCGAGGTGGAGATGGCTCTGATCCGCGCCAACCCAGAGCTGACAGAGGTGGCGGTCATCGGTGTGCCCGACGACCGCTGGGGAGAAGCCGTCGTCGCGATGGTCGTCGTCGCCCCTGGGCATGAGCTCACCGAGGAACAGGTCGTGTCGCGGACCCGGGAGTACCTCGCGGGCTACAAGCTCCCCAAGGCGGTGCACTTCACTGACGAGCTGCCGAAGAACGTGTCTGGCAAGGTGCAGAAGACCGTCATTCGTGAGGTCCTCGCGGGCGAGCGGGAGCCGAGCCAGACCGAGGTGTCCACACCAGGCACGTGATGCAGCTTCTCGGCACGTCGGCCCGAGACCCCACAGTCAGGAGTTCATCACAAACGAGACAGGGCACCGGGCGCTCCCCTCTCTGTCAGTCTCTTGTGAGACAAGGGACGTTAGAGTGTTCTTGATATGAAACAGGGCGAGACAGGACGATCGAGACAGTGACGATGACTCTCGCTGACCAGGCCGCCATGAGCGGGCAGGATGGTCAGGTGACCGACAACCGGGTGAACCGGCCGGTGCGCCGGACGTTCACCGCCGCATACAAGGCGCGGATCCTGGCGGCCTATGACGCTCTGCCCGAGGGCAACCCCGAGCGTGGCGCGCTGATGCGCAAGGAGAGGCTGTACCACTCGCACATCGAGCACTGGCGAAAGCAGCAGGAGCACGGAACGCTGGCCTCTTCGACGGCAGGGCCCAGGACTCTCTGTTGGTTAACTTGCTGCGCGGGCCTTGCAGAGTCTTTTGAAGCTGCTGGGCGGGCGTTCGCGAGCGGGGTGGTTGTCGCGTTCGGTCCAGTCGGCGATCCGGGCGGCGTTCATGGCACAGGCGATCAAGACGTGCTGCGGGCGGGTCTTGGTCAGGCTGATATAGCGGCAGCGGCGCAGGCCGTGGGCGCGTACGGCCTCGGAGATGGTGCTTTCGACACCCGCGCGCAGGTTGTATCGCCGCCTCCAGCGCGGATCGGTCTGGTCGGCGCGGTTGGCTCGCTGGATTTCATAGAGGCGGCGGGAAGGGATGACGATCTGACGTTCTGCGATGCCTTTGGTGCAGTGGATCCGCAGCGGGCAGGGTTGGCAGTCGGTGGCGGCGAAGCCGATCGCGGCCCCATCGCCGGCCAGGTGAGCGCGGTGACGCCAGTGGATGCGGTGTTTACCGTCGGGACAGGTGGCTCGGCGGGCATCTGAGTCGATGGCGAAGGAGTCACGGTCGAAGCCGAGCCCGGCCTTGGCCTGCCAGGAGCTCCTCTCGGGTGAGCGGGCCGATGATCTGCGTGCCGTGACCTGTGGCCTCGGCGATCGCCTCGGCGGTGACATAACCTTCGTCCAGATAGTGCTCAGCCGGGGTGAGGTGCCGCTCACGCAGGCCAGTAGCGATGGCCTGAAGGGTGGCGTTATCAGCGGCAGTCGCCGGTGCCGTCTCCACCTGCAGGATCAGATGCGGGGCGTCGGCCTGGCAGCTTTCACTCAGATGGACCTTGTAGCCGCTCCAGGTGGTGTCGCGCTTGGTACTCCACCGTGACTGCGGATCATGAGGGGAATCGGAGATGCTGAGCGTCCTCGGTGATACGGACCTCACGCAGATGCCAGCAGCCGCTCTCATCGCGCACACACTGCTGAGCCCAGATCTGGCGCAACGCCTGAACCTGGGGTAATCGGCCCAGTCAGGCGCTTTCTGGGTCGGTGTCGATCGCCTCCAGTAACAGCGCGCCGTCGGCAGCGGTCTCCTGGCCCCAGCGCAGCCGGGCACCCTCGCCGGCGGGCAGCCGGGACGACTCGATTCGATGCCCGTAGCGCAGGTCCCATCCCGGCTGGATACGCGGTGCCAGCCAGCCCGGGGCGATCTGGGCAAGCTGCTCCAGCGCCGCCCGCACGCTCTCACCGAGCAGTTCCAGCCGGTTGAGGGTGCGGGTCCGGGTGAGCACGTGCGTGGAATCGGGGCGGACCTTGCCGCGGCCGACGAGGAGTCCGGCCTGACCGACCCGCTGCAACATCAGCTCCAGAAGCCATCCGCTCCTGTCCCTGCTGAGCAGGCGGTCGCGAAACTCACTGAGCACCGAGAAGTCGAAGCCGGGATCGTCCAGCTCCATGGATAGGGCGTATTTCCAGTCCAGCCGGGTACGGACGGCCTCGGCGGCGGCCCGGTCGGTGAGGTTTTCCATCGCCTGCAGCACCGACACCAACGCCAGCGTCCCTGGCGGCGTTCCCGGGCGGCCTTCGGCCGCGAAGCAGTCGGCGAACTGCTCGTCATCGAACAGTGGCCCCAGCGCGTCCCGGAGCCGCATCGCTCGTGTGCCCTTCGGGCATGCCGCCCGCGCCACCGCTACTGTCTGGGCGGGAATCTCCGACCGATCCCCAGGACGCATCGACACTGTTGCCTACCTCTCACCACCACAGATAGCTTCAGGTAGGCATACCACTACTTTTAGTTAATCAACGGAGTCTGAAGAACTGGCGAATCCTCACCAAGGTCCGCATGAGCGCCGTTCACGCCACCACGCTGCTGCGCGCCCTGATGGTCCTGGTCAACACCGAGATCACCCGATGACAGATGATCATTCGATCAGAAACCCCCCGTCACTACCGGCACGAGCACGTCCCAACCATGCCATACCAGGCCATTGACCTGCGACTCAGGATGAAACGATCTCAATCCATAAGCCCCGACTCCGACAACGGTGCCGGCAGGGAACACCGTCACGCCCGCCGCACCACCGCGCCATGCCGGCCACGTCCAGCCCAGCCCGTACAACACTCTTCAGCCCAAGACCCCGGAATCCATCGGAGCTTGATCATCGGCGTCGCCCGCGAGTCACGTGCGAACCCAGCACGCGGCGGACCCGTGGACGCTTCAGCGCGGGCAGACCTCCAGATAAGGCAGCGCGGGAACGTGCTCCGCCCACTCCTGCCGCGTCAGCGACCGCCCGGCACGCGTACAGGCGGCCTGGGCGGCGGCCTCCGGAGCGGCGGGGAAGCTCCTGACTGTGGCGTGGCCGTCGACGGTCAGCACCCGTGAACCGTCCGGGGAGAAGGCCGCCGACCATACCTGGCCGGTCGCGGGGTCCAGCCCGCCGCCGGTGTCGGCGGAGCGGCCGAGGCTGCTGCCCGAGAGCGGGTCGAACAGCAGCACCCGGCCCTGGCTCTGCGGGAACGCGATGAGGTCTTCTGCGGGAGAGTAGGCTGCTGCGCCCGTGCCGAAGACGCCGCGCACCGGCAGGCCGACGCTCCGGCGGGTGGCGGTGTCCCAGCGGGTGACGCGTCCACGCGAGTCGTGCACGATCAGGATCGTCCCTGAACGGGTGAACCACGCCTGCATGCCTGATTCGCCGGCGCCGGTCTCGCCGAACGGCTCGCCGCTCGGCACGCCGGAAGCGGTGTCGAGCAGGCGCTGGTCCCGGCCTACGACGGCCAGCCGCCGGCCGTCCGGGGAGAACGCGAGCGCCTTGGGCTCCGCCGTGGGCGTGCGCCACAGCCTGCGGCGCGCGGCCCAATCCCAGAGCTCCACCGCGTGCCCGGCCCCGACCGGCAGCAGGAGCGCGAGGCGCCGCCCGTCCGGGCTGAAGGCGACCTCCCAGCTCTGCTCGCCCGCCGCGAAGTCGGCCAGGACCTTCCCCGTGGCCGGGTCCAGGACTCTGGTCCGGCCCTCGTGTACCACGGCCAGCCTGTTGTCCGGGCTGAAGGCGAAGGCGACGGGGCCCGGCATGGTAGGCAGGGCCTTCCCGTTGGCAAGCGAGCGAACGGTGATCGCGTCATCGACGTTCGAGACGACAAGATATCGCCCGTCCCCGCTGAGCACGGCCCGGCTCACCGGTTCCCGGCCCGCCTCGGCTGTCAGGTCGGCGACGTCGAGCGAGAAGACCTGGTCACCCATGAGATAGCGGAACGTCGAGCCGTCGAAGGCGCCGATCGGCCGGACGGCGGCGTCCCCGTCGCCGCGGACCTGGACCTTGGTGAGCGGCTGGAGACCGGGCAGCCGCCAGAACCGGATGCCCGCCCGCGACACCGTTGCCAGCAGCCTCCCGTCCCGGCTGAAGACCGGGTCGCCGTTGTCGTCGATCCCTTCGCCGGGGCTCTGCGCCGAGCCCTTCCTGAGGTCGGTCAGTACCAGCCTGCCCCGGACGCGCGACGCTCTCCACCTGCCGTCACCCGTGCGGGACGACCGCTCTGCGGGGACCACCTCCCATTGGTGGCCGGCGTAGACGCTCACCCGCGTGCCCTCGTTCCGGGCGACGGCCTCGGACCACCTGGTGATCCGGTCCGACACCCGGGGAGTCGGCCAGGTGCCGACAGCCTCACCGGTGCGGACGTCCCACGCTCCGGCCCGCTCGTCGTTCGCAACGAGGAGCGTGCGGCCGGAGGGCGTCAGCGCAAGGTCCGTGACCGGCCCGCCGCCGAGGTCGAGCCCTGTGACCGCGGCGACCTGCCGGCCCGAGCGAACGTCCAGCAGGCGCGCCAGGCCGCCGCGCAAGCTGACCAGCGTGCGCCCGTCGGCGGCGAAGTAGGTCAGTGCGCCCGCCCCGCCACCGCTGTCGCGGAACATCGCCTGCTCGCGCTGGGCGAGCGCGCCGTTCAGCGCCGTTCTGGCCTGTGGCGTGCCCGCGAGCCGCCAGGCTGCCACACTCAGCAGCAGGCCGAGACGCGGGTCCGTGCGCATGGTCGCGTCCGCCAGTGCGGCGAGGCGGATCGACTCCGACCTGCGTAACGCCGTCGCCAGTTCCTCGGCCTTGGCGTCGGCCTCCTTGCCCTGCCACACCGCCAGCCCGCCGCCCGTCAGCGCGATGACCAGCAGTCCCGCCAGGCTCAGCGCGACCAGCCTGGCCCGCCTGGCACGACGCCTGGTCACGCGCACCGAGGACTCCAGGAAGTCGCGCTCGACGGGCGAGAGTGTGATGTTCCTGCGATAGGTGGCCGCCCACTGCAGGGCGCCGTCCAGGCTGTTGCTCTGGAGCAGATCTCCGTCCTTGCGCCCCGCCTCTTCCCACTGCTGCGCGGCGCTGCGGATCTGACGGTGCGCGGCCAGACCGTCGCGGTTGGCCTCGATCCAGCGGCGCAGCCGCGGCCATGCGTGCGGCAGGGCGGGATGGGCCAGCCAGACCTCCTGCTGGTCCCGGCCCAGCAGGTAGCCGAACACCTCCATGATCCGCGTGATGGCCGCGACCTCGGGTGCGGACCGACCCTCCACGAGCTCGGCCATGCCCGCGTGCCGGACCGCCAATTCGTCGTGCTCACCCACTGTGACCAGCCGCAGCAACACCTCGGGGACCAGCTCGCGCTCGGCCGGGCCGAGCAGCGCGTATGACTCCTCGGCGAGCGTGCCGAGCGCCGGGTCGTCGCCTGGCCCGGCCATCTGGTCCGCGGTGCGGCCGCCCTGGGCCAGCAGCCGCACGGTGTCGAGTCGGCTGTCGCCGCTGACCAGGGCGAGCAGCAACTGCCTGGCACTTGGGCGCTCGCGTGGATCCTTCATGAGCGCCGCGCTCACCAGCGGGCGCATCGGCTCGGGAAGCGCGCTCAGGTCGGGGTTCGACGACAGCACGCGGTGCATCACCCCGCCCAGGCTCTCCGCCTCGAACGGGTCGGCGCCGGTGGCCGCGTAGAACGTGATCCCACCCCAGGCGAAGACGTCGGCGGGCTGGCCCGCCCGCTGACCGGAGTACACCTCGGGCGCCATGTAGGTAGGCGTGCCGGTGACCAGCCCGGTCGCGGTCAGCGACATCTCGGCCGTCCTGGCGATGCCGAAGTCGATGACCCGCGGGCCGTCGGGCCCGAGTAGCACGTTGTCCGGTTTGAGGTCGCGGTGGACGACGCCGGCCTCGTGGATTGCGGTCAGCGCCGTGGCCACTGCGGTCGCGAGCCGGTGCAGGTCCCCGCCGTGGAAGCGGCGGCCCTCGGCGACCGCCTTGCGCAGGCTGGGGCCTGGGACGTACTCGCTGACCAGGTACGGTCGCGGCCCGTCCAGCTCGGCCTCGATGACCCGGGCAGTACAGAAGGCAGAGACCCGCTGAGCTGCCGCCGCCTCCTTGGCCAGTTGCGTCGCCTGGTCGCCGTGCAGGACCTTGATGGCCACCCGGGTGCCGTTCTCGGCGTACGCCTCGTAGACCACACCCTGCCCGCCGGCGCCTAAGCGGCCGGCCAGCCAGTACCCGCCCAAGCGCTGGGGGTCCCCCGAAATCAGAGCTTCCACGGGAACTTTAGATGCTTCGACTGCCGGATAAGTTCTGTCGAAAAACTGTGGTTTTCTGCACACTCGAAAGTCATTGACGCCGCCGCGCAGGCGACCCATATGATCACCGATCGTGATCATGACTATCGTGCTCAGCGCGTCTCTGATAACGACCGGTGCCCCCGCTCAGGCCTCGGCCAAGACGGTGTCCTTCCAGGGTCTCTCCATCCAGGTTCCGAGCACCTGGCGGACCAAGGCCGAGGGCTCCGGCCTGCGCGTCATCACCGGCGCCTGCTCCAAGCAGGCCACCGAGTGCAAGGGTTTCCTCCTCGGCGGCCCTGACCAGGTGAACTACGGCCACGAGGGCGGCCCGTACCAGGTCGGCCAGCTCTACCACCCCAGCAGCGGGGTGATGGAGTGCGTGCCCGACAAGAAGCACACGGAGAGCGGGGCCAAGCTGGTCCGCAGCCGGAACGTGTCCTTCGGCGGGAAGCCTGCGCGCTACAACCAGTCCACGGTGTCGTGCGGCACCGAACTCTCCTACACCCAGCGGGTCTGGTACGTGAAGTCCAAGAAGGTCATCGTCGTCGACCACTGGAAGACGCCGGGCCTGCCGTCCATCCTCCGTCAGGCCATCTGGAAGTAGGGCAAGCCACCCGATCTGCCGACCGGACGGCAGATCGGACGGTGCTGGGGCGCATCCTGCACGGTGGGCATGGGGGTAGGAGGCGGTCATCGGCGTGCCGGGGCGGACAAGACCGCGCTGATGGCGGGCCCTCACCGCGTTCGAGAGCCGCGGTCTCGGTGAGGGCAGCCTGGATCGGCTCGTCCTTGGTCCTGAAGTTGTAGTACACGTTGCCGACGGGAACGCCGGCGGCGGCGATGTCGACGATGGTGCTGCGCTGTTCCTGCAGAGCGATTGCGGCCCCTCGTAGGGGCGATGAAGACGGGCGGACTCCGCGTGCATACAGCCACAGCTGCCGCCGGCAGTGGTACAGATACTTGACGTGCACGCCGCCCACGTCCTCGGCGCCGATCACAGCACCTCACCCGCCTGGTAGGTCTGGGCTGCCGGGCCGTGGGTCGTGCCCAGGCCCAGCCGCTGGTCGTAGTCGGTGGTTTGTTGACATGGGGTTGATGTCGCGGTAGGCCGGTGGACAGGGGTAGGTGGTGCTGTTCGGGGGTGGTCGTGGTGGTGACCGTGCGACGTCCGTGTCCACCGGCGCCGGGTCCGTTGGAGGAGTACGCGGCCCGGTTCGGTGATCTGTGGTGCTCGCTCGCGCAGTGCCGGGGGTTTCGTGAATAGCTGGCCGGGCTGTTGTTGCCGTGGGACCGGAACAAGACGTTGACCTGCCTGGCCGGTGCGGAGCCGGTGGCCGGGGCCCATCAGTATCTGGGCTCGGTCGGGAAGATCGAGAACGGGATCGTGGCGGTGACCACGCTGTGGGCCGACGAGCGGGTCTACTACCCGCTGCACGCGGTGCCCTATACCCCCGCGGGTCGGCTGCCTGGTGGCCGCAGCGATCCGGACTTCCGTACCAAGCCGCGGCTCGCGGCCGCTCTGGCGGGTCGGGCGCAGGCCGCCGGGGTGCCTTTCCGGGCGCTGGTGGCCGATTGCGCCTACGGCGACAATGCGGCCTTCACCGCTGAGTTGTGGGCGGCCGGGCTGCCGTTCGTGCTCGCGCTCAAGCCGCACCAGGGCTCCTGGGCTTCGGTAGATGAGGCGCACACGCCGATCGGCGCCGCCCGCGAACTGTCCTGGGAAGGTCCCGGGCACCGGGCGCCTGGACCAAGGTCATGCGGCGCTTTCGCGATGGCCGCAGCAGTGTGTGGTGGGCCGCGGACGCGGCCCTGGTCCGCGGCTGGCTGACCCCCTGCGCGCTGCTGTAACGCTGGTGGCGCAGCTGGTCGAGCAGGCCCCCGCCCGCTGAACTCCACGCCCTGGTCACAGCCGTCACCGCAGGACGATCCCTCAACCTCTACGCCCCGCCCTAACAAACCACCGATTAGAGGAATCGTGACGAGGAGGCCTCGTGGGCATCTCCAACAACCGGTCGATGGCACGGGTGTGGGCAGTGCAGCTGTGGATGTCCGAAGTTGTCCGTTGACCGGAGCCGCCCGCTTCCGTCGGCTCCGGCTTCACGATCAATGGATGGGACCTAGCCGGTCAACCTGGAGCGGAGCCCGAGTAGGGCGTCGATCACCAGGAACGCCGCCAGGGAGATCCCCATAAGAGGCAGGAAGTACCCCACCGCGAGGGCGAGGAAGGCCAGCGGGACCAGGACGGCCCAGTGCACCGCCCGCCAGCCGCCGCGGGGGTACGGGGTACCGAATCCGCGGGTCGGGCGGCGGCGCCACCACATCTGGTAGCCCAGCACGATCAGCGTGATGACCCCGACGGCAAGCGCCGCCAGGACGATCTGGTTGGCCAGGCCGAATAGCAACCCCATGTGCCCGTCGATGCCCCAGCGGGTGAGCTTGGCGGCCAGGGGATAGTCGGCGAACCGCAACTCGGCCACCACCTGCCCGGTCGCCGGGTCGACCGCCACCTGATCCAGGCGCGTGGGCGCGGTCTTGTCGATCTCCTTGACCACGTACGGGCTCCCGGTTTCGCCCGGCCACACGATCTCCAACGGGCCGGACAGTCCCCTGCCGGCTGCCGCCTGCACGACCTGGTCCACCCCAACGTCCGAGGCGATGCCGGCCTGATGACCCACCCTGGAATGCTCGGCGTGATCAACCGAAGAGGTGCTGATCGACGGGGTCGTCCAGCCGAGGGTGGCGCGCAGCTCGTCGATGTTCGCTCCGGCGTACTTGGACCAGGTCAAGCCGGTGGCGGACAGGAACAGCAGGCCCAGCACGGCCCACAGGCCCAGCGAGCCGTGCCAGGACAATGTGCGGCGCAGTCCGCCGGCGGCGCGGTCGGGAGTGAGCAGGCCGCGCAGACCGCGGCGGTTGCGGCGACGCCTGCTTAGCCACAGCACGAGCCCGCCGAGGGCGACCACCCACAGCCAGCTGGCGGCCAGCTCGCTGTAGATCCGCCCGGGCTCGCCCAGGTGCAGGGTGCGGTGCAGGGTGGAGATCCAGGCACGCACGGGCAGCGCGCCGGAGCTGCCGTAGCTTTCCAGCGTTCCGCGCACCTGACTCGTCGAGGGGTCGACGAAGACCGCCATTTGGGTGCTTTCGGCCAGGCCCGGCAGGTCCAGAAGGACCCTGGTGGTCTGGCCAGGCTCGGCCGCGGGCCGTACTGCGGTGACCGTCCCCTCGGGATGTGCCTGGCGGGCCGCAGCGACCTGCTCGCTCAGGGGAAGGCTGGTCTGGCCGACGGACGCGGTCAGCTCGTGCCGGTAGACGACCTGCTCGATCTGGAAGGAGGCGGCGTACAGCAGGCCCGTGGTCGCGGCGACGAGTAGGAAAGGGGCGATGAGGATTCCGGCGTAAAAGTGCAGGCGCATCACCAGCGGGCGCAGCGCGGACCAGGTCGCGCGTCTAGGGCGGGGAGATCGAGCCGGGTCGGCGACGCGGTGAACGTCAGCGGTAGAGGTCAAGGGGGGTTCTCCGTTCACGGTGAACGCGCACACCCAAGGGGTACGCGTCACATCAGCAGGGGGGCAGCCGCAAACCCGCGCTCACGCGGTTCGGGGCGGCAAAAGGGCGTACGGCAGGGCAAGCCGGTGCCGCCAAAGGGAGGAGGCAGCCCGTATCAGAGAACTGAGACGGCCAGAGGTGGACCGCGCTGGGCGACCACCACGACAAAGTCGGATCGCCGAGGGAACGAGGGGGGACAGTCCCCCATGGGGCCGTGAGTCGGAGAGGGGATGCCGACCAGCGCACCCGCGAGGATGTGCGGCATGGCCCGCAATCCGCGTACGGACGTGACGGCGAGATGCACGGTCGTGGCCAGAGCCGACTCACCGCGTTCCAGTACCCAGGCGGAAAGGACCGCCATCACGGCATGGATCAGCAGCATTCCCAGCCCGGTGCCGTGCCCATGCGTCCACGGTGACGATGCGGCGGGTGCGGCGCCGACGGTGAACAGGTGGTGCATGCCGTACTGTGCGGCGAAGCATGCTCCCAGCACGACATCCATCCCCCGCTGGCGGCCAGCGAGCAGGAACGCGCCCAGCCAGGTCAGCGTCAACGCAGCGGCCAGGGTTCCAGCGCGCACGGGGGCGCCTCCAGCCAGCACATGCAAGGCAGCCGAAACCAGCACGCACGCTGCCGCGAAGACCGCAGCACGTAATGCGCGCAAAGACGACCGACCAACATGCATGGCGCAATCGTGCCAGGACGCCCACATATCGTCCATACTTGACTTGTTTGGACATTTCAGGCTAGAGATTGTTATCTCCCCCAAATGAGAGGCTTCGCTGGCATCCACCCCCTCGTCAGAGTTGAGGAAACAGCCGGAGGACCCCAGGACCCGACAAATCGCGATCGCCGCGTCCTCGACGTGGAGGAAATCGCGCACGGACGCGATCCTCGCTCTCCAGGACGCGGGGAGTTAACCGTCAGTTCGTCACCGTAGTGGTGACCGGCCCGAACGGGCGGAAGTCCACCAAGGGCAAGCCCCACAAAGGGCCCGTCATCACGCAGCCGCTGCACCGCCGCGTCCTGGGCCCCAGCCACCGGCTCCGCACCGGCCAAGCAGGTCAACGTCTTGTTCCGGTCCCACGGCAACAACAGCCCGGCCAGCTATTCACGAAACCCCCGGCACTGCACGAGCGAGCACCACAGATCACCGAATCGAGCCGCGTACTCCTCCAACGGACCCGGCGCCGGTGGACACGGACGCCGCACGGTCACCACCACGACCACCCCCGAACAGCACCACCTACCCCTGTCCACCGGCCTACCGCGACATCAACCCCATGTCAACAAACCACCGACTAGAGCTTCAACTACTGGGCCGTCACCCACGGCAACCCGCGACCGGCGTGTCCAATCCCTCAGATGGCTCCCAAAGTCATCGGCGGTCCGGCACTGATCGGCCACCCAGTCCAGGCCGGCCCGGTCGGCGAGACGGACGAGCCGCCGGATGAACCTGTCGGCAGCCGTGGACCCGATACCGAGGTCGCGGACCGCACAGGCCACCAGGTCGGCGCCGCTCATCGGATCGGCCCGGCAGATCCCCGCCAGCAGCAGCCGGTGATGAGCGCACCGGTCCGTCCTGCGACCGCCGGCGAGGAGCGTGGAGAGCGTACGGCGGGCAAGCCCCTCTTCCTCGCCGGCGATGAACGCCTCTTCCGGGCTGCCCTGGAACAGCTCGGGGAAGAACTCGACCTGTTCCTGGTAGAGGGCCACATTCGCCCGGTAGAAAGCGGGCCGGAGCACGCGCAGCCGGTC
>NZ_JBIUTQ010000019.1:0-124296 GCF_044741965.1 Streptosporangium sp. NPDC087985
GCACAGCCTCGTCCTTGAACTCCTGGCTGAACCTACGCCTGGAACCTTTCGGCACGTTTCCATCTCCTTCGAACTGTTACCACCCTAGCGAGTGGCCTGTCCGGAATCTCTGGAGCACCTCAATCTCCCCGGAGGCCGCCAAGCAGGGCATGACCGCGCACGGTCTCCCCGAGCCGATCGTCGACATCCTGCTGTCCATGTGTGCGAGGACCGTCGGTCATTCGGCGCTCGTCACCACAGAAGTGGAGAGGATCCTCGACCGGCCGGCATCCACCTTCGCCACGTGGGTCACCGACCACGTCGACGCCTTCGGCGGCTGACAGGAGCGGAGATCCCCGACTCGGGTGGAAGGAGGCCGAGTCGGGGATGCGACGCTCAGTGATCCAGGACAACCAGCGATTGCGCCAACAACTCGCCCTGGTTCTCGGCCGTCTCCGCGCTTCTTACGTGTCCGACGCGCCTCGGTCATGGCAACACCCCTCAAGGTCAGGTGTTGCGACCACCTTTAGAACCCAAGGGGCCAGGTTTGGTCCCACTGGTCAATCCCCGACGCGGGTTGTTCGCCGCGAGTTCTGGGATCTGGCCCACATTTCGTGATGAATACTGATCCGTAACCCGGTTCGAGTGTATGAAGCTGCTCCGGGTGCAGAGATCATTGTCTGGGTGTCCTGCTCCCTCACCTCGCCGGAGTGGAGCTCGAGCGGGTCATTGAGTCCGCCGCCCTTGTCCGGATCCTGGCCCGAACCAGGACAGGGGCGATGCCGTGTCCGGACTGCGGGTTCCTATCGGAGAAGGTGCATAGCCGTTACCAGCGTTGTCTGGCTGACAAGGCCCTGGGCGATCGCAGGATGGAGATCGTGCTGTCGGTGCGGCGTTTGATCTGTGGCGACGCGGCCTGCCCCCGTCGGACGTTCGCGGAGCAGGTTGCGGGTCTCACAGTCCGGTACGGGCGGCGGACACCGCTGCTGCGGTCGATGCTGGAGAAGATCGCGGTTGCGCTCGCGGGACGGGCCGGTGCCCGGCTCGCTTGCGGGTTGCGGGCGGTCGTGAGTCGGTCGACGCTGCTGCGACTGGTCATGGCGTTGCCCGACCCTGCCGCGACGACCCCGCGGGTGCTCGGAGTCGACGATTTCGCGTTGCGGCGCGGCCACATCTACGGAACCGTGTTGATCGACTGCGAGACTGGGGCACCGCTGGATCTGCTGGCGGGCCGGGACGCCCAGCCCCTCGCCGACTGGCTGGCTGAACATCCCGGGGTCGAGATCATTTGCCGGGACCGATCCGGCTCTTATGCCGATGGTGCCCGCACCGGAGCGCCGGACGCGGCGCAGGTCGCCGACAGATTCCACCTTTGGCAGAACCTCGGCAAAGCCGTCGAACGTTGCGTGGCCCGGCACCGAGACTGCCTGCGCACCCCCGAACCTGAGCCCCCGGAGCAGACTTCGATCTCTCCGCCTTGGGATCCGCCGGAGGCAGAGCTCACCGGGAAGTTCGCTGAACGGGCCCGCCGCCATCACGCTCTGGTCCACGACCTGATCGAACAAGGCCACGGCATGCGTGGCATCGCTCGCCAGCTCGGGTGGGGCCGTCACACTGTCCAGCGGTATGCCCGGGCCGTGACCTGGCAGGAGTTGGTCGACGGAAAATGGAAAAGCGTTCGTCTCAGCAAGCTCGACCCGTTCAAACCCCACCTCCACCAGCGATGGGACGCCGGCTGCACCAACGCCAAACAGCTGCACCGCGAGATCACCGCGCTCGGCTTCCATGGCAGTTACTCCACCGTGCGTGACTACCTCGACGGGCATCATGCCCGTGTCGAACCTGTCCTGATCGCCGCACCTGCGCCCACCGTCCGGCAGGTCACCAGCTGGCTGACCCGGCACCCCGATAACCTGACCGAGGATGACAAAGTGGGGCTCAAACCGATCCTGGAACACTGCCCCGAGCTGCGAGCCGCCGTCGGCCACATCCGACTCTTCGGCGAGATGCTCACCGAACTGCGCGGCCTCAATCTCCAGACCTGGATCGCCGCCGTCCGCACCGACGACCTGCCCGGCCTCGCCTCCTTCGCCAACGGCCTCCAGACCGACCTGGACGCCGTCACCAACGGCCTGACCATGCGCTGGAACTCCGGGCCCGTCGAGGGCCGCGTCAACCACATCAAGATGATCAAGCGTCAGATGTTCGGCCGTGCTGGCCTGCCCCTGCTCCGCAAGCGAGTGCTGCTCACCGCAGCCGACCGTTGACCAAGAAACGGATCGGCAGCCCGATACTGGTGGACATGGTCATCGTCGAAGTCGTTCTGGAGACCGACGAGGCGGTCGGTTTCACTGCCTGGCCGATCGCCGAGCCGTCCAGCGATCGGTTCCTCGCGCTCTCTGGCCAGATGCCCCCGGCTGCAGTTGGGACTGCGATGGCCGTCATCCTCAGCTACAACCGACTCTCGGTCGAACCAGTCACTGACCTGACCGGCGCTCAATTGGAACAGCACCTCGCCGAAGCCGAAGCCTTGATAGCCCCAGGCGGACTGCGCTTCCGTGACACCACCACGAACGCCCAGGTCGCGCCCGGTTGCTGCTTCGGCCTGGAGAACTGGCGCGACTGGCTGGACGTGATGCGCGGTCAGGAGCTCTGGCTCGGACACAGCCCAGCGCCACGTCTTGAACACGATGGCCAGTTCATCCGGCTCTCGCCAGACGATCGGGATGATTCTCCATCCTTGACCATCGAGATCAATGTCAACGAGATCCCCGGCCTGCTCACCTCAGCGCAACAGCAGCTCAGCGGATTCCTCAAACTCGCCCAGCAGTGGACCTCCCACACCACTCCCCAGCTGACCGTCCCGCTCATTGCAGCTCTGGACGAGCACCTGAAGATCAACGAGGCACTCAACACCCCATAGCACGGCAAGTTACAGGCGCGACCAATCGCGGTAGCCCCGCATCCATCACAAAATGTGGGCCAGAACCGCAGGCCCCCCCTCGATGTTTGATCCGGCCCCCGTCGCGGAGGCGGGCACGGACCCGAACGAGGCGCCCACCTCGGCCTCCGAGCAGCAGGCAGCGGCCGGGCCCGCCAGGCCGCGTTGTACCGCGCGCCTCAGACCAGCGAGCAAGCCCGCCGATGACGTGCCCTGGACAACCTGACGCCGACCCCGTCCGCCGCCGCTGGTACACCGACGACGAGCTCGCCGCCGCCCAACTCGTGCCCAGTGATTCCATCGACGGCTCCTACTGGGTCATCGTCGCCAGCGAGCGGCTGAGCACCGTCCGGCCGCACCTGTCGGCCCGGGGCACCCGTTCCGGCTGAGAGGCTCACCGACGTGGCGGTGGGCCCGCCTGGCACCTGGGCAAGGGCAAACGCCCCGCTACTCGTCAGGCTGCCGTCACCGACCTGATCGCCGACATCGAGCACGCCTGGAAAGATTCCCACCGGCGCAAATGAGACTAATCGATCCGTTACAAGGTCAGCCCGATCGGAGTCGCGCCGTGTCCGGCAACGTCGATCCCGAGCAGGCTGCCCGCGTCGAAGTTACCGAAGAGTCGGCCTGACGGTTCTCTTCCTGACTCCGATTACCGGCAGATGGCGGGCCAACCGGTGCTGGCGGACCATCGCGGAATTTCGGGGGCTTGGCACTCCCTGCTCCCGCCCTCGCGGGCGGGACCTCTAACGACGCCGCAGGCTTCGCGTCATGCTACGGACCGCACTGTCGCTCCCCCTTACAGGGCTTTTGACGCTGGGCTTCGACCCCGCCCGTTTCCAGACGAAGCCGCCAGCCTGCCACCGGGCCTCCTGGCAGCTACCCGGGCCGGACTCACACCGGCAGGCGACGACGAGCTTACGAACAGAAAGATCAGCTACTCACGCAGCTTCACCTCCCTGTTCTGCTGGGCGCACGAAAGGGCGAGGCTAGACGCTCTTATTGACCATTATTGGATCTAAAGAATCGCTCAACTCGTGACACAAAAGATCGCAGCGCCCATACTTGAATAAGCCCAATCAGCAAAAGCAAGGACCATCCAAGAAACGGGACTACACCCCAACTGTCCATGTCGTTCAAGGCAGATAAAGGGCCTATTATAATGAAGTATCCCACAATACTTAGCGGGAAGCTGATCAACATTTGAAGCGATATAACCATACTTTCCTTGCCGCCCGCAAGTGCAATTAAGACGTAGATACTTACACCTATCACAATAGCAAAATAAATTCCAGCTATCACGTTAGCCACCGACTTGCCGGCCGACAAACCCTTAGGGCGTTTAAACATCAATGACCCTTTGTCATGCTGCACAATGAACTCCGCGGCCGCTTGTTGACGATCAAGTTCTTGGTCGACCCCGATCATCACCGAGCGGCCGTTCTCATGCGTGTACCGTTACTTGATCGCGATCAGTCCCGGACACACCCCTCTGCCACGATCCGTGACCGCACCACACACTTTGCGCCTGAGCCACTCCAAGATGGCCAACGACCGCTCCAGTTCTTGCTGGTATGCAGGCCAGGCGAGTCCCGGCCAGGCGCCGACGAATGGCGACGGCTTCGATGACGGCGTCGCGCTTCCTCTCGCCGCCCAAATCCGCCAGCCGGATCGACATATTGTTCAGGCTTGCGGCGAGTTTAGGCAGGTCGGCTTCGCGGCGATTACTACGGCGATCCCAAATCGTCTGGGACGAGGCTGGGAAAGACATATTAACTTTGCTCAGGTAGAACGTCGGTTACCAGCTGAAACACCGCCCCCATTTGAAACGGCTTGTTTATAAACGTATAACAACGGACCAACCGATGCTTCACGGTCTTTTACGTCGGGAGAGCAGAAGTCCCGCCGCCATGGCGATGCCACATGCGATGAGAGGCCACCCCCACGATCGCCGAGGCCCCCATTGATCGATCACAATCACCACACCCGCGATGACCGCTTCAGCAGTGAGGAGCCATCCCATCATCCGGCCAACACGCTGAGTGCGAGACAACGTCATCAAGATTGCCACGACGATTGCCGTCATGCCCCCCGGCCAGGAGAGAGCCATGTAGTCCCAGCCTGTTGTGTCGACGTCGTAGCGCTCCCTCCGAAGGGCCGCGAACAGATTGTCCCCGGTGAACCAGTCGATGATTGATATGGGGAAGCTCAAGATGATCATCAAAAGTCGTCCATAAAGCTGATCACCGAGGTGGTTATTGATCGTTGTCCAGGTAAGGAAAGCGACAGCCGCTACATAGGCGGTCACAGTCATAGCCTTTCCGACCCCTGAGCGCAGGCCCGCGTAGCTGGTCATCGCTCCCTCATTTCATGTACCACTCCGGCGTGGGCACTCCTGCCGAGATGTCGTTGACGGTCGCGATGACTCCAGGCGGGCGAGATACTCCCTCGCCGCCCGGAGTCATCATTTGGCTTATCAGACGGTTTTACCTACAGCGCACCGTTTCCCTTTGCCCTTACGGCGTTGTAGTAGATGTTTGCCCAATCATTGCAACGCTCCCTATAGACCGATACATTTTGGGCAGCGCAGATTCGGGTCTTCATGATTGTCTTGAAGACCGCGTCTACATGGGTGCGCTGGGACGTGGATAGGCCGTTGCTCATGCCGTTCATCTTGTTGCGGATAAGGCCATACCCGTAGTCATGAGAGTCGCAGGCAGGCTTGAAGCTGAGCCCCGGCACCGTTGGCGGTCTGTCACCGATAAGGGGAGCCGAGCATCCATCATTGGAGATTCCGTATACCGAACCACCGGTGGGGTTGCCCTTCCAGAAAGGACTTCGCCATACAATTTTCGAACCTGGCTGGACGTCAACCTGCGTACTACACCGGCCGTACAGCATGTAGTCGGAGGCATAGGGCCGAGGGCAGCTGGTAGCGCTCACCGCGTAGGTGGTCACTTCGGTGGCCGTCGTCAACTTGCCCGGTGCGGAGTAGGTCAGCTCCCAGGTGCCGTCCGTGGGCGTGGTGAGCTTGGTGATGTTGCCCGAGCTGTCGTAGGCGTAGGTCCAGGTTTTGACCGGGTCATCATCGAGCTGACGGCTGTCTTCTACCTTGCGCAAACGCTTGAGATTGTCGTAGGCGTAGGTGACGGCGGTCACTGGTGCCGTGTCACCGGCGGCATCATAGGAGATCGCCTTAAGCTGCCCGGCGATGTCTGCGAACGTGGTCGAAGTGGCCGTGGTGGTTGTCGCGTACTCGTAGGTCGCGGTGGCGCACCCCGCGGCATTGGCGACGGTGCAGTCGTCCTGCGGGGTGGTGGGCTGGGTCAGGCGGCTGATTCTGTACAGGGTGTCGTAGGAGATGACGCTCATGCCGGTGTCGGCTGAACCCAGTTTCGTGATCAGGTAGTCCGTGCCGATCTTGGTCCACGTGTAGGTCGAGCTGTTGTCCACACCAGTCTGGGTGAAGGTGCCGTCGGCATTCTTGGTCACAGTGCTGGTCTCGGGCGCTACGAAGCTGCCTGGGTTGGCTGGATCTGCCGCGTAGCGATCCGACTCAGTGCCAGTGGTGTGGTTGATCCGGATGTATCCGTTAGCGCTAAAGTCCTTGAGCCGCTTGCCGAGGAGGCCATCCAGCGGCTCCAGACGCCAGTTGGGTCCGAGCACGCTTTCATTCGGCAGAGTGAGATCGATGCGCTGGCCGGCGCTGTGGCTACGTGTGGTGAGGAGCCCATCGGTGTCGAGATCGATTGCGCTGGTGACCCAGACACCGGTCTCGGGCTCTACCTGCCCGGGCTTGAAGTCGGCGGGGCCGGGGTCTGCAGGGTCGTCGCCTTCGCCGGGGGTGAAGGGGATGTCGGAAGTGACAGTGAGGGTGGGAGGATCGGCGAACTCCTCGATGTTCTCCGCGGAGGGGAACACCCGGTAGTTGGCCGTCTTAGTCTCGGTGGGCGACTGCAGGACCAGGCCGTGGTTCGGGGTGCCGGCTGCCCACTTGGCCACGATGCCGGTGATGTTCCAGGTCATCTTGCCGCTGCCGCAGACTCCCAGCTGGGAGCCCTCGGTGCTGAGCACCGCGTCTTCGGTGGTGTTGGTCGGCTGCGGTGCCCAGGTCTGCGTGGTCATATCCAGCCAGCTGGTGACGCGGCGGACCTGGATGCCCGCGCCGACGGTCGCACCGCATTTGGGGGCGTCGATGTTGGTGAGTTTGAGTTCTGCCGAGGCCGTGGCCTGCAGGCCACGGGTGTCGAACTTCAGGTAGACGCGGGCTTTCTCACCGTTGGTCTCGGTGCCGGCCTTGAGGTACTCGCCGCTGACGTTGTTCCAGTCGAAGACGCTGTTGACGTCGGTGTCGCCGTTCAGCGGCAAGATCACCGACGGGTCCACCGTCACGGGGTAGGCCGTGGCAGGGTCGTTGAGGAACGAGGTGGACGGCTTGAGCATCAGCGTCTTGCCACCTGCGGTGTCCTCGATTGACGACGTGATGGCTCCGGCGCGACCCGCGCCGTGCTGGCGCGGCCGGTTGGGGGTGCCGTCGGCGCCGCGGTGTAGTAGGGATCCCGCGTCCCACATTGCCGGGGTGGAGGAGCCTGCGACAACCTTGCCGGCGGGGTTGATGATCTGCAGCCGCCCGCCCTGCTCGCCGACGGTCAGGCCCTTGCCGGTGAAGGGAATCTTGACCTCGACCGGTCCGGCCGGCCGTTCGCGTAGTACGACGTCGAAGCGCAGGCCGGTGGGCAGTGCGGTGGCGACCAGGTCGCCGGTAGATCCGACGACTCCGCGGTAGATGGCCTTGTTGCCCTCGATTACCGGCTCGGGCAGGGCGCTGTTCCAGCCCAGGGACAGGGTCTCGCCGGCGTCCTGGGTGAGCTGGGCGAAGGAGTGTGCTCCGCCGGTGGAGAACCGCACGTCGGCCTTGGCGACCTTCGGGCGGAGCACGTCACCGTCCTTGACCAGGGCGGTGTCGATGTCGCGCCAGGTGCCGTCGGCACCCTTGACCCGGACGGGCCCGGCCGCGATCGTCGTGACCAGCTTGCCCTCGGGGGTCACCTCCGAGGTGGAGGTCTCGGTGGTCTCGCCGGGAAGAGAGACAGGCTTGCCGGTATGGGCTGCCTGCTGAGCCGCCCGCGAAAGATCGTCGGCAGCAGCGGAGGTGGCGGGTTCCGCGGTTGCCGGCGTGGTCGTGAGCCACATGGTCGAGGTCGTCAGGCCTGGTACCAGCAGTGTCGCCATGGCCAGGGCGCCGAGACGGCGCCTGCGGCGGTTCGATGGGGTGAGGGAACGTCCCTCGGCCGATGATGTCCTCAATGTAGAACCTATACCTGAGTGGACTGAATGTCCGGAGTGTTCTATTTGAGGGTAAAGGAACCTTAAAGTCCGCTGAGTGATGGCTTAGAGTTCGCTGTGAAGATCGACGAAGGCGTGCCGCTCACCGAATCGCTCGCCCCCGTCGGTGGAATCGCGGCTGTCGGGCTGAGTCGCACCGATCAGACAACGCTTGCTACAGGCAAAGATGGGGTCAAATCTCCACCCGTTAGAGGTCATCATGTGGCCGGACCGTTACCGGATATGCAACGTCCCGCCCCAGTCGTGAACCAGGCGGAGACGTGATCGGCACCGGTTTCGCCCTCCATCTCGGCCAGTGGCGCGCGCTCTGCCGCAGCCCGCTGGGAAGCAACAGGCACCCACCCCCTTTCGCGGCTGGGGCGGGGCCTGAGCATCTGACCGCCAGGTGACCATCAGATTGCGAGGTGTGGGAACGACCGGGGCGGTGTTTCATAGGTGTCCGCCTATGAAACAGGCCGCCCGGCGTGGGGCGTCCAAGGCGAAGTTTGTTTCATGAGTCGTTGCAAATGGCTCGACCTGTGAAACACACACATGAAACGATGTCGGGGTGAGTGACGACGACTACGCACGCGTGGAAGCGCACGACTGCCCCATGTCCTCCTGCGCCGCACCAGCGGGCTCGCCGTGCCGGACCGGCAAGGGCAAGGTGGCCGTCCAATACCACACCGCCCGGTTCCGGCTCGTGCCCCACCTGGCCAAGACTCTCAACGTCCCGACCCCTGCCCTCCGCAAGCCGGGCTCGATCTGGGTCGAATTGCCCCGCCCAGCGGCGGCCGACGCCGAACCGGCTGGGCACGTACGGATCGGGTACGCCCGCGCCTCCACCGTCCGCCAGTCCCTGGACACCCAGCTCGACTCCCTCAAGGCCGCTGGCGTCACCCGGATCTTCTCCGAGAAGATCTCCACCCGCGCCATGAGCCGTCCCGAACTCGAGCGGGCCGTCGCCCTCGCCCGCGAGCTGCGGGCCTCCGGCGTGGCGGTCACCCTCGTGGTCCACGAGCACAAGCGGCTCGGCCGCGGCATCGAACTCGCGGCGCTGGCCGAACAGCTCAAGGCCGCCGATATCGGCCTGGAGTTCCTCACCGGTGAGCTCCAGGGGTCGCACGACCCGTCCGGGATCGTGTTCACCGTGCTGGCCGCCCTGTCGGGGATGGAACGCGAGTACATCCGCGACCGCACGCTGGAAGGCCATGAGTCCGCCCGCACACGCGGCAAGACCATCGGCGGCGCCGCCGTCACCGACGATGCCATGCTCGCCGTCGCCCTGCACCTGCGCGAGCAGGAGCTGAGCCTGCGCGACATCGCCGCCCGGCTCGTCATCAGCAAGGGCAAGAAGAAGGGCCAGCATCCCTCACCCGCGACCGTCCTGCGCATGCTGCGCGAGCACGACGAGCAGGCGGCCACGGCCTGAGCGTCACGCTCAGCTACTTGTCACTTCGCCGTAGCTTCGGGAGCGGAGGGCGAAGAAAGCCCAGAGTTCCCGCGAACCCAAGGGTCGACGTTGGGCTGTTGGGGTGGTCTGGGAGGTTATGCACCCTTGGGTTCGCGGGAACTCGAGGCCCGCATACGGCCAGCGAGTCGGCCGCGGCGCCGGACAGCGCCCAGGACGCAACGACGGTCGCTGGCCCGGTCCGGCAGACGGTCGAGCACCTGAGCCGGTGTACGGAGCCGAACTCGCGTGTGAGCAGGCGTTTTGGAGCCAGGGCGACGCTCGGCACCCGGCCGAGCCGTCCTCCGTCGAGCCGGCACGCGACCCGTCGGCTTCACCACCGTTACAACAATCTCAGCGAAGAGGAAGAAGCCTCACCGATCCCGAAATTCCATCAACCGCCAGGCCGACACGCTCTACGTGGAAAACGCCCTGGTCCTGGGGCCGAACGGGCTGCAGAGACCCGCAGGAACTCCAGGGTTATTCCTTACGCGAGATGATCCGCGAGCGCACCCTGGACGGCCTGGCCGCGGCCGCCGCCCAGGGCCGCAAGGGCGGCCGGCCTCCGGCGCTGGACGACGACACCCTGGCCATCGCCCGCGCCCGCCGTGATCGCGGCGAATCCATCACCGCGATCGCCAAACACCTCGGAGTCGGCCGGTCCACGCTGTACCGAGCCCTGGAAGGCGACGACCGGCAGTAGTCGGCCCCAGAGGTGACGCTGCTTACAAACCCTGCGTTCAGCGAGCTGATCTCCTACTTCGTCTACAAGGACACTCTTTGCTTTGGTCCTGTAATGGAGGGCCATCTCGGCTGGACTCGCTTCCCTCGACCAGTTCCTCACGGTGGTCCGTAATGACGGCGGCACCGTGGAGAAGGTCGACGTGTGAGGCCGTCGCCGGCTGTCCTACGACATCGCCAAGAAGCCCGAGGACATCTACGCCGTCATCGACCTGACCGCTGAGCCCGCCACGGTCAAGGAGCTCGACCGTCAGATGAACCTCAAGGAGAGCATCCTGCGCCCGGACGCGCACTAAGTTCCGGCTTTTGTCGGACGTCAGCCGTAGTCTTGCCGCGGGCATCGAGGAGCCCGGCCCCTCGGCAAAGGGACCGGGCCGCTTGGTGTCTGGCCGGGCCTGTGGCTCCAGCTATCACCTGTTCTCGCACGCTCAGGTTAGCGAGGGGCTCTGACGTTTTTCGTCGGACGGGTCCGGCGGTTGTAATTCCGTCGATCCGCCTTGGAGGCGTTCATGAGCAGCTTCACCCTGTCCGTTCGGATTCCCGGTGAGTGGGGTCGGCATGTGCGGACCGTCGTCATCACCATCGTGATCCTCGTCCTGGCTGCGCTTGGTGCAGAGATCCACCTTCCCCTCGGGACAGGCCTGTGATCTCGGTAAGCCGTAGGTAGTACGGCCCTGAAGACGGCGGTCGCTCAGGTGAGCGGCCGCCGTTCTGCGTTGTCTGACCTGCATCGGACGGAGCAAGATATGCGATCAGTCCAAAGTTTCTTCAGGACTACCGGGACCCCAGCACAAGCGACTCGGCCACGGTCTGGAACTCGCGGCGTCGGCCGAACAACTCATGGTGCCGGGACTCTGGAGAGGCAGAGGTCCCGGTCTACGCCAACTGATCACGAGACGAAGTGATTCGGCCACAGCCGGTTCGTGGTGTGGGTCAGACTATGCGGCATGTCTACGGATACTCCCCCGATAGATCCGCCGACGTCCGAGCTGCGGCCGATGCCCCACGACATTACGATCACCCCGCGTGCCGGTGCGCAGCCGGAACTGGTGACGTTCGGCCAGCGGTACTGGGATCTGCTCGGCGTCAACGACGACGGCCGGATCTCCTGGAAAGAGGGGGCCAGATCCCGGATCCCAGTTCTCGCACCTGAAACCAAGTTCCACGGCTGCGAACAGAGAATTATCTGATTTCTATCCGGGGCCTGGTCGGCATCGTTACGGGACGCAGAAAGCCCCCGATCGGCTGACCGATCGGGGGCTTACGATAAAACGGACGGAACGGTAACCCGATTAATGACAGACCGAAACCGGGTTAATCGCGACAATCAGGTCAGGCGGTCGAAGCCGCCCGCCTTGACCCCGCCGACGAAGGACCGCCACTCGGCGGAGGTGAAGAGCAGCTTGGCGCCATCGGGATCCTTACTGTCACGGACCGCGACCACACCCGGCAGGTTCGAAGCGACCTCGACGCACTGCCCGCCGTTGTCCGAAGAGCGCGATGACTTCCGCCACACAGCGGCGCTCAAGTCCATTCCCGTCTCACTTCCTCGATCATTTTTAGGGACACATGTTCAGGGTAAGCCCATCGGCGGATCGCTTCATAGCGGTTCCACACCGAGGTCACATGAATGGGGTCAGCCGTAACATGTCCTTCTACAGGAGAGTCCGCGTGGACGATGTCCGGTTGCCCATTCGGTAGCTCAGCAATCATGAAAGGTCCTGCCAGACCAGCCATGCATTCCGGATCGACAATCTGGATGGAGGCAGCGGACCGCCGAGCGGTCTCCAGCAGGTAGCCGAGCTGCTCTCGCATCACCTCGGGGCCGTTAACCCTACGGCGTAGCACACCCTCGTCAATGAGGACCAAGACCAGGGGCGGATCGTCCCGGTCGAGGATCTGTCGGCGCTGCATACGTGCCTGGACACGCTCCTCCACCTCATCGGCAGTGGCCCGGGGTCCATGGCTGAAGAGGTGACGTGCGTAGGACTCGGTCTGTAGGAGACCGGGGACGAGCAGCGGGTCCCAGGACCGCAGGACCAGGGCGGTGGGTTCGATCTCCTCGGCCCAGCTCGTGAACCAGTCCGGGCTGCCCGGACGGGCGAGGATGCGCCGGTGCAGCCCGGCGAAGAGCGTGCCGCCGCCGGCGCCGAAGAGCCGGTCCAGCCGTTCGGCGTCGGACTTCGACGGGGTCCGGGTGGCAGCCTCCAGGCGGCTCACCTGTGTCTGCGTGCACCCCAGCCGGGCGGCCACCGCCGACTGGGAGAGCTGGGCCTCCTCCCGCAGGCGGCGCATCTCGGAACCGAACCGCACCCGAGGGGAATCGGGACCGAAAAAAGGCTCGACGCTCATCACATTCCTCCCCAAAAGAGAAAAACGGACTTTCTACCCCGGCGGCAATACCAGAGGCTGGTTTCGACAGACCGATGCCTGACATTACCTGCCATCCCTCAGCCCACCGGTCCGGCCATTGTTTCACCTGCCACAAGGGCAATCTAAGCACACGCTTTCCCTTTCCGATAGGAAGGAAAAGAAAGCGGTCCAAGCATCCTTCGGACAGGAGTGATACGAGCAATGCGCGATCAGGAAAACGGCCTTTCCCGTTCCGTTCACGGTCACCGGAGGCCCCCCAGGGCCCCGGCGTTCCTGGGTGCTGAAGCGGCTGGGCGCCTACCGTGATCCGCTCACCGGCCGCTACCTCATCCCCAGCGAACGGACCTTCCGCCGGGGCCCTGAGGGTTGCCCGGCGATCACCAGGACGCCTATGCGTCGATCTTGAGGCGGTATGGGATACGCATCAGGTTGGGTTCTCCTTCTTCCTCTGAGCTGGGCGATATAGGGCTGAGTAATAATGTTTTTTAGGCCGCGGGTCCAAATAAATATGAGCAAGAAAGATGGCTTATGCTGCGCTTTCTGCTGCTCTTGGGTGATGATGCGAGCATGGCTGACTCGCACCCCGACTGGCTCGCGCATCAGTCATCCGCGGAGGCAGGGCGCATGCCGCCGCCACTTGGGGAGATGCTGAAGTCGTACCGGGTCGCGAATAAGCTCACCCAGGCAGATCTTGCCGCACGTCTCTTGATTGACCAGACGTACGTATCCAAGATTGAACGCGGTGTCCGAGTCGTCAGGGACGTGGATTTCCTCGCACGCGTTGCCGAGCTCTTGGGTGTTCCGCTCAGCGAGCTGTATTCCGCCAACGGCCACCCCGCCCCTGCGGGAAGGTCTCCCGATCCGGTGGCAGCCAGCCAACGCCGATGGTTGGCGGTCCGCCGCTACCTCAATCGGAACCGCGCCGCTCTGGCCGCCGCGGCGGTCGCCATGTACCCCGAGACCCTTCGGGTAGGCAATGTGTCACTCATTGTCGGGGATGGCTGGGTTCCCGATGAGCCCGTACCGCTGGCGGACATCACCCTCAAGTGGGTCAACGGCCCCCAGCGGGTAGCGCTGGACGGCTCCGAGCCGGAGGCCTTCACAGCCCGGCCGCTCCGCGCTCCCGGATCCGCTTATGACCGGTATACCTCGGCCGTCCGCTACCTGGATCCACCCGCCCTGTTCGAAAACCGGCCGAGCTACCGCCTACTCGACCTGGACTGGTCGAACGGCCGCGGAGAGATGATGTTCGGCCTGGCCAACTACTTTGACAAGCTCGACATCTCTGAGGCCGTCGGTCACGAGACGGCCGCCGCAATGATGCAGGGTCGGACAAGCCTGTCGTGGGAAGACCTTCCCTTCCGGACGCTCATCGGCGACCCGTTCGGCTTCCACTGCCGGGCGATCATCCCGGCCATCACGACGCTCATGCTCCGCCGTCGGCGTACGCACGGCACGGCCACGTTCCTGCTTCATTGGCGTGATCCCGCCAAGGTGGCTACAGCTTCGGGACTGTACGACGTGATCCCGGCCGGCGAGTTCCAGCCGTCCAGCATGGCCCCCTGGGATCTGCTGAACGACTTCGACCTGTGGCGCAACATCGTCCGCGAGCTCAGCGAGGAGCTGCTCGGGACTCCTGAACACGACGGCAGCCGAAGTGTGCCGATCGACTACGACGCATGGCCGCTCTACCGCGCCCTGAACAGAGCCCGTGACGCAAGGCAGGTGTCGATCCACTGCCTCGGTGTCGCCCTGGACGCGCTGACGCTGGCCACCACCATCATGACCGCGCTCGTCATCGACGACGACGTGTTCGACGATCTGCTGTCCGACCTGGTCACGTCGAACGCAGAAGGCATCACCGTCTTCGGACAGCCCGGCGAGCACGGCATCGCGTTCACCAGCCAGAACGTGAACCACCTGCTGACCTCAGAGCCGATGGCCTCACCTGGCGCCGGTTGCCTCGCCCTGGCATGGAGATACCGAGCTCTCCTGCTGGCGTCGTAGGGTGCAGGGTAGGAATCTTCACTCCTGCCTTCGGGGGCGCCGATGAGCGCGAGCGCGCAGCCGTACGGATCTCATTCGTGGCGTGAGGTACGCCGCTATCTCAACGAGCACCGTCATCAGCTCGCGCAAGGCGCCGACAGGTTCTATCCGGACCTGCTCAAAGTCGGATCGACGCACTTGCTCACCAGGGAGGCGTGGACGCTTGCCCACCCCGTAGAGCTCAACCGGGTCACCCTGCGATGGGTCAGTCAGCCGCCCGATCCGGTGGTGACCGGTCGCGAGGTGGAGGCCAGGTCAGTGCTCCCGCCGGGCATCCCGACATACGCCCAGGCGATGGAGGCCCTCGACAAGCCCCGGCTGTTCGAGAATCGTACGTGCTACCGGCTACTCGACGCTGCCTGGCCGGAGATGAGCTTCACTCGCGGCCACTACTTCGACGGGGTCAATGTCGGTGAGACCGCCGCCCATGAGTTCGCGGCGTCCAAGTTCCTCGAAGAGACAGGACTGCCCTTCCGTCGGCTCGTCGCCGACCCCACCGACCTGCTTTCCCGGGTTGCGCTCCCTGCGATCTCCATGCTCACGTTGCGGCACGACAGCCACACCGGCGCGATGACGTTCGTGCTCCACTGGCGTGACCCCGCCCGGGTTGCGCATGGCGGCGGGCTGTACCAGGTCATGCCTGTGGGGGTGTTCCAACCCTCCGAGGAGACACCCCATGCCGAGATGGTCGACTTCGACCTGTGGAAGTGCGTGGTTCGCGAGTACGCCGAGGAGTTCCTCGGGCGGTCAGAAGTGTACGGCGGCGCCTTCGACTACGAGACCTGGCCGTTCTACCGGGAGTTGGCAGACGCTCGGGAAAGCGGCCGTCTACGGTCCCTGGTGCTCGGGATGGGAGTGGATCCCCTCACCTTCGCGACGGACATTCTCGCGGTTACCGTAATCGAGGCGAGTACCTTCGACGCGGTCTTCGGCGATGTCACTGCGTCGAACGAAGAGGGACATGTCGTCGGCGCGAAGGGCATCCCGTTCGACGACGACTCGGTGAGCCGGTACGTCCACCACGAGCCGATGCAGGCGGCCGGCGCGGCCGTCCTCGAACTCGCCTGGAAACACCGCCAGACCCTCATCTCATAGCGGTGATCAGGAGATATGACACTCAGTCCTAACGTGCTGACGCATAGGCCAAATCGGCCTCTCCCGGCAGTTTGAAGCGTGGGACTCTCCTCACAGGAACCGGAAACAGCCAGCGGAGGATGGCAGGATCGCGACCGGCGGACACGGGCATCGAGGAGACCGCAGGTCTCGCGCATGCCGGAGCCCACCAAAACGCGGTCCGATCGTTCGGCCACGTCCGGGGAGATGGTGTTTGAGAAGGTCACTCGTAATCCAGTGACTATTAGGAAGCAATCGCCTCAATAGTCACTTTAGCACTATTTGCCTCATTCTCGGAGTCGACCTTCTCTTGTCACATGGATCTCACCCGTGCCAGCGCCAAGGCTTGATCACCCGCACACCATCTCCCTGGACGTGAACACCGCCCGCCCGCCGGCGCCGAAGAGCCGGTCCAGCCGTTCGGCGTCGGACTTCGACGGGGTCCGGGTGGCGGCCTCCAGGCGGCTCACCTGTGTCTGCGTGCACCCCAGCCGGGCGGCCACCGCCGACTGGGAGAGCTGGGCCTCCTCCCGCAGGCGGCGCATCTCGGAACCGAACCGCACCCGAGGGGAATCCGGACCGGAAAAAGGCTCGACGCTCATCACATTCCTCCCCAAAAGAGAAAAACGGACTTTCTACCCCGGCGGCAATACCAGAGGCCGGTTTGGACAGACCGATGCCTGACATTACCTGCCATCCCTCAGTCCATCGGTCCGGCCATTGTTTCACCTGCCGCAAGGGCAATCTAAGCACACGCTTTCCCTTTCTGACAGGAAGGAAAAGAAAGCGGTCCAATAACCCTTCGGACAGGAGCGATACGAGCAATGCGCGATCAGGAAAACGGCCTTTCCCGTTCCGTTCATGGTCACCGGAGGCCCCCGAGCCCCACGGCCGCGGAGCAGCAGGAGCGGTTCATCCACCTGGTACGGCTCGGCTGGGATCTGCGCACCCTCGGGGTGCGCACCTCACTGGTCCTGCCAGTGACCGGGCAGCCGGTCCTGGAGATCCACTCGGCGGCCGGGACCCTGGCCCGGATCACGGTCATCCGGCGTTACTGCGGCTGGGTGTTCACCTGGCGGCCGTGGTGGGCGCGCCTGTGGCGGCGGAGCGAATGGGTGCTGGCGGAGGCCGAGAACGCGGCCGACATCGTGATGGCCGAGGTGCACGTATGAGATCGGAGGGACGGACCCGGCCCCATAACGACGATGGCCCGGTGCCGGGGCCGCCCGGCACGGACGCGCGGCCGGGCACGTGGCGGAGAGAATTCCCCGGCGAAGTGTCCTCCGTACCGGCGGCCCGCGCCTGGGCGCACGGGTTGCTGGCCGTACGGCTCGCACCCCCGGCGCTCGACGACGTCCTGCTGCTGCTCAGCGAGGTGATCACCAACGCGGTCACCCACTCCGACTCCGGCCGTACGGCAGGCGGCCGGGTGACCGTCCATCTGACCCACGACCCCGGAGCGGTTCACGTGGAGGTCACCGACGACGGATCGGCCACCAGCACCCCGGCCGTGCACGTCCCGGACGCCGACAGCGACGGCGGGCGGGGGCTGTGGCTGGTCGACCTGCTCGCCACCGCGTGGGGATCGTCCCGCCACGACGACGAGGCGGGACGATCCGTCTGGTTCCAGGTGCCAGGGTGACCCGGCGTACTCCGTGCGGATCACGCCTCCCCACGGCCACCCCACGGACGATCCCGACAGGGGACGGTCCGGCCTGCCTTGGCTGAACAGGGTCGGCGGCATGAAGATTCATTGACATGATGCGTATGCACTTCTCCGACGCCGACCTTCGCCGGATCACGTTCGCCCCGGCTCCGAACGCCCTGTGGGAGACAGCGCTGAGCGTGCGCCTGCTGCGTGGCGCGCCGACCGGCAGGAACTGGTCGCGGCCCGGAGTCCGCTGGCTGCACCGGCAGGTGAAGGGAAGCCTGGCGGAACGGGCCGGGGTGCTCGTGCCCCTGGTTCCCCCGAAGAGTGTCATGCCCGGGTTTCTGCTCCAGCCGGACGCCGGTGACTTCGCCACCGGTGTCGAGCTGGCCCGCCAGACGCCCAGCTCGCAGTTGGCGGTCGAGCTGAGCTGGTTGTCACCCGCCCAGCGGGCCGGGCGGTGGGCGGAGGAGCTGGCCGACGGCGCCCCCTGGGCGCGCCAGACCCTCGCCAGTGACCTGCACGGCTACTTCACCTCATCGGTGGAGCCGCTGTGGCCGCAGATCCAGGCCGAGGCCGCCGCCGACCGCGCCCTACGCGCCGAGACCTTGCTGCGCGGCGGGGTCGACGCCCTGCTGGCCACGCTCCACGCCGACTGCCACTGGCGGCCACCGACCCTGCATATCCCGATCGCCGGCGACCACGACATCCGACTGTGCGGACGCGGGCTGCTGCTGATCCCGTCCTACTTCGCGCCCCGCCCGATGGTGATGTACCGGGACCACGCGGCCACCGTGCTGGTCTATCCGATCTGCACCACAGAGCGGTCCACCGGCCCGGCCGACGTGCTCGGACCCCTGCTCGGCCGTACCCGCGCAGCCGTGCTGGCCACCCTGCGCGACCCGGCCACCACCACGTCCGTGGCCGAACGGGTCGGCGTCTCCCTCGCCTCGGCCAGCCAGCACACCACGGTACTGCGCAACGCCGGGCTCATCTCGACCACCCGGACGGGCGTCGCCGTCCTGCACGCCCTGACCCCCCTCGGGGAGGCCCTCCTGCACCGCGGCCCGGAAAGCGAAGTGAGACAGCCGCCCGCGCACCCCAAGTAGGCCTGACCAGGCCCCTCAGTATGTCTGGTCAGGCCCACTTGGGGCGCGTGAGGACCCGGCGCGGACGTTCTGCTCCGAATCCCCTGGTCAGGGCTTGGTATTGCTCAGCTCCCACGTGCCGGACGCGGGCTCTTCGCTGCTCAGGCAGCTGGCGATCGAGAGCCCTTCGCCCACCTTCCTCCACACTCCGGACCGGGGCGTGTACTGCGAAGAGCCGATTTTGTAGCATCGCACCTTTGCGCGGTAGTAACCCGTTCCGCTTGTGCAGTTCACCCAGTACTCGTGAAGCACGTATTTGTCACTGCAGTGGGAAGGCAACGCATGCGCGGTCGTCGCCGGCACGATCACCGCTCCGGCCATCAGCCCACCGATCACGGCCGCCTTGAGCGCTTTTCTTACTCCAGCCTTCATTGGGCTCCTTCTTCTTTTATGTCAGCTGCCGCCGCCCGACCCGCTCCTCGACACGGACCCGGCTCCGAATTTCCTTCGCCGCACAAATCGGTTGGCCCTTACAGCTATTTGGTAAAAGAACCTTAATTATGATCTGGTTTTGCCGTCAACGCTTTTCAGGCCTGCCTGAAACCCCCAGGTGGGACACGGCCCCGGCGTTGTTTCTTTCTGTCCGGCTTGATCACTGGCCTGGTCAGGTAGGTATTCGGCGCTCCGGGTAGGTAGGGGGCGGGAGGTCGGCTGACGGGGAGGCCGACGGCGGGAGCCGTACGGCCGCCATCGGACGGCATGCCTCCCGCGGACGTGAAAGCACTGCCTCCGGCAGGACCCAAAGTCCGGGAAACCCAGAAGCGCTCAATCGCCGGTGGCCGTCCGGTCCCGAACGTGCCGAACGGTGACGGGCTGATCATCGGTAGGACCCGCTTTGATTTTCGTGATCTCTCTTGTCTCGGCGTGCTTTCTCGGCCTCGGGTTCGTCGCCCAGCAGCACGCGGCGTACCGCGAGCCGCTGGGCGAGATACTGCACCCGAGCCTGCTGCTGCACCTCATCCGCTCACGCCTCTGGCTGGCCGGGATCGGCCTGATGCTCACCGGTCAGATCTTCAGCGGGCTGGCGCTGTACGAGGCCGAGGTGGCCAAGGTGGGACCGCTCCTGGCGACCAACCTCCTGTTCGCCCTGACCGCAGCCCATGTGATCTACCAGGAGCACCTGAGCTGGGTGGAATGGCTGGGCGCGTTGCTGGTCAGCGGAGGGGTGGCGCTCTTCCTGGTCTTCGGGCAACCGCACGGAGGCAGTTCGCCCGGATCGGGCTCCGCGCGCTGGCTCGCGGCGGCCTTCGTGATCGTGGTCGCGGCCGGGCTCGTCCTGGCGAGTCTCCGTTGCTCCCTGCAGACGAAGGCGATCCTGCTGGCGGGCGCCGCGGGAATGCTGTACGGACTCCAGGACGCGCTGACCCGCGGCTCGCTGCTCACGCTGAGGGAGGGACTCCACGTCCTCGCCGGAAGCTGGCAACCGTACGTCGTTCCGCTCGTCGCCCTGATCGGGCTGCTCCTCGGCCAGAGTGCCTTCGACGCCGCGCCGCTCCGGATCTCGCTGCCCGCCACCACCGCCGCCGAACCGATCGTCGGAATAGTGCTGGGCATCGCGATCTTCGCTGAGCGGCTGCGGGTCACCCCGGAGGCGCTGGCGGGGGAGGTCGTCGGCCTGATCGCGATGGTGGCGGGCATCTTCATCCTCGGCCAGTCGCCGTTCCTGGCCAAGTCGGAGCAGGCCGCGCCCCCGCGTCCGGGTTCGAAGCCCCGGTGATCGCGGCGATCCTGGCGGTGTGCGCCGCGGCCGGCAACGCCGTCGCGTCGGTCCTGCAACGGCGGGCCGCGCGTTTGGTGCCCAAGGAGAGGGCGTTCCGGCTCTCCCTCATCTGGGCGTTGATCCGCCAGCCGGTGTGGCTCGGCGGTCTCGCGGCCCTCATCGCGGGGTTCGCCTTCCAGGCGTCCGCCCTGTCCGTGGGCGGGCTGGCCCTGGTGCAGCCCATCCTCGTCACCGAGCTGCCGATCACGATGATCCTGATCGCGTGGGCGTTCGGCGTCCACCTCGACCGGCGCTCGTGGCTGGCGGTCGGGGCACAGATGGGCGGGCTCGTGCTGTTCCTCCTCACCGCCGCACCGGAGCCGGGCGACCAGGTCCCCGACGCGATGGGATGGACGATCGCCATCGCCGCGACGGTCGGTCTCATCATGGCCCTGGTGGCGGGGGCACGGTTCCTCACCGGCCCCGGCCGGGCGGCGGTGCTCGGGGGGGCCGCCGGCCTCGGTTTCTCCTTCACCGCCACGTTCATGAAGGAGAGCACGTCCATCCTCAAGAGGAGCCTGGCCGAGCTGGCGGTCTCCTGGGAGCTGTACGCGATGGTGGCTGCGGGCCTGTGCAGCTTGTTCCTCCTGGAGAACGCCTTCCAGAGCGGGACCCTGGTGGCCGCGCAACCGGCGGTGACCATCAGCGATCCGGTGGCGAGCGTCGTGTACGGCGTCATGCTGTTCGGAGAGGAGGTCCGGACGGGCCCGTGGATCGTCGGCGAGGTGGCGGGCATCGGCCTGATCGTCTACGGCAGCATCCTGCTCTCCCAGTCGGCCCCCATCCGCGAGCAGGGGAAAGCGCCGCCGTAGCGGAACCCGGGGATGAGGGCCGCCTCGGCCGGTGCCCACGCGAACAGGGCCGCCGCGCGGCCGACCTGCAGGTCGCGCCGCCGCGCGTCCTGAAACCGGTCGAGCGCGTCGAGGAGCGCACCGGCGTCCGAGGCGTGGACACTTACCCCGGCCCGCGCCATCGCGAGGGCGCCGTCACGGCCGTGGCCGGGGATGGGCCGGTAGGAGACGACCGGAAGTCCCGCGGCGAACGCCTCCGCGCACGTCAGACCGGCGGCGTTGTCCACCAGCGCGTATGCCGCCGCCATGAGCTCCGGCAGGTCGTCCCGCCAGCCGAGGGCCGATCCGATCCCGGCGCCGCGCAGACGGCGGCGGAGCCCGGTATTGCCCCCGCAGAGGACGACGGGCGTGTACCGTCCCGAGAGCGCCAGGACGCGGGCGGTCTCCACGACGTCCCCGACCCCCCACGATCCCGCCGAAACGAGCACCAGCCGATCGCCGGGCCGGGCGCCCAGCCGGGCGCGCACCCGCGCGGGATCGGCGCCGGGGCGCCGGAACTCCGGCCGCACGACCGGGGCGTGGCAGGAGACGGGACGGCCGGTCGCGGCGGCGACGCGCCGGATCGCGGCCGGGCTCAGGCAGAGGTAGCGATCGTTGCCCGGATGCAGCCAGAGCCGGTGCACCGCGAAGTCGGTCACCAGCACCGTGCTCGGAGCCGCCAGCTCGCCGCGCTCCCTGAGCCGCCCGGCGACCTGGGCTGCCAGGTGGAACGTGGAGACGACCTCGTCCGGCGGCCGGTCGCCGACGCGTGCACGCAGGCCCGCCACGGCCAGGAGCGTCAGGGGCGATGTCGACGGTGCTCGTTTGGAGACGAAGAAAACCCGGTAGATGAGCTCGTAGAGCCAGGGCGCGCGCCGGATCATCCAGTGGTACCACCCGCGCAGCATCGGTCCCAGCCGGAACGGGAGCAGTTGGAGGACATCGATGATCTCAACCTCGGCGCCTTCCGACGCCAGCCGCCGGGCCAGCTCCGCGGCCACCTGGTCATGGCCCGCGCCCATGCTCGCGCTGAGGATCAGCACGCGCCGCTTGGCGGCCATCGCCGTCTGTCCCTTCCGGAGGTGAGACGGTGCGTCCCCGCGTGCATCCCGCCGTACTGACCGGCCTGGCGCTGGTCCACGCCGGCCCCGCCGCCACCTGGCTGCCCGCCGTACGCCGGGTGCTGCCGGGGCTCGCCGGGGTGGGAGACCCGGGCCACGTGGCGCTGACCTTCGACGACGGCCCCGACGCGCATTCCACCCCGCTGTTTCTGAGCGCGCTCCGGCGGCTCGGGTGCCACGCCACGTTCTTCGTCCTCGGCGAGATGCTCGAACGCCATCCGCAGCTGGGGCACCGCATCGTCGCCGAGGGCCACGAGATGGCCGTACACGGCTGGGGACACGGCAACGCCCTGGTGAGCCGTCCGGGCCGGGTCACCCGCGAGATCGGCAGGACGGTCGAACTGGTGGGCGCCGTCACCGGCGTGCGCCCGGCCTGGTACCGGCCCCCCTACGGTGTCCTCAGCGCCGAGGCGCTGGTCGCCGCCCGCCTGCGGGGACTGCGTCCCGTGCTGTGGACGGCGTGGGGCAGGGACTGGACGGGGTCGGCGAGTCCGGCCTCGGTGCTGGCGACCATGGCGCCCGGCCTGCGCGGCGGTGCGACCCTCCTGCTCCACGACACCGATCGCACCTCGGCTCCCGGATCCTGGCGCTCGGCCCTCGGCGCCCTGCCCGAACTGGTGGACCGTTGCCGTTCCATGGGGCTCCGGGTGGGACCGCTGCGCGACCACGACGTCGGCCGGGCGGTGACCGGGAGTCCGCGTGACCCGGGAATGCCGGAACGGGCCGGCCGAGCCCGCCGTCCTCGACGCCATTTTGAAATCACCTTCTTCCCTGATCCTTCTTTCCGAGACTCGGAACGGTGATTTAACCGTTACCTTGCCCGGCAAATGAGGGTGACCAAACACATCGTCATCCGCCCGACGCCGCGATGGAAAGACCGCCAGGACGTAAAGTCCTCGCCGGAGTGGCGCAATGAGCTGCCAATATGCGACGGACCGCCGTTTATAACGCCCCTCCGGTGGAAATTCCGTACTCCGTGTCATCGGAAGAGAACGTCATATCGAAGGCGAGCCGGGAGAATTTTCCAGTCGCCTCGCGGTTGTTGCCGCGCGTTTACCGTGACCATCTTCTGGCGGTGTACGGCTTCGCGCGCTTCGTGGACGACATCGGCGACGACGCCGCGCCCGCGGAGCGCCTCCGACTGCTCGACGCCGTCGAATCCGACCTGTTCCGCCTGTACGGCGGAGGGGCTCCCCGCCTGTGGCCCACCCAGGCGCTCGCCAGGACCATCGAGATCCACTCGATCCCGGCCGAGCCGTTCCACCGTCTGGTCGAGGCCAACCGGCGCGACCAGACGGTCACCCGTTACGACACCTTCGACGACCTGCTCGGCTACTGCGAACTGTCGGCCAACCCGATCGGGCACATCGTGCTGCATCTGTTCGGCATGGCGACCCCACCGCGGCTCGCCCTGTCGGACCGGGTGTGCTCCGCCCTGCAGATCGTCGAACACTGCCAGGACGTCGGTGACGACTATCGGCGGGGCCGTGTCTACCTGCCCGGGGAGGACCTGCGCCGATTCGGTTGCAGCGAGGACGACCTGGCCGGCGGCATCACCCCCGCGCGGCTGCGTCACGTGGTGGCCGTGCAGGTCGTGCGGGCGGCGGGGCTGCTGAAGGACGGTGCTCCGCTCGTCGCCTCGCTGACCGGCTTCGCCCGCGCCGCGGTGGCGGGCTACATCGCCGGAGGCCACGCCACCGTCAGCGCGCTCCGCCGTTCCGACCATGACGTTCTCGGACGTACCATCCGCCCCCACCGCACCCGGTTGCTGACCGCCTGGCTGCGCATCCTCACGGCAAGGTGATGAATCGATGACGGTGGCCGACGCGTACCGGGGCTGTGAGCAGATCGTCCGCGCCCAGGCGCGGAACTTCTCCTACGGCATCCGGTTGCTGCCAGGACCCAAGCGTCGCGCCCTCAGCGCCGTGTACGCCTTCGCCCGCCGGATCGACGACATCGGAGACGAGAACGGACCGGCCGGGCGCCGGCTGGACCGCCTGTCCGAGGCGCGCACCGCGCTGGAGCGCCCGTGTCCCGATCCGGAGGACCTCGTCCTGGTCGCCCTGATCGACGCGGCCCGCCGCTACCCCATCCCGCTCGCGGCGTTCGAGGAGCTGATCGACGGGTGCGTGGCGGACGTGCGCGGCACGACCTACGGAAGCTTCGACGACCTGCTGTCCTACTGCCGGTGCGTCGCCGGATCGGTCGGGCGCCTGTCACTCGGCGTCTTCGGCGCCGAGGACGAGGACGCGGCGACGCCGCTGGCGGACGCCCTCGGGGTGGCGCTGCAGATCACGAACATCCTCCGCGACGTGCACGAGGACCGGCTCGCCGGGCGGATCTACCTGCCGTCCGAGGACCTGGAGCGGTTCGGATGCACGCTGGACGTCGACTCCTCCGGCAGGTTCACCGACCCGCCGCAGCGGCTCACCCGGCTCGTGCGGTTCGAAGCCGACCGGGCACGCGACTGGTACCGCCAGGGCATGCGCCTGCTGCCCTTGCTGGACCGCCGCAGCGCGGCGTGCACCGCGGCGATGGCCGGCATCTACCGGCGCCTTCTCGACCGCATCGCCGCGCATCCCGCTGAGACCCTGACCACCCGGCCGTCGCTCACGTCGTGGGAGAAGAGCATGGTGGCGGCACGCGCGCTCGCGGGAGCCGGCCGGTGACGGGTGCCCCGGCGGATCCGGCCGAGCCGGGCACGCCGGTCGCGATCGTGGGGGGCGGCTTGGCGGGCATCGCCGCCGCCGTCGCCCTGGGGGAGGCGGGTTACGCGGCGACGCTGTACGAGGCCCGTCCCAGGCTGGGCGGCGCCACGCACTCCTTCGACAGGGACGGGCTGACCGTGGACAACGGCCAGCACGTGTTCCTCCGCTGCTGCACCGCCTACCGGGGCCTGCTCGACAGGATCGGCGGCACCGGCGGGGTGCGCCTACAGGACCGGTTCGACGTCCGGGTGCTCACCCCGGGGGGAAGGTCAGGGCGCCTGCGCCGAGCCGCGCTGCCCGGCCCCTTCCATCTGCTTCCCGCGCTCGCTGGCTACTCCCTGCTGCCGCCGGCCGACCGTGCGCGGGCCGTGCGCGGCTCGCTCGCTCTGGCCAGGCTCGACCCGGCCGATCCGGCACTGGACGGGATCGATCTCGGGAGCTGGCTGACCGCCCACGGACAGCGGGATGCCGCACGCCGTGCCCTGTGGGAGCTGTTCACGGTGGCGGCCCTGAACGTCGGCATCGACGACGCGGCCCTGGGAGCGGCGGTGAAGGTGTTCCGGACCGCCCTGCTCGGCCGGGCGGACGCCGCCGACATCGGCGTTCCGGCCGTGCCGCTCGGCGAGTTGCACGGCGGCGCGGCCCAGGCGGCCATCCAGGAGCGCGGTGGCAGGGTGCGCCTGTCGGCGAAGGTCACGGCCATCGAGTCCGGTCCGGCGATCGTCGTACGCGGCACCCGGATCGCGGCGTCCGCGGTCATCGTCGCGACGCCCCACGGGCAGGCCGCGAAGCTGGTCCCGCCCGAGGCGGCGCCCGACCGGGACCGATGGGGCGGCCTCGAAACCAGCCCGATCGTCAACGTCCACGCCGTCTACGACCGGCCGGTCACCGACATGCCGTTCGCCGCCGTGGTGGACTCGCCCGTGCAGTGGGTCTTCGACAAGACCCGCGTCGGGGGCCTTGGCAGCGGCCAGTACCTCGCCGTCTCGGTGTCGGCCGCGGACCGGTGGATCGACATGCCCGTGGCGAAGATCCGGGCCGAGTTCGTCCCCGAACTGCGGCGGATCTTCCCCGCTGCGTGCCGGGCACGGCTGACCGACTTCTTCGTCACCAGAGAACGGCATGCCACCTTCCGCCAGGGTCCTGGCAGCGGCGCGCTCCGCCCCGTGGCCGCCACCAGGTGGCCCGGCCTGTACCTCGCCGGCGCCTGGACCGACACGGGCTGGCCCGACACGATGGAGGGGGCCGTGCGCAGCGGACTCATCGCGAGCCGCCTGGTCAGGCATCACCTGCGTCGGGTGCGTCAGGGAGCCGCGTCATGACGCCGACCGTCCCGCCGACCGTCCCGCCGGCCGTGGCGGCCGCTCGCACGCTCATCGAACCGGTCCTTCGGCGGGCCGTCGCCCGACTGGACCCGATCACGGCGCGTGTCGCCCGCTATCACCTCGGCTGGGCCGACCCTGCCGGCCGGCCTCTGCCCGCCGGAGGCAAGGCCTTGCGGCCCGCCCTGGCCGTACTCTCGGCCAGGGCGGCAGGGGGGAACGTCGAGCGCTGTCTGCCGGCCGCGGCGGCGGTGGAACTCGTCCACGCGTTCTCGCTGCTCCACGACGACATCATGGACGGCGACCGGATGCGCCGGCACCGTCCTGCGGCCTGGACGGTCTTCGGCCGTTCGGAGACGATCCTCGCCGGCGACGCCCTGCTCACGCTGGCCGGTGAGATCCTCCTGGAGCCCGAGCCCTCCGGCCTTGTGGAGGCGGCGCGCTCGCTGAGCCTCGCCACCCGCAGCCTGATCGCAGGCCAGGGCCTCGACCTGGAGTTCGAGCGGCGCGACGATGTGAGCCTGGACGAGTGCCTGCGGATGTCGACGCAGAAGACGGGATCCCTGCTCGCGTGCGCCTGCTCGATCGGCGCCCTGGCCGTCGGCGCCCCGGCCCCGCTGGTGTCCGGGCTGGCGGGATTCGGAGCCGAGACGGGCCTGGCCTTCCAGTTGGCGGACGACCTGCTCGGCGTCTGGGGCAGCCCCGAGGCGACAGGGAAACCGGTGCTGTCCGACCTGCGGGCGCGCAAGAAGACGCTGCCGGTCGTCGCCGCGCTCACCAGCCGGACCCCGGCGGGCGATCGCCTCGCCCGCCTGCTGGCCCGGTCGGAGCCGCTGTCGGAGGCCGACCTGCGCGACGCGGCGCGGCTGATCGACGAGGCGGGAGGGCGGGCCTGGGCGGAGACGGAGGCCAAGCACCGTCTCGACGTCGCCGAACGCCATCTGAGCGACGCGGAGATGCCCGCGGAGGTCCGCGCGGAGTTCCTGGACATCGCCCTGTTCATCACCTCCCGGGACCACTGACATGACCACGGTCGACGCCCTTCCGTCCGCTCCGTCCGCGGACGGAGTCGAGCTCGCCCTCGGCGCGGCGTGTGACCACCTCATCGGCCTGCGGTCCCCCGAGGGGTGGTGGAAGGGAGAGCTGCAGACCAACGTGACGATGGACGCCGAGGACCTGCTGCTGCGCGAGTTCCTCGGCATCCGGACCGAGGAGGACACCTCCGAGGCGGCTCGCTGGATCCGTTCCGAGCAGCGGGCCGACGGGACGTGGGCCAACTTCCACGGCGGCCCGGGCGACCTGTCCACCACCGTCGAGGCGTACGCGGCGCTGCGGCTCGCCGGTGACCCGGCCGAGGCCCCGCACATGCGCGCCGCCGCCGCCTTCGTCCGGCAGGGCGGCGGGATCGAGGCGACCCGCGTGTTCACCCGTATCTGGCTGGCCATGTTCGGGCAGTGGCCGTGGGAGGACCTGCCGGTCATGCCGCCCGAGCTGATGTTCCTGCCGTCGTGGTTCCCGCTCAACATCTACGACTGGGCCTGCTGGGCCCGTCAGACGATCGTGCCGCTAACCGTCGTGAGCGCTCACCGGCCGGTGCGCCCGCTCCCGTTCGATCTGGCCGAACTGCGCACCGGCCGTCCGGTACGGCGATGCCTCCGCCTGGGCTGGGAGGGGGCGTTCGGCGTCCTGGACCGGGCTCTGCACCGCTACCAGCGGCGGCCGATCGCGGAGGTACGGCGGGCGGCGCTCAGACGCGCGGCCGAGTGGGTCGTGGCGAGGCAGGAGCTCGACGGGTCCTGGGGCGGCATCCAGCCCCCGTGGGTGTACTCGCTGATCGCGCTCGACCTCTCCGGCTACCACGTCGACCACCCCGTCATGCGCAAAGGGATCCGCGGGCTCGACCGGTTCACGATCCGCGACGGCGGGGGGCGCCGGATGGAGGCGTGCCAGTCACCGCTGTGGGACACCGCACTGGCCGTCAACGCCCTGTTGGACGCCGGCCTCCCCGGCGACCACCCCGTCCTCACCGAGGCCGCCGACTGGCTGATCGCCGAGGAGATCAGGGGGCCGGGTGACTGGGCCGTCCGACGGCCCGGGCTTGCGCCGGGCGGCTGGGCGTTCGAGTTCGACAACGACGGCTATCCCGACATCGACGACACCGCCGAGGTGATCCTCGGCCTGCGCCGGATCGACCACCCGGGGGCGCGTCCGGCGATCGATCGGGCGGTGCGCTGGATGACCGGCATGGCCTCCCGCGACGGCGGTTTCGCGGCCTTTGACGCCGACAACACCCGCACACTCTGCACCAAGCTGCCGTTCTGCGACTTCGGCGCGGTGATCGACCCGCCGTCGGCCGACGTCACCGCCCACGTGGTCGAGGCGCTGGCGCACGAGCGGCCCGTCGGCTCGCGGACCCTGCGGCGGGCCGTCGGCTGGCTGCTGAAGGCCCAGGAGGCGGACGGGTCGTGGTTCGGCCGCTGGGGAGCCAACCACGTCTACGGCACGGGCGCCGTACTCCCGGCCCTCGTCGCGGCCGGCGTGCGCCCGGACCGGCCCTGCGTACGGCGGGCCGTCGCCTGGCTGGAGGGCCACCAGAACGACGACGGCGGCTGGGGCGAGGACCTCCGCTCCTACGACGACCCCCGCTGGATCGGACGCGGCCGGTCGACGGCCTCCCAGACGGCCTGGGCGCTGATGGCACTTCTCGCCGCGGACGGACGCTCACCGGCGGTGGAGGCGGGCGTGCGATGGCTCGTCGAGCACCAGCGTCCCGACGGAACGTGGGACGAACCCCAGTTCACCGGGACCGGTTTCCCCGGCGACTTCTACATCAACTACCACCTGTACCGTCTCGTCTTCCCGATCAGCGCCCTGGGACGTTACCTGCGCCTGCGCGCCGACGACGCGGGGACACCAAGGGGGACGTTGTGGCCGACCTGCTGATCTGCGCCGCGCTGGGAATCGAGGCGCGAGCCGTACGGCGCGGCCTCGCGACGCTCTCGGACCGGGTGAAGGTGGTCAGGACCGGGCCGGGACCGGGCCGCGCCGCGCGCGCGGCGGCCGTCCTACCCGAGTACGGCGGCGCGCTGGCCGTGGTCGGCTTCGGGGGTGCCGTCGACGACGGCCTGCGGCCGGGGGACGTCCTGGTGGCGAGTGAGGTCCGCTTCGGAGACCAGGCGTTCCCCTGCCCGTCGGCACGGCTGCTCGCCGGGGAACTGACACGCGCCGGTCTGCCCGCCCGCATCGGGCCGCTGGCGACCTGCGACCACGTGGTGACGGGGGCGGAGCGCCGCCGGCTCGCCGCCGAGGGGGTCCGCGGCGTCGACATGGAGACCGGCCCGCTGGCCCGCGCCGCGGCCGGTCGGCCGCTGGCCGCGGTGCGCGTCATCGTCGACACCCCCGGAGCCCCGCTGCTGAGCCCGGCCACCGTACGCGGCGGCACCCTGGCCCGCCGTAACCTGCAGCGCGTCGGCCCGGTCCTGGCCCGCTGGGCGGCGGCCATCGAGGAGACCATCCGGTTCTCGCTTCCGAAAGAGGTCCTGTCATGACGGTCCCGATCCGTCAGAGTCTGCGCATCGGCGGATACGTCCTCCGCCAGAAGCTGCGGCGGCGCGCGAAGTTCCCGCTGCTGGTCGAGTTGGAGCCGCTGTTCGCCTGCAACCTCAAGTGCGCCGGCTGCGGCAAGATCCAGCATCCCGCCGGTGTCCTGAAACAGCGCATGCCCGTGGAGCAGGCCGTGGCCGCCGTCGAGGAGTGCGGCGCCCCCATGGTGTCGATCGCGGGCGGGGAACCGCTCATGCACCCGCAGATCGGGGAGATGGTCCGGCAGCTCGTCAAACGGAAGAAATACGTGTTCCTCTGCACGAACGCGCTGCTGATCCCCAAGAAGATCGACCAGTTCCGGCCCTCGCCGTACTTCGCCTGGACCGTGCACATCGACGGGCTGCGCGAACGCCATGACGCCTCGGTGTGCAAGGAGGGCGTCTTCGACGAGGCCGTCGCCGCCGTCCGCGAGTGCCGGCGCCGCGGTTTCCGGGTCACCACGAACACCACGTTCTTCACGACCGACAGCCCCCGGACGGTCGTCGAGGTGCTCGACTACCTCAACGACGACCTGGCCGTGGACCAGATGATGATCTCTCCGGCGTACGCCTACGAGAAGGCCCCGGACCAGGACCACTTCCTCGGCGTGCGGGAGATACGCGAGCTGTTCCGCGAGGCTTTCTCCGGCGGGAACCGCGACCGGTGGCGGTTCAACCACTCGCCGCTCTTCCTCGACTTCCTCGAAGGGAAGGTCGACTTCCCGTGCACGGCCTGGGCGATCCCGTCGTACTCGGTGTACGGCTGGCAGCGGCCGTGCTATCTGATGGCCGACGGGTACGCCTCGACCTACCGAGAGCTGGTCGAGGAGACCGACTGGAACTCCTACGGCCGTGGGCGCGATCCGCGCTGCGCCAACTGCATGGCCCATTGCGGCTATGAGCCGACCGCGGTCTTCGCCACACTGGGTTCCCTCAGAGAGTCGCTGAGGGCCATGCGGGACGGGTGACCTTTTTCGGTGCGTTCATCCGAACCGTCGCGCGAGCGCGCGGAACGGGCCGGGAGCGGCGCCCCTCAATCGGGCGGGCAACCGGAGCCAGCCCGGCACGTACGATTCCGGCCGATCGTGTCGGATCGCCGCCACGATCGCACGCGCGACACGTTCCGGCGGGATCGGAGCGGGTCGGCGACGAGCGTACGGGGCACCGCGCCGGTCGAAGAAGGGCGTATCCACCACACCGGGCAGCAGCACGGACACGCCGATCCCGCGGGACCCGTTTCCACGCGATCCGTTCTCGTGCGATCCGTCCCTGCGGGTCCCGCTTCCGGGGGACCTGTGGAGCTCGTGGCGGAGCGCTTCGGCGAAGGTGAGCAGTCCCGCCTTGGTGGCCGAGTAGACCGCCTCCTGCCCCACCCCGATCGCGCCTGCGATTGAGGCGACGAAGAGGATGTGTCCCTGGCCGTTCTCGATCATTCCGGGCAGGAGCAGCCGGGTCAGCCGGATGGGGGCCGTCAGGTTGACCTCCACCAGTCGTTCGAGCGCGTCCTGCGGCATCTGCGCGAAGGGGCCGGCCCAGCCCACCCCGGCGTTGTTGACCAGGACGTCGACGGATCCGGCGTCCTCGGCCAGGCTGTCGGCCTCCGTCGCGATGTCGCAGACGAACGCCCGCCCTCGGGTCTCGGCGGCGACGGCCTCCAGTCGTCGCCGATCACGCCCCGTCAGGACCAGCCGGGCACCGGCCCCGGCCATGACCCGTGCCGTGGCCGCGCCGACTCCCGAGGAGGCACCGGTGATCAGCACGCGGGCCCCGGCGAGATTCATGATTTTTCACGTACCCGGGGGCCGAGCCGGGTCACTGCCGGAAGACCGTTCTCGATGCCTACCCGGCTGCCTCGGAGACCGACCCGGAACTCTGTCCGGACCCCGGTCCGGAGCCGGCTTCCCAGGGCCACGGCATGAATGGAAGACCGCCCGTCTCCATCCCCCATAATGATCACCACGCCCTCTCGCAGCCCGTCACCGGTGCGTCACCGTTCACAATCGGCTTACTTTCCAGGATTGCCAGGCCGTACTCGTCCTCCTCACCCGGAAAGCTGACTTTCACAGCGGCGCCTGGTGCTGTGACCGGGAACGTTCACCGGGTTGGTACTCATGATCGTGGATGATGTCGTGAGCAGGTTCGGTTGACCAATCACTCCGAAATCCGTTGGACGTCTGTCGGGCACTCTGCGAACATCCGCACGGTGACAGATGAAGCCGATCGCCAGACACCGTTCCCCACCAGTCCGAAGCATGTGCGCTTTGTCGAACTGTCCGGCACCGCGATGTCCGCTCTGCTTGACGGGGACCTGCCCGCAGCCAGTAAGACGGCTGGGGTCGCTCTGACCGAGTACTTCGTGACCGACGGAGCACGGTGGCTGTGGCGGTTTCGGATCGATCAGATGGCCGCTGACCCCGGCAACGCACGGTGGATGGTGCGGCAGGTGGCAACCGGGCCGGAAGGTGTCGTCATCGGTCATGCCGGGTTTCACGGACCGCCCGATGAGGCGGGCATGGTCGAGATCGGTTACTCAGTTGCTCCTGACTTCCGTCGCCAGGGGTATGCCCGGGCCATGCTGATCGAGTTGCTGCGCCGGGCCGCGGCCGAACCGGCGGTCAAGACCGTGCGGGCGACGATCAGTCCCGACAATGTGGCGTCTCTGGCCACGATCGCCGGCTTCGGCTTCGTCGAGGTCGGAGAGCAGTGGGACGAAGAGGACGGTCTCGAACTCATCTTTGAAGTCCCTGCCGACCGCAGTCCCTCGGCGTAACCAACCCGGTGAAGGTTCCCGGTCACAGCACTGGCGAGGAACTCGCCTGACGATCGTGCCACCAGGCGCGGCACACCGACAACGACCACGTCCGCTGCGTGCGATTCCTCGTACAACACTGGACCAGATTGGTCGTGCCCTCACTCACGGTCACGGAGATCTGCCACCTGCTGGCGGATGGAGGCTCCTGGCATACCCCGGCCCTGTACGGCACGGCGGAGCCGGTCGGTCAGCTCATCCGGCGTAGCACCCGGGCGGCGGTCCGGGTGAGCAGTTCCACCTGCTCCTCGTCGAACTCCGCGCGCGGCCCGCGCAGAATCCAGCGTGCCACCAGACGTGGTTTGAGCAGCGTGATCCCCTCGGCGGTGACCGTCCGCCGCAGTTCCCCGCCGTGCACGGCGAGCAGCGGCTCGATCGTGACGGGGATGCCGGACTCCTTGGAGAGCACCCCGGCCAGTGATTCGGAGACGTCGACGAGCGCCTTGGCCACCTTGGTGCCGTACTTCTCGCCGAAGAACAGCCGCTCGCCGTACCGGGCGATCTCGGTCTCGGGGTGCCAGGCCTCGTTGTCGACGACCCAGATGCCGCCGGGGCCGATGACGAGATGGTCGATCGACGCCTGTCCGGGCACGGCGCGGCCGTCGAGGACGTGGTAGCCGTGCTTGCGGAGCCTACGGCGGAGCAGTTTGCCGGTGACGACCTCGCCCCGTCGCTTACCCCGCCAGACCGCGGTGGCGTCGTAGGAGCGCCAAGCCCAGAACAGGTCGGCGGCGCCGGTCAGCAGGCCGGCCACGACCGCGACCAGCGGGGGGCTGGGCAGATCGAAACGGTAGGCGAGCAGCAGGCCCACCACCAGGCCGGCCGCGGCCTTGACCCCGCGCATCTTCCGGCGGTGCTCGGCATCCTGGATCCAGAACTGCTCGTACATTACCTGGGGTGACAGCCCGTGAACCTGGTCATCGGGCGTCACGTAGATTGATCCGCCGGGCACAGCGAACCCTCCGAGGTCGGTGGCGAGAGAGGTGGATCCGCGATGCCGAAGATCCCCAATCATGAGATACCCGAGTGGGGGCTCCAGGCACCCAAAAGTGATGCAACTAACACGACTCCGATACCCACCGGTGGTGTAACCGACCAGTCGGTATGCTTACCGCACCACACACATGGGGGAACGGATGACTCAGCAACAGGAGCCGGTACGGCAGCGCCTGCTCGGCGAGGCCACCCGCCTGTTCGCCGAGCGGGGCTTCGAGAGCACCTCGGTGCAGGAGATCGTCACAGCGGCCGGCGTCACCAAGGGCGCCATGTACCACTATTTCGACTCCAAGGATGACCTGCTCCACGAGATCTATGGACGCTTGCTGCGCATGCAGATGGAGCGGCTCACCCGGTTCGCCGAGGGGCCGGGGCCGGTGGCCGGACGCCTGCACGCCGCTGCCGCCGACGTCGTGCGGACCACGGTGGAGAACCTGGACGACTCCAAGATTTTCTTCCGCTCCATGCACCTGCTCGCCCCCGACACCTACAGGAGTGTCCGCGCCGAGCGCCGCCGCTACCACGAGCGCTTCCGCGACCTCGTCGCCGAGGGTCAGCGCGAGGGCACCTTCAGGGACGACACCCCCGCCGAGATCGTCGTCGACTTCTTCTTCGGCTCGGTCCACCACCTGGGCACCTGGTACAGCGCGGACGGCCCGCTGTCGGGCGCCGAGGTCGGAGAGCACTTCGCCGACCTGCTGCTCACCTCGCTGCGGCCGTAACAGCCCCCCTCGCCAAGCCGGACCAGCCCGCTAAAGCTCAACCAACAGGTTGACGAACACGCCGGCCCCTTGTCGTCGGACCGGCGTGATCGGATCGAACCTACTTCAGCTCGTTCCAGAGTGCGGTGGCGAGGGAGGCCTGGGCGTCGTCGCCGTCGAGGGACCACATCATGGAGCCGCCGAGGCCACGGGCCTTGATGTACTGAGCCTTCTGGGTGAGCAGCGTGGGGTCGTCGTAGCTCCACCAGTTGCTGCCGTCGTAGAGCCAGAGGGCGCCGATCGCGGTGTCGCGGTAGCGGGTGCCGCGGTTGGCGACGATCTTCTTGTAGTCCTCGGTGCCGTTCTCGTACGTACCGCGGGCGGGCCCGGTGGAGGTCTGGTAGAGGCCGTTGTTCGTTTTGGGGACGCCCTTCCAGCCCTTGCCGTAGGTGGGGACGCCAACGACGATCTTGCCTGCGGGGGCGCCACGGGTCAGGTAGGCGCCGACGGCGGCGTCCACGCTGAACTTCTCCGCTGAGGGGTCGTTCGGGTCAGAGTAGAGGTTGGACTGGTGGCCGGTCCTGCTGTTCCACGGCCCGTTGAAGTCGTAGCCCTGCACGGTGGCGAAGTCGAGCGAGGAGAAGACCCCCGGCACCGCTACCCCGGCGTTGATCTTGGCGGGGTCGGCGGGGAGGAACGCCGTCAGGTAGTAGTGCCTGCCGGTCTGCGCGCCGTACTCGTCGAGCTGGCGGCGGAGCTCGGCCAGCAGCAGGGTGAAGTTCTGCTTGTCCTCGGGGCGGACGACGTTGCCGACGTTGCCCTCGGAGCCGGGCCACTCCCAGTCGATGTCGATGCCGTCGAAGACGCCCGCGCCGGAGCCGGGCCCGCCGTGCGGGGAGGTGCCGATCTTGGGGAGGTTACCCTTGAGGTACAGGTCGATGCAGGACGCGGCGAACGCCTGGCGGGAGGCGGAGGTCAGAGCGGCGTTGGAGAAGTACTTCGACCAGGTCCAGCCGCCCAGGGAGATCAGCGCCTTCAGGCCGGGGTGCTTGGCCTTGAGCTTTCTGAGCTGGTTGAAGTTGCCGGCCAGCGGCTGGGTGACGACGTCTCCGACTCCGTCGACCGACTCACCCGCCTTGAACCGTTTCTGGTAGTCGGCCCACGCGTCGCCCACTCCGGCCTCGTTGGCCTCGAAGCACAGACCCTGCTCGCTGACGTTTCCGAACGCGTAGTTGATCGTGGTGAGCTTGGCCGCCGCACCGCTGGTCTCGACGTTCTTGACGAGGAAGTTCCGCTGGTAGATGCCCCACTGGGCGAAGTAGGCGACCCGCTCGTAGGCGACGGCCGCGCTCGCGGGGGCGATGGACGGCAGGAGGCTTGCGGCGACGATGCAGGCGGCGGCCAGTGGGCGGAACAGAGACATGGACGCCTCCCGGCGGCTCGTCCCCCGAGGCCAAATGCTTAAGAAAGCTTCCTAAATATTAGGTGTTGATCGGGTAAGCCGCAACGGTCAGGACAGGGCCCGGGCGAGGCTGTGGGGCTCGAAAAATCGGATTCAGCTACGCGACCCGCGAGTATTCGTTGATCAACGGGGGGCAGGCCCACCCGCTGGTGGCCGCCTGGGCCTCGAAGGCCTCCTCCGCCGGGTAGACGCACTCGTCCATGAAGTCGAGCAGCCGTCTCCGCAGGTTCTCGGTTGTGGTGTCGAACGCGAAATCCATGGGTTCTCCTCACGGTCTCCCCGGAGCGTACCGACCAGACGGTATGGGTGTCGGCATACCTTCCGAACTGATACCCATGAAACCCGCGCTTCCGTGGCCCCGAAGGACCTTCTTGCCTGACTGGAGAGTTATAGGGTCACCTCGTGACCGCGCGTATGCCCGCCCCCGTGACCCTTGAAGGCGATGCCGTACGGCTTGAGCCGTTGACCCTCGGCCACGTCCCCGACCTGTTCCTGGCCGGCGGCGGTGACGAGGAGGTGTGGCGCTGGATGCCGGCCCCCATGCCGCACAGCGAGGACGAGCTGGGGAAGACGGCGGAGCGGCTGATCGGCGACTCCGGGCACGTCCCGCTGGCGGTGATCCTCAGGGAGACCGGCCGCGCGGTCGGCTGGACCACCTACATCGACACGCCTGGATACGCCGACAGCATCGAGATCGGCTGGACCTGGTACGGCAGGGCGGTGTGGCGCTCGGCCGTGAACACCACCTGCAAGATCCTGCTGATCGACCACGCCTTCGACAAGCTGGGCGTGAACCGCGTCCAGCTCAAGACCGACATCCTCAACACCCGCTCGCAGGCCGCGATCCGGCGCATCGGCGGCGTCCACGAGGGTGTCCTGCGCCGCCAGCGCCGCCGCCCGGACGGCACCTGGCGCGACACCACCTACTTCAGCATCCTCGACGACGAGTGGCCCGCCCACCGCGCCCGCCTGCTGGAGCGGTAAGCACCGCTACCGGAGCATCCCCCTCAGCAGTTCCCTGACGCCGAGGCGCAGGTCGTCCAGGGTCGGCTCCGTTCCGGCCCCGGCAATGGCGTCGAACATCACGCCCTCGCCGAAGGCGACCATCTGGCGGCCGTGCCGTACCGGATCCGGCGACCCCACCGCGGCGAGGATCTGGACCGCGGGGTCGCGGAAGCGGGCCCCCGCCTCGTCGTAGACCCTGCGCAGCTCGGGGCGGCGGGTGGCTTCCAGGGCCAGCTCGTAGCGGGCTACCGTACGGCGGCGGTCGGTGGTGAGCTGCGCCCACAGCGCCCGAGTGGTCATCTCGGCCAGGCTGTCCTGGGTGATCGGCCCCGGGACACCGAGGGCGGACTCGAACGCGGCGCCCTCCAGCTCGGTGAGCCGCTCAAGGGCCAGCTCCAGCAGCTTCAGACGGGTGCGGGCGAGGTTGGACGTCGAGCCCGGCGGCAGCCCGGCCTCCTCGTCCACCGCCCGGTGGGTCAGCCCGCGCATGCCCCGCTCAGCCAGCAGCGTGATGGCGGCCTCCGCGACAAGCTCGGCACGTTGGGACTTCATCCCCCCGACACTACACTTGTAGTTAAACTACAGGCGTAGTAGCGTCCACTACATCCGTAGTGAGGAGAGGCTCATGGCGCACGCAGTGGTGGTCGGGGCGGGAATCGGCGGGCTGGCGGCGGCGGTGGCGCTGCGGCGGCGAGGCTGGGACGTGACGGTGTTCGAGCGGGCGCCGTCCCTGGAGCCGGTCGGCTCCGGGCTGGCCATCGCCGCCAACGCCCTCAAGGCGCTGGACACGATCGGCGTCGGCGACGGGATCCGCAGACTGTCGGCGATTCAGGGCGAGGCCGGCGTGCGGCGTGCGGACGGCCGGTGGCTGGTGAAGACCACCGAGGAGGCCGCTTCGGCCGAGTACGGCGACTCCGTGGTCGTGTTGCGCCGCGCGGAGCTGATCGACGCGCTCCAGGCGCGCCTCGCCCCCGGAACGGTCCGGCTGGGCACCACGGTGAAGAGGGTGGACCCGGACAGCGGCCGGGTGACCATCGAGGCCGGAGGCGCGCCGATCGAGGTGGCGGCCGACCTGGTGGTGGCCGCCGACGGCATCCACTCCCCCACCAGGGCCGCGCTGTTCCCCGGCCACCCCGGCCCGCGCTACTCCGGGGTCACGGCCTGGCGGCTGTTCATCCCCGGCGGAGGCGTCCCCGGCCGCAACTTCGAGAGCTGGGGCGACGGCAAGGTCTTCGGGGTCATGCCGCTGGCGGACGGCGTGGCCTACTGCTACGCCACCGACACCGTCCCGGCGGGCGGGGGCGGCGGGGACCAGCGTGCTGAACTGCTCCGCCTGTTCGGGAGATGGCACGCCCCGATCCCGGAACTGCTCGCCGCGGCCTCGCCGGAGAACGTGCTCAGGAACGACGTCTTCCACCTCCCGACCCCGCTGCCGGCCATGCACCGGGGCAGGGTCGCCCTGCTGGGCGACGCGGCCCACGCCATGACCCCCAACATGGGGCAGGGCGCCTGCCAGGCGATCGAGGACGCCGTGGTGCTGGCCCACGTCGCCGGGGAGGGCGCCGGGCTGGCGGGCTACACCACCGCGCGGCTGGAGCGGACCTCGACGATCGTGGCCCGGTCCGCGTCGATCTGCCGGGCCACCCGGCTCCGCAACCCGCTGGCCGTACGGCTGCGCGACACGGCGATGGCGCTCGCCTGGCGGCTGGCCCCGGGACGCGTGACCGGCGTGATGGACGAGGTCCTCGGCTGGACCCCGCCCGTGGCTCCTACGACACCTGCGACGTGACCGGGACGGTCCCGGGGGCTGTGGTCCGGCCGGCCCCGCGGTCCGGGGCGAGCCGCCCCAGCGTGATGGTTCCCCCGATCATCAGCGCGGCGGCGGAGAGCGCCGGGATCACGCTGGACAGGCCGGTCGGCACCACCTCGTCAAGGAGCAGCACCCCGGCGAGGATCGAGGTCGCGGGGTCGACCACCTGGATCGCCGCGTAGGCGATCCCGAAATAGCCCACCTCGTAGGACTTCTGCAGCAGCACCACCGCGCAGATCAGCAGCACGGGGACGGCCGCCGTGAACCAGCTCAGCAGCCTGCTCAGGTCACCCTGGAGCCCGCCGCCCACCACCCGGACGAAAGTGGACACGCTGGCCGTCACCGCCCCCGCCCCGACCGACAGCACCAGCGCCTTGACCGGGCCCTTCGCCTTCCGCGCCGCCAGGTGCGCCACCAGCACGACCAGTCCGACGCAGCCGAGGAAGCCGAACGCCTCCTGGTCCGTCATGTGCGGCTTCACGGCCTGCGCGGGGACCAGCAGCATCAGCCAGAGCAGGCCAATGGCCACCGCGATCGACCCGAAGATCTCCGCCCGGTGCGGCCGCCTGCCGTGCAGCATCGCCGCCAGCGGCACCGCGAACACCAGCGTCGCCACGCTGATCGGCTGCACCGCGACCAGCGGCGCGAGGCTCAGCGCGACCGCGTGCAGGCACGCCCCGGTGAATCCGATCACGCCGCCCAGCCACCAGCGGGGCCGCTTCATCAACTTGAGCGAGGCGCCCTCGGAGACCGCCTCGAACTGCTGGAGCGCCGCACCCAGCGCGTAGCCCAGCGCGCCGACCAGAGCGATCGACATCCCGACCCACGTCATCGCCACCCACCAGGGGGGAGTGAACACAGGTAAAGGAACGACAGTTGGGTCATCTTTCAAGCTTAGGGTGCCCGGCGAGTGGGTAATGGGATGCCCAAGTCAGATCAAATGGTCTTCTGGGCGTAAAACCACCCCTCGCTCCCCCATAGGGGGTGTCCCGCCGGCCCCTGGGTCTACCCCTTGGGCGGGCAGACGCAGAAGAGGTGTCCCTCGGGGTCGGCGAGTACGGTCCAGTTTCCCTCGCCGGGCTGGAAGTCGGGCTTGGTGGCCCCGAGCTCCAGATAGTCCTGGACCGCCCTGTCCATATCGGGGACGCGGACGTCCAGGTGGAACTGCTTGTCGGCGCCCGGCCAGGGGGCCGGCTTGCGGTCGGTGTTCAGCTGGAAGTAGATGCTCATGGTGCCGTCGCCGATGCCGGCGTAGGTGTCCTCCGCGTACTGGACCTCGTAGCCGAGGACGGCGGCATAGAAGTCGGCGAGCCTCTTGGGCTCGGCGCAGTCGATGGTCACGGCGATAAGTTGTGCGGTCGTCGTCATGCGTCCCATCGTCGCGTCCATACCTGTCAGGTGACGTCAGGATTGCCACCGGACCTCACACGAGCCGGACAACCACCGGCCACCGGACTTCACCCGAACCGGACGACCACCGGCCGACACGCCCGCCACAGGACCTCACCCGAACCGGATAATCGCTGGCCGACGCGCCGGCCGCCCCGTTACGGTGGGCCCGTGACGACGCTGATCATCTCCCCCCCGACCGCCCGCTAGCGGGCGCTCCTCTCTCCTGACAGCCGGATCCGGGCGATCCGGTGGGTGGCTGCCGCCCGCATACGTGCGGACTGACGACAACCACCTCATCTGGAGAGATCTCCATGACGCATGTCTCCGTACGGCGGGGCCTGCTGTACGTCTCCATCGCGGCGACCGCCTGGGGTACCGGCGGCGCCGCCGGGGCACTGCTCCACCGGGCGGGCGGCCTCGGCCCCGTCCCGGTCTCGTTCTGGCGCTTCGCCGCCGGCGCGGTGATGCTCCTGCTGGCATCGCGCCTCTTCGGCCTCGGACGCGCCACCGACCTCAAGCAGACCACCGGCCTCGAACAGAACTCCGACCTCGAGCGCTCCATCGGCCTCAAACGGAACACCGGCCTCGGACGTGTCACCGGCCTCGGGCGGATCACGGTCACGGGCGTGGCCATGGCCGTCTACCAGACGGCCTACTTCGCGGCGATAGCCGAATCCGGCCTGGCCGTGGCGACCGTGGTCACGATAGGCGCCACACCGGTCCTCGTGGCCGGGGGCGCGCGCCTGCTGCTGGGCGAGCGACTGGGCGCGGCCGGGCTGGGCGCGGTCGCGATCGCCCTCACCGGCCTGGCCATGCTGACCCTCGACGGCGGCTCGGCCACCTTCTCGGTGGCCGGTATCGGCTGGGCGCTGCTCTCGGCGGCCGGCTACGCGGGCGTGACCCTGCTCAACCGGTCCTCCGCCGGCGAGCCGTACGCCACCGCACTGGGCGGGTTCGTCGTCGGCGGACTCTGCCTGCTCCCCGTCGCGCTGGCCCAGGGCCTGCTGCCGCAGGGCGACCCGCTCGGGTCCTGGTCGGCCATCGCCTACCTGGGCGCGATCCCGACGGCCCTGGCCTACGGACTCTTCTTCGCCGGTCTCGCCGCGGTGCGGGCCACGACGGCAGCGGTGATCTCCCTCGTGGAACCGGTCGGTGCGGCGATCATCGGGATGCTCCTTCTGGGCGAGCGGTTCACCTCACAGGCCGTCGCGGGCGCGGCCCTGCTGCTGGCCGCCGTCGGCCTGCTCACCCTCGGCGAGAGGAGAGACTCCTCGCTGTCGAGGTGAGCCGCCGCGCGCGGAGGCCGCTCCGCCGCCGGAAGCGGCCTTTCCGATCGCCGCGCCACCACGGAGCCGTGTCCTTCCGCGCCTTCCCGAAAAACCGGCGAGTTCCCTAAAAATTGCCAGAACAAACAGACTGAAAGGCAAAGCTTTATTCGCTTGAACCTATTCCAAGAATAGGAAAACGAGTAATTAAGTCCTCCGCTCCGAACAACTCCCCTAATACCATTCCTGCCATCCACGGCCGCCGGGCGATCCCCGCTCGCGGCGCGACCAGAGGAGAAACCCATGTATGGCAGACGAAAGTTGATGGTGCTCGGTCCGGCGCTTCTTGCGACCCTCGCCCTTGGGCCGGCCTCGATCTCGTACGCCTCGACCACGTCGAGCCCCGAACCGGCGGCGGCGGCGGCAACCACTCCGCAGAGCGGAGCGGCATCGGACACGACCGCGCCGATCAGGGAGCCAAAGGGATACTGGAATGGCTACAGGGATGGCTACCGGGCCGCCGGACAGGATTGCAGCATACATGCGATGAACACCCCCCAGGCATTGGGCAAAGCGCTTCAGATGAGTGATTACGACAGGGGCTGGCTGGACGGCTACGACGATGGCTACTCCCGCTTCTGCCAAAATTCAGGTTGATCCTCCCTCTCCGCACGGAGCCCCTGTCGCTCTCGGAAAGGACCGGACGCAGACCGCGTCCGGTCCGCCCGGCGCCGCCTTCCTTCCGCGTCGGCGGTGGATCGGAACGGACCGGACTGTGTACGGTTACCCGGCGGCCCCTCCGGGACGGATGATCCGTCCGGTCGGTGCCGTGATGCGACAGCGGGAACGTGTGCCCGGGAACGGGCGTTGGAGGAAACGTGGCCTCGATATCTCAGCTTTTCAGGCGTTTCCTGGAGCGTCCCGGCTCCATCAACCTGGCACCGTTCGAGCGGACCGTGGCAGCCGCTGCGGCCCGGGAGGAGCAGCTCAAGGAGCTGGCCGAGCTGCCCCGGCCCTCGGTGGAGGACCTGGCCGAGTTCTGCGCGATCATGCGGGAGGCGGCACGGCGCACGCTGGGGCTGCGGCCGTACGACGTGCAGCTCGTGGGCATGCTCGCCATGCTGTCCGGGAACGTCGCGGAGATGGCCACCGGTGAGGGCAAGACCCTGTCCGGGGCGATGGCCGCCGCCGGATACGCCCTGCAGGGCAAGCGGGTGCACGTGATCTCGGTCAACGACTACCTGGCCCAGCGGGACGCCGAGTGGATGGGCCCGCTGTACGACTCGCTGGGCGTCTCGGTCGGCTGGATCGCGGAGTCCTCCACGCCGGACGAGCGCCGGGCCGCCTACGCCAAGGACGTCACGTACGGGTCGGTCAGCGAGATCGGCTTCGACGTGCTCCGCGACCGGACCCGCACCGACCTGGCCGACCTGGTCGTGCCGGAGCCGGACGTGGCGCTGGTCGACGAGGCCGACTCGGTGCTGGTGGACGAGGCCCGGGTACCGCTGGTGCTGGCCGGGGCCACCGACCCGGGCGACACCGTGCCGGAGATGGCCGCGCTGGTCCGCCAGCTGGTCAAGGGCTACCACTACGAGCTCGACGACCAGGCCCGCAACGTCCACCTGACCGCCAAGGGCATCGACACCGTCGAGCAGGCGCTGGGCTTGGAGCTCTATCACGACGCGGCCACGCTGACCGAGGTCAACCTCGCCCTGCACGCGCACGCCCTGCTGACCAAGGACGTCGACTACATCGTGCGCGACGGCAAGGTCCACCTGATCAACCCCTCCCGGGGCCGGGTGGCGCTGCTGCAGCGCTGGCCGGACGGCCTGCAGGCCGCCGTCGAGGCCAAGGAGACGCTGCCCCCCTCGGAGACCGGGGAGATCCTCGACTCGATCACCGTCCAGGGCCTGATCACCCGCTATCCCGAGAAGTGCGGCATGACGGGCACGGCGGTCGCGGTCGGCGACCAGCTCCGCGAGTTCTACGACCTCAAGGTGGCCGTGGTCCCGTCCAACCGGCCGTGTGTGCGGACCGACGAGCCCGACCGGCTGTTCGAGTACGCGATGGGCAGGGACCACGCGCTCGTCGACGAGATCGTCGAGGTGCACGCGACCGGGCGGCCGATCCTGATCGGCACCATGAACGTGGCCGAGTCCGAGCGGCTCTCCCTGACGCTGGCCGGGCGCGGCCTGGAGTGCGTGGTCCTCAACGCCAAGAACGACGCCGAGGAGGCGTCGATCATCGCCAGGGCCGGCGAGCGCGGCGCAATCACCGTCTCCACCCAGATGGCCGGGCGCGGCACCGACATCCGGCTCGGCGACGGGGTGGACGAGCTCGGCGGGCTGTATGTCATCGGCTCCGGCCGGCACACCAGCAGCCGCCTGGACGGCCAGCTCCGCGGCCGCGCGGGCCGTCAGGGCGACCCCGGCGGGTCGGTCTTCTTCGTGAGCGGCGAGGACGAGCTGATCACCCACTACGTCGCCGACGAGTACGCCAAGGGCGTGCCCGACCGCGCCCTCGTGGGTCACGCCCAGCGCGTCGCCGAGGGCGTCAACATGGAGATCCACCGCAACACCTGGCGCTACACCCGCCTTCTGGAAGACCACCGGAGCATGGTCCTCGGCCTGCGGGAGAAGGTCCTGCGCGGCCACTCGGCCGGTGACGCGCTCGCCGGGGCTCTTCCCGAGCGGTGGGCCGAGCTGACGGAGGCCGTCGGTGAGGAGGTGCTCCAGGAGGCCGCCCGGCAGATCGTCCTGTTCCATCTCGACCGCTGCTGGGCCGACCACCTGGCCTTCCTGGGCGAGCTGCGTGAGGGCATCCACCTACGTGCCCTCGGCCGTCTCAGCCCGATCGAGGAGTTCAACAAGGAGGCCAAGCTCACCTACGAGCGCATGCTGGCCGAGATCGAGTCCCGCTCGGTCGCCACCTTCGAGACCGCCTCCATCACCCCCGACGGCCTCGACCTCGACGGCGCGGACCTCAGACGCCCCACCGCCACCTGGACCTACCTCGTCCAGGACAACCCCTTCGGCACCGAGTGGGAGCGCATCCTCAACCGCCTCACCACCAAGGTCCGCCGCCGCCGCTGACCACGCCATACGGGGCGGATCGGTGGTGAGGGAGACCGATGCCGGCTGGAGCGGCCGCCGGCTTCAGGCGGGGTAGGCGTGGGTCTCGGTGGCCTTCAGTGCCGCCCAGACCTGGCCGCCCGGGCGGAGGTCCAGCTCGGCGACCGCGGCGGCGGTGACGTCGGCGGCGGCCTCGACCGGGCCGGTGAGGAGCACCCGCACGTGGTCGCCGTGCCGTTCGACCCCGGCGATCGTCGCCTCCCACAGGTTGCGGGGGGAGCCGTCGGGGCGGCTGCGGTAGAGCGCCACGGCGGACGGGGGGAAGGCGAGGAACACCGCGCCCGCGTTGGACTCGTCCGCGTTGAGGGTGAGGCCATCCAGCCGTACGGCGTGCCCGTCGGCGACCCCCCGGTAGAGGTTCAGCCCGACCAGGCGGGCGACGTATTCGGTGCGGGGGTGGCGGGCCACGGCCGAGGGCGGTCCCTGCTGGACGACCCGGCCGTTCTCGACCACGACGAGGCGGTCGGCCAGGACCATCGCGTCCAGCGGGTCGTGGGTGACCAGGACGGCGGCGCCCTCGAAGTCGCCGAGGTGGCGGCGGAGCCGGGCGCGGATGTCCAGGCGGGTGTGGGCGTCGAGGGCGGCCAGCGGCTCGTCGAGCAGCAGGAGGCGGGGCCGTACGGCCAGCGCCCGGGCGAGGGCGACGCGCTGGGCCTGGCCGCCGGAGAGCTCGCGGGGCCGCGCGGCGGCGTGCTCGCCGAGGCCCACCCGCTCCAGCCACTCCCGGGCGACGCGCCGGGCCTGCCTTTTCGGCATGCCCTGGCAGCGCGGCCCGAAGGCCACGTTGTCCAGCGCGGACAGGTGCGGGAACAGCAGGTAGTCCTGGAACACCATGCCGATCGGGCGGCGCTCGGCGGGCAGCCGGTGGATCGGCTCGCCGTCGAGGTCGATGTGGCCGCCGGTGAGCGGCAGCAGCCCGGCGAGGACGCGCAGCGCGGTGGTCTTACCGGCGCCGTTCGGGCCGAGCAGGGCGACCGTCTCTCCCCCCGCGACGTCCAGCTCGACGTCGAGGCGGAACCTCGGCCGCTCGACGACCAGTCTGCTGCTGATCACGATGTGCCGACCCACCGGTCCCGGAGACTGACCAGCACGGCCACCGAGACCGCGAGCAGCACCAGGCTCAGCACGATCGCGGCCTCCGGGTCGGTCTCCAGCGCCAGGTAGACCGCGAGTGGCATGGTCTGGGTCCGGCCGGGGAAGTTTCCGGCGAAGGTGATGGTGGCCCCGAACTCGCCCAGCGCCCTCGCCCAGCACAGGACGGCTCCGGCCGAGACGCCCGGCGCGACCAGGGGCAGGGTGACCCGGGTGAACACCCGCCAACGGGAGGCGCCCAGGGTCGCCGCGGCCTCCTCGAACCGCAGGTCGGCGGCCTTCAACGCGCCCTCCACGCTGATCACCAGGAACGGCATGGCCACGAACGCCTCGGCCACCACGACCCCGGCGGTGGTGAAGGGGAGCGAGATGCCGAACGTCTCGTGCATCCACCGCCCGGCCAGCCCGTTACGGCCCAGGACCAGCAGCAGCGCCACGCCTCCGACGACCGGCGGCAGTACCAGCGGCACCGTCACCAGCGCCCGGACCAGCCGCCGTCCCGGGATGTTCCCCCGGGCCAGCACCCAGGCCAGCGGCACGCCGAGCAGCAGGCAGATCAGGGTGGCGAGGGTCGCGGTGACCAGGGAGAGCCGCAGGGCTTGGAGCACCTGCGGCTCGGCCAGCCGCTCCCCCATCGTGGGCCACGGGGCCCGCACCAGCAGACCGGCCAGCGGCAGCACCAGGAACGCCAGCCCGACGACCGCGGGGGCCACCAGCACCCACGGCATCCGCCCCGCCACCCCTCTGGTCAAGGGGCCTCGAAGCCGGCCGCGACCAGCACCTCTCGGCCCTGCGAGGAGAGGACCAGATCGACGAAGTCCTTGGCCGTGTCTCCGGCGGGCGCCTTGGACAGCACCGCGATCGGGTAGTCGTTGACCGCCTGGTCGGCCTCCGGGAAGGCGATGCCCTCGACCTTCCCGGAGGCCGCCAGGACGTCGGTCCGGTAGACCAGGGCGGCGTCGACCTCGCCGAGCTCGACCTTGGTCAGGGTGGCCTTCACGTCCTGTTCCAGGGTGACCGGGGTGACCTTCAGGCCCGCTGCGTCCAGCGCCTTGGCGGCTGCGGCCCCGCAGGGGACCTGGACGGCGCACAGGGCGACCTTGATCCCCGGGTCGGCCAGGTCCTTCAGCGTGTGGACCCCCGCCGGGTTGCCCTTGGGGACCGCGATCTGGAGCCTGTTACGGACGAAGACGACGGGGTCGCCCGCCAGGGAGGCGTCGGTGACGGTCTTCATGGTGGCGGGGCTGGCCGCGGCGAACACGTCGGCGGGCGCGCCCTGGGTGATCTGCTGCGCCAGCGTGGCGCTGGAGCCGAAGTTGAACGTGACGGCCACACCGGGGTGGGCGGCCTCGAAGTCCTTGCCGAGCCGGGTGAAGGACTCGGTCAGGGAGGCGGCGGCGAACACCGTCACGTTCCCGGCTCCGGCTCCGGCCTCGCTTCCGGAGCCGCAGGAGGTCAGCGTGAGCAGGACGGCCACCAGTACCGGCGCCATACGGGTCAGTCTCAATTGAATCTCCAGCGATCGGGGGGTCTGGGCACTTCTCCGGCGGCCGAGGCTCGGCGGTGTTCTCCGGCGGCCGGGGAGTCTCGGGTGTCCTCTCCGGCGGTCAGGGGACCTGCGGCACCTCGACGACGACGGTGGTCGACTTCACGACCGCGACCGCGACGACGCCCGGTTCCAGCCCGAGCTCGTCGGCCGACTCCCGGCTCATCAGGGACACCACCCGGAATGGCCCGGCGGCGATCTCCACCTGGGCCATCACGGTGTCCTTGATCACCTCGGTCACGATCCCCCTGAAGCGGTTGCGCGCCGAGGACACACCGGCGGCGTGGTCGTCGCGCCCCGACTGGGACCGCGCGAACGCGGCCAGCTCGGTGCCGGAGACCAGGCGGTGACCGTACTCGTCCCGCCACGCGGGCAACCGGCCGGCGTCGACCCAGCGGCGCACGGTGTCGGCACTGACTCCGAGGAGTGCCGCTGCCTCACTGATCCGGAACGTCGTCACAGCCCCTCACCCTATACCTCGCTTTTTCCACCATCAACAGCGATATGCATCGATTAATGCGAGGGCAAAATGAGCTATTGGCTTGTATCTGCCATGACAGGCCAGAGCCGGTGGCATCACGGTGTTCATTATGTGGCCGGTAATGGTTTCGCCACACGGTGCCCGGTTATCGTGTGATCTGTGACTCCCCCCAGCGCGTCCCGGCCAGTCGGTGAACTTCTGCGCCAGTGGCGGGAGCGCCGGCGGATGAGCCAGATGGACCTCGCCATCCAGGCCGACATCTCCACCCGGCACCTGAGCTTCGTGGAGACCGGCCGGTCCAGGCCGAGCCGGGACATGATCCTGCATCTCGCCGAGGAGCTGGACCTTCCGCTCCGCGAGCGCAACCACCTGCTGCTCGCGGGCGGGTTCGCACCGCTCTACCGGGAGACACCGCTCAGCTCACCGCAGATGACCTCGGTCCGGGAGGCGCTGGGCCAGGTGCTGAGCGGGCACGAGCCGTACCCGGCGGTGGTCGTGGACCAGCGCTGGAACCTGATGGACCGCAACCCCGCCACCGGCGTACTGCTGCGCGGCGTCGCGCCGGAGCTGCTCGTCCCGCCGGTCAACGTGCTCCGGCTGAGCCTGCACCCCAAGGGGATGGCCCAGCGGATCATCAACCTGGGCGAGTGGCGGGCCCACCTGCTGCACCGGCTGCACCGGCAGATCAGCCTCACCGCCGACCCCGACCTGGCCGCGCTCTGGCGCGAGCTGGACGACTACCCCTGCGACCAGCCGGAGCCCGAGATAGAGCGGCCGGGTCCCGCGGACATCGTGATCCCCCTGCGGCTGCGCCGCGGCTACCGGGAGCTCGTCTTCTTCAGCACGATGACCACCTTCGGCACCCCGCTGGACATCACCGTCGCCGAACTGGCCATCGAGGCCTACTTCCCGGCCAACCCCGAGACCGCCGCCTACCTGCAACGCCAGCACCACCCGGACTAGGGCGTGCGCTCCCCCAGCCGGTCCGCAGGCGATTCACCGGATGCCGGCCCGGTCCGATCCGGCATCCGCTCCCTACCGTGACGTGATCATCCGAGCTATTCTCACCGGGACCAGGCGCAACCGCAGGGTTCCGGAAGCGGTGCGGTTCACACCGGCCCCGGAGATCTACGCACCGTTCGGGGGCTTCTGTGAGGTTCCAGGTACTTGGCGATGTCGCGCTCGTCATCGACGGGCGTCCGGTGCCGCTGTCGTCTCGGAGGCAGGAGCAGTTGCTGGCGCTGCTCATCTGCGCGCGGGGGCGCGTGGTGGCGTCCGAGACACTGATCGACGCGATGTGGGGAGAGCAGCTCGGACCGCGCGCCGGCAAGAATCTGCAGGTGCTCGTGCATCGGCTACGCAGAAAGCTGGACGACCCCGAGCGGATCCGGCACGACCGCTCGGGCTACGCGCTGTCGGCGCGGACGGCGGAGGTGGACGCCTGGCACTTCGCCGATCTGGCCGAGCGCGCCAGGCGCGCTCTGGACCTGCGGGATCCGGAGACGGCGGCCGCCCTGCTGAGAGAGGCGCTCGCGCTGTGGCACGGCCGTGCCTTCGCCGGCCTGGACGACGTGGCCTCGCTGGCGATGGCGGCGGAGCGGCTGGAGCAGGACCGCCGGCGAGTGCTGACCGAGCGCATCGACATCGACCTGGCGCTGGGCAGGCACGCCGAGATCATCCCCGAGCTGATCTCGATGGTCGCCGAGGACCCGCTGGTGGAGTCCGTGGCCGCCCGGCTGATGGTGGCGGCGCACCGCGCCGGGCAGCGTGCGGAGGCGCTGAGGACCTATCGGCGGACCCGCGCCGTCTTGGCCGAGGAGCTGGGGTTGGAACCAGGGCCGCAGCTGCGCGCGCTGGAACAGGCCATCCTGCGCGGGGACGCTCAGATCGGCCTGGACCCTCACCTGGGAACGGAGCCGGCGTCGGGGAGGCCCACGACCGCCGCACCGCACCCCGCGCCCTTCCTGCTCCCCGCCGCGGCGGGCGATCTCACCGGACGCGACGACGAGCTACGCCGGCTCACCGCGATCCTGCGTGACCGCGCCACCGCGGCACCGGTGATCTGCGCCGTCTCCGGCATGCCGGGGGTGGGCAAGAGCGCACTGGCCATACGGGCCGCCCACGAGGCACGGAACGAATTCCCCGACGGCCAGCTGTATGTGAACCTGCGTGGCGCGGGAGCCGAGCCGGTCGACCCCTCGCACGCGCTCGGCCGGTTCCTGCGCGCGCTCGGCCTGCCGGGCACCGCCATCCCGGACGGCCTGGACGAACGCGCCGAGGTTTTCCGCGCCCGGCTCTCCGGCCGGCGCGTCCTGGTGCTGCTGGACGACGCGGCCGACGAGTCCCAGGTCGGTCCGCTCATTCCGGCGGGGGACGGGTGCGCGGTGATAATCACGAGTCGAGGCGCGCTGACCGCGCTGCCCGGCACGCACCGGCTCCTCCTCGGGGTCCTCGAAAGTCCCGCCGCCGTCGAACTGCTGAGCAAGATCACCGGTCGGACCGAGCTGATCGCCGGCAGCGCCACAGCCGAGCACTTGGCGGAGCTCTGCGGACGGCTGCCCCTGGCGCTCCGGATCGCCGGGGCGCGGCTGGCGGCACGGCCGCACTGGACCGTCGACCGGCTGGTCTCCCGGCTCGCCGCCGAGCATGACCGGCTTGACGAACTCACCCACGGAGCCCTGTCGGTAAGGGCCAGCCTCGCCCTCGGCTACTCCGGGCTGACCGAGCCCTGTCGCACCCTCTTCCGCCGCCTCGGGCTGCTGGAGGCCCCGGACTTCGCCGGCTGGGTCGCCGCCGCGCTCCTCGACACCGACCCGAACGACGCCGAGGACGTGCTGGAGGGGTTGATGGAGGCGCAGCTCGTCGGGTACGCGGGCCTGGACGGTATCGGCGAGCCTCGCTACTGCGTCCATGATCTGGTACGGCTGCACGCCCGGGAGAGGAGCGCGGCCGAGGAACCGCCCGGTGCCACCGACGCGGCGCTGACCCGGCTGACCGGGGCCTACCTCGCGCTCGCCGAGCGGGCACACCGGCGGCAGTACGGCGGCGACTACACCGTGCTGCACGGCGGCGGACCGCGCTGGGACTGCGGACCGGCCACCTCTCGCCGGCTGCTCGCCGACCCGGCCGGCTGGCTGCGCAGCGAACGGCTCGGCCTGGTGGCGGCCGTGGACCAGGCGGCCCGGCTCGACCTGAGCGAGACCTGCTGGGACCTGGCGATGACGGCGATCACGCTGTTCGAGGCGCAGGGCCACTTCGACGACTGGCGGCACACCTCGGAGACAGCGCTGGCCACGGCCCTGCGGACGGGCGACCCGCGTGGCGAGGCGGCGATGCGCTACGCGCTGGGCACGCTCGAGCTGTTCCGGCAGCGTTACACCGCCGCCCGGCCTCACTTCGACGCCGCGCTGCCGCTCTTCGAGGCGGTGAACGACCGGCACGGCCAGGCGCTGACCCTGCGCAACGCGGCACTGATCGAGCGGGTCGAGGGACGGGCCGGGACGGCGCTCCGCCGTTACCGGCGGGCGCTGAGGATGCTCCGCGAGGCCGGCGACCGGCATGCCGAGGCCCACGTGCTCGGCAGCGTCGCCCAGATCCACATCGAGCACGGCCGTGCCGACGCGGCGACCCCGCTCCTGGAGACGGCGCTGGCCGTCTACCACGATCTGGGCGACCTGCGGGGAGGCGCCCAGATTCTCAACCGGATGGGCGCCCTGCACCTGCGGCAGGGCCGCGCGGAGCAGGCCGAGACCGCCTACCGGCAGGTGATCGCGGCGGCCCAGGCCGCCGGGGACCGGATCGGTGAGGCGTACGGGCTGCTCGGAATCGGCGAGGCCCGCCTGCTGGCCGGCGATCTCGACGGCGCCGGCGATCAGCTGCGATCCGCTCTCCGCATCGCCACCGAGGTCGGCGAGCCGTTCCTGGCCGCCCGCGCCAGGCTGGCCGCCGGCCAGGTCGCCGCCGGGCGCGGCGACCCCGAGCTGGCCAGGTCGTTGCTGGGCCAGGCCGTCCAGGCGTTCACCGAGATCGGCCTGCCGGTCTGGCACGACCGCGCGATGGACGCGCTCCGTGTCCTGGACGGCATGCTGACCCGGCCGCCCCTGCCGTGCTGATCGTGCGGGGATGTCACCACGCTCCTTCGCCCCGCGGGCCTCGACGGCTGCCGCGGAGGGCCGGGGGCGGTCCATGCCACCCGGCCACCCGCGGCAGAACGTTAGTCGTTGTGTCCCATCCAGTGGCTGTCACAGGGCTTTTCGGGGGTTGGCCTACAGGGAGGCTCGATCGAGTCGTCCTCGATCGGGTCAGCCGTAATCGGGCCGGCCGCGATCGAGCCGGCCGCGATCGGGTCGGCCGCGAACTGCGGAGAACCGGCCACCCCTGCCAGCCCCATCACCACGACCAGCGCCAGCAGTGCTGATCTGATCTTCTTCATATCTCTCCTTGTCAGCGCTCACAGAGCAACTGGGATGAAAAAGCTCTAACCGTGGACAAGCCTCGGATCATCGACGAAATCTGTGATCGTCCGGATCAGCCATCAAGGCGGCCTTTGGGCGCGATGGACGGCCGGCTACGGTCGATGATCATGGCGCGTCACTGTGACCAGGCGCTGGTACCACTGGTGACGGTCCGGGGTCGGCCACCGCGGGCTGCGAGAGGCCGACGAGGAAGGAAGCGACCGGAGCGGGCGCGGTCAGCGCGGCGGCGAGCCATGGCCCACGACGCCCCCGGCGACATTTCGTTGAAACCGAACATGGACGGTCACCTTCACCTCACGGGCAACTTGGACGCCGCCCCCTGGCAGCGTCGATGCTGATTGAGGCCAAGGTAGAGAGCGCCGGTTTCACGGGGGTTTCACCTCACGAGGATCACTGGCCACGGCCGGCGCAGAGGTGCGGGACAGCGGACTCGCTGATCGTGATGGGCATCACATGATCATGATCGTATGCTTGCACAGACCATCCGATATCCCCCCGGCGGAGGCCAGAGGATCATGTCCGTGCCCCGTTCCACCGATGACCTTCCGGACCACCGCAGCCGCGTGCGAGGCTGCCTGCTGGGTGGCGCGCTCGGCGACGCGCTGGGAGCCCCCATCGAGTTCGAATCGATCCGGAGGATCCGCGGGCAGTACGGCCCTGCGGGAGTGACCGGGCTGGTCACCGACTGGCGCGGCAAGGTCGGCCTGATCACCGATGACACGCAGATGACGCTGTTCACCGTGGAGGGCCTGATCCGCAGACCCGAGGTCGCCGCCATGCGGCGGGCCTACCTGCGCTGGCTTGACACCCAGCAGCACCCCTCCCCTCCCCCCGCCGACGACGTGGTCCGCACCGGCTGGCTCCGCGAGCAGCAGTGGCTCTACGCCCAGCGGGCCCCCGGCAACGCCTGCCTGTCGGGACTGCGCAACGGGCTGGCAGGCGACCTCGCGCCGCTCGGTGCGCCCGGACCGGTCAACCCCGGCTCCAAGGGCTGCGGGACCGTCATGCGCTCGGCCCCCTTCGGCCTGGGCGCGCCAAGCCCCCGGCACGCCTTCGAGCTGGCGGCCGAATGCGCCCAGATCACCCACGGCCACCCCACCGGTTACCTCGCCGGCGGAGCCCTCGCCGCCATCGTCCACTTCCTCATGGAGGGCGGATCGCTCGCGGAGGCCGTACGGAGGACAACGGATCTGCTGGCGGCCTACCCCCGCCATGAGGAGACCACCCGGGCGCTGCGCGCCGCCGTCTCCCTGGCGCTGGAGGGCGATCCCGGCCCGGAGAAGGTCGAGTCGCTCGGCGAGGCCTGGATCGCGGAGGAGGCCCTGGCCATCGCGGTCTACTGCGCCCTGGTGTATCCCGAGGCACGCGACCTCCCGCAGGCGTTGCTGCTCGCGGTCAACCACTCCGGCGACAGCGACTCCACCGGCGCCATCTGCGGCAACCTGCTGGGAGCCATCCACGGCGAGACGGCGCTCCCCGCCGAGTGGCTCGCCCGCCTGGAGGGCCGCGAGGTCACCATCGAGCTGGCCGACGACTTCGCGGCGAAGTCGGCCGAGGGCCACGAGGTCACCGAGGCGTGGCTCGGCAAGTACCCCGACAGCTGACCTCCGGAAGGCCCCCGGCAACCGACCCCCAGAGAGCTCCAGCCCCTCCGGCACGGTCCCGTGCCGCCGTCGCCTCCACTCCGTGACCGCTGCGGTGCCGAGCACCCTCGCACAGCGTTCCCGTACATGAAAGGACGGCTATGCCATCCCCCTCATCGAGAGGCACCGGTGCTCGGACGCTCGCCTGGCGCCGCATCACCGCCTGGCTGATCGACTGGCTGTGGATCCTCATCCTTCCGGTGCTCCTGGTGCCCATCGGCGTGACCCTCTACGCGACGGGGTTCCGGCTGCCCACGTGGGGGTGGAACCTCGTCTCGTTCCTCATCCTGGTCATGCCGGTGACCCTGTGGGCCGCCTGGCGTGAGTCCGGCCGCTTCCAGGCCACCCCGGGAAAGCGGGTCAGGGGGTTGATGGTCGTCGACGCGCGCTCCGGGCAGCCGGTCGGCTTCGGCCGCGCGCTGCTGCGCAACACCGTCAAGATCGCAATCCCCTGGGAGCTGGGGCACACCGTCGCGTTCCACTTCGCCACCGGCGCCGGGGAGCAGCCTCCGGGATATCTGGTGGTCCTGACCGTCCTCACCTACGCCCTCATGTTCGGCTGGGCCGGCTCCCTGTTCCTGCCGTCCGGCCGCACGCCGTACGACCGACTCAGCGGAGCCCGGGTCATCCGGCGAGACGCTTAGACGATTCCAGGAACTCGGCCGCCGCGCGCCGACGACCCGGCCAGCGTGGCCGTCATCACCCAGTTCCGCCAGGAGGGCCATTGGGAACCGGCTACCGAAGCGGCGACCCTGCTCCGCGACGCGATCACCGGGACGCTCGAACCGATCGCTCAGGAAGCTGAGGATCGGACCGTCGACCGCGACGTCACGCTGGAGCCCATCTTCAGCGTGTTCCAGGATCGGCTGCCGGCGCTGCCCGCCTCCTGGGAGGCCGTCGTAGACCTGGTCCGGCGTCAGCACCTGGCCAGCCTCGGGCACTACGCACGCCTGGGAGCGAAGACCTCGGCGCGCGTCACCGCCGAAGCAGACCCCCACCGCGCGACGTCGCCACTGGCCTCTCAAGCCATATCCGTCCGATTCTCGGCGAGCTCTACGTCGACCCCGACTCATGCACAGTCACATAAAAGATCTTCATCTGCCGGTATTGGCGATTGCTCCTGGGTGCCGGAGCGGTTGCAACCATGTCGTGGGAGAAGAGTAGGGGGAAAAGGGAATTGAGTGACCAACCGCCAAACACGACCACGGACGCCGGTATCCCCGCGCCCAGCGATGAGTACTCACTCACGGCCGGTCCCGCCGGCCCTGTGCTGCTGCAGGATGCCTACCTGAACGAGAAGCTGGCCCACTTCGTCCGTGAGCGCGTCCCCGATCGTGTGTATCACGTCAAGGGCGGCGGTGCCTTCGGCTATTTCGAGGTGACCGCCGACGTCACTCAGTGGACCAAGGCCGCCTTTCTCAACCAGGTCGGTAAGCGCACACCGATGCTCGTGCGCTTCTCGTCGGTGGCCGGTGAAGAGGGCTACCCGGATTCCGACCGAGACGTGCGTGGCTTCGCCCTCAAGTTCTACACCGAAGAGGGCAACTACGACCTCGTCGGCAACAACACGCCGGTCTTTTTCGTGCGTGACCCCATGAAGTTCCCTGACTTCATTCACTCGCAGGAGCGCCTGCCCGATACCGGCCTGCGCAGCAACAACATGCAGTGGGACTTCTGGACGCTGTCGCCCGAGTCGGCCCACCAGGTGACGATCCTGATGAGCGACCGGGGCACGCCGCGCTCCTGGCGGCACATGAACGGCTTCAGCAGCAGCACGTACCTGTGGGAGAACGCCGCGGGCGAGAGGTTCTGGGTCAAGTATCACTTCAAGACCGAGCAGGGCATCCAGAACATGACCGACGCCGAGGCCAGGGCCATGCGCGCCGAGGACCTCGACTGCCACCGGCGTGACCTGTGGGAGGCGATCGCCCGCGAGGACCACCCGTCCTGGCGGCTTGAGATGCAGATCATGCCGTACCAGGACGCGGCCGGCTACCGCTTCAACCCATTCGACATCACCAAGGTCTGGCCGCACGAGGACTACCCGACGATCCCCATCGGCCGGATGGTGCTCGACCGCAACCCCGAGAACTTCTTCGCCCAGATCGTGCAGGCCGGGTTCGAGGTGTCGAACATGGTCCCGGGCATCGGGCCCAGCCCGGACCGGATGGTGCTGGGGCGGATGTTCGCCTACGGCGACTCCAACCGCTATCGCACCGGCCCGAACTATGACCAGCTGCCGGTCAACCGGCCGATCAACGAGGTGCACAACTACAACAAGGACGGCCCGATGCGCTACCGCCACAATGGGAACCAGCCGGTCTACGCGCCGAACAGCTACGGCGGCCCGCGGGCCGACCCGCAGCGCTACCGCGATCCGGGCTGGCTTGTGGAGGCGGCCGAGATCATACGCACGGCCTACGTGGCGCACCGGGACGATAACGACTTCATCCAGCCCGGCACCCTTTACCGCCAGGTGATGTCGCCAACCGATCGGGACCATTTGGTCGGCAACATCGCCTGGCACCTGAGCCAGGGGGTGGAGCGCTTCATCCAGGAGCGCGCGGTCAACGACTACTGGAGCAAGGTCGACCCCGACCTCGGCACGCGCATCGCCCACGATCTGGGTCTGGCGACTTTAGCGCGGTAGAGGGGCGCCAACGGGGACTTGGTCGCGGACAAGTCCGGCGCGACCCGACTCGGCTCCGTACCGCTGCTGAAGTTCTTCGAGCTGGAGAGCCCGGTTCCTCCAACCCATCGAGGACTTCCCGCAGGCCGCGGTCGACTACGTGGCCGCCGTCGTGAAGGTGTCGGCGCAGGCCCTGGCGAAATACGACCTGTCCTCCCCGTCCGGCCAAGGCTCACCGTACGCAGATCCGTGAGGCGCTCGGCTTCCGTCCGGCGACTCGCGCCGACGAGCAGTGTCTGTCGGAGTGAGTGCGGGTGGGATACAGGTCGTCGCCAGAGATCGCCGGTAGCGGTCAGGCGAGGAGGTCGGCCAGGCGATCTACTTGGTCCGGGTCGTGGGCCCAGCAGTAGAGCATCACCTCGTCGGCGCCGAGATCGGCGAACCCGGTGATGGTGGTGCGGATCTGGTCGGCGGTCGTCACCATGTGGACGTCGTAGGTGCCGGCCAGGGAGGCGTAGTAGGAGCCGATCGTCTGCTTGGCGTCCTCGACCACGCTGTCCGGGCCCAGGGCTACGTTGACCTGGCCGACCAGGCGCGCCCTGCCCGCACGTCCCGCCGCGCCCCATTCCTTTTCGACCATGCGGAACAACGGGTCGGTGCGTTCGACGGGTACGGCGCTGAGGTAGCCGTCGCCCCAGCGCGCGACGCGTTTGAGGGCCGCTGGGACGAAACCGCCGAACAGGAGCTCCGGGCCGTTTACGCGGGTGGGGGCGGGGCCGATGGGACCCACCTGATCATCGTGGGGTTGACCCGACCAGATGCGCCGCAGGACCGGCATCATCTCATCGACGCGGCGGCCCCGCGTGGCATAGTCCGCGCCCACGGCCAGGTAATCTTCGGGCCGTGCGCCCACGCCGATACCGAGGGTGAGGCGTCCGCCGGAGATCCGGTCCAGGGTCGCGCACTGCTTGGCCAGCAGCACCGGCTCACGCAGTGGCGCGAGTAGCACCTCGGTCTGCACGCGGATCCTTGTGGTGGCCGCGGCGATGGCGGCCAAGGTGATCAGCGGCTCTGGGTTGTCGTACACGATGCGATCGAGCAGCCCCATCGTGGTGAACGGCCCGGCATCCGCGCGCCGTGCCCAGGTCAGCAGCGAGGGAGGGTCGCTGATGGGCAGGCCAAGACCGACCTTCATGTTCTCTCCACTTCCGCGATGGGCGCGTCACACAGGCTTCCGTTGCACAGGTGTGCACCTGCACACGGGATCTACCCGACACGAACATTAGGTAGTTGAGTAACTTCACAAAATGACTTTTAGCTCTGGCTCGCTAAGATCGCCGTACTCGACGAGCGTGCGCACGAGCTTCTGCGGACGTGCGCCGCGTCATATTCGGCCTCGTCGCGGCCTACGGGTGTCGACGACAGGTGAAAACTGACCCTGTGGCGACGCGCGGGTTCTAGTGTTTGTCGCAACACACCTGATCATTAGGGGCGTGTTGATAGCGAGGCGAGGACCCAAGCGTCGGTTAGATGTCGAGTCGGAGTACTGGCGCCTGGTGCTGTCAGGCGTGGGAACGGTCGAGGCGTGCCGCGCTGTGGGAATCGGACGCAAGACGGGGATTGGGGCCACCGGACCAGAGGATGGATCCGGCGAGCTGTTCGACGTCCTCGAAGACCCGCCACATCCTCTTGGCTGTCGCCTCGCGCGCGGCGGCTCTCGCTGGAGTCCCCAGCGACGCCTTCGCCATGGTCACCGACGACGAAGCAGAAGAGTTCGGGCTCGGACGCCGAGTAGATCTGGTCCACCACGATCGCCTGGAGGTGCTCGAAGAGCTGCCGGTGGTCCACGTTCACGCCGACCAGCATCGACTCGATCGACTCGGGCGTGGTGAGCAGGACGTCGGGCGGGTCGCGCAGGATTTTCTTCCGCCGGCTGCCGGAGACATCTCCGTGCCAGAGCGCCACGCGGTGGCCGGTCCAGCTCGCGTAGCCCTCCAGGCGGGGCAGGAGGTTGTTGAGCAGGGCCTTGATCGGGCAGACGTAGAGCAGGGAGAGCCCCCGCCAGCGGGCCGGGGTTTCCGGCAGGCCCGCCTCACGGCCATGTTCGAAACCGGCACCCGTTACATCGTCGCCGTCCGCACCGACCTCATCGACCCCGACGCCGGCGCGATCATCCCCGACTGAGGCCCGGCCTTAGCGTTGTTTTTTTGCCGTTTACTACCGGCGGGCCTTCGAGGAATTCTTGGGCGCGTTCCCAGTCAGCGCCACGGCTCTTCGGGGATGCCTGTTCGCCGGTTGTGGTGATCCAACAGCCTGGACAGCACCTCGGTCAGCCGCTGTCGCTCCTCGGGTGACAGCGGAGCCAGCAGTTCGTCCTGGCATTCGGCCAGCCGCTTCTCCAGTCGCCGCAGCTGCCGCTTGCCCGCTGAGGTCAGCGAGATGATGTTGCGCCGCCGGTCGGCGGGGTCCGGGGCGCGCTCGACCAGTCCGCGATCGGCGAGTTCGTTGACCGTCGCGACCATGTCGCTGAGGTGGATGCCACTACGGCGGCCCAGCGCGGCCTGGCTGGCCGGGCCGGACTCCTCCAGCGTCGCCAGCAGGCGGTAGTGGTAGCCGCGGGCGCCGACGGACGAGAACCCGTCGCCCACCAGGCGGCGCGCGTGGTTGGCGGTCTGGCCGAGCAGCCAGCTGGGCAGGCCCTCCCACCGGGCGGGCGTCTCCTCGGATGGGTTCTCCATGTGACAAGTCTAGCGAGTCGTTTGGCGCACTAATGATTGCGCTATCGTTCGTGGAGTAAACGTTAGCCAACTGAACATTCGGCCGCCGAATGAATCCCCCTGGAGCTGAGACCATGATCAAGCCGTTCCGCATCGACATCCCCCAGGCCGACCTCGACGACCTGGCCGACCGGCTCGCCCGCACCCGCTGGCCCAACGAGGTCGCCGACGCCGGGTGGGACTACGGCTTCCCGCTGGCGCGGCTCAAGGAGCTCGCCGAACACTGGCGGACCGGATACGACTGGCGCGAGCACGAGGCCGAGCTCAACGAGCTCCCGCACTTCACCACCGAGATCGACGGCCAGAACATCCACTTCGTCCACGTCCGGTCCGCGAAGCCGGACGCGCTCGCGCTGATCCTCACCCACGGCTGGCCCGGTTCGTTCCTGGAGTTCCTCGACGTCATCGAGCCGCTGTCGCGCGAGTTCCACCTGGTGATCCCGTCCATCCCGGGTTACGGCTTCTCCGGGCCGACCCACGAGCGCGGCTGGGACATCGTCCGGGTCGCGCGGGCCTGGGCCGAGCTGATGCGCCGTCTCGGGTACGAGCGCTACGGCGCGCAGGGCGGCGACTTCGGCGCGGGCATCTCCCTGGCGCTCGGCGCGATGGCACCCGAGCGGGTCGTCGGGGTGCACGTCAACTACCTGCCGACCCGGCCGGTCCCAGACGCCGACATTGAACTGTCCGCAACGGATGAAGCTCGGCTGGACAAGGTCAGGCAGCTGATGGCGGACCGGCCGCCGTACCAGGCTCTGCAGGCCCTCACCCCCCAGACCATCGGCTACGCGCTGACCGACTCGCCGGTCGGCCAGCTGGTCTGGATCGCCGAGCGCTTCGCGCAGTGGACCGACCCCCGCTCGCACATCAGTGACGACCGGATGCTCACCGACATCTCGCTGTACTGGCTGACCGCCACCGCGGCCTCCTCGGCGCGGCTGCACCACGACACCCCGCGGGGGATCGAGCCGTGCCCGGTACCGGTCGGCGTGGCGGTGTTCGCGCACGACATCACACAGTCGGTGCGACCGCTGGCCGAGCGGCTGTACGACATCAGGCACTGGTCGGAGTTCGAGCGCGGCGGCCACTTCGCCGCGATGGAGGTGCCGGAGCTGCTCGCCGAGGACGTCCGGGACTTCTTCCTTACCCACGTCGAGTAGGGCCGGAACCCGTGGAAATCACGGATCTTCGCCCGGTGATCGACCGCGGTACGGGAGGTGAAGTCGTAGCCGGCGAACAGCGCCGGATCGGCCTTCACCTGACCGGCCACGGAGTCCACCGCAGCGCGGGGAACGTCCTCCCGCCGCGGGAACCGGGCCTCCAGAACGTTGCCCTCAGCTACTTTTCCTCTGGTCGTGGGGACCCGAGTGGAGGGCCTCATAGGTGGGCCAGCAGTCCGTCCAGCGGTCGCGGCACGCGATCGAGCTCCAGTGCCGCGACGAGCGGGCCTGAGTAGCGAATCTTGCGGCCGCCGCCTGATCCCATGAACCGGCGCAGCTGGTCGTGAGTGCTGCGCCCGCGCCATGCGGGTTGCTTCTGGAGTGTGCGAAATGAGCGGAGCTCGCCCTCGGCATCGACGACGCGTTCAACCGTGGCGATACCGAGGGCGCGGATCAGCTCGTCTTCCAGGTCAGCCACGCACACGAAGAATCCGAGCGCCTCCAGATCGCTTCTGTTGAGATTGGATCCAAGGCCGGCGCGCTCGAGGCCCCTCCAGAAGGCGCCTTCTTCGCCGGCGTCACACAGACCGGCCAGCCGGAGATTGCGACCGGGAGGGCCGAACTTGCCGATATACGTCCCGATGTTCGTGGCACCGCCCATCGCCACGAGGGAGACGCCTTCGGCCGCGAGGTTTCGGCCCCGGCGCTCGGCCAACGCTTTGATGGCCGACTTATCACTGATCCCCTCGACCAGGACCACGGTGTGCGTATGGTTCACGCGCTCAGCCTTGCACCGAATCTGGCGAGGTTCGTACCCATTTTCCTGCGTTGAAGGAATTCACGATCGGCGGGATCAATAGTCAAGACCTGGGATCAAGATCTTTTAGGCTGCCTCGGGTTGGGGTTCGTCATCGGGTCTCTCGACGAGCTTGCCGCCCGCGAACGTCGCACCGGCGCGGTACGCCACTCCGACTCCGGCCGCCACCCCGACGGCTGGGTCTCCGTCGCCGTCACCAACCACAATGGAACGCTCCATATCGACGTCATCGACGCCGGATCAGCCGGACACGTGCCCCAGATCTGCCCGGACATCGACCTCGACAGCGGCGGCGGACGCGGCCTCTGGGTGCCGTAGGCATCGAATGCGGGGTCAGGCTTGCTGGGGAGTGCAGGCGTTTTCGTGCGGCCGTCCGTCCTCGATTCTCGCGATGGGGTCGCCGACGAGCTGTTGCAGCGCGCTCTTCAGGGCGGTCTGTGCCGAGGGGGCGAGGTCGGCCAGGAGCTGGTCCTCGATCGCCTCGATGTCACTGCGGGCGGCTTTGAGGGCGCGGCTCCCTTCGGAGGTGACCTCGATGATGCGGGCCCTGCGGTCGGTAGGGTCCGGCCGGCGTCGCACCAGGCCGGCGCTTTCCAGTTCGTCGAGGATGACGACCAGCTTGCTCTTGTCGACCGACACGGCTTGGGCGAGGGCGAGCTGGGTGCGCGCGGGGGCTTCGACGATCGCCATCAGCACCGTGTAGCCCCACAGGGTCATGCCGTGTTCTCGCACCACTGCGGTCTCCGCCGTGGCGAGGCCCTGCTTCAGCCGGGCGAACAGCCAGTGCAGGTCCTGGTGCAACCAGCTGCTGGGCGAGCCGTCGGTGGCGGGAGAGATGGCCATAGCAGCATGATAGCAAGCCGAGATGTTCTTGATTTAAGAACATCTGGATATATATTGATTGCGAATCCAGATCATCTCGAATTTGAGGCAATCTTGTGACGCATCTTCTGTATCTGGACGCGAGCGGACGAAGCGACTCGTTCTCGCGCAGGCTGGGCAAGGCCTTCGTGGCCGACTGGCAAGCGACCCATCCCAATGGGATCTACACCTACCGTGACCTGGTGGCGGACCCGGTGCCGCCCATCGACGAGGACCGTGTCCGACTCGCCACCCAGTCATCCGTGAACGAGGTGCGCGACATCGAGGCCATGGACAAGGTCGCCGCCAGCGCCCCCGAGCTGGCCAGAAGCTGGGCCGCCACCCGCCCGCTGGTGGAGCAGCTGCTCGCAGCGGACGTTCTGCTCCTGGGCGTTCCGATGTACAACTTCTCGGTGCCCGCCGCGCTCAAGGCATGGATCGACCGCGTGACCCTGCCCTGGCTGCCGCTCAAGGGAAAGTCGGCCGTGGTGCTGAGCGCGCGCGGCGGGGGCTACGGGCCTGGCACGCCCCGCGAGCGTTTCGACTTCCAGGAGCCCTACCTGCGCGCCTACTTCTCCGTGCTCGGATTGGACGACGTGGAGTTCGTCCATGCCGAGCTCACGCACGCCACGGTCATGCCCTTCCTCGCTCAGTTCCGCGAGCAGCACGAGGCCTCCCACGCCGCGGCGCTCGCCGCGGTGCACACCCTGGCGACCCGGACGCGCGCCGAGACGCCCTCCTGAGCCTGACTCTCTACCCGATCAGCGAAGACAAACGGGCCGCCCGACCCCAGCCTCCGGTTCGAGGACGTGCCGCTGCAGGAGTGGGACGCGATGATCAACGCCAACCTCGTCGGAACGGCGGCCTCGGTCCGCGCCGTCCTGCCGAGCATGCGCGCCAGGGGCTGGGGCCGTATCGTGCTGATCTCCTCGAGTGTCGCGGAGGAGGGCCTGCCCGGGCCGGGCCCCTATGGGACCGCCAAATCGGGCCTGTACGGGCTCGCCCGCAGCCTCGCCTGGAACGGCGGCCGGGACGGGATCCTGGTCAACGTCGTGGCCCCGGGCTTCACCCTGACCGACAGCCGCCCAGACATTCCGGCGTTCGTCACCGACGCCCTCGCTGCCGCCACCCCCACCCGCAGGCTCTCCAACTCCGACGATGTGGCCAACCTCATCGTCTTCCTCGGCTCGGCAGCCAACGGCAACCTCACCGGTGAGGTGATCCGGGACGGCTCCGCCGCCGCACGCGCACCGCACATCGGCGGATAGCAGGCCAGGCCCGAGAGCCACATGAATCCGTTTCCCGCCCGCTCGGTCCGACCAAGCAGGCGGGAGACGGTTCACGCGTGCCGCCCCCCTGAACTCGGACGTCGTCGCGCAGCGCGTGCGCGGGCACGGCGGTGCGCAGCTTCAGCGCGGTGGCGTACTTGACCATCTGGTCGTACTGCTGGGCGATCAGCTCCCAGTCGATGACGCGCTCGGACACCATGGGCCCCAGGGCGGCGCCGTTGGCGTAGCGGGCCGGCAGGTCCAGGACTCGGCGCGGGTCCAGCCCCGTCGAGGTAGATCTCTCCCGGCCGTTGGCCCGGCCGTACGCGAGGCGGCGGCGAGCGGGGCCAGGGCGGTGAAACCCTGGCCGAGCCGCTGCTGGACCTCCTCACCCGTGTCGGCGGGGCGGCCCCGTCGCACCGAGACGGGGCCGTCAACAGCGTGAATCAGAATTTATACTTTTTATCTGTTTTGTGTCTGTTGAGAGAATTACATGTGCACTGGGTTCACATTTGCCGGATAATGGTCTACCGTCCAGCAGTGTGACGCGGCACACACCAGATCGGGTTACCGGGCAGGCACGGCCTCCCACCGATCCGGCGTGAACCGTACGTCCCGTCGCAGCAGAACCCGGTCCCCCCAGCAGTGCCGTCAGGCACCGAACTCCGGAGGCAGCATGGGCAGTGCCGACCGTGCCATCGTGATCGCCGAGGAGCAGCGCGCCGTCGATCACGCCTACGACTGCGTCGAGCTCAGGCAGCTCGACGCCGACCGGGTCAGGAGCACGCGCGGCGCGGAGCACCCCGACACCGGCCTCCCGTTCGTCGCGGACGTTCCGCCCGAGTTCGGCGTGTACGAGGACCTCGGCGAGCAGCCCCTCGTCTTCATGCGCGTCGACGTCACCGGCGACCCGGAAGGCCCGGAGACGTGGCGCATCGGACGGCGGGCGGTCCGCGATCCCGACGGCGGCCTCGTCGTGATCAACTGGACCACCGCCCAGGCGATCACCTGGATGAAGGCGCAGCCCTCCCGCCCCGACGGGATCCGGCTCCGCCGCAAGCTGCGCCTCGACGGGCGTACGGTGACCGACTACCTCGACGACATCAGACCGGTCGCCCCGAGGCGCAGTGCGACCATGCCCGTCCCGGACGCCGTCCCCCTCGCCGAGGAACTGCCCTTCCCCGCTCCCGAGCAGGCCCCCGGCGAGCCCGCCGACGCCTTCCTGCTCGCCGATCTCGACCGGGCGCGCGACGGGCTGATGCGCGACATCGTGGAGACCATCCAGCGCGACCAGCTGGAGCTGGTATCCGACGGACGGCCCGGCGTGCTCATCGTCCAGGGCGGCCCGGGGACCGGCAAGACCGCGGTCGGCCTGCACCGCGTCGTCTGGCTGCTGGACCCGACGAACCGGGGGCTCGCCCCCGACGACGTCCTCGTGGTGGGGCCGCACCGGGGATTCCTGCGCTACGTCAGCCAGGTCCTGCCCCGGCTCGGCAGCCGGGGCGTGGCGACGGTGGAGGTGGCGCGGCTCTGGGAGGGAGAGGTCCGTGCCATCGACACCCCGCAGGCGCACCTGGTCAAGTCCGACGAGCGGATGGCCGAGGTATTGCGCCGCGTCGTCGAGAGCGGCGTCCGTCCCGAGGCGCTGGCCGCCCACGTCGGGGACGACGTCTTCAGCACGCCGTACCGGGGCGCCGCCCTGACGCTCCCCGCCACCGAGATCGAGGCGCTCGCCGTCGCGGCGCGCGACTCCAACGGGCCCTACCTGGTCCGGCGCCGCAAGTTCGTCGACACCTTCGTCGACCGCCTGATGCACCGGTACGCCAAGGCACTGCCGGGCCGCCGCCCGGACCGGGCGCTCCGCTCCGGCATCGAGAAGCACAGCCGGGTGGCCTCCCTGATCAACGCCATCTGGCCCGCGACCAACGCCGAGACCGTCCTGCGCCGGACGCTGAACGACCCGGACCTGATCGGCCTGGCCGCTCCCGGTCTGCTGACCGCCGAGGAGCGGGCGGCCGTCGTACGGCCCCGCACGGCCCGGGGCGCCGAGGAGCCGTGGACGCTCGACGACCTGGTCTGCCTGGAGGAGCTGCGCCACCTGCTGTCCGGGGCCCGGCTCCGGCGCTACCGCCACATCGTGGTGGACGAGGCCCAGGACCTCACCCCCATGCAGGCGCGGTCGCTGGCCCGCCGCTGCCCCAGCGGCTCCATGACCGTGCTCGGCGATCTCGCCCAGACGACCGGGGCCCGGCAGTACGACGTGTGGGAACGACTGGCCGTGCTCCTCAGCGGCGGCGACGGCTGGCACATGGCCGAACTCGCCGTCGGCTACCGGGTCCCGGACGAGGTCATGCGGTTCGCGGCGCCGCTGGCCGCGACCGTGTCCCTCTCCACCGCCGTCCCCCGGTCCGTGCGCCCCGCCGACGAGACGTCGCTGCGGATCGTGCCGGCCGAGGCCGACCGGCTGGCGGACGAGGCCGTCGAGCGGGCGCTGGATCTCGCCACGGCGGACCGGGAGCAGGGACGGTCGGTCGCGCTGATCGTCCCGGACGGCACCGCGCTGCTCGGCGAGATCGGCGCGCGGGTGACGGCGGCCCAGGGCGAGGTGCCCGAAAACGACGTCCCGCCGCTGGTCGTGCTGCCCGCGACCATGGCCAGGGGTCTGGAGTTCGACCACGTCGTGGTGGTCGAACCCGCCGCCATCGCCGCCCAGGGCGCGGCAGGACCGCGCCGCCTCTACGTCGCGATCACCCGGTGCACCCAGTCGCTCACCGTCGTCCACTCCGCGCCGCTCCCCGTCGAACTGGGCGGACCGGCGGGTCCGGTGCCCGCGAACGCGCCCGAACCCCCCAGCACATCCAGTGAGGAGAACATGACCATGGAATCCGATCTGCCTTCCGGCGGTGGACCGCTTCCCGACGGCGACCCGGCCCCCGACGACGACCTGCTTTCCGGTGGCGACCCGCTTCCTGACGGCGACCCGACTCCCGGCGGTGACCCGATCCCCGGCGGTGACCCGCACGATCACGACTTCCAGAGCTTCGTCTCCTCCCTGGAGGAGCGCGTCCGCGCCGACAGGCAGTGCCACGTCCACGAGGAGCTCCGTTTCCGGCTCATCGCCGAACTGCACGGGGCCCGGCTGCATCCCGCACAGTCCTCGCTCGTCGACATCGCGTGCAAGGGGCCCGAAGGGTCGGCCCGATACGAGGTGCTGGGCGAGGGCGGCCACACCTACGAGCGGATGCGCGAGGCCGTACTGCGGATCATGGAGGTGGAGCACGCCGGCGGGGACCGCGCGGACCATCTGTTCCTCGTGCTCCCCCAGGCTCCCGAACCCTCGTGGGCACCCGGAATGCTGGCCACGACCTTCAACATCACGACGATCTGGAGAGACGGCACGGGGTGGGGCGGGGAACGGCTCGCCGTCGCACTCGGCCAGACCCCTGCGGCCGAGCCGGCTCCCCAGTGAACCGAGTCAGCGGATAGGCTGCCCGCCCCCGGTGAGGCATACCATCGGTATGAAGGCTCCCGAAGAAGGGCATAACGATGAGCCTTGCATCGGAGATTCCCACTGCGGACATCGTGAGTTGGCGACGCCACATCCACGAGAATCCGGAACTGTCCTTCAAGGAATTCACGACCTCCTCCTTCATCGCGGAGCTGCTCACCGGCTTCGGGATCGAGGTTCAACGACCCACCCGGACAAGTGTTCTCGGGGTCCTCCGCGGCGGGAGGGGTGACGGTGGGACCGTGGCACTCCGCGCCGACATCGACGCACTGCCTCTGCAGGAGGAGACCGGACTTCCCTTCTCGTCGAAGACCGCAGGCGTGATGCATGCCTGCGGGCACGACGCACACGCCGCCATGCTGCTCGGAGCCGCGAAGACCCTCACCGGCCTGCGCAGCGACTTCGCGGGCACGGTGAAGTTCATCTTTCAGCACGCCGAGGAGGTGCCGCCGGGTGGAGCGCAGGAGCTGGTCAAGGCCGGCGTCCTGTCAGGAGTCGACGGCATCTTCGGCATCCACGTGATGAATCAGAAGCTCAGCACGCTGAGCATCCACAAGGGGGCGGCCTCCACAGCGGCCGGCGGCTTCTTCCTGAAGATCCAGGGACGGGGGTCCCACGGGGCCATGCCGCAGAACGGCATTGATCCGGTGCTGGTAGGTGCCGAGATCGTCCTTGCTCTCAACACCATCACGTCGCGCAACACCGACCCGGCAAACATGAACGTGGTGAACGTCGGTGTCTTCCAGTCCGGGGAGGCGCCCAACGTCATCCCGGACACCGCCAAGCTGGGTTGCTCAATCCGGACGGCCTCCGATGCCGACTGGGAGCTCATGGCCAGGCGCGCCAAGGACATCGTCGCCGGCATCTGCGCCGCCAACGGCGCCGAGTACGCGTTCCAGTGGTTCGACAACTATCCCGTGGTACAGAACGACTCCCGCCTGGCCGACCTCGCCCACGCCGCCGCGCGCAAGGTCATCGGCGACGCCGCCTACTTCGGGCCGGGCACCTCAGCGTCTGAAGACTTCGCCTTCTACACGGGGATTGTGCCCGGTTGCTTCCTCTTCCTCGGCGCCGGGACCCATGAGGACGGCCTCGACTTCGCGAATCACAGCCCGAAGTTCGACATCATCGAGGACTGTCTCCCGATCGGCGCCGCGGTCGAAGTGCAGATCGCACTCGACTTCCTGGCCAGGTAGTACCTCTCTCGCATTCGAACGGTGCGGCGGACTCACGGAACTCGGCGCACACCGGTCCTGGATGCTTGTCGCCCTTCTGGCGGTCGAGACCGTCGCCACCGTGGACAGGGGACCGGCCCCTCAACACCGTCGACGCGGGCTGCCCGCGCGCTCCGGCCAACGCGAGACGGGCCGGGACCCACGCCTCGACATTTCGGGCATTCGATCATCCAGGCGGCATCTGAAATAGAAATCGGCTCCGATTCGGAAACACGGTGGAGATCGGGTTTCGAAACTGCCGTCGACCACTCGGCAAAACGCTGATAACTTGCCGTGCGAGACGAATGGAGCCGTACCACCGTGCGAACATCTTCTTCAGCGGTCGAAGAGCGAGCACACGGGCGAGACACGTACGGCTGTGCCATCGGAAAGGTCCGCGGACCGGGTTCGGGAAAGACCACGCGGGCCGCGGTCCACCGGCCGGTCCCGATTATCACGGCCCTTCTGCTCAGCGCTCTGACCGGATGCGGGAACGGTTCCCTCGCGGCGTCTCCCTCCCCGGACCCGTCGCCGCCTCCTCCGGCTTTCCAGACTCCGGCTTTCCAGGCCCCGGCGTCGCCGGCCACACCGCGTACGACCCCCGCCCCCGCCGGGGCCCCGTCGGCCGGTCCGGCCGTCCCGAAGTCCTCTCCCCTCGGCGTCTACCGGGGGTCCGCCTCGGTGGAGCTGACCTCCTACGACTACTGCGGCCCGCGCTTCACCCGGAAAGCCCTGGGGCGAAGGACGTATACGACGACCGTGGAGCTGGTCATCGGCTCGCCGAAGAAGCGGGGAGACGCCCTTGAGAGAAATCCCTTCTCGCTCGACCTCCAGGCGGGAAAGGACGGCAGAGTGGGAACCCTTTTCCTGGGATCGGCCGCGATAACGCGGGCCCCCGGGGGCGACAGGAGATATCGCATCCTGACCTACTGGCGGCTCGCCTACTCGGATGGCCGCCTTTCGGGGAAGCTGGTGGACACCCACCAATCCGAGGGGTTCAATTACAACCTCTTCTTCGGAGAAGGAGCGCTGGCCCCGTGCGGTCCGAGGCTGGGAACGCTACCCCGGGTGTCCGGTGTCGCGAAGGGCTCCACGTTGAAAGGCAGTATCCGCAGCGGGAAGGCGGACCTGGTCCTCCGAGCCTCCACCACCGACGGCCTCTTCTCGTTCATTCTGCACTTCGCCGGGCAACGGCGGTCTCCCCGGAGATGAATTTCGGGATCCCGCCCCTACCGCATGGGAAATACCAGCACATATCACAGAAAATCAGGGCGCATGAATGTGAAGATCTCGGTTACCGAGGGATCCGGTGAGGTGTTGCGGGACCTCGCGGCCGAACTGGGCCGCGACCACGCCTGGCGGGACGTGAGCCTCGTCGAGAGCCCACCCGACGACGAGTCGCTCGGCCCCATTCTGGAGGCTCTGAGCGTGCTGGTGACGCCGATGGCGGTGTCCGGACTGGTCATGGCCGTCACGACGTGGATCCGCTACCGCACCAGCGACGTGGACCTGACGGTGACCCGCACCGATCGGTCGGTGAAGGTCACCTTGTCCGCCAAACGCCTCCGCGCGCTGGACACCGCGGCCCTGCAGAGGGAGATCTCCCGTCTCTCCCGGCATCTGAACGATGACGCACAGGACCGTGCCGACGTCCAAGAGGACGGGGAGCGGGGCTAACGGCCGGCATGCATCCCCTGGCCTCACTGTCCTCACCTGGAACGCGGGCCGTCGTGATCGGCACAGGCGACCACACCACGGGTTCGAGGCTGACGAACGTGCCCGCTGTCAGGGGGACGGTGACGGATCTCGCCGCCTGCCTAACCGGGTCATGCGGCCTGCCGGCCTCGCAGGTACGGACGGTGGTCGACCCTCGCGATCCGGAGACGATGGATGTCGCCATCCGCGCCTCCGCCGCCGAGGCCGACGACGTTTTCCTGCTGTACTACGTCGGCCACGGAGTCCTGTCGCCGAGCGGAGAGCTGCACCTCGCGACACACGCGACCATCGATCTCACCCGTGGGCGGGCGGCCTCGCAGGCACTGGAGTTCTCCGCGATCAACGACTCGATCAGCCGTTGCCGTGCCTCGACCACCATCGTCATCCTCGACTGCTGCTTCTCCGGCCGGGCCCACCTCGGGGAGGTGAGCGAGGGATACCTGATCGCATCGGCCACCGGCGAGGCGACGGCACTCGCTCCGAAAGACGCGCCGTACACCCTTTTCAGCGGGGAGCTCATCCGGCTACTCCGCGACGGCGACTCCGACGGCCCGCCACGGCTCACTCTGCAACGGGTGGCCGGGCATCTGCACCGCGTCCTACGCGAGCACGGCCGTACCCCTGTGATCAGGTCCGCGGGGCGGTCCGGAGAGCTGGTCATGTCGGTGAATCCCGCCTACCGCCCACCCGCGCATCCGCCGCCGGCGGCGGACGGCTGGCCGCTGCCCGGCACGGAGAACCTGTGCCCGTACGTCGGCCTCGCGTCCTACGGGCCGGTTGACACGCGCCTGTTCTTCGGGCGGGAGGAGATGACCGGCCGGCTGGTCCGCGCCGCCGCGGCGCAACTGTTCTCCGCCGGGCCGCTCATCGTCACCGGGGCGTCGGGAGCGGGCAAGTCGTCGCTCCTGAATGCCGGGCTGATACCCGCGCTCGGCCGCGGTGAACTGGGCGTACCGGGTTCGGGCCGCTGGCCGCTGGTCCTCATGACGCCCGGTGCGGAAATCCTGACGGACCTGTCGGCACGCGTGTCGCAGGCGTCGGGGATCCCCGTCGGCGACGTCGAGGCCGCGTTCCGCGACAGCCCCGCGCGGACCGTCCAGCTCGTTCGCCGAGCCCTTCCGGAGCCGATCAGCGTCCCCTCCGGAGACGACGACCGTCGAATGGTATGGATCATCGATCAGTTCGAGGAGGTCTTCGCCCCTTCCGTGTCCCAGGCCGACCGTGAGGCCTTTCTCCGCGTCCTCCTGGCCGTGTCGGCCGGTGACCGGCCGCCCGTCCTGGTCGTCATCGCGGTGAGGGCGGACTTCCTCGACCACCTGGCCTCCTACGAGGATCTCGCCCCGGCGATCCGCCACGCCCAGTTCGTCGGTCCGATGACCAGAGGACAGCTCCGGGAGGCCATCACCCAGCCCTGCGAAAGCGTGGGGCACGCCTTGGAGGCGGCCCTGGTCGAGCTACTCCTGCACGATCTCGGCATGGAGTCCGCCGACGACTCGTCACAGATGCCCGACCCGGGAAGCCTTCCGCTGCTGTCCCACGCCCTGCTCGGCACCTGGAACAACCACACCGGCCGGATGCTGACCGTCGCCGACTACCAGATGACCGGGGGAATCCGCGGAGCCATCGCCGCCACCGCCGAGTCGGTTCACGACAGCCTCGACGAGACCGGGCGCGACGAGCTTCACCGCCTTCTCCTGCGGATGGTCTCCGTCGGGGACGGCACCAGGGACGTGCGCCGGCGGTTGCCGCACGCCCGGTTATGGCGCCGTGACGTCTCAGCGGCGACCACGACGCTCGTCCTGGACGCCCTCGTGAAGGCCCGGCTCGTCACGGCCACCGCGCAGACCGTCGAGATCACCCACGAAGCATTGATCAGCGCATGGCCACGGCTCCGCGAGTGGATCGAGGCCGACCGGGCGGGACTGCTCGTCCGGCAGCAACTGATCGCCGCGGCCGACGCCTGGACGGGCGAGCGTCAGGACCCGGACCTGCTGTATCGCGGAACCCAGCTGGCCATCGTCCGCGAGCGGTTCGCGGAACCGTCGTCCCGGGAGACCCTGGCACCCCCTGTTCTGGCCTTCCTCGACGCGTCCGTCGCTCTCGAACGCCGTCGGACGCGGCTCCGCCGCCGCGCCGTCGGATCGCTCTCCGCCCTCACGGTCATCGCCCTCATCGCCACCGGTCTCGCCGCACGGCAGGCCGCCGTCGCGACAGCGGCACAGGCTGACGCCCTGCGGCAACGAGACATCGCCATCTCCCGCCAGGTCACGGTGCAGGCCGCCTACCTGAACCGCACCCAGCCTGGTCTCGCCCGGCAGCTACTCGCGGTCGCGTACCGTACGGCCGTCACCGACCAGGCCACTGGCGCGCTGTTGACCAGCCATTCCATCCCAGGAGAGATCAGCTTCCCGGAAGACATCACCGCCCTCGCCCACCAGACCGGCGGACCCGTGCTGGGGGTGGCCACCGGTAAGACCGTCACGATGTACGACACCTCCGCGGGCAAGGCCCTGAGCACGGTGAGCGGCGGCACCAACGCCATCACGGGCATGTCCTTCAGCCCCGACGGGAGCACCCTTGCCACCCACAGTGACAGTCCGTCGGTCCAGCTCTGGGACGTCGCGGTCCCGGCCCGCCCCAGAAGGCTGGCCAGGCTGACCACGGGCAGAGCGAAGATCACGACCCTGGCGTTCAGCCCCGTCGGAAACACGCTCGCCACCATCGGCACCGACAAGACCGTGCGCCTCTGGGATATCGCCGATCCACGCGCCCCCTCGTCGTCCACCATCGTGACCCGCCTCAGCGGAGGGGTCAGCACACTGGCGTTCAGCCCCGACGGCCGGCTTCTCGCCATCGCCGCCTGGGGCGAGAAGGTACGGCTGTGGAGGTTGTCGGGCCTCAAGCGGCCGGTCGTCCTGTCCGGCGTCAAGGCCGGCGATCCGAACGCCGTGGCGTTCAGCCCCGACAGCCGCGTCCTCGCCGTCGCGGACTCCGACGGAACACTGCGGGAGTGGGACACGTCCAACCCCGCGCGTCCGGTGGCGCTGTCCACCTTCTTCGACAACCGCCTGGTGTCCGTGGCCGACGACCTGGTCTTCAGTTCCGACGGCCGCATCCTCATCGCCGCCGGTTTCGACCTGACGCTGTGGGACGTCAGCGACCACGCCCATCCGACGATGTCGGTCATCGAGACCGGTTACACGGCGGGAATCCACGGACTGGCCTTCAGTTCGGACGGCCGCACGCTCGCGACCAGCGCTCTCAACCGCACCGTCCGACTGTGGAACATGGCCGACCCCAAGGATTCCACCGTCTCGGCCACCGCGACCGGCCACACCGCGGCGGTCGACGCACTGGCGTTCAGCCCCGGCGGCCATGTCCTCGCGACCGGCGGCGACGACGACACGGTGCGGCTCTGGGACGTCGACGACCCCCTGCGTCCGAAGGAGGTCGCGAAGCTGCAGTCCGAGTCGGCCTCAGGTGTGGCCTCGGTGGGCTTCGGCGGCGACGGCCGGACGCTGGTGGCGGGCAGGAAGGACGGGACAACGGAAGCGTGGGACCTCTCCACCCCCCTCCGCCCCCGTGTCACGGCCATCCTGGCCCGTCCCATGACCCAGACCTCTGTTCTGGCGTTCAGCGCGGATGGGTACACCGTGGTCGTGGGCAACGGGCAGACGAAACAGGTGTGGAGCCTCACCCCGGACCGCCCTCGATCCCTTGGAACCTTCACCGGCCCCCCAGGGGTGTACTCCTCGATGGCGCTCGGCCCCGACGGCCACACTCTCCTCACCACCAGCAGGGAAAACACGGCCCAGTTGTGGGACATCAGCGACCTCAAGCACCCCGTGCCGGTCGCCACACTGACCGGACACACGGCGGAAGTGCAGGCGGTGGCGTTCAGCCCGGACGGGCACACGGCGGCGACGGGGAGCGGGGACCGTTCGGTGAACCTCTGGGACGTCAACGACCCCGCCCACCCGAAGCGTGTGGCCAAGCTCACCGGCCACACGGAGGACGTCGGCGCGCTGGCGTTCAGCCCTGACGGGCGGACCCTGGCCACGGGCGACAACCGGACCGTACTCGTGTGGGATGTCGCCGACGCCACCCATCCGCAGAACCTGGCCACCTTCACCGGAGACGGAGGGGCGGTCTCCGCGCTGGCGTTCAGTCCTGAGGGAGACATCCTGGCCGCCGCCGGAGCCGACGGCGTGGTCCGCATGTGGGCGATGCGGCCGGAGAAGTTACTCCGGCAGCTCTGTGCCAACGCGGGTGACCCCATCACGCCGGCACAGTGGAGCCAATACCTGGAGGCCCTGGACTACAAGCCACCGTGCCGGTGAACGGAGTCGCCGGACGGCTCCTACGCCGACCGGAACAGCGGCCCGTCCGCCGATCTTCTGCTTCCCCCGCCTGCGACGTGAACACTTCGGCGAGGGTCGAAGTGTTCAGCGTCTAGCGTGCCGGTCATGACTTCCGATCCGCTGGTCGTGAGCCGCCACGCCGACGTGCGCGCGGTGCTGGCCGATCCCCGTTTCACCGTCGCTCCCGTGCCCCGCCCGCCGTTCACGCTGACCATGGCGTGGCTGCGCGGCGCGGTCGGCCGTTTCGCCACAAGGCCGGTGCACGCCGAGCGCCGGGCCGCGGGCGTGGCGGTACTGGCCGGGCTGGACCCGGACGCGCTGCGCGCCGAGGCGTTCCGGCTCGCGGCGCAGGACACCGGGCCCCCGGAGCTGGTTCCCGTACGGGTGCTGGCCGTCGCGCTGGGTGTACCGGCCGAAGACGGGTGCCGGGCCGCGGAGGCCGTCGCGGCACTCGCCCCGGCCTACCTGCCGGCGCCGAATCCGGAGCCGGGGTCGGGCTCAGCGCCGGGATCGGAACCGGGGCCGGAGTCAAGGCCGGGCGAGGTGGACACCGCGGCGGCCGACGAGGCTCTGGTACGGCTCTCGCGCCTGCTGGGTGATCCGGCCCCGGAGCGGCTGGCCGTGCTGGCGGGGCTGCTCGCCCAGGCGTGCGGTGCCACGGCCGGGCTGGTCCGCAACGCGCTGGCCGCCCGGCCGGTGTCGTGCACGGTGGACGAGCTGCTGGCCGAGACGCTCCGGCACGACCCTCCGGTCCGGGTGCTCCGCCGTACGGTGGCCGAGGAGGGGACGGACGTGGTGCTCGACGTGGCGGCGGCCAACCGCGATCCGGCGGTGTTCGCCGATCCGGACCGTTTCCGGCCGGGACGCGCGCCGGAGCACCTGACGTTCGGAGCCGGACCCCGGGCCTGTCCGGGGCGGCAGGTCGCGCTGGCGCTGGCGGCCGGAGTGGTCGAGGCGGTGACCCGTTGACGCTCTCCCCCACGCCCGGGACCCGGGATCGACATGCCGGAAGGATTCAGACGATGTTCACGCGGTTCAGGGCTCTGCACCATGGGGACTCGCCGTTGCTGCTGCCCTGCGCGTGGGACCACGCCTCCGCGGCGGCGCTGGCACAGGCGGGGTTCGCCGCGATCGGCACGACGAGCCTGGGGGTGGCGGCGGCCGCCGGGAAACCGGACGCCGGGCGGGCGACGCGGGCCGAGACGCTGAGCCTGGCACGGTCGATCGCGGGCCTGGGGGTCCCGGTGACGGTGGACATCGAGTCGGGGTTCGGCGGGACGCCCGGACAGGTGGCCGACCTGGTCGCGGAGCTGGCCGGACTGGGCGTCGTGGGGGTCAACCTCGAGGACGGGCGCGGCACCGGCCTGGCCGGTCTGGAAGCGCAGGCGGAACTGGTCGCCGTGGTCAAGGAACGCGTTCCGGAGGTGTTCCTCAACGCGCGTACCGACGCGTTCTGGCTGGGCCTGCCCGATGCCCGGGCCGAGGCGCTGTCGAGGGTCCGCGCCTACGCCGGCGCGGGGGCCGACGGGGTGTTCGTGCCGGGCGCGACCGGCGAGCGGGACATCGAGGCGCTGGTGGCCGCGGCCGAGGTGCCGTTGAACGTGCTCGTCCAGCCCGGTGTGCCGGTGGACCGGCTGGCCGGGCTGGGAGTGGCCCGGATCAGCTACGGGTCGCTGCTGTTCCGGACGGCGCTGCACGCGGCCGTCACCACGGCGCTCCGGGTGGCCGAGGGCTCACCCGCCCCCGGCGGCGTCCCGTCCTACGGGCAGGTCGAGGCCCTGCACCGGTACGGCCGGGCCGCGCCTCCCAGCTGACCGCCCCCGTGGAGGCGGAGAGCGCCGGTCTCACGAGGGTCCCACCCCATCCGGCGTAGCGCATCGTGCCGCGCCGGGCCCCACGGTGGAGAAAGGGCTGCTCGCTCCGGCCCATTCTGGTCACCGGAGGTTTCGGTACCGCCTGTAGAGAACGATCGCGGAGACGGCGCCCCCTACGAGCAGGACGGAGAGGCCGACCTTGGAGATCGGAAACAGCGATCCCGCTCTGCTCGTAACCAGAGCGATGGTCGCCAGCGCGAAGATGGCCATCGGGGTCAGCACCTCATGACGCCCTCGGGGAGGGCGCCGGCGTCTGTCCGCGGTGCCCGGCCAGGAGGAGTCGCCTGCTCGGCGGCCGTCACGGGGTAGATCGCCGATGACCCGCTCAAGGTCATCAGCCGTACGGGCGGCAAGCGCCGCCTCCAGGCGTCCGTCGAGCTCTTCCGGGGTGAGGCGGCCTTGGGCGTAGTGCTCGCGCAAGGCCGCGGTCACCTCATCACGTTCGGCGTCCCCGATCCGCAACGGAGGGGCGGCGTGGGAGTAGTCGCCCGTTCCCAGCCAGAGACCTTGGTACGGCTTCTTCTGCGACATCGCAGACTCCATCCTTCCGTTTACTCGTCGGCGGGGACGCCGCAGTTCCTTGGGAGAGCTCAGATGTCGCGATCTGAGGTTGACGCGCGCTGCCGGGGGTCAGGAGTGGCGGGGCTCCCAGCGGAAGTACTTACGCGCCAGGAAGACACCGACGACGGTCCAGCCCCAGATGAGGAGCAGGCGGGGGCCGGCCGCCGCCCATGACTCGGCGAAACCGACGGCGGGGTAGGGGGCGGTCTGGGTGAAGTCGAGGCCGAAGTAGGCGGTGCGGATGACGTCCACGACCGGGGAGAGCGGCATGGCCGAGGCGATCCGCTGAACGATGTCGGGCATGCTGTCGAGCGGGAAGTTGGCCTGAGAGGTCGCGATCAGGATCAGCATCGCGGGAAGAACGGTGATCTGCGCGGTCTCCCCGCTCTTGGTGACCCCCGACAGGGCCGCGGCCAGGGGGACGAACATGACCGAGCCGAGCACCACACCCAGCAGGAACAGCGGGATGTTGCGTGGCAGATGGCCGTTGACGGTGACGATTCCCAACGTGACGATGCCGGCCGCCTGCAGAACGTAGATGGCGGTGGAGGCAAGGCCGCTGCCGCCGAAGATGGCGGCCTCGGTGAGCACGCTTCCGCGCATCCGCTTCAGCACCAGTTCCTCGCGGCGAGCGGTGAACAGCGTCGTCAGGTGCATGAAGGTGACGAAGAAGCAGGCGAAGGCGAGCATGCCCGTCAGGGTGTAGAGGCCTGAGGGGACGCCTGCGACGAACCCGCCCTGCAGGGGGATGGCGACGCAGGCGAGGATGAGCGGGAAGGCGATCGCCGTGAAGAACGCCGTGCGGTTGCGCCACAGCAGCGTGATGTCCAGACGGGCCAGCCTCAGGACGTGGTTAAGCAGCATGTGCGACCTCCAGGAAGACGTCCTCCAGGGAGGTGCTGCGCACCTCGAGTCGGTTGAGGACAAGGTGATGTTCGGATGCCCAGCCGATCAGGTGGCTGAGAGCGTGCTGGGTGTCGGCCGGGTCGGCGGTGAGCGCGTATTCGGCGATCAACTGCCCCTTGCGGAGTTCCGCCGTCGGGCCGATGCCGCCCAGCAGGGGCAGACGGTCGACCGGCAGGGCGTCGGGGACCAGGAAGCGGACCCGGTTGCCACGGTCGGCGATGACCTGCTCGATCGTACCGGCGACCTCGATACGCCCGTCGTGCATGATGGCCAGGCGATCTGCCAGGCGCTCGGCCTCCTCCAGGTAGTGGGTGGTGAGCAGAACGGTCGTCCCACCGGCGACGAGGTCCTGGATGATGGTCCAGGTGTTGCGGCGGGCCTCCGGGTCCATGCCCGTGGTGGGCTCGTCGAGGAAGAGCACCTTGGGCTGGACGAGGGTGGCCAGGGCCAGGTCCAGGCGGCGCTTCTGGCCGCCGGAGAGCTGACGGACCATGACGTCGGCCTTGTCGCTCAGCTCGACCAGGGCGAGGCTCTCGTCAGGTGAGGTGGGCTTGCCCGCGGAGATGTCCCGCCAGAAGGTCACGGTCTCGGCCACGGTGAGGTCGTTGAAGAACCCTCCTTCCTGCAACATCAGCCCGGTGTGCGGGCGGACGTCGCCGCGCTGGGTGTACGGGTCGAACCCCAGGACCCGGACCGAGCCTCCGCTCGGCTGGCGGAAGCCTTCCAGGAGCTCGATGGTCGTGGTCTTGCCGGCGCCGTTCGTGCCGAGCAGCGCGAACAGCTCGCCGGGCCGGACGTCGAAGGAGATGCCCTTGACGGCTTCGAAATCGCCGTAGCTCTGCCGGAGGTCGCGCACCTCGATCGCTGGTGCGATGCGGCTGTCGTCGGGTCCCACGCGGTCTGCGACTTTCTCTTCGATCATTCGATTCACCATGTCTGCACTAGAGGGTTAACGGCTGCCGGCCATGATCGGGTGGTCGGGTGAGATGCTGTCCGCGTCCCCGATGGCGACCCCGGCGAACACATCGGGGGTGATGAACTTCTGGCTCGCCAAGCGCACGTCCTCGTAACGCACTGTCGCGAGCTGCCTGCTGTAGTCGAATATGGCCGCGGGAGGGAGCCCCAGGGCGAGCCGGCCGGTGATGGCGTTGGCCAGGTCACTCTGGCTTTCCACCCCGGCGAGCCATCTGCCGATCGTGTGGTCTCTGGCGTTTTCGAACTCGGTGACGTCGAACGGGATGCTGGTCACCTCGTCGACGACGCGATAGAACTCCGTGATCGCCTGGTCGGCCGTTTCCTTGCGGGTGTCGAAGCTCACCGTCAGGGTGGAGCCATCCTGATCGGGTTCGATGACCGATCGGGCCGAGTAGGTCAGGCCGCGCTTTTCCCGCAGTTCGGTGGAGAGCCGCGAGGAGAAATGCCCGCCGAACGCGGCATTGGCGATCTCCAGCACGGGGAAGATCGGATCTTCGGGCTCGGCCCACGGAGCACCGAACCGGATCTGGGTCTGTGCCGCCCCGGGGCGGTGAATCACCTCGAACCCGCGTCGTGCGGGGTACGGCCCGCGCTGTCGGCCGTCGTCGGGCAGGTGGAGCTCCCCGGCCGCCCGCACGCTCCGCCACGGGCTCAGCGCCTCGATGACCTGGCGGACGATCAGGTCCGGGTCGAGATCGCCGACGAGTACCAGGGCGGCCTCGGCCGGCGACAGGCGCGCGGAGTGAAACGCTTCGAGGTCGGCGGCGGTGATGATCGCCACCGCGTCGGCCGAGGCGTACTCCCGGATTCCCGGGTGATCGCCCAGCCGCTGTCGGCGCAGCGCCGCTCGGGCGACGGTCGCCGGGTGGGCGTTCAGCGCCGTGATCTGCTGGGCGATCAGTGTCCGCGTGGTGTCGACGTCGGCCGCGTCGTATCCCGCCGGGTCGGCGAGCGCCGTGGCGAGGATCCGCAACACCTTGGCGATCGCCACAGCCGGCCCGTTGCCGGACAGGATGAGTTGCCGGGTGTCGGCCAGCGGCACGACCGTCCACCCGGCGTGCTCCAGCTCGGCGCCCCCCGCGCAACGGCTCTGCCGGAGCAACATCGCCCCCAGTACGGCTGCCGCCGCGGCGTCGCATCCGGCTGGCAGCGGGATGCGCAGCCGCAGAGAGATCAGGGGGACGGAGTCCGAGCGGATGGCGACCACGCGCAGTCCGCTGTCGAGGGTGACGTCGGTTATGGGGCTGGGCTGTGCCGGCTGCAGCGGGGCCATCGGCGGCAGCTGGGCGGCTTGCGAGGGCTGCTCTTCCGGCGGGGGTGCCGTCAGGGAGCCGGGGCCGCTGGTCGAACGGATCGGCGTCGGCACGGACTGGGCCGGCGGGGCCGGCCGTACGTTCACCCGCGCGCGGGCGCCGTCATGGAGCCGCTGCGCCGCGGCGGCGATTTCGGCGGAGGTGACCTTGCCCAGCAGACGCGGAAGGTCGTGGGTCAGCTCGGCCGCGCCGAAGAGTGATTCGAGCCGGCCGTAGGTCCGGGCCCGCCGGCCGACCTGGTCGTGCGCGCGGCTCCAGGCGGCGGCCGAACGCATGGCCGCGCCCCTCAGCTCCTCCTCGGGAACCTCCGCGGTGAGGAGCCGGGAGAGTTCACCGTCGATGACGGACACGATCTGCCCGTCGCTGACGTCCTGCGGGTGGTAGGCGCTGATGACGAAGGTGTCGGGCTCGCGGGCACGCAGCGGTCCGCCGACCAGACCGCACCCCGACCTGATGGTGACCGTGCCCAGGCCGCTCTCGGCGAGCCTGCGGTTGAGCCGGCCGGTCATGCCGTCGGTGAGTACCGTGGACAGCACCATGTGCGCGAGGTAGTCGCCCAGCGCGGTGGCGGGATCCGGCAGCCGGTAGCCCAGGGCCACCGCCGGCATCGGTGCGCGCTCGTCGAACTGGACCTGTTCGAACTCCCCGACGCGGTGGGGCTCGGGAAATTCGACGGCCGGGTTTCCTGGAATATCTGTGACCGCTTTCGCGGGAATTTCGGAGAAATATTTGTCGACGAGTCCGGCGACCTGGTGGGGGATGAAGTCGCCGGAAATCGCAAGAACGCAGTTGCCCGGATGGTAGTAGGCGTCGAAGAACTGCTCGCAGTCCTCCGTCGTCATCCGGTCCAGATCGCTGAAGTCGCCGTAACCGTCATGGGTGTTGGCGAAGTTCCGATAAAGGGTCTGTGGCACCACCGGCCAGGGAAACCGCCCGTAGGGTTTACCGATGACGTTCCTCCGTATCTCCTCCTTCACGACGGCGAGCTGGGTGACGAGCGCACGCTCGGTGAGGCGCGGCGAGCGGAGCCGGTCCGCCTCCAGGAAGAGCACCCGCTCGATGGCCGAGTTGGGCACCGTCTGATAGAAGTTGGTGGCATCAGGGCCGGTAGAACCGTTGAAGCTGCCCCCCGCGGCCTGGACGAGGCGGCCGTGCTCGCCTGCCGCGACGGTCTCGCTTCCCTGAAACATCAGGTGTTCGAAAAGATGGGCGAAGCCGGTCTTCCCCCGCGGCTCGGAACGGAATCCGACGCCGTAGTGCAAACTGATTCCCACCATGGAGGCACACGGGTCAGGCGCCAGGATGAGTCGCAATCCATTAGGCAGGGTCGCCCGGGTTGTTTCGTTCATGCCCAATCCTTCTGAGGTCATGGAGGCAGGTTGGTGCCATTACCGTTGACGCTTTCGATGGCTGCTCTCTATGTTTGCTTGATTAAGCTGTCATTAATGGCATCATCGTTTCGCGGTAATGGCCGCATGATGCCGTTTCCCATGACTCTGGTCCATCTGGCGATGGGGGTTTGGATGTGCTGGCCGCATGTGCGGCGGACGGTTGAGACTTCTCTCCGCGAAGATGCGGGAGGCGTTGAGCCCCGCCTGGAATCGACTGCGAGCACCGAGTCGCGCCATCAGATCAGCGGTGACGCGGCGGACGGTGCGCAATGAGACATCCAAGGTGCGGGCGACCGCTTCGTCGGTACAGCCTTGGGCGAGCAACTGCAGCACCTGCCACTCCCGCGAGGAGATGGCCGTGCCCGCGGATGCCGGGGCAGTCCCACGCTCGGGTGTTCCCGCCGCGGCGGACGTGGCGTCGACCGCCAGGGACCTCGCCAGCTGCGCCTGCGCTCGGGAGAGCAGGATTGTCATGCCCGTTTCTGGACGGACAACTGTGAAACGGCCTTCCTCCCCGTAGCGCAGCAGTCCGAGGTCGACCAGAAGGCGCAGGCATCGCCATACGTTCTCCGGCTCACCGTTGAGCTGCTCGGCGATCTCCTCGACGCGGAGCTGTGAGCTGGTCTGCAGGATTGTGTAGATCTGCGCGGCGTCCACGTCCTGGGCCGGTCGGCGCGGCGCTGGAAGCATCACGACTCACTCCCCTCGGAGAGCCAGCGGCTCAGCGCTGTGCTGAGCGTGGTGACGGATTCGTAGAGTTCGCCGGTCTCGACGTACTCGTTGGGACGCCGGGTGCGGGAGTGGTCTCCCGGCCCGTAGAGGACGACGGGGATGCCGGCGTCCTGGAAGACCCGGGCATCACTGGGGCACGGGTACTGACACCAGCGCAGAGCCGGGTTGACGTTCCTGACGAGCGCGGCGAAGGCGCTGTGGCCGAGGTCTGTGGGCGGAAAGTGCGGGCCGTAGCGCTCCCATACGGGCAGCGGCGTGTCGGACGCGGCGAACCGATCGAGCAGACTCTGCCGCACCACCTCCAGCGCCACCTCCTCGGGCAGCAACGGCGGCAGGGCCATCGCGAAGTCCACCTGCGCCTCGGTCGCGGGCACCGCGGCCTCCTCTCCGGCGTGGATCATGCCGGGCAGGATGTAGCGGATCCCCTGCCTGGTCGGGTAGATCTCCTGGAGCCGGCTGTTGGCGGTGTTCAGCGCCAGCAGGGCCATCGCCGCGTGGGTCGCGGCGTTCTCCCGGTCCGTGGCGCCGGCCATGGCACCGGCGGTTCCGGTGGAGCTCAGCCGATATTGGACGGAGCCGTATGCGGCCGTGCAGACATGCCGATCGGTCGGTTCGGTGAGGACGGCCAGGTCCACGCCGGGCAGGTCGAGATCGGCGAGCAGGTCGGCGGTGCCCGCGCCGCCCAGATGCCGGCCGACGACGAACTGAACGGTGATCCTCCCGGTCAGTTCCTCACGCCTGACGAGCTCGTGGAGGGTCGCGATGGTGACTGCCACCCCGCCCAGCATGTCGTTGGCGCCGGCGCCGTGGATCCGGCCCTCGCGCAGGTTGCCGCTGCGCCACAGGCCCGGGACGGACCAGCCCGCCTCGTCGGCGACGGATTCGATGTCGATGTGGCCGTTCACGATGACGTGCGGCCCGTCCTGGGCGAAGGCATGGGTCGCGGTGATCTGGCGCCCTCTGCCACGCGGGCGGACGTCACAGTCGAGACCAAGCCGTTTCAACTGCAGCTCGGCGATGTCGAGGGCGTCGAAGACACCGAGGCTCCGATAGATGGGGTGGCACCGGATCAGTTCGGATGTGAGCTCGACCACGGACGGATTCACCACGTCACCTCCTTCGGGTACGGACGGTAGTGCGGGACGCGGAGCGCGAGGAGGGAGAACCTGCCACTTGTCAGGCTGTGACCAGCTCCCGCGCCGGAGCGGTGAGGTGGGCGTGCGGGATGCATCGCGACAGTCCTTCGGTGAGCAACGTGGTGGATCGGAAACCCAGCTCGTTGGCGGCGCGCTCAGTTGAGGGGATCTGGACGGTGATCGGCCGCTCGTGCGCCGAATGGCGCCGGGAGGAGATCCGGGGGACGCTGACGACGCTGCCGCCGCCGATCAGGCTGATGGCCAGCTTGGCCGCGTCGCGGATGCTGAAGGTCTCCAGGGAGGCGATGTTGTAGCAGGCGTGCGGCGCGACAGCGGTGTTGGTGCGGCGCAGCGCGGCGATGACGCCCCGGGCCACATCGTCGATGTAGGTGAAGCTCCGCAGCTGGGTGCCGCCGCCGGGCAGGGTGATCGGGTGCCCGGACAGTGCGCAGGCGAGAATCCTGCCCATGGTGGATCCCGCGGGCTGCCCGGGGCCGTACAGGCCGAACGGCCGCACGATGGTGGACAGGCGGCCGGGCAGGGTGCCGAACTGCTCGACGAGACGCTCCCCGATGACCTTCGCCCGCGCCGGCCGGGTGTGCGGGGCGACGGGGTCGCCCTCGTCGAGGAGGCGGCCCGGCGCGTCGCCGTAGACATCCGCGGTGGAGCAGTAGATCACGTGCCGGCAGCCCTGGGTGATCGCCGCGGAGGTGAGCGCGGCGGTACCGCGGGCGTTCACCGTGTACGGATTGGACACGGTATGGCCTCGATGACCCGAGGAAGCCTCCATTCCCAGATGGATGGCGGCGCCGACGCCGGTGAGCGCGGCATAGAGCGCGCTCTGGTCGGTCAGCCGCCCCTGGACGTGCTCGAGGTGAACTCCCGAGACCGGATCCGGGGCGACCGGACTGAGGACCCGCACGCGCGTCCCGGGACAGCGGGTGCCCAGCTGCCGCAGGAGCGCTGTCCGCAGAAACCCGCTTCCGATTATCGCTATTGGGAGGTCGACAGACGTTTCCACAGGCTGCTCCTATATATGTCGTATCGTTCGTCGCCGGCGCGCCGATTGAGTCGAAGGCTAAGCAGAGGAGACTTCCCCCGGGAGGGAAAAAATGCCATATGGCACCAACCCCCACATGATCACTTGCAGTAGCACCATGCGTTCGTAGCGTAAAAAAGGTTGAATGTACACGATCTGGCGCTACAGTGATCACTACGAGTGACAGCAGATCGTCTCGGGAGCGGACTTTCTCGGTGCATAAGAAATCTGAAGATCTCGATGACTCCATCGGCCAGATCGCGGAGCTCCTCGATGGGTTGCTGCCGAATAGGCTTGCCGACGGTTATGCGTCTTTTCTCCGTCAGGGAGAGTGCTCCGAGGAGGATGCCGTTGAGTACGCCGGATCAGCGGAATGCCTCGTCGAACTGATAAACCGGGGGCTGGTCCACCGCGTGCTCGACGGCGACGTGACCACCCTCCGGCCCACCGACCCCACCCTCGCGTTCCGGGACATCATTCATGACCTGCAGGAACGACTGACGAAGTCGAGCGGTCAGCTGATCAATGCGCACAACCGGCTCAACGGTATCCAGCGGGCCTTCTCCCGGCTCGTTTTCGAGCAGGACCCGGAAGAGGCCGTGCAGATATTGACCGATCCACAGAAAATCCTCTCCCTCTCACTGTCGCTCATCAACTCGGCCCAGTCCGACTTTCTCGGTCTGCATACGTGGAGATTCGACATCCCGCTACGGAAGGAGGACTCGGCTCCACCGCCCCTCGGAGTGACCTCCCGAAAGGTCCGTTGCCGTTCGATTTACTCGACCGAGTATTTTGACAACGAGGTCGGCTATCACATCATCCAGAACTCCATCGCAGAGGGGGAGGAAGTCCGGATTATCCGAAACCTGGTGATGAAGATGAAACTTGTCGACGAGGATGCCGCGATGCTTCCGCTGACCCCCAGCGGAGCGAGCGGGGTCATCCTGATCAAGGCGCCGGTCGTGGTCAAGGCCCTGCGCCACTACTTCGAACTGCTGTGGGCTCGCGCCGCCCCGGTGACGTCGTCGTCGGGGGCCATGCCGGCTCCCATGCCGGGCCAGCCGAATGCGCCGAGCGAACTGCAACTTCAGCTGGTGGAGATGATGGCCCTCGGCCTCAAGGACGAGTCCATTGCCAACCGCACGGGAATGAGCCTGCGTACGGTACGGCGGCATATATCTACGATCATGGAAATGCTCTCGGCGGAGACTCGGTTCACCGCCGGCGTCCTGGCGGCCAAGCACGGCTGGATCAAATAACCCCGGATCCCGTCCGCACCGGTCGGTCCTGTTCTCTGTTTTCGGGGCGGATGCCACGGCTCCCCAGGCTCCGCCCCGCTCCAGCCAATGATCAAGCAGTTTCGCCCTTCCACGGGTCACCGAGAACAGGCTCCCGCGGGCCGACCGCGCCCTTCCACGGGTCACCGAGAACAGACTCCCGCGGGCCGACCGCGCCCTTCCACGGGTCACCGGAGATGTTCTTCTCCAATTCGCCGGCGAGCGTTCCCCTGATGTCCGCGGCATGCGCGGATGCGGTGAAAGAAGATACGCCGACACCGACGATGGCGGCGATGGCGATCATGGCGACAATGCGACGGAACGCGTTCATGGCATTTCCTCCGAATGGGCTGATCGATCTTTTCTGTCTGGCGTGTTTGAAAGATAGACCGCCGTACGGGGACGGAGGAGGAAGGAGATGCCACGTGACACCAAGTGAACATGGAAAACCCATGGGCCGGGAGCTCCCGCGGAGGTTCCCGGTCCCGTCCGTGCTCTGCGACCTGGGCCTCGGCTCAATCCATGGTGAGGCCGGTATAGGTGGCGCAGAATGCGAGGGTGTCCGCGACGAGTTCGACCGAGCTGCTTACCGCCCGAGCGCCGTGTCCCACTCCGTACTCCGTACGCAGCAGGACGGGAATGGCGTGGTCGACGGAGATCGTCCCCCACTGAAGCGCCGCACACATTTTGCGGGCATGAAACGGATCGACCCGGGTGTCGGAATCGAAGACAGTGAACAGCGTCGCCGGATATTCCACATCGGAGCGGACGCGGTGGTAGGGCGAGTAGCCGAACAACCAGCCGAACTGCTCGGGGTCGCCGGCGGAGCCGTACTCCGATCTCCACGCGGCGCCGAGACCCGAGCCCTCGTAGCGCACCATGTCCAGCAGCGGAGCCGAGCAGACCACGGCGGCATACAGCTCGGGCCTCTGGGTGAGCGCCGCGCCGACCAGCAGGCCGCCGTTGGATCCGCCGGTGATGGCCAGCTGCCCGGCAGAGGTCCAACCGTCGGCGATCAGCTTCTCCGCCGCGGCGTTGAAGTCGTCGAAGACGTTCTGCTTGTTGCCGCGCATGCCCGCCCGGTGCCACTCCTCGCCTTCCTCGCCTCCCCCGCGGAGCTGGGCGACGGCATAGACGCCACCGGCCTCTACCCAGGCCAGAGCCTGCGGGGAGAAGCCAGGAGCCATGGGAACGCCGAACCCGCCGTAGCCGCTGAGAATGCAGGACCGTGCCTTCCGGGGGACCTCGCCCGTGCCGGGCGGAGCCAGCACCAACATCCGGACGAGCGTGCCGTCCTTGGACCGGAACTTCACCGAGTGGCTCTGCACCTGAGTGCGCTCGGTGCCGCCGGGCGCCGCGGCCCAGCGGGAGGTCTCACCGGTGCGCGCGTCGTAGCGCTGGACCGAGACCGGGGTGACGTTGTCGGTGTAGACGAACCATCCCTCGCAGCCGCCTTCGGCGCGGCTGGAGATGCCGCCGACGGTGCCGATCCCCGGAGTGGGGACGGCGCCGAGGAAGGCACCGCTGCGCAGGTCGTGCCGGGAGATCTCGCCAACAGCGTGCCGGGTCCGGCTGACCAGGAGAACGGGGGCGGCGAGCTCCTCGCCGTCGAGGATCGTGAAGTCGCCGAGCACCGCCTCGGGGTCCTCCGGGACCAGCTCCCGCCAGTTCTCGTAGCGCGGATCGGCGGGATCGGCGACGACCAGACGCCCGCGGGGAGCCTCCCGGTCGGTCATCAGGTAAGCCCGCCCGTCCCGGCCGACGCGCAGCGCGGTGTGCGCGCCCACCCCCTCCTGCACCACTCTCAGCAGCGGGGCCTGCGGCGAGGACGCGGACAGATCGGCGATCCAGAGGTCGTTGCTGGGCGAGGTGCCCAGTGAAGCGGAGATCGTCAGCCATCGGCCGTCTCCGCTGAGGTTCACCCGGTAGTGACTGGCCTTGTCGCGCCCCTCGCCGAAGATCAGAACGTCGTCGCGCGGATCCGTCCCGACACGGTGGAGGTAGACCCGACGGTGAAAACGTTCCTCACCCGGCGGTACCTGGTCGGCGGGGAGCCGGCGGACGTAGAAGAAGGAGTGGCCGTCGGGTAGCCACGCGACCGGCGAGTAGCGGCAACGGCCGACAGGGCCATCGATGATCTCGCCGGTCGCGACGTCCAGCACGGACAGGATGGACTCCTCCTGGCCGCCCATCGACACCTGGTAGGCCAGACGCCGGCCGTCCGCCGACGGCTGCCAGGAGTCGATGACGGTCCTTCCCGCCGGGTCCAGCGTGGCCGGGTCGAGCAGGGCCCGCTCGGTGCCGTCGGGTTCGACGGTGTAGAGCACCATGTACTCCTGCTCGGCTGTACGCCGCATGAAGAAATGGCGCTCGCCGTGCCAGGAGGGCGGCCCGACGATTCCCGTCCGGTGCAGCTCGCCCACCCGCTGTCGAAACCACTCGTGGCCGTGGAAATCGGCCGCGTACTCCCGGTACAGGTCGTCCTGGGCCGCCAGCCAGTCCTTGGTGGCCGGAGTGGTCGGATCCTCCAGCCACCGGTAGGGGTCGGCGACAGGGGTGCCGTGGAAATCGTCCACGACGTCCTGCCGCGGGGCGACCGGATACGGCGAGGTAATCATGCTGACCATCACTTTCTCGGTATGGAGGGGTCGCGTTCCGTCATCGCTCTGGCGGCGACCTCGCCGATCTGCTCGTCGAACAGAACAGCGGCGATGTCGACGTAGGTGAGGAGCTGGTCGTCCCAGCCGACATAGGTGGCGTAGTCCCGCGCGTGGGTGAGCACGCGGAGCACCCCGAGCCCCCCGATGGCCGAGAGGTCCGGGGTACGTCCGTAACCCTCCAGGAGCGCGGCGCACAGCGCCGGATAGGTGAAGTCCAGGGCAGGGGCGATGCCCGCCTTGACCGCCTGGTCGAGCTCGATGAGCTCGGCGATGAGCCAGCCGAGGTCGAGCCACCAGGGACCGCGCGCGAGGTCCTCGCCGGTCAGCAGGACACCGGTCCCGTCAGGTGAGGGAACGATCAACGCCATGCTGAGCGCGCCGTGCAGCAGGGTGTCCCCTCCGGCGGCGCAGAACTGCCCGCACAGCTCCTCTAACCGCGTCCAGCGGGTCCGGCCCAGGCGTTTTCTCGCCCGGTGGCTCAGATGAAACGCGGGGGCGGCGTCGTGTCGGTCGTCGAACCAGGCGGCGAGCCGGGTCACCCCGGGATGGCGCCGGACGATCTGCGGGGGTGCCGGTCGGGCGTGCAGTCCGGCCAGTGCCGTGGCGATCTCGCGCAACGCCGATTCCAGTACGGGGCCGGCCGGCTCCTCGTCGAAGGCCAGCCAGCCGGCGGCCGGCAGCGCGCCCCCGCTCCGGTAGCGCAGGCCGTCGTCGATGACCGGCAGACTCAGCGCCGGGTGAACGGAACCGAGCAGGGCGCCGAGCCGCGCCGGCAGATCGGGTAACGGGAGCCGGTAGGCGGGGCCGGGCCTGCGGACCCAGGCGAACTCCGCGCCATTCCGGTAGACGGAGGTCCGCATGAACGCGGTGCCGAACTCGTGAACCGGGGTCGGCGTCATGCGGTCTCTCCGAGGGGGAGACGGACCGCCCGGATCCGGCGCTGTTCGACGAGTCTGACCAGAAGAGACATCGGAGCCGCGACGGAGGCGTCCAACTGCCCGGTGGAGATGCTCATGCCCGGCTTCGGCGGGGCGATGACGATGTTGGGACGCTGCTCAAGCGCAGCCTTGTGACTCCGGTAGGCGGGGCTGTTGAGCCCGTGCGGTGGGAGGGAAGGTGCCAGCGCGATCGGCACCGTGGCGCACTGGAGCGCGAGAAGGGCCGGGGTGTCGCCCATCCCCAGCGCCAGCCGGGCCAGAAAGTTCAGGCTGGCCGGATACACGAAGATCGTGTCGGGCCATTGGCTCATTTCGACGTGCGGCGCCCCCTGCGTGACGTGGGCGGGCCATTCGTCGGACACCGCCCGCTGGCCGCAGAGCGTGGTCATCGCGTCCAGGGTGACGAAGCGCTGCGCGCTGCGCGTGACGACCGGGCGGATCACGAGATCGGGGTAGCCCGCACGCAACCAGCTCAACCAGCCGGGGATGAAGGCCGCCGAAAGCGCGCCGGTGATGACGACGAGCAGACGCTTTCCCGAAAAGTCCGGATATACAAAGTCAGTCTCTGGCATCGCCCACCTCCAGAGCGCTCAAGATCTCTTCGGCGTCGGCGAGTGCGGCCCGGCTCCCCCTGGCGAAGAACACTCCCGCGGTGTTGACGATGACCTCGTCCACTCCCGCCCGGTGGTAGTCGCGGAGCCGTCCGGCGATCTGCTCCGCCGTACCGGTGGCGAAAATCCCGGACTCTACCAGCGTCCGGGCACCGGTGCCGGGATCGTCCGGGTCGACGTCCAGCCCGGCCCGGCGGAGCATGTCGGTGTAGTGCGCAGAGCGCAGATGAGCCTGCGCGGCGAGATAGGCCAGCCGGACGCTGGGACGTCCGGGACGGTCCACCGCCGCATGCACCACGGTGGCGATCCGCGGTGGGTCCCGGTGTTCCCCTGCGCCCTCATGCAGCGCCGGGGCCAGGACATCCTCTATGTATTCGGGGGGTGTCATCCAGGTGATCGCCACATCGGCGTGTGCTCCCGCGACTCTGGCCATTCCTGGACGGAGCACTCCGGCACCCACCTCGACACGGGGGTGACGCAGGGGAGGCAGAACGAACCCTCGGACACTTCCCCCGCTGAGCAGGGTACGGACTGTTGACAGATATTCGCCGGCCATCGTGGCCGGACGGCTGTAGGGAACTCCGTTGAGCTGGGTCACGAACTCGGGTGCCGAGGCACCGAGCCCCGCCACCACGGGGTGGCCGGTGAGCAGAGCCAGAGAACGTGCCTGTACGGCGGCCTCAAACGGATGGCGCAGCGGCATCAACGCCACCGAGGTACCCGCGGGCACCCGGTAGCCGTTTCCAGCCAGATACGCGAGGACGTGGTGCGTCTCCGCTCGCAGAGACTGCCCCATCCACAACCGCGAGGCCGCTCCGCGCTTCACCAGCTCGGCGTACGGCTGCACCTCGGAGGCGTCGCCAGGCTGGCTGGGAAAGATCACTGATACTCGGCTCACAGCGTCACGCTCCAATCGGCAGGAGTGGCGAGGTGCGGTTGCGGAACGGCTCCGCCGGATCGATGCCGGCCGCCCGCAGGGCGGCGATGACCGCGGTGGCCCGCGAAATCCCCTCGGCGGTGCCCTTGATCAGGCCCTCGGCGACGACGCGGGAGCGGTGCTCGCCGAAACTCAGCCTGCGCATGCCGGTCCGGTCGTCGGCCGGATCCCAGGCGATCGCCAGGCCGGGCCCGACGCGCTTGGCGAAGGACGAGGTGTCGTCGACGAGACCGGGGAGCGCGGAGACCACCTCGACCAGCGATTCCAACGCCGGCCAGCCCGCCTCCTCCAAATAGATCACCAGGGCGTCACGCCGCGGGTATCCAGCCGGGTTGGAGAACGCCTTGGCCCTGTAGGGGACCTTCCACGCCTCCAACGTCGCCAGCGCGGCCGACCAGGCGGCCGGGGTGAACGTGGCGTCGGCCAGATGAACGTAGAAGCGCAGGATCGGCCCGGCACCCAGCACGCTGCCCGCCGAACCGTCACACAGAAAGAATCCGGGAGAGAGAGCAGGCCGGATGGCATCTGCCCGGATCACCGCCCGGCCATCGGGCTCCACCGCGACCACCCGCTCGGCGGGGACCCGCACCCTGACATCCAGCAGGTCGACGACCCACCCGGTGTCGGAGGCGTTCTCACCGGCATGGACCCGGGCCAGAGTCGTCGTGTGACGGTGAGGGACCCCTGCGGTCAGCGCGGCCTCCAGCGCCGGGTCCCGTGTCCCCGGCCGGGTGCTGGGATCATGCGCGTGCCCGCTGTGGAAGGTCTCGTAGAGCGCGGTGCTCAGCGCCGGCCAGAGGGCACGCACACCGTCGACCTCCACGACCCGCTCGCCCACCCGGGCGCCCAGCCCGTCCGGGGCGATGTCCACCGCCCCGAGCACCGCTTCCAGCTCGGCGGTGAGCCGGTAATCGTCCACTACCGCAACCACATTGTCAGTTCCCACACCACGGAGAATAGGAGGAACTATTTTTTCCATGTAGGGCTGTGGCACTCAGCTGACTCATATTGGCACCAGCGTGCCATCGTCCTGGTCGCGGCCGGCTCATAAGTGCTTTTCTCCCCGCCTCATGACATGGCTGTGCCCACGTACACCTGACGGCGCACGTGGGCACAATTCAGCGGGGAAAACGCCCAGCTACTATCAGCAGCCGGCCGAAGCGGTGACCACGATGCTCAGAACACACCACGGCGTGCTCGGGGTCTCCTCCTCGCCCGCCTCGTCGAACGCGAGCTCCTCGGCGTTGGTGTAAGCGTCGTAACCGTCGACCAGGTCCTTCTCAGCCATGACCTCTCCTATGAATATCCGAAGGTTTTCCATTCACCGAACCTCAGTGCCGCTCGGTAACTCAATAATCCAGAACCAGGCCAAGCCCGACAAGACTCTGACACCTTGACGCCACCCCCGGACCAGTTAATGCCACAAACCCCCATTCCCCCGCCTCATGACATGGCTGTGCCCACGTACACCTGACGGCGCACGTGGGCACAATTCAGCAGGGAAAACGCCCAGCTACTATCAGCAGCCAGCCGAAGCGGTGACCACGATGCTCAGAACACACCACGGCGTGCTCGGGGTCTCCTCCTCGCCCGCCTCGTCGAACGCGAGCTCCTCGGCGTTGGTGTAAGCGTCGTAACCGTCGACCAGGTCCTTCTCAGCCATGACCTCTCCTATGAATATCCGAAGGTTTTCCATTCACCGAACCTCAGTGCCGCTCGGTAACTCAATAATCCAGAACCAGGCCAAGCCCGACAAGACTCTGACACCTTGACGCCACCCCCAGACCAGTTAATGCCACAAACCCCCATTCCCCCGCCTCATGACATGGCTGTGCCCACGTACACCTGACGGCGCACGTGGGCACAATTCAGCAGGGAAAACGCCCAGCTACTATCAGCAGCCGGCCGAAGCGGTGACCACGATGCTCAGAACACACCACGGCGTGCTCGGGGTCTCCTCCTCGCCCGCCTCGTCGAACGCGAGCTCCTCGGCGTTGGTGTAAGCGTCGTAACCGTCGACCAGGTCCTTCTCAGCCATGACCTCTCCTATGAATATCCGAAGGTTTTCCATTCACCGAACCTCAGTGCCGCTCGGTAACTCAATAATCCAGAACCAGGCCAAGCCCGACAAGACTCTGACACCTTGACGCCACCCCCGGACCAGTTAATGCCATGGGTTTAGATAACAGGGAGAGGACCCGTCAACATGGCAGTTATGCTGAAGAAAGAGAAACTGCAGGCGTCTTCCCTGTCAGAGGTGCCCGAGGTCAACATCCTGCTGGAACGCCTGGGGCTCGGAACGTTGGACGCGGGCACCGTCGATGCTTTTCCCGGGCGCAACAACAACTGGGCCGGCCACACCACCAGCGGTGAACGGGTCTTCGTGAAACGCCTGGACGGCGATCGCGACGATTCGTTGACCAGGTTTCGCCGGGTGCTGGATCTTCAGTCCCTGATCTCCCACCACTCCCGAGACACCCTCCGCTGCCCTCCGCTGCTGGGCGTCGACGAGGAGAGCCGGCTGCTGGTCTTCGAATGGCTCGAGAACGGGCGCGCGGGAAACGACCTCGCCACCAAGGGCGAGTTCGACGCCGACCTGGCCTACCGGGCCGGGCAGAGCGTCGGCGCGCTCCATCAACTGCCGGCGGCGATCGACGGCTCGCCGCATCCGCTGCCTCCCGTCTGGGCCCTGCACGCGATCCCGCTGACGATGTTCTCCGCAGCGCGCGTCGCCGAGCTGCACTACTGGACCCTGCTGCAGAAAGATCGGCCGCTCATCGCCGCCCTGGAGACCCTGCGCGAGAGGGAGCAGTCGCAGATCGAGCTGAAACCGTGTCACGGTGATCTCCGGCTGGACCAGTTCCTCCTCGACGCGGATCAGCTCTACATGCTGGACTGGGAGGAGTCACGGATCGCCGACCCCGCGCGCGACGTGGGCGCCTTCGCCGGAGAGTGGCTGTATCACGCCATCCGCAAAATCAACTCCGACGTGGACAAATTCCACGGCCCCGATACGACGCTCTCGCACGACCTGATCGTCGAACGCGGCAGCGTCGAGATCGCGCAGGTCCGGCCGCTCATCTCAGCCTTCTGGCAGGGGTATCGAGACAGCTCGGTCCCCATCGATTCGGGTCTGGCGGAACGGGCCACGTCCTTCGCCGGCTGGCACCTCCTGGATCGGCTTCTCGCCACCGCCGGCATGCAGACACGGCTGCGCCCGGTCGACCTCGCCGCTGCGGGAATCGGCCGCACCGCGCTCCTCGCTCCGGCGCGCTTCACCGCAACCATGGGGCTCGCCGCGTAAAAGGGCCCCGGCCACCGCGCCTCCCAGATGACCGCCCCGTGGAGGCGGAGAGCGCCGGTCTCACGAGGGTCGCACCTCATCCGGCGTAGGAAGCGGGGAGCCGACCACTCCCACGTGTGCCGAGACCAGCTCGCTGACCAGGGCGATCGCCGGACGCCCCTGCTCGCCGGGGCGGGTGAGGGCGAACATGCGGCGGTGCACGTCCAGGCCCGGCATCGGCACGTAGACGACCCCGTCGCGCGGCGGGGCGGAGACCGGGACCAGGGCCACCCCGAAGTCGGCGGCGACGATGTCGAGGACCAGCCCCAGGCTGTCGGCCCGGTGCGCGACCTTGGCCGTCGCGACCATCCGGCGGACCAGCTCACCGTCGTCCTCCCCCCGCGAGTTCACCACCCAGGGAGCGTCGGCGAAGGCCCGCAGGTCGTCCGGGGAGGCGATCCGGCCGGGAGCCGGCATGGAGGCGGGGACGGCGAGCATGAGCGGGGTCGTGCACATCAGCCGCACCGCGCCGCCGTCGTCGTGGAAGCGCTGGACCAGGCTGTAGTCGTAGCCGAAGCCCAGATCCACCTCCCCGTCGGCCAGCAGCCGGACGACCTCGGCGGGCTCGCGCTCCTGCACCTCGAGGGAGAGCCGCGGGTGGGAGACGGCGAGCCGCCTGGCGATCGGGAGGATGTCGACGGAGATGGCGGTGGCGAAAGCCGCGATCTTCAGGACGCCGCTCGGTTCGCTGCCGGTGTCCAGCGCCGCGCGGGCCTCCGCCTCGGCCGCGAGGATCCGTTCCGCGTGCTCCGCGAGGCGGCGCCCCGCCCAGGTGAGCCGGACCGTGCGGCCGGTCCGCTCGGTGAGCGCGGTTCCCATCTCCCTTTCGAGGACGGCGAGTTGCTGGGAGATCGCCGAGGTGCCGTATCCGGTGGCCGCGGCGACCGCGCGCATCGTGCCGCGCCGGTTCAGCTCGACCAGGGTACGGAGTAACCGGGTTTCCATAGTCCATCTTTAGCGGATGTTCTGTCCGTCATCTCGCGGTAGACGCGGACAGCCGGATACCTGTGCCATATCGTCCGTGACGATTCATCAGGAAAAATCGCGGCCGGTTCTTCAAAGCGGCGCGGCGATTCTCACGCTCGGCTCCATGACCAGCCTGTACACCGGCATCGCCCTGTCCGTGCCGCTGCTCACTCTGATCGGGGCGGCGGGCACCGCGTGGCTCCGCAACTCCTTCGCCGCCCTGATCTTCCTGGCGATCGCCCGGCCCCGGCTGCGGGGCCGGCCGGCCCGGGACCTCGCCACGGCGGGCGCGCTCGGCGTGGTGAGCTCCGCGACGGCCGTGTTCGTGTTCGAGTCCGTCGCCAGGATCCCGCTGGCCACGGAGGTGGCGATCAGCCTTCTCGGCCCCCTCGCCCTCGCCGTGGCTCGCCGGTCGGGCAGGTACGGGCTGGCCTGGCCGCTGCTCGCCCTGACCGGTGTGCTGCTGCTGACCCAGCCCTGGCGTGGGATGATCGACGGCCTCGGCGTGCTGTTCGCGATCGGGGCGGCGGTGACCTGGGCCGTCTACATCCTGCTCACCCAGCGGATCGGCGACCGCTTCCGGGGACTCGAAGGCCTCGCGGTCTCCGTGCCGGCCTCGGCGATCGCCCTGACCTTCGTCGGCGCACCGCAGGCCGCCGGGAACCTTTCCTGGGACGTGCTCCTGACGTGCGCGGGCCTGGCGGTGCTGGTGCCGGTCCTGCCGTACGCGCTGGAACTGCTCGCCCTGCGACGGCTCACCACCGCCGCCTTCGGCACCCTCATGAGCCTGGAACCCGCGGTGGCGCTCGTCATCGGCGTGATCTTCCTCGGTCAGGCCGCCGGTCCGGTACAGGTGACGGCGATCGCCCTGGTCACACTCGCCGCGATCGGCGCGGCACGCGACGGCGGACGCTGAGAGGACGAGGTCAACGGCCGCGCCGCCACAGCGGAGCGACCAGGGCCTGTCCGTGGTTCAGAACACGCCCTGGTGGCTGAGTGCGGCGGCAAGTGCCAGGGCGGATCGGCGCAGATCGGAACCGGATGGTGTGGAGTCCGGATCCACCAGCCACTGCGCCGCCGCGCCGGCGATCAGCATCTGGAGGTATGCCCCCAGCCTTTCTTCCTGGCCTTGGGGGACGGAGAGGCCGAACAGGTCGACCAGCCCCAGCCGGGCGGCCCGGTTGGCTTCGGTGAACATCTGACGGAGTTCGGGATTGTTATCGATGTGGACCAGGAGTTCGAACTGGACGGCCCACAGAGATCTGTCATCGGCGAATGACTGAACCACCCCGTCCCATGTCGCCTCGAACCGATCCGCCGGATCAGCGCCAGGGTCGGTGGCCAGAACCTGTTCCACGCTGTCGCCCCACTCTTGCAACGCCTGCTTGAGGGCCTCGCTCAACAGCGCCTCTTTCGTCCCGAAGTGGTAGCCGATCGCGGCCAGGCTAACCCCCGCAGCAACGGCGATATCGCGGGCGGTCGTACGGGCGTAGCCCTTCTCCAGCAGACAGTGCCTGGCCCCAGCCAGCAGATCCTCGCGATTACCCATGGCGTCGAGGCTACCGCATGGATAGGACATCTGTCTCATACATTCTTCTTGCACAGTTGTGTAATACATGTGTACAGTCGGGGCATCCCCGTAGGAACCAAGGAGCCCCCCGTGAAGAACACCAACGTCCTCGTCTCCGGCGCCGGCATCGCCGGCATCTCCCTGGCCTTTTGGCTGAGGCGCAACGGTTTCACTGTCACCGTGGTGGAGCGCGCCCCTGCGGTCCGGACCGGTGGCTACAAAATCGACATCCGAGGCGCGGCGCTACAGGTGATCGAGCGGATGGGCCTGATGGAGGAGGTGCGCGCGATGCGCACCGAGGTGCGGTCCGGCTCGGTCGTGAACGCCGCAGGCAAGAAGGTGGCCAGCATGGACGGCGACACCTTCGGCGGGCGGGAGCACAGCGACGCCGAGGTCCTGCGCGGTGACCTCCACCAGCTCCTGTACGGCAGGACCCAAGATGGCGTCGAGTACCTCTTCGGTGACTCCATCGCCTCCCTCGGCGACACCCCCGACGGGGTGAAGGTGGCCTTCGACAGCGGCAGGACCGAGGTCTTCGACCTGGTGGTGGGGGCGGACGGCATGCGTTCCACCACCCGGGAGCTGGCCTTCGGGCCCGACGAACGGTTCGTCCGCGACATGGGCTACTACGTCTCGGTCTTCACCGTGCCCAACCACCTCAACCTGGACCGCGAGGAGCTTACCTACGTCGGCCCCGGCCGCACGGCGCTGACCTACAGCACCGCGCGAGAGGCCGGAGCCAAGGCCATGTTCCTGTTCGCCTCCGAACCGTTGTCGTACGACCACCGTGACCGCGCCGAGCAGGAACGGCTCCTGACCTCCGCATACGCCGGAGAGGGGTGGGAGGTCCCCCGGCTACTGCAGGACGTCAGCGACTCCCCCGACTTCCTCTTCGACTCCCTCAGCCAGGTCCACATGGACCGCTGGTCCACCGGGCGTGTCGCGCTGATCGGCGACGCGGCTCACTGCGCCTCGCCCGCCTCCGGACAGGGCACCAGCCTCGCCTTGGTCGGCGCCTACGTCCTCGCGGCGGAACTGGCCGCCGCCGGTGGCGACCACGTGGCCGCTTTCAACGCCTACGAGCGGCGGATGCGACCGTTCGTCCACGAAAACCAGAAGCTCGGACCGGCGAACATCAAGCGGATGGTGATACGCAGCAAGAGCCAGGTGCGCTTCTCGATGGTGATGCTGGGGCTGATGGCCCGCATTCCCGGCAAGGACCGCATGCTAGCCAAGATCATGGAGCCCATCAGCAAGGCCGCCAACGCCATCACCCTCCCGCAATGATCCCGGTGACCTCGGCGATTCGGCCAGGCTGCCGGTGCGACGTCCTCATGTGTTCGGGCCTTCCCCGGGGCTACCCGGCGGGGAAGGCCCCCGTTTAAGGATTGGCTGCGTGCGGTTGACGCCTTGTAGGGTGCCGATCATGGCTTGTCGCATTTCCGAACTGATAATCCCTTGTCAGGACCCGCAACGGCTGGCGGCGTTCTGGTGCGAGGTACTGGGCTTCGTCGTGCTCGACACCGAGGACGGAGGCGCGGTGGAGATCGGACCGCAGGAAGGGTTCGGCGGATTGCAGCCGACTCTGATCTTCAGCCCCACTACCGAGCCCAAGGCGGGCAAGCTGCGGCTGCACTTCGACGTCAACGCCACCGACCGCGATCAGGACGCCGAACTCGAACGCCTCCTGAAGCTCGGGGCGCGCCCGGCCGACATCGGCCAGAGCAGCGAGGAGCCCTGGCACGTCCTGGCCGACCCCGAAGGCAACGAATTCTGCCTTCTGCGAGCCCGCCTGAGCTGAGCATCGGCCGGCATCGGCAACGGCAGGTTCCGCGTCAACGCCAACGGCAAACTTCTCGACGTCTGGCTCCTGGTCAACTTCGCGCTCGATTGGGACGGGTGCTGGAAACTCCACGCACCTCCCGTTCCCGAGGATCCGTGGCCCCTTCAGATCACGGTCACCTTCGACGATCCCGTGCCAGTCCGCCCCGAACGGCTCATCGCTCATGGATTAGGCATCAGCCGTAATGAGATCGCCCACAGAGTCAAGATCGATATCCCGCTGAACCGCAGGACGGAACTGGATTTCTCATTCGTCCTGATGTGGTCGGTTCAGTAGGTCCAGGTGTCGGTGCGACGCTCTCCGCCAAGGCAGAAAACGGCTGTGCCGTGTTCTGCCTTGGTCAGGTCGACGCGGATCCAGTCGGCGTTCTTGGCGACCTTGGCGGTGTAGCCGGTGCTGGGGGAGATCGAATAGGCGACACCTGATTACGCGAGGTCGCCGACGTCACCGGCACTGTTCTGGCCACCTCCGGGCTCATGGCGCTGGTCTTCGGCCTCACCCGGGTCCGGTCCGACGGCTGGAGCGCGCCGATCACCCTTGGCAGCCTCGTGGCGGGCCTGGCCCTGCTGGCGCTGTTCGTCCTGGTCGAGAGCCGGGTCACCCAGCCGCTGCTGCCGCTGCGCGTCGTCCTGGACCGCAGCCGGGGCGGCGCCTATCTGGCGGTCCTGTGCATGGCGGCGGGCAACTTCGCCGCGTTCTTCTTCCTCACCTTCTTCATGCAGAACATTCTGAACTTCTCTCCCCTCCTGGCGGGACTCGCTTTCCTGCCGTACACCGCCGCCATCATGCTCGGGATACGCGTCGTCAAGAGATCCCTGGAACACGCCCCGGTGCGGCTGCTGCTCTGCTCGGGCCTGCTGTCAACCGCGCTCGCGCTCGTGCTGCTCGGCCTGCTCCGCGCCGACAGCGGCTACGCGTTCCCGCTGCTGCCGATCCTCGTGCTGCTCGGACTCGGTAACGGCTGGGTGCTGGTGACCGCCAACAGCACCGCGACCCTCAACGCGGGCCCGGACACCGCGGTGGCCGGCGCCACCGTGATGACCTCCATGCAGGTCGGCGCCTCACTCGGCATCGCGCTGCTCGGCACCGTCGCCGGTACGGCGGGCGCCGTCTTCCTCGTCGTGGCGGCCCTCACCGTCTTCCTCGTCACCGGGCCTAAGAGGTCCGACGCGCGGTGACCCGGCCGCCACGGAACGGCTTCTCCCGCGACCCGTCAGAGATTCTTGGACCAGACCTTCCTGTTCCACGCCTACAGCCCGCATACGCGGTACATCCACTACGGAGGAACTCATCATGATTCTGGTAACCGGCGCGACCGGAAACGTCGGCCGCAACGTCGTACGACAGCTGCTCGACGAGGGCGAGAAGGTGCGGGCGATCACCCGTCACCCTGACCGTGCCGGGCTCCCGGACGGCGTCGAGGTGCTGCCGGGCGACCTGACCCGGCCCGAGACCCTGCCGGCCGCGCTGCACGGCGTCGAACGGGCTTTCCTGTTTCCCGTGTTCGGCTCGCTCGGCGACTTCCTCCGGATCGGAAAGGAGGCCGGGCTTCAGCACGTGGTGCTGCTGTCCTCAGGGGCGGTGACCTTCCCGGCGCCCAGTTGGATCGGGGACCGGCACCTCGAATGCGAGCGGGCGGTCGAGGAGTCCGGCCTGTCGTGGACCCACGTACGGCCCGGCATGTTCATGGCCAACGACCTCGACTGGGCCGCACAGACAGCGGATGGCGACGTGGTCCGCGCGCCGTACGGAAACGCGGCCGCGGCACCGATCGACGAACGCGACATCGCCGCGGTCGCCGTCCGTGCCCTGCTCGACCGGCACTCCGGAGAGGCACATCTGCTCAGCGGACCGGAGTCGCTGACCCAGATCGAGCGGGTACGGATCCTCGGCGAGGCGATCGGCCGCCCGTTGCGGTTCGAGGAACTGCCGAGGGAGCAGGCCAGGGAGCACCTGCTCGGCCTGCTGCCCCCGCAGGCGGTCGACTTCATGCTCGACATGCTCGCCTCGGCGGTCGGCAGGACGGCGCAGGTGCTGCCGACCGTCGAGCAGGTCACCGGGCGCCCGCCGTACACCTACGCCCAGTGGGCCGCTCACCACGCGGACGACTTCCGCCCGCGAGCCTGATCCGGTCCGAGGACATCCCTTCAGAGGCTCGTCTCTGGAGGGATGTCCTCGACGATCTGGGGTCAGCCGCCGCGGGTTGCGAGAGACCGACGAGGGACGGAGCGATCAGAGCGATTCCTCTTTTTTCCTGACATGATCCACAACGGGTGGCTATTCCTCTAATATGCGCCACAGCAAGGGAGAGGATGCCATGAGCCACCAAGAGAAAGCGCCATCCGGGGTCGACCCGAGCATTCCGAGCGTCGCTCGGATGTACGACTACTACCTGGGCGGCAAGGACAACTTCGCCGCGGACCGGATCGCGGCGGAGAAGATCATCGAGATCGTCCCGAACGCGCGTGAGAGCGCCCGCACCAACCGGGAGTTCCTGAGCCGCGCCGTCCGGCACATGGTGAATGCCGGCGTGCGGCAGTTCATCGACATCGGCGCCGGGCTTCCCACCCAGCAGAACGTCCACGAGGTCGCGCTGAACGTGGCACCCAAGTCGCGGATCGTCTACGTCGACAACGACCCGCTCGTGCTCGTTCACGGACGGGCGCTGCTCGCCGACAATCCCAACACCATCGTGGTCGACGCCGATCTGAACGATCCGGGCTCGGTTCTCGGCCATGAGGCGGTCCGCGCCCACATCGACTTCGGGCAGCCTGTCGGCATCCTCCTGCTGGCCGTCCTGCACTTCGTCCCCGACGACCGTGACGCGGCGCGTATCGTGCGCGAACTGTGTAGCCCCCTGACCGCGGGCAGCCACCTGGTCATCTCACACGGCCACGCCGGGGAACTGCCGTCGAGCAGTCAGCAGAGGGGACGTGACGTCTACACCAACACCGGGGCCGGCGGGGTCGTCTCCCGCAGCCGCCAACAGCTGGCCGCTTGGTTCGACGGTCTCGAACTGGCGGAACCCGGGGTGGTTCCCGTACAGGCCTGGCGTCCGGAGAACGAGTGGGAGGAAGCTCCCGACGTCACCAAACCCGGTCTGTTCGGCGGCGTCGGCCGCATCCCCTGAGAGCACGTCCTCGGCCATTACGCGGCACGCTTCCTCGTCATCGGCGGCCTCCCGTACTCCACAACGGGTCACCAAACCACCAACATGCCCATTTATCGACTTTTCGGACACCCTTTAGCCGTTGATCAGCCGGTCGTTCAGGTGCATGTGCTCACCGAAGTCACGCCGGGAACTGGTGGCTCCGTGCCGATTCCGGCGATGACTTGGCGCGTCTCTCCGAGGGCCTTCATGGGGCATTCTCGTGATCGGCGAGGACTTCATGGATCACGTGCCGCGCGTTCGCCGCGAACACCGGATTCGTGTCCTTGTAGTACGGGAGCGCGATGAGTGCGATGGACAGGGCCCGGCCGCGTCCGCGTGCCCAGGTCGCGTCGTCAACCTGGAGGGCAGTGCGGAAGTCGTTGCGCACGCCGGCTGGGAGAAGGTTCCATGCGACGATCAGGTCGCAGGCGGGGTCTCCTACGCCCATGGTGCCGAAGTCGATGACGGCGCTGAGCCGTCCCTGGACGACCAGCAGATTCCCGGGCATCAGGTCGGAGTGGATCCAGACGGGTGGGCCTGCCCACCCGGGAGTCTCCAGGGCGGCCTCCCACGCCGCGGTCGCCGCGTCGGTGTCGACCATTCCTCGCAGGTCGTCAATCGCAGTGCGCGTCGGAGCGTCCAGCATCGCCAACGGCCCACCTCGGTAGGCAGGCGGTCCGTCCGGGAGATCGATCCGGCGAAACGCGGCGACGAACTCCGCCAGATCCTTCGCGAGCAGGCTGGGTTCGGTCAGGCGGTCGGCGGACGGGTTCTCGCCGTCGAGCCAACGATAGACGGACCAGGGCGAGGGATAGCCCTCAGCGGGCTCCCCCTCGCCGAGCGGGACGGGAATGGGCACCGGGAGGAGTGGAGCGAGCCTCGGTAGCCACCGCAGATCCTTCGCCACCTGCGCTGTGGGACCAGGCCTGCGGGGTAGACGCACAGTCATGTCATCGCCGAGCCGGTAGATGGCATTCTCCGTGCCGGAGGAATCGAACGGCTCGACGGGAAGGTCTGCCCACTGCGGAAACTGCGCAGCGACCAATCGGCGCACCAGAGGGACGTCATGGTCTATCTCGTCCGCATGCATCTTGCCGACACCCATGAATACCTTCTTTACCTAGAGTGAAACCAGCACACGAAACAGACGACGCGACTGGACGACGGCTCCTGCTGCATGCCGGCCGATGTTCATAGGACCGATTCAAGATGCGCCTGTCAACTCATATACCGACGGAAACGCGCACGCGGCCTCTGTACTACATCTGTAGATCGTTAATCGATTCGCCAGCGTGACCAGGGGTTGATGGGCGGTGGCCTGCGAGTGACCTCATGCCCCACCTACGATCTCGTCGTGTCCTGGAATGCCGAACTCGCGGCGCTGACCGCGCGGATCGCCGATCCGCTGTTCAAGCAGCCTGAGCCGGAGGCGACCTTCGCGGATCTGGTGTGCGGCTTGCTGGCCCACGCCCCCAATATCACCCCCTCAAGATCTACGAATGTAGTACCGGCTACTGGCCCACTGCTCCGTCGATCCGCTGGCGCCGCAGGTCTGCCTGGCCGTTGTGCCGGGCGTACTCCTCCACCATGTGCACCAGCACCCAGCGCAGCGACATCGCCCCGCGCCAGGACTCGTTGCCGGTGTCGGCGGCGGCGTGGTTCAGCCGACACTGCTCCTCTCCGGGAGATCCAGGTAGCGCTCGATCCGGTCGAAGGCGCCGGCCCAGGCGTGCTGCTGGAAGAAGGCGCACATCTCGGCGTCGGGGAAACCTCTCTGGGTGACGGTCATGCGGGTCTTGCCGTCGAGGTCTTCGAAGGTGACCTCGATCGTGGTGTCGAGCCGGTCGCCCTGGGGTGACCAGCCGGTGGAGGTCATCACCAGCCGGTGGGGCCGGTCGACGACCTGGAAGACGTTGCGCTCGCGGAAGGGCGCGGCGGAGTCGCCCCAGGCGACGTTCCACTCGCCGCCGACGCGCGGGTCGGATTCGGTCTCGACGTAGGTTCCGTCGGGGCCGTCGGGTCCGAGGGTGTACCAGACCCTCTGGGCCTCGGCGGTGGTGAAGGCGTCGAAGACGTCCTGCGGAGGGTGGTTGAACACGCGTTCCACGGTCAGTTCATGGCTCACTGCTGGTTTCCCTTCTTGCGCTCCAGGTAGGTCTCCAGGCCGTCGAGCCTGCGCTCCCACTGGCGGCGGTAGGTGTCGATCCAGTGCATGGCGCCCTCCAGGTGGTCGGGACCCAGGCGGCAGGTACGCACGCGCCCGACCTTCTCGGTGGTGACCAGCCGGGCGTCCTCCAGCACCTGGATGTGCTTCTTGAGCCCGGTGAGGGTCATGCCGAACGGTTCGGCCAGCTCGCTGACGGAGGCCGGGCCGCGGCTGAGCCTGACGAGGATCTCGCGCCGCGTCGGGTCGGCCAGGGCGGCGAACGTACGGTCGAGCAGTAACTGAACCATATAGTTCACTATAGGGCGTGACCTGTGGACAGATCAACCCTGTGGTGCCGCCCGGTCCGCGTTCGACTGGACTCTGGGCCGGGTGATGACTGCCCGGACCAGGGCACGAGAATCTGCCGATCTGGGCACTTTTCACATAAATCTTGGCAGGCGCCAGAAACTCATTATCAAGGCTTTTCATATTTCGGTGTATACCGGCTCTCCTCGGCCTCATCCAATGTTTGCCCATCGCGGGTGTGTGACGGAAACGGGCGGGGGAATTATCCGTTAATACAGCGACACAGGATCCCTAGATGGCGATATACGCCGAATCTCGGGGGTGCACGGTGTTCGGATTGCGCGAGTTGGGCTCAGGCCTGGGTTACCGGGCCGAGCTCGCAGACATGATCGACCAGCATGCCGACCGGATTGACTGGCTGGAGGTGATCACTGAGCACTTCCTGTACGCCCCGGCTGACAGGCGGGAGCGGTTGCGCGCGCTGGCCGCCCGGTTCCCGGTCGTACCGCACGGGGTTGAGATGTCCATCGGGTCGGACCGTGAAGTCGATGAAGATTATCTTGAGGCGCTGGCCGCCCTGGTTGCCGAGATCGACGCGCCGTGGTTCAGCGACCATCTGTGTTTCACCCGGACCGATCAGGTGGCGCTGGGGGTGCTCGCGCCGCTGCCCCGCACCCGGGAGACGGCGCGCCGGCTGGGGCGCAGGGCGCAGCGAGTGCAGGACGCGGTGGGGGCGCCGTTCCTTCTGGAGAACATCACCTACTACGTGGATCTGGCCAGCCCCCTCAGCGAGGCGCAGTTCATCGCCGAGGTGATGGAGAACTGCGAGTGTCACCTGTTGCTGGACCTCACCAATCTCGACATCAATGCCCGTAATCACAATTTTGACCCGCTGGAGTTCCTCGGCACCATCCCGGTGGAGCGCGTGGTACAGGTGCATCTGGCAGGCGGTGAGGACGGGGGTGACGGGGAGCTGTCCATCGACACCCATGGTGAACCGGTACCTCCCCGCGTGTGGGATCTGCTGGCCGAGCTGGTGGGTCGCACCACTCTCCAGGCCACCCTGGTCGAACGGGACCGGAACTTCCCGGGTGATCCGTACGAGCTGCTCGTGGAGATCGACCGGGCCCGCGCCCTGTTGCGGCGTTCGCCTGCCGATCCGGCCGTGACCGAGGGCACCTGATGGGCCTGCAGGAGGCCTTGGCCGCAGTGCTGACCTGCGAGGCCGAGCTGGCGACGTTGCGGGAGGATCCCGCTCGGCTGCGGCACCGTTACGGGCTGAGCGATGCCGAGCTGGCCATGATGGCCGGCGCTCCGCCTGCGGGATTCCGTATCACCAGGGAGAGCGTCCGAAGAAAGCTGGTGCTGAAGGTGACGGCCTATCTGCCCGCCACCGTCGCCGAACTGGAGGCCCGTTACCCGGAGCTACTGGAGGGGTTTGCCTCCTCCACCGTCCGCCGGCCGCAATGGGGCGAGCGGCTGACGGGCTCCGGGGAGCCCGAGCAGCTGGTGGCGTGGATCGACGGCCGTGCGCCGGTGCCACTGGTCGACTTCGCCCGCTACGAACTGCTGTGCGGGCAGCTCGCACATGACCGGCAGGCCGCCGAGGCAGCCCGGAAGCCGGCCGCCACCGTTCCGGATGACATCGAACCGGCCCTCGCGCCGGACAGGACCGGCGATGAGGGCACGCTGCCGCGTGAGGTGCCCGGCCTCTCCCCCACCGCCCGGGTCGCATTCTTCGATCACGACGTCACCGCCAAGGTGCCGCCTGCGCACCTACCCGTCCGGCACACGTGGATCCTGCTGCAACGCCAGTGGGGTGAGCCCGCTGTACGGATCTACCGGATCAACGATGCCACTGCCGCTCTACTGAGTTGCTGCGACGGCCACAGCTCCCTGCGGGCCATCGCCACCACGCTCCGCGCCGACCTTACAGAGGTCGTCCAGATGGCGCGGAAACTGGCCCGGCAACGGGTCATCGATCTGTGATCTGCCCGCAGCAGGTCACGCTTTGAAAGGAAGGCCATGAGCACAGACACACCGATCGATGCCATCATCGATCAAACGACCTCACCGACCTTCGTGTTCGAGCCCATCGTCGATCTCGTTTCCGCTCAGGCGCCGGACAGGTGTGGTGAGCGCTGTGGTTAATGTGGTTATTAGCCACAGCCGCGACAACAGGTAGCAGAGGAGTGGGGCATCCATGGCCCCACTCCTTTCACTCGCCACTCCACCCGCAGGACGCCTTGGCTGTCTCCACCTCGTACAACCGGGGAACCGCCCCGGCCGCCGGCACGCTCAGGAGGCGGAGGCCGCGTGGATCGGCCTTCCCACCGCAGGCCGCCCGGCTCTCCGCCAAAGGTAAAGGAATGGCCACCGTCGCGGCGAAATAGGTAGTGATATGGGTATTTATCCCGTTATTAGGTACAGGCCTGGTGAGAGACGATCGATCTGTCGGCAGAGAAGGCAACGAGAGATCAACCGGATTCAGGTACCAGCCATGTGTCAACACCAACCTCAGCGCCAGGGGACGCAGGATCTGCGGTCGGGCTGCGTGATGACGATGCCCGCCCACGCCACCCCACGGACACACGCGGGCGGTGGGCCCACCAGCGCTCTCCACATCCAGCCGTCCCGGCATTGCGACACCCGGGCATCGTGGATGCTCCTTCCGGACACGGTCACCGTGCCGAACACCCGGAAGCGGGTCCGCCACCAGCTCGCCGACTGGGGAGTCAGCGAGCACGGAGACGACGTCGAACTGCTCGTCACCGAGTTGGTCACCAACGCCGTACGCCACTCGCGGGCGGCGGTCATCACCATCTCCATGAACGACGACGCGCTCCGCTGCGAGGTGCAGGACACCAACACCAACCTGCCTCAGGTCCGCCACGCCCTCGACGTGGACGAAGGGGGCCGAGGCCTGTACCTCGTGGAGGCACTCGCCCACTCCTGGGGCAGCCACCGCACCCCCACCGGGAAGATCGTCTGGTTCGAGATGGCCCGCACGGCCGAGACGGCGACCAGCATGGCCGGGAACGGCTGACCCGCTCAGCCGCGGGGCCTCGGGACCGTCCCCGCCTCGCCGGTGACACCGGACTCCGCGTCCCGCGCCCGCTCCGCGACCCAGACCGCGATCTGCGCGCGGGAGTGGAAGCCGAGTTTGCCAAGAATGTGCTCGATGTGTCCCTCCGCCGTGCGCTGGGCGATGACCAGCGCCGTGGCGATCTCCTTATTGCTCATTCCCTGCGCGACCAGGCCGGCGATCTGCCTCTCCCGGCGGGTCAGCGGCGACGTCCGGGCTGCGCGGCCGGAAGGCGGTCCGGCGGACGGCCCGGCGGACGGACCCTCCTGCAGGGCGTAGGCGAGCGCTTCCTCTGAGGACAGGCCGGCGCCGTACTTGAGTGCGTCGTCGTAGGCGGACACCCCGAGGGCTTCACGGGTACGGGATATACATTCCTCGCTGTATTCGATCAGGTGTCCGAATTCGGAGAGGGGTGCGCCCGCCCTCCGCCACGTGTTCCGCAGGATCCCCAGCAGCCGTGCCGCTCTTCCGTACTCGCCCTGGCAGGTCGCGGCCCAGGCCAGCACCTCCAGGTTCACCCCGAGGCCCGGCCAGTCGTTGAGCAAGCTGTTGAACCGCATGCTCTCCTTCTCCAGGTCGGCGGCGCGTTCCATGTCGCCCTGACGCCAGATCTCGACCCCCAGCGCCATCATGGCGTAGGCCCGGTGCCAGCTCTCCTTGTGCACGTCACACAGCCTGACGGACTCCCAGCCGGTGGAGATCGCCCCTTCCGAATCGCCCTGGTAGGAGTAGGCGAAGGAGAGCCTGGTTAGGGTCAGCACCACGCCCATGTCGTCCCCGGTCGCGCGATGGCCGGCCAACGCCTCCTCGTACAGCTTGATCGCGGAGTCGACGTCCCCCCGGTACATGGCCGTCATGCCGAGGAAGAGCGTGGCATAGGCGAGGACAGAGTCCAGTCCGAGCTTCTTCCCGAGGTCCCGGCTCTCCTCCAACATCGCGACGGCCTCGGCGATCTCCCCCTGGTGGATCCCCAGCCAGCCGCAGCTGTACAGCGCCCGCGCCCGCAACTCCCCCGGCTCGGTGACGGCGGCGAGCCCCTGCCTGAGCCACTGGCGCCCCTCCCGGACGCGGTAGCGGGGCATCCAGTAGTAGAGCAGGTCCGTCGCCATCTCCAGCCCGGCCGGGGCCTCCGCCTGCCCTTCGAAGCTGAACGTCAGGGCGGCCCGCAGGTTCGGGTGCTCCACCCACAGCCGCATGAACCACTCCACCTGCGAATCACCGAAGAGTTCCGCACGGGCCGCCCGCGCCAGGCCGGAGTAATGGTCGCGGTGGCGCCGCCGCAGGGTCTCCTCCTCCCCCGACCCGGCCAGCCGGTCCCCGCCGTACCGCCGGATGGTCTCCAGCAACCGGTACCGGACTCCCGGCGGATGCTCCTCGCGGACCAGCACGGACTTCTCGACCAGACCGATGACCAGGTCGAGGACCTCCTCGCGGGCGATGCCATCGCCCGAGCAGACGGCCTCGGCGGCCTCCAGGTCGAGGCCACCACGGAAGACCGAGGCGCGGGTCCACAGCAGCCGCTCCGGCTCCGTACACAGTTCGAAGCTCCAGTCGACGAGCGCGCGCAACGTCTGGTGACGGTACGGCACCGCGCGGGATCCCCCCGTGAGCAGCCTGAACCTGTCGTCCAGCCGCTTGAGCAACTGCTCGGCCGAGAGTGCGCGCAGCCGTACGGCCGCGAGCTCGATCGCCAGCGGGATACCGTCCAGCCGTCGGCAGATCCGCACCACCGTCTCCCGGTTGGCCTCCGTGACGGAGAACGTCGGCAGGACGGCCTGCGCCCGTTCCACGAACAGCCGTACCGCGTCGACCTGCGCCAGCGAATCCGCGGTGAAGCCCGTGGTGCCCTCATCGGGGAGCGGCAGGGGAAGTACGACCAGCGTCTGCTCGCCGGCGATCCCCAATGCCTGCCTGCTGGTGGCGATGATCCGCAGTTTGGGAGCGGAGACGAGGAGTCTCTCCGCCATGAGCGCGCAGTCATGCAGCAGGTGCTCGCAGTTGTCCAGGACCAGGAGCGCGTTCTTGTCCCGCAGGTACTCGGTGAGCGTCTCCATGGACGGCCGGTCGGGCCTCTCCTGGAGCTCCAGAGCCTCGGCCACGGTCTGGGCGAGCAACTCCGGAATGCTCAGGGTGGCCAGCTCGACGGCCCACACGCCGTCGGGGAAGGCTCGCCGCACGTCCGCGGCGATCCGGAAGGCCAGGCGGGTCTTCCCGACCCCGCCGACGCCGACGAGCGTCACCAGGCGGGACCTGGACAGCACCGACCTGACCTCGGCCAGCTCCTGCCGGCGCCCGACGAAGCTCGTCATCTCGGCAGGTAGCCCGCGTATATGCCGCTTCGAGGTGTTGGTTGCCATCACGCCGACCATCAATATCGGGATATACGAGACAAATTCACATACAGCACATGAGTCAGCTCTAGTCAGGCTATGCCCAGACCATCTCGACAGCCGCACCCAAGGGAACGATCAACCCGGCCCGGCGCAAAGCTTTGCCTGATTCCGCGCTCGCCGTGCCCGTTGGCGCAGCGCCTGACTCGGGCGCCTGTTCAGCGGATTCGCCCCTTCTCGGGGAGCGCCGGCCGATCGGCGAGCTCGTTGCCGTACCAGCGAACTCTGTTCGTAGATCATTCGCTTTCGCGATGAGGAGTTCAGGCGGCTGACCGGAACGTCGACGTCATCGACGGGACCGAGGTCACCGTCCCGCGCCTGCCTATCACGTCTCCATGCTTCGTCAGCCGCTGAAATATCCGGAACCTAAGGTGAGGGACGGCGGCCACCGGATCCTCTCCGACATCTTGATCATCTGATGGCGTGGCCGGAATGTCCGCATGGTGTTCTGACATGGAGACCGAAAATGACCGATGAGTCCCCGATCACCGATGACCGCGAGCCGGCACAGGTCGTGACCGCGATGATCGACCACGTCCTTCGCCTGGCGGCCACGTGGACCGCGTGGGATGGCCGCCCACTGCGGGGTGACGGGCGGACCTACACCCCGCACAAGGCGATCCGACGAGTGAACGATCACCTCCTCGACCACCTCGCCGAACTGGAAGCCCGGCTGGCCGAACACGAGACCATCCCCGATCACTGGCATGCATCGGCGATCACTACCCCCGCCGACCTTGCCCCTTTCACCGAGCAGGATCTGGATGAGGCCCGCAGCCGTCTCACCCGGCTCGCCCTGATCTGGGCGAACCGATTGAACTCCCTCACGCCCGATCAGCTCGACCACTCACCCGGCAAGGGATGGACCTTCCGCCAGATCGCCTTCCACCTGGGCGGATCGACCTACTACGCCAACGCCGTAGGTGAACTTCTCCCGTCGGCAAGGACTGGATCGTCTGGGAGACGGAACAGGACGCCGCAGGAATGATCCACCTGCTCGTTACCGACAAGCGCTACGACAGGAACCTGCTGGAGGAGTTCATCTTCCGCGGCTACGGCACCCGCACCGCGATGGCCCTCGGTCTGCGCGGCATCGCACCATCTCCGATAGCGATTGGCAGAAGCGACGACCCAACTACGATGAGTAGTGCGCGGTCGGGTACGGACCGCGAAGTGAGGCCGGGCTTCCCGCCGCGTGACGGGCGCCCGGCCGTCGCGCTTCAGTCGCATCCTTCGGGTCTGTCGACACTCACCTGCCTCAGCGCCCTCGCCCGAGCCACCTCCTTACGGCCAGGCACATCAAACGGACAGGCGTAAACCTGCGCGCTCACCGGCAGCGTTGAGACCGTCTTCACCAGGCCGGCACGGGTCCGATCATCTTCAGCGTGCCAGTGCACCCGGCGTGACACCGGAATCAACATCGAGGCCAGGAATCGTCCCATAATGCTTGATAGATCCGTATTATTCGCCCTTTAATATGCTCACCGTGGAGCTAAAGTGAAATAACTGAAAACGGGGTGAGGGGAATGGTGGGGTCGATGCCGTCGGGAACGGGGCCGCTGTCGCCGGACTTCGCCGGAATCGACCCCGCTCTGATGCAGGGCTTCATCACCGCGCTGGAGCGCGGTCGCGACGTGATCGGCGAGCAGTCCGAGCGGATCCGGCAGCTACTCGCGGTGGCCGAGGTACCGGCGGCGGGACTGCAGCCGATCAGGGAGATCGGCGGCTGGGTCGGCGACGAACTCCCGGGACTGCGCCAACGCCTGCAGACGATCAACCAGGACCTCCCCCTGCTGGGAGGAGGGGTCGGCCTGCCGGGACCGGCCTCGGCGTGGACCGGCGGCCTGCTCCAGGACCCGTTCCAGTGGGGACTGCTGCCCTACGACGAGAAGACCGGAAAGTCCCCGGCGGGCAGCGCCAGAGAAGGCACCGAACTCGCCGCTCAGCTCACCCGTCTCCCCCCGTCCTCCCTCGGCCTGCCCGATGCCGCCTACGACCGGATCCTCGACAAGCTCGCCGACGGGCAACAAGACGCCTACCTCACCGCCGGATTCTTCCGGGTCCTCGGCCCCCAAGGCATGCTCGGCATGCTCGGCCGTCTGGCCAGGTACGACAAGAAAGCGGCCGACAAGCACCGGCAGGTCATCGGCAACGCCCTGGCCACGGCGGTCGGCGCGCAACCGGCCCTCCTCGGCTCGGCCTGGGAGGCGGGCAACCTCAAGAAAGCATCGGGGAACGAGCTGGCGTCCCTGCTGCGGTACGGCATGTTCCCCACCGTGTGGCTCACCGAGATAGCGCGGGCCAAGGTGGGAAAGCCGGTCGGCGACGGCGACAGCAGCAGCCCCCGGCGGTGGAAGACCGGCCTCGTCCCCCTCCTGTCCGCTCTGACGAACAACCCCGACGCGGCCAGGGGCCTGTTCAACGCCATGTCCCGCGAAGACCTCAGGGATCTGTTCACCGAGCTCAACCGCATAAAAACCCCCGAACACGCCTTTCAGCGGCCCCCGGGCCTGGACTTCGACGTCAGCGCGGAGTTCGGCCGGATGCTCGCCACCGCAGGCGGCGCCTACGAGAAGGGCCCGCACAGCCCCGAGGCCGCGAAGTTCACCTTCAACACCATGATCATCATGGGAGATCTTAGGGACACCGACGGCACCGAGGACTCTCCGGCCACACCACTGAAAGTCGCACCAGGAGCCAGGATCTTCCTGTCGACGCTGGCCGGCGCCTACGCCACCGAGATCACCGAAGGCGCCAACATCGGCGACGCCAACATGACCGAAGCGAGCACGCTGAAGCCCTTCACCTCGGCCTTCGGCACGACATCGGCGTTCACCCTGAGCCCGAAGGACACCTACCGCTTCCTGAAGACCTTCGCCGACTCCGCCGAGAACCTCGCCCCGTTCGACCAGGGAATGGGCCGCTTCTCCCAGCAACTGATCGCCGACGCCTCGGCGACGGCCAGGAAGACCGGGGACGTCGGACACCTGGACCGGGTGTTCACCGCCCTGGGCAACGTACGCGGCTTCGAACTGGCCGCCATCGAGCAGGTCCAGGGCAACCTGGACATGATCGACAAACAGCAGAAGGCCATGGCGAACTTCGCCCGCGACACCACCATCGGACTGACCAGCACACTTGCCGCGCCGACCCTCGCGGCCGGGTTCGCCTGGCTGGCACTGAGCACCTCCCTCTCCGCCCATGGCGCCTTCGGCAAAGAGGACGAAACCAGGATGGACCGGGTCAACAAGGGAGACAGCGCGGCGACCCTCAGCCGCCAGCACACCTACGCGCAGCTACTCATGGCCAACGGCTTCACCCCGAAGGTCACACCCGCCGACTACCAGGCCGCCTGCCCACCCGGCGTCGCCATCACCGACGCCAACGGCAACCTCAAACCATTCTCCGAACTCATCAAACAGGGGAACCGAGGACTTGAGTCCTTCGAGAAGTGGGCAGTCGCCAATGGCATGGGAGGTGATGACGAGCTATCAGTGGGAGATCTATCCCAAAAGATGGCGGGTCGGTTTGAAGGCGGCAACAAACTGGCTAGAGAGCGCGGGTTGGCCTACGATAATTAGCTCACGAGATCGGAAGGCACTCGGTCTCACCTCGTACTCCGTATTGCCCGTTACCTGGTGACTCCAAGATGATCACCGTCTTGTACATGTCATTGGCAAGCCGAATGGGAGCGTTGCCCCGGTCTTCAACAATCCGGTACGGGGCAACCGCGGAAAGCACACCAAGCATGTAAGTATTGAGCCCGTCCGGCTCGCGTTGTGGTGCGGCGTCTCTGGCCGTGGCCGCGAAGGTCCTCTTGGCCTTTCCCTCTCCACATGGAATATCGCGCCCACCAGAATCGGTGATACGGACATCGAGAACGTGGCTCTCCTTCATCAGATCGGTTATATGCGATTTTAGGGTCTCGCCTGCTTCGGCCGCCGTGGGGCCGCTACCCCCACATCCGGACACCGCCAGCAATGCCACCGCGCACACCGTGACGCCGCGCCGTACAGAACGTCCCATGAATTCCTCCAGGGCTGGCTGATGTGCCGTAGAACCAATAATGTCCAATAGTCCGTCCGATGTATCCGCATCCGAAGGGGATAAATGAATCCTCGCCCGGAGGACCTGATACCCAACCCGCGGCGTCAGGTGTTGGAACAGACATTGGCGGAGGTCAGGGCGCGGGTCGCCATCCTGGAGGCCGCGCTCGACCCCGCCCACGGTCAGCTCACCGGCCAGCCGGCGTGGGTGGGGCCGAAGGCCCGGGTGTTCGCCGAAGACCTCAGCGCCCGCCGCGTACGGCTACGCCAGGCGGCCAGAGCGCTCGTCGACGCCCTCGAAGAGGAGCTCCGCTCCGCCCCGGCCAAGGTTCCGCCCTCCGCCGCGCGGTACTGACCCGCGCCGACCACGCCGCCCCCAGCGAACCGCGCCTTCGGCACACGGCGCCGTTCTGCCCCGCCTGAGCCCGACAGAGCGGGCCTCTGCAAAAACTCGGGGCGATTCATCCGGTGCGGTCACCGACCACCGTGGCGGAGCTGAGCTCGGTAGTGGTCGAGCACGTCCTGGCGAAGGAGGTGACCGAAGCCCGCGGCTTCGATGCGCAGGCCGAGTTCGGGCTCGGTCACGCCGAGCGTGGCGGCGGTGTCGGCCACGTTCCAGCCATCGGCGGCGAGCCGGGTCAGCAGATGACCGCGGCGGATCTGGTTCTCCGACAGACGGAACGTTTTGAGGTACGCGAGCCGACCGGCGCTGTCGGTGATGAGCTCACCGATGTGATTCTCACGCCGCCGTTCGAAGGGGGGCAGGAAGCGGGACAGACGATACCCGCCCATCTCGTAGACGCGCTGGTACGTGTAGTCCGCGTCCAGCAGCCCGCCCGCCATGACCCGGTCGTGGAAGGCCGCCCACTCATCCTGCTGCCGACGGGCCTGCGCGCGCAGATCGGCGAGCGACTGCACCGTCGAATCCACGATGCGGGCGTGGAAATCAGGCACCGGCCCGCTGAGCATGGCGTAGTGGTAGATCAGCTCGCCGTACAGGTCATGCACAAGGGTCGCGTACAGGGCACGGTAGTCATCGGGGTGCGGCACCACGAACGCGGCGGCGAGCGCGTCCGCGACGTAAACGAAAACGCCGCACTGGCCGGGGTGGATCTCGAAGACGCGAAGGGCGTCCTCCAGACCTCTGACCGCGGCGCCCATGTACGCCTCCTCGACACGAGGCGAAAGCCCGCGGTTGATCGCGCGGCGTGACCATTCCTCCCACGCGATCTCCGGACCACCGAAGTGCAGCGCCAGGTAACCCTCGAGCGCCAGGTGCAGAGGCAGGAAGCGCAGCCGGTTCCTGTCAGCTCGGCGAGCCATGCGACGGTGGAACCGCAGCGGCATCCGGCTGGGTGTGCGGTCACGCTCTGCCGACCCCCGGAGCTGGGTTCCGTATGCCGCGGCGGGGGTGCCGTCGCGCGTCCAGCTCGCCACGAACCCGTGCGGAATGTAGGAGGAGTACTCGGTCCGCGAGTCCACCTCGACGATGCCGAACTCCGCGTCGTAGAGGCGGGCGTCGAGCCGCAGGTCCTCGATCGGCTTCTCGCGGACCAGCGGGACGAGCCGTACGCCACCCCATGCCTGCGCGGGGCGGGTGGAGAGCCCGGTGAGGGCGAGACCTGTCATGCGTCCTTCCTCAGGAAGCTCTCGACACGGCGCGCCAGGTGGGCACGGAGTTCGAAGAGCCCGGTGCGCCCCTCCGCGAACTGGGCCAGCTCCACCAGGGCCACCAGGTTCTCGGCGTCACGAATCCCAGCGGTCGGGACGGTGGGCGCCAGCCGCCGTACGTCGAAGTCGGCGGCGTCGTACACCGGGTTGAGGTGCACGATGCCGCAGGTGTGGTCCGGGTCGAGCCGGGTGCGCCAGATCCGCAGTACCTCTCCTGCGAGCCCCGGCGGTGAGTTGTCCCACCCGTCGGAGACGATGACGAGGCGCCCGGGTCCGCGTTCGAGGCCGTCGAGGATACGCTCGCCGAGCGGTGTCGGTCCGTACGGATGGGCGAGCAGCGCGTCCGTACGGCCCGACAGCCACAGCGGCGTGTACTCGGCGGCCAGCGCCTCCAGCAGGAAATGGCAGGCGAGCGCGACGGCGAGCGGACGGCGGCGCTTCTGCCCCGAGCCGTACGCGGAGAAGCTGTCGTCCAGGACGGCGACCACCGCGCCCCAGCGCCCGGCCTGATCGCCCGCGGTCCGGTGGGCGGCCGCGCGCAGCGCCGTCGTCAGCTCGGCGCGGCGGTGCACGCGATCGTCCGGTGAGAGGGCGAGCACGTATGACGCCAGCCGGGTCAGCGGCATCGTGGTGAGGTCGGCCCGCACCGCATCAACCTCCAGGCCGCGTGCCGACTCCTGCAGGCGCAGCCGCTCCAGCCGGGTGAGCCGGGGCGCGATGCGCTCGAGGAAGGCGGCGCGTGCGATGCGGTGCTTCGCCGCGAACCCCTCCGCCACCGTGTAGGGCAGCTTGTACAGCGCGGCCTGCTCGTAGTGGGCCCGCCGCCAGGTCTCCAGGATCGGTGTGGTGTAGGTGGCCGGTCGGTGTGGGGTGAACAGGAACGGTCCCAGCTCCCCGCCCGGGCTCAGGTGGGCATGGCGGACGGCGTCCTTGACGGCGCCGCGGTACTTCACCGCGTCGAACGCGAGGTCGGGACGGGCGGCCAGCCAGTCCCGCATGATCGCCCTGGTGCGCCGGTTGTTGACCTTGGCGCGGCGCAGCTCGCGGAACAGCCCGTACACCCGAGGCGGGGGCAGCAGGGCCAGCCGCCGGGCGATCAGGCGCCCCTCGGCCTGACGCTGCTCCGGGTCCGCCTCCCCCGTCGTGGCCAGCAGGTTTCGGGCGATCAACACGGCGTTGTGGTCGTTGACGTCCAGGGCGAGGGTGGCCGCGTACAGGTCGCGGTAGTTGCCCATCAGGTAGTCGTGCAGGAAGTCCAGCGAGAGGCTCTGCTCCTCCGCGCCGGAGTGGAACTCACGCTGGCCGGTGGAGGTGATCGCCGCGTTCACGAACAGCAGGACGTCCTCGGCGGCGATCAGATCCGCACTGGTCTCGACACGAGTCTCGATCGCTGCCTCCGGGTCGACGTACGAGGTCGGCCGGGGAATGGGGGCACGAGCTGCGAATCATCGCTTCAAAGGCGGGTCCCGGAAGTCGCACCGAAGTCCCGCGGCCGACCCCGGAAAGGTAGCACTGACATATCCCCTTCTTCTGCCTTATTTCCCGTGGCTGCGGGGGTTGTCGACGGCCTCGATCGAGATTTCTCCCAGATCTTCCGTGTGATTTTCCAGGCATGTCTGGGCGTGCGCGGGAAGTATCGGCCCGGATCTCGAGGGCTCGCGTGATGATAGAGGTCACGAACAGCGGATACCCTGACCCACTGTCATGAATCATGACATATGCGAGAGGAGGGCATCCGTGACCAACGATCAACGACATGGCCGGACAGTGGCACCCCACCGCATGCCCCGCCTCGTGAAGGTCCTGGTCAGCGCTCTGCTGATCGGAGCGGGGTTCGGCGCAGCGACCTCCCTGGTCAACGCCATCTCCCACCACTATGCGGACCTCGAAAGTCGGACTGCCACGACCGGCGGGGTGTCGGTCATAGAGATCATGAGCGTGCTGCTGGACTCCGGCTGGGCCTGGGCGGGATCGGCGGTCGCCGTGGGATGGCTGGTCACCCGCGCCGAGGAGAGCCGTCCTGCGGCACTGACCCGAGGCGCTGTCGCCGGTGCACTGTCCCTGCTCGCGGCCACGGCGGCCTACAGCATCGCGGACACCATCCGCAGCGACGGGCCCCTGTCCTCCTGGTACGAGTCCGAGTCGCTCGTGTGGTGGGTCACCAGCATCGTCTTCGGGGCGCCCCTTGGGGCCGTGGGTGCGTGCGTCATGCGGCCGGGAGTGATCGGTCTCCTCGCGAGATTGACCGTGCCGGTCGGCGCCGCCGTACAGATGATCGTGCTTCCACCTGGCAGGAACGAGGTGATCGCGACCATGGGGAAGACGGTCGTGTGGGTGGCGGCCGCCGTGACTGTTTGCTTCGTTGTCGTCCGCTTCCTCAGCGTGGAGGGACGTAGGCCCTCTCCGCTACAGAGCGGATCATAAGTTTTGGTACGTGCTGGGTGACGGTGGGAGATCGAGTTCCGGCGGGCGCACACGTCCACCTGCTCGACTTCGAAAGTCCGAACGCAGCGAGCCGAGAGATGACCTCACGAGCCCATGACCCTCATCACCCTGCGGCAGGCCGCCGTCCGCTTCAACCTCCCTCCCCTCGCCCTACAGAAGATCGCGGCTGCGGGCCTGCTCCCCGCGGCCGGTCAACACGACGACAAACTGGTCATCCCTATGGATGTGGCGCAACGAATCCGGGCTCGCTCCTCCGTAGCGCTACATCACCTCCTGCCAACGACAACGGGCAACGCCACGATGGCGGTGTTGCGCGTCGACGTGGCGAAGCATGTCCCAGATGAAGATCGCCCCTTCATCGGCTTTCACGCCGATCTGACACCGGCAGACCTGCTGGAGGCGCTGCGCGGATGGTGGGTGGGGAGACCGGAAAAGATCGCCCAGGCCGGCATTCTCCCGGTGACACTCGGCGGATTCGTTGTCGCCGTACTAACGGGGCTGAGCAGCTGGGACAGCAAACTGACCGACAATGGCCTGATCCGTCATCGTTTCGACGCGAGACTCGCCGGCTACATCAGCGACCTCGACACGGCCATCAACATGATCACGACCGGCACGGCCGATGACCTGCGAATCTCCGAGCTCCTTCTCGGCAAGCGCCTCAAATCCACGTCCGGCGGCCCGATCGCCTACGTGACCGTAGCCGCTCATCAGCCGGCCTCCGGGGTCAGCGGCCGCTGATCCCGCGGCAGTACCAGCCAACACCAGGCTTTCCCAGTCCCTGTTCAACGTCGGCACCACGCTGACGGCCAAGGACGAGGTGCGCGCGGTGCTCGCCCGGCTGCCCGCCGACCTCAGCGCGCTGGCGGTGGTGGAGTTCGAACAGCCGCTCGGCGAGGCCGACCTGAGGGCGTTCGTAAAGCAGTCCCGCTCCTGCGCCGAACGGGTCGTGTACGAGCGCAGGCCCGGCTCCCTCCCGATCACCTGGGGCTTCGACTACTGGACCGACGCGCTGGACCTCGGCAAGGGCGGCGACCTGACCGATGACATATGCGGTGGCAGCCTGCCGCAGTTCCGCAACTGGGTCGGCCTGCTGCGTGACCACGACAACGCCAACCTGCGCTCCTTCGACCTGTCCCTGAACCGGCTGCGCAAGGCGGCCGAAGCTGGGCTCGCCTACGGCTATGTGGACCAGCTCAGCTCGGTCCGCGAGCTACGGGAGCTGCTCAAGGACCCGAGGGTGCGCACAATCCGCCTGGCCGGCGTGACGTTCGACCTGGACCGGCCTCGCCCCTAGCGCCTCCCTCTGTGCCAAGCTCAAGCGGGACACAGAGGGGGTGCGGGAGGGGCCACGGAAACGGGCCGATGGAAACACCGGCACCGCACCCGTGGCCTACCTCACGGTGCACATCAGCGAGACCTGCCACGGCTCCGGTCAAGCCACAGACGGCAAGGACGACAAGGACGGCGTGCCGCCCAATCTGATCACGAACGTGGCGACCACGGACGCGACGTTCGTGCCCTGCAGGAGGTTCTCGATCAGGCACGACGCAAGCAGCACGCCAAGGACTGGCAGGCCACGTACGCCATCCGCGCCGGAGTCGAGGGCACCATCCACCAGGCAGTCACTGTCACCGGCATCCGCCATGCCCGCTACCGCGGTCTGGCGAAGGTCCACCTCGAACACGTCTACTCCGCGCTCGCCCTGAACCTGATACGGCTGGATGCCTGGTGGAACGGGCACCCGCTGGACCGGACCCGTACCAGCCACCTGGCCCGCCTCGAACTCTCGCTCGCCGCCTGATCAGAATTGGGCAACAGGGTCTTCGGCGGGCGCCCGGATCGCCTCACGATAACCCGGGTGGTACGGCCGGACTCTCTACGGGGTGAGAGGTCAGGCGGCGACCGCGGCGTGCATCTCCCACACCAGGATCTCGGCGGGCTCGACGGCGGTCACCCGCTGCCCGCCGGTTGCGGTGAACCGTACGGCGTCGCCGGGGCCGAGCGTGCCCGCGCCTTCGAGGGTGACCGTGCCGCGCGGCACGAACAGGTGCAGGAACGGGGCCTCGGGCAGCTCGACGCTCTGCTTCGGCCGCAGCCGGGCGGCGTAGAGCGCGGCGTAGCGGTTCTTGATCCGGATGGCGGAGACACCGTCGTGTTTGTCCATCCCGGACGCCACCGGCACCAGCCCCCCGGACAGCAGCTCGTTCTCGATTAAATCTTCACCAGCTCATGGCCCTGGCGGTGCCGGCCCGACAGACGCAGGAGCAACTCGTCGACCTTGTGGCCCTGCAGGAACCTCGCCATGTCTCCTCCACTCGGTCTTGGTGTTCGGCACCGGGTTGAGCGTTCAGGCTCATCATGACCCCGGTCGTACAAATGTCGAATGGCTGGCTCAGCGTTTCCAACAAATGCCGAAAGCCCGATATCTATGACGAAATCACTCCAAGTCATATCTTGACCGACTTTCGAGTAGAGCGTTACGTTCTGCGCCACGGCAGCCTATGAGGCTGGCCAGCTAGCTACCGGACCACAACGTCCGGGGGAGGTTCGACGTGAGGCACAGACGCAGGTTGACCAAACTGGTGACTGTCTTATCCGCCAGTGCCGTTGTCGTACTCGGCATCAACGGAACAGCCATCGGTGCACCTAACGACCCCAAGCACGGCAGAGGCGCCCCTGCCGACGGGGCCTTGCATCACCACGGAAAGGGCAATTTCGACGGCCGGAAGGGCAGCCGTGGGCCAACCGCTGAGCAGCGGCAATTGGCAGCAGCCCAACACAATGCGCATGTCGACTGGAACCGTTTTGGTACGCCGCTGCAGATTGCGTCGGTGGACGGCAAGCCGGTTGCGACCGACCTTCCCGCCGACCCGGAGGCGGCCGCGCGGGCCTACATTTCCGCCAATCGCGCCCTATTCGGCCTGTCTCAGGATGCAGTCGACGGGCTCAAGCTCGTTTCGGTGCATCCCATCGGCCAGGGCTCCGCTGTTGTCCTGCAGCAGAGCTTCGGAGATCTGTCCGCCGGATACGACGGCATGGTCAACGTCGGACTCGTCGATGGCAAGGTCTACTACGTCTCCTCCAGCCTGGCCCGTCAGGCTCCGAAGCCGCCCTCGGCGACCCTCTCCGAGACCGACGCGATCAAGACTGCCGCGAGCGACGCCGGACTGGACCTCGGCACGCTGACCGCGCGCGGCGAATCGGACGGCTGGAAGCGCTACTCGGCGAGCGCGCTCGACGGTCAGCAGTCGGTCCGGCTGGTTGCCGTTCCGTTGCCGGACGGCAGCGTCCGTGCGACGTACGAGGTGGGGCTCAACAGCAACGGTGACGAGCCAGAGGCGTACACCAGCTACGTCGACGGGCGCACCGGTGAGGTGCTGATCCGCCAGGACAACGTGCACGAGGAGATCGACAACCCAGAGTGGAAGGCGTTCCCGGCCAACCCGCCCGCGGACTACAGCTCGACCGACACCCGCGAGACCTGGTGCTGGACTCCCGCGACCGGCTGTGACCGCGTGGTCGGGAACCCGTCCTCGCCATTGGCGTGGGACATAGACCCAAGCATCAACTCCACGGCGTCGAGCACGACGAGCCGCGGAAACAACGCACAGACCGCGCGGACGTGGACGGGCAGCTTCAGCCTCAACAACGTGGCGACGAGCCGCCCGAACCGCGATTACACCTTCGCCTGGACCAACCAGTGGTACGAGTCGAAATGCAGCCCGGACGCGTTCACGACCGGCAATCTCAACGACATCGACGCGGCGATCACCAACCTGAACGCCATGCACAACCGCATGCACGACTGGTCGTACAAACTCGGCTTCACCGAGATCAACCGCAACATGCAGGTCAACAACTTCGATCGCGGCGGAAGGGCCAACGACCCGGAGCGCGGGAGCGCGCAATCCGGGGCCCGGTCGGCGACGCTCACGCGTAACAACGCGAACCAGTCGACGCCGACCGACGGATCGCCCGGCTCGACGAACATGTATCTATGGCAGCCCGTCGCCGGCTCGTTCTACCCGCCATGTGTCGACGGCGACTATGACATGTCCGTCATCGCCCATGAATACACCCACGCGATCTCCAACCGGATGGTCAACGGCGGCCTGTCCGGCACGCAGGCCGGGTCGATGGGCGAGTCGTGGTCCGACCTCGACGCGATGGAATACCTGTACGAGTACAACTTGGTGCCGAAGGGCCAGACGTACTCGGTCACAGGTCAGTACGCCACGGGAAACCCGGTCCGCGGCATCCGCAACTTCGACATCGGCGACAGCCCGCTGAACTACAGCAACTTCGGTTTCGACCTCACCGGGCCTGAGGTGCACGCCGACGGTGAGATCTGGAACGCGGTGCAGTGGGAGGTCCGCCAGGCCTTCGTCGACCGCTACGGCTCCGGCACTCCTGAGCTCAATGCCTCGTGCGCCGACGGCTTGACTGCGCTGGAGAGCTGCCCCGGCAACCGGCGCTGGATCCAGAACGTGTACGACGCCTGGCTGCTGATGCCGCGCGCCGTCACCATGGTCGGTGCCCGCGACGCCATGCTCGCGGCGGATCAGATCCGCACCGGTGGTGTCAACCAGGCGCTGATGTGGGACGCGTTCGCCAAGCGTGGCCTCGGGTCGAGCGCGACCGCGACCAGCGGTAGCGACGTCACCCCGAAGCCCGGCTTCGACTCACCGAACGCGAACAACGCGACGATCCGGTTCGTGCCCGCGGGTGAGGCGCCGAGCACGGCGAAGATGCAGGTCTTCATCGGTGACTTCCAGGCACGTTCGCGTCCGATCGTGAGCGTCGACCCCGCCAAGCCGGGATCGGACACCGCGACGATCGCTCCGGGGACCTATCACCTGTTCGTCCAGGCGCCGGGGTACGGCCTGACTCGCCTGACCGCGACCTTCAAGCCGGGTCAGACGGGTGACTTTGCGATCAACCTTCAGCAGAACCTGGCGGCCGCGGCCAATGGCGCGACAGCAACTGGTGACGGTGTGAACGCCGCGTACCTCATCGATGAGAACGAGGGGTCGCAGTGGGCCTACCTCGGGGCCAAGGCCGAACCGATCGCCGGCAAACAGACCACGGTCAAGTTGGCCGGTGACGGCCCGCAGGTCGTACGAAGGATCAACGTCAGCGCTCTGCTGCGTCCGGCGAAGACGGGTGACCCGGGCGGTGACAACGCTGCCCAGAACCGGTTCACCGCGCTGCGCTCCTTCCAGGTGCTGGCCTGCACGGCGTCCGCGACCGTCGACTGCACGAACGACAAGGACTACCGGCTGGCCTACACGAGCGCGGAGGATGCCTTCCCGGCCGAGCGGCCGCGACCGGTATCTCCCAGCATCAATCTGCGTTCGTTCGACATCCCGACGACGCTCGCGACGCATCTGCGCCTAGTCGTAGGGTCGTCGCAATGCACCGGCAACCCGGCCTACGCCGGTCAGCAGTCCAACGACCCGAACGTGCCGAGCGACTGCACCACCGCGTTCGCGAGCTCGGGTCAGGTCCGGATCGCGGAGTTCCAAGCGTTCGAGAACCCGCCGCCCTGCACCACGACGATCACCGGTCGGCACTCCGACCCGCTGACCGTCAACTCGGGTGTCACGTGCCTGGACGGTGCACAGGTCTCTGGACCGGTCACGGTAAAGCCGGGAGCCTCGCTGATCGCGAACGGTGCCACGGTAAGCGGCCCGGTGTCGGCTTCGCGTGCGGGCGTGGTGCGGCTGTGCGGCACCACCGTGAGCGGACCCGTGGACCTGGCGGACGGCGAGCTGGTCACGATCGGCGACCAGGACCATGGCTGCGCGCCGGTCACGATCACCGGTCCGCTGACGGTTTCCCGGTCGACGATGCGCGTCATTGTCACCGGGGCAACGGTCAGCGGTCCCGTCAACGTCGTCGACAACACCGGCTCGACAGCACCGATCGTCGCGGGTAACCGCATCGGTGGGCCGCTGTCGTGCTCCGGTAACGTTCCGGCGCCGGCCAACAACGGACAGGTCAACACCGCATCCGGTCCGAAGAAGGGCCAGTGCGTGGGCCTGTGAGCCAGTGGGCTGACCGCTAGTACGAGGAAAACTGCGGCGGCGCAGGGTGATCCCTGCGCCGCCGCACGCCTGTGCTGCTTCATCCGATGTCGCCCCCAACTCGGGACGTTCGTACCTGTCACCAGGGACTCCTAAGGAAGTTCGCTGAGGGTCAGAGACGAGGCATGGCCTTGATTGCAAATGCGGTAGGCACGACCGCCGGGCTGATCTCGGCGCGCTGCGGCCAGCACGGCCGCCGCGGCACCGGCCAGTAACGACGCCAGCGCATGTCGGACGCCACGCGGATCACGGGGGTCGGGAAGTCGCTGGAAACACTCCAACAGGCTGAGGCAATCGGCAGCGGAGGCGGCTACCGGCCCGTGCTCGGCCAGTTGGCCAAGGGCAGCACTGATCGGCGATGATGACAAGACAGGCACGGTCATCTCTGATGATCATAGGCATCGAGAACCTCATGATCTCGAAGGTCGTGCCTGTTCTCGTCCCCAGACGTGTCTCCAGGTCCCTCTTACAGCCCCGAACAGTCACTCTACGAAACGGACACTCAGGCTGTTACCGATACCTCGCCGTGGCCCTGGGTTGACCGGTGGGCCGGCGGTCGAGTCTGGCCTGCCGCCAGGCGGTTAAGGTGGGTTCGATTAACGACTCCTAACAAAAAGAGGCTTCTGGACCTCTGGGAATGACGGTGTGTCAGTTCTCGTTGATGCTGGCCGAAGGGGGTGCGAGCCAGTCGAGA
>NZ_JBIUTQ010000020.1:0-120172 GCF_044741965.1 Streptosporangium sp. NPDC087985
CAAGAACGACGACACGAACGAGCAGAAGGACACGCCAGAACAGCCGACACAGAATTAGCCCAGCTCAACTGCCTTGATCAAATTGACAGGTTCCGGTTCTATGCCACAGCGGTCCTCAGGCGGCCTGCTCATCGCGGGCGAGATCCCAGGCTCTCCGGCGATAGGTGAACTCATCCCCCGTGGCGAACACCTAATGATCGCGGAGTAAACACGAGACCGATACCGCGGGGCAGGTCGCCGACATCCGATCCACCTCGCGCGGCCCACCTTTCGGCCATCCTCAATCCGAGGCCACATGCGCAGAGAACAACCATAATTCAGATTATGTACGTGCCTTATAACCTCAGGCCAGGAAAATGCCTACATTGTCCGACTCTCGGGTCCTTGATCCTCTTGACCTTTACGGAACGCGCAGTGATCCTTAACCCGACACCGGTCCACCGGCCGGACCAACTGAGGAAAAGGACGGCATGAGGTTACGATCGATATTGACCACGATCTCGCTGGTCATGGTCGCGCTGGTGGCGCCCGGTGCGTCCCCCGCGCAAGCCGCTGACTGCTCCGGCTCGCTCATCGAGCACATCGCGATTAAGACATACGGCCATCTGGACGTCTATTACGACTCCGCGACCAAGCGGAACTGCGTGAAAACGGTTTCGTCCAGTTCCACCTGGGGCGTCTCCAAACCCATGGCGGTTTACCTGGTCGTCTGTGAGGAAACCAAGCCGTCCAGCTCCTGCCGGCAGCGCGCCATGGACTATGACGACGGCCAGTACCAGTACTACGCGGGACCTCGTTCGCTACCCGCCGGGGGCCGGTGCATCTACGCGTTCGGCAGAATCTATTCGTGGGAGGTTTCCACATCTCCCATAACTTCTCACTGCGGATAATTACCGAGAGGGTCTTTCATCATGACTGCTTTCCGTACTTACGTTCGCGCTGCCGTGGTAACCGCGCTCGCCGCGGCCCTTGTGACACCCGCCCTACCCGCCAGTGCAGCAACGCCTGAGAGCATCTGCGGGTCTGGCTATCGGATCATCGACCGGATGACGAGCTCGCCGTGGGGCACGTACTACCTGCTCTACAACAACAGCAACGGTCACAACTGCGTCGTTGCGATAAAGGACCGAGGGGCGGGCACTGCGACGTTCACCGAGGCACGCATCCAGGTGCAAGGCTCGTCCACCATCTACCGTGACGGCAACCAATACAAGATCTACGCCGGACCTGTGCGGGTATACGCCAACAACAAGTGCGTCCAGTGGGGTGGCAGGTTCTCCGACTCGACCGGCCAGACCTTCCAGACGTTGAGCGGTTGGGAACACTGCGCCTGATCTGCCGGCAAGGGTGGGAGGGTCGCTCCTCCCACCCGGTGGAGCCTTTCGGCGGTTGGGATATCGCGTTCGGTCAGGTCCAGGCTTACCTGATCCGCCCGACAATCTTGGTGAAGCTCTCCGGGAAGCGAGCACCGAGAAAGACGGTCCCGACCGATACTGCGGCAGCGACGATGAGAATCCCGCCAGACACCAGGATGTATCGCGTCCACCCAGCCGAGCCGAGAAAGATCCCAGCCAGGCCGGTAACCGCGATGGGAAGAATCACCGCAATGAAGGTCTTCCTCCGGCGCTCACCAGCGGACGTCCTGACGGCGAGTCGTGGCAACACTCCGAAAACGATGGTGAAAAGCATCACCGCGCCGAACAATCCGGCTGTACGCACCTCCTTCGTGGGATCGTCCACAGGGATTCTGGGTGTATCCCACCATCGTCCCGCCACCATTATCTGGACGACCTTGTCTTCCCATTCGCGCGCCAGGATCTCGTCGCCGACGACAACCGCCGGAGACCCCCTCTCGACCGGAAAGGTCACCTTGTATGGCCGGTCACGGTGGAGGTATGGCCGGTCACGGTCGAGTGCCTCAACTCCCAGTCTGGGATTCGGCTGAGGGCCGCGGAAGTTGTGCGGGGAGATCTTCTCCGTCACCATCGCCCGGAATTCATGACAGTAGCTCGCGTCGCCCCTTTCCGCCGGCTCGGCGCGGCAGGGGAGCGCGCTCTGAAACCGCCGATACTCGGCCGCACCGTCGCCGATCTGCAGGAACCCCACTGCCATGGTGAAAAATGCCAGGGACGCGAAGGCGATGGATTTTCCTACACCGACCGACGCTCTTCGTTTTCCCCGCAATGTGTGCCGCTCCGCTCTGGACCTTCGACGTGCTTGACGGATACGGCAGCGACCCTACAAGAGGAACATGCTTAGTTGGGCCTGCGTAAAGCAGAGTAGAGGAGTAGTGACCAACCTCAGGCCCCTGAGCGGAGGACCTGAGGTCCAGAGTCAACGTGCGCTGGAGACCGCGCGGTAGTGCAGATCCTGCACGTACGGCGTCGCGGTGACCGTGTACGGCGAGGCGACCTTCGCCACCGTGGCGGAGTTCCGGGTGACGGTGGCCGAAACGCTGCCGACCTTCAGCGGCAACGTCTTGGCGGACACCCCGGCCGGCGCGTCATAGGTCTGCGTCGTACCGCCGATCGTGACGGACACCTTGCCCGCCGCCGTGAGCATGCTCAGCACCTCGACGGTGTCGCGGGCCGCCGTGCTGCCACTGCGCAGATTCATCAGCTTGGTCTGCGCGTACGTCGGTGTGGCCGCGACCGGCTGAACACGGTGGGTGAGGTACGCCACATCTTTGGTGATCTTCGGGCAGCCGAGCTTGTAACAGGTCAGGTAGTAGGCGTTGATGTCTAGATAGGTCCACCCCGCATTCCTGGACGGCGCGAACTGGGTGTTCTCGGAGTAGTCGTTCCAGGTGGTGAGCTGGACCCAGTCCGCCTTGCCGTCGATCGCGCCCTTCCACGAGGCCCGCAGGTTCTCGGTGTTGCCGGCCTCGTCGAAGATGCCCTGGTTGGGACGCTCGTCCTGGATCGACACCGGCTGCATCCAGATCTTGCCCATGCCGTGGGCGGTGGTGATGTTGGCAGTCAGGTTGGCGTTGGCTGCCGGGCTGCGGTTGCCCCAATTGGAGAAGCCGTAGCTGATCGAGGCGAAGGCGTCGCGGTTGTTGTTGAAGTTCAGGAAGCAGGGCACCAGGGCGACCTTGATGCCGTGCGCCGTCTCCATGGTCTTCATCCAGTCCGACCACCAGGCGGCGGTGTGGCCCTCGGCCTTGAAGGGAGCGACGACCAGGCGGTTGTCGGCTAGCCGGTATACCGACTTCGACGCGGCGAGCTGGGCCAGGGCCGTGGCCAGGGTGGCGCTGTCCACCGAGGCCAGCGCGTTCGTGTCCGGCATGAGCATGATCTTGAAGCCGGGGTCGACGGCCTCGGCGGCCTTGATGAGGTTCTGCACCCGCGTCCAGTTCGCGCTGGTCAGCGACAGAATGTCCACGATGAAGCCGTCCAGACCGGCGGCGATGGCCTGGTTGACCTCGGTCTTGAGGTCCGCCAGGGCGTAGTCGCCGCTGATCGGGTCGCGGCCGAGGGGCCGGTCACGGAGCAGGCCGCCGTACGCGGCGTGCTTGCCGCTCTCGCCCTCCGGCTTGAGGTAGTTCCGCGCGTAGTAATCGTTTTCCGGGGCAGCGTTGTCGAGCGAGACCGGGTACGGGGTGAAGTAGTGCGCGAACACCATCTTGCCCGAGGCCCGCAGGGATGCCGTGCCGGCCAGGGTGAAGGGCAGGGGGCCGCCGGTCTGCTCGTCCGCGTCTGCCGCCTTGGTGTAGGTGATCGTGAGCTTCGGGCCGCGGTTCCCGCTCTCACGGGAGGACATCAGGACGGTCGCGGTGGAGGACGTCCCGGTAAGGGCGAAAGCGTAGGTGCCGTCGCCCTTGACGGCGGAGGAGACGTCCAGTTTGGCCGTCGCCTCGGCCGTGAACCCGGTGTGCGAGGCGACGGCGCTCCCGCTGACGGCCGGGCGGGTCATCCAGGTGGTGGCACTTTCGGTCCAGGAACCCGTCAGCGGTAAGGCGGAGATGGTGGTGTCGGTCGTCCTGGCCGAGATGACGTCCAGCGTGACCTTGACGTCCCCGGCGTCCTTCGGGATGCCGGTGACCTTGAAGCGGACCAGAGCCATGCGCTCCCCCGTGGCGGAGCTGCCGCAGTCGGAGCCACAGACACTCAGCCACGTCGCGGTGGCGAAATTCTTGGTGGGCTCGGCCTGGCTGACGAACACATCCTCCGCGGCGGCGAACGTCACGCTGACCGGCGCCGCGGCCACGGACGCCTGCGAGGGGGCGACGGCGACGGTCCCCAGTGTGACCAGGGCCGACACCGCCGTCAGTAGCGCCCGAAATCGGTTGACCATGAAACTCCCATCGGGATTCGGCGCGGCTCCAACGGAGGGAAGCCGCTGCGCGGACCAGGATGGAGCAAGATCCATCAGATGTTGGTCGTTTTACACAGAATCCTTATTTGGAACGTCATCAATCTTGGTCCGTACACAGTGACCCTTTTCATCCCTTGGCAGTGCGGTGCTGGTCACAGCATGATCGCAGGTCCGGTGTTAGCCCTATGACGTAGCGGAGCTCCCGGTAGACGGGTTGATCACCACAACCATCGCCGTCTTCACCAGGAGCTCTGGGTGCTGTTCCATCGTGCTGCCGTCGATTCGTCGCGTCCAACCCTGAACTACGTGGCCGGTCTGATCCGCCGGCACCGCAAGACGATCGGGTCGCCCTGGCGGCGGCTCAACCCAGGGCAGCAGGCGTTGAAGGCCATCGCCGTACTGCACATTCAGTCCCGCATGGCAGCGAGCGGCGGGCGCGGGCGGACCACCAAAGGCGTGGGCTTCCATGCCCTGTGGGGCGGACGAGTCGGCCTGTAGGCCGGGTTCTGTTCTTCACTGGCGTGAAGAGGCGACCATCCATCTAGGGCCGTCGTTGCCGGCGGCCTCAAGCGGTCTACCCGCGCGGCTCGGGCGGGCAGCCCTCAGACGTCGCGCGCGGGACGCTCCGGAGAGCGTCCCTTCTTGACCTTGCTCCGGGTGGGGTTTACCAAGCCGCCCACGTCACCGTGGGCGCTGGTGGTCTCTTACACCACCGTTTCACCCTTACCTCCCTTGCGGGAGGCGGTCTGTTCTCTGTGGCACTGTCCCGCGGGTCACCCCGGGTCGGCGTTACCGACCACCCTGCCCTGTGGAGCCCGGACCTTCCTCGGCGGGCCTCCGAAGAGACCCGACGCGGCCGCCCGGCCGGCTCGTCCGCCGTATCCCCAAGCCTAACGGCTCCCAGGCGGTCTCCAGCCGGGCACCGGTTCAGCGCAGGTGCGAGGTGTCGTTGAACGCCTTGACCACCGCCGGCCCGTCGGCGTAATACTCGATCTGGGACAGGGCCGCCAGGTCGAGATGCATGCGGTACAGCGCGTCAAGGGGAGCCAGCAGCGCGAGCCGGAGCAGCATCTTGATCGGCGTGACGTGGGAGACGGCCAGGACCGTCCTGCCCTCGTAACGCTCGACCAACCGGTCCCCGGTCGCCTGGACCCGCCGCGCCGCCACCCCGAAACTCTCCCCGCCCGGCGGCGCGGCGGACGGGTCCGCCAGCCACGCGGCGAGCTCGTCCGGCCAGCGGCGCTGGATCTCGGTGAACGTGTGGCCCTCCCAGTCGCCGAAGTCGACCTCCCTGAGTCCCTCTTCGACGGCCACCTCCAGCCCGAGCCTCGCGGCGACGATCTCGGCGGTGGCGCGGGCACGCTTGAGCGGCGAGCTGACGACCACCTGAACGGCGTACGGCTCGCGCGACAGTCTGGCCGCGGCGGCCTCCGCCTGGGCGATGCCGTTGGGGGTGAGCTCCGGGTCGCCGAGCCCGGAGAACCTGCGCTCAATCGAGAGCGGGGTCTCGCCGTGCCGGAGCAGGAGCAGCGAGGTCGCCACGGTCGTGGGCGGGCGCCAGCCGGTGCCTGTCGTCGCGGGCGCCGTCGCCTCCCGCCCGGCTGAGACGTCGTCGGAGTCGAGAAGGTCGAGGAGGGAGTCCTGGGCAGCGGCCGGAGCGGTGGCCTGGCGGCCGGAGACTCTCGCCGGGGAGCCGGACAGCCCGCTCCCCCGGGATCCGGAGGGAACGGCGACCGAGGGCTCCGCGCTCACCGCGGAGCCGGTGCCCGTGGAGACCGTGGCCGAGGAGCCGGTGAGCCGCCAGGGGCGGCCCTTGGCGGCGGCGTCCATGGCCTCGTTGGCCAGCCGGTCGGCGTCCTTGTTCTTCTCCCGGGGAATCCACCGCCAGGTGACCCGGAGACGCCGGGCCAGGGCGGCGGCCTCCAGCGCGAGCGGGCGCAGCCCCTCGTTCTTGACCTTCCAGCGGCCGGCCATCTGCTCGACGACCAGTTTGGAGTCCATCCGGACCTCGACGGTCGCACCGTCACCCGCGAGGGTGAGGAGGGACTGCAGGCCCGCGATCAGCCCCCGGTATTCGGCGACGTTGTTGGTCTGGGTGCCGATCGCCTCGGCGGTCTCGGCCAGCACCTGGCCATCCGCGGCGTCCTTGACGACGGCGCCGTAGCCGGCGGGGCCCGGGTTGCCCCGGGACCCGCCGTCGGCCTCGATGACGAAGGAGGTCACAGCCCCGACTCTGGGGTGCGGACCAGGATGCGACGGCATTCGTCGCAGCGGATGACCTCGTCGTGGGAGGCGGCCTTGATGCGGTTGATCTCGGCGATGGAGAGGCTGGTGCGGCAGCCGAGGCAGCGGGCGCCCTGCAGCATCGCGGCGCCCACCCCGAACTGCTCCCGGAGCTTCTCGTAGAGGGCCAGCAGGTCGGCGGGGATGTCGGTGACGACGTCCGAGCGCCTGCCCTTGACCTCGGCGCCCTCCTTGTCGATCTCGGCGAAGGCGGCGTCCCTGCGGTCCTCGGCGGCGTCGCGGACGGCGGCGAGCCTGTCGCGCTCAGCCACGACCGTGGCGACCCGCGCGTCGGCCGTCTCCCGGCGCTCCATGATCTCCAGCACGACCTCCTCCAGGTCGCCCTGGCGGCGGTTCAGGGAGACGATCTCGGACTGGAGGCTGGCCAGGTCCTTCGGGGAGGACACCTGGCCGGAGTCGAGACGTTTCTGGTCGCGTTCGGCGCGGACGCGGACCGAGTCGACGTCCGCCTCGGCCTTGGTCTGCTCGCGGGCCAGGTCACCGGCCTCGGTCTCGGCCGCGATCGCCTGGGTCGCGAGCCGCGCCACGCGGGCGGAGATCTCATCGATCTCGGCCAGCTCGGGCAGGGTGCGGCGGCGATGGGCCAGCCGGTCGATGACGGAGTCGAGTTCGGCCAGGTCGAGCAGCCGTTTCTGGGCTGCCGGGGCTGCTTTCACTTCAAATCCTCGCACTCTGCTGTTGTCTTCCAGGCGTCCGTGACCGTCTCGGATACGCGCGTCTCAACAGTAATCCCCTTCTCGGCCAACCCGGACGTCAGACGGCGTGCCGCCTCGGTCAGCCAGGGCCACTCGGTGGCCCAGTGGGCGGCGTCGATCAGCGCGGGGCCGTCGGCCGCCTCCATGAATTCGCTCGCCGGGTGGTGGCGCAGGTCCGCGGTGAGGAAGACGTCCACGCCGGCGGCGCGGGCCGTACCGAGGAGGGAGTCTCCCGCTCCCCCGCTGACCGCGACCCGCCTGACCTCGCGGTCCAGGTCGCCGGCGACCCGCAGGCCGCCCGCCGTACCGGGCAGACCGCGCGCGGCCTGCCGGGCGAACGCGCGCAGGGAGAGCGGGGCGGGCAGCGAGCCGACACGGCCGAGACCGCGCCGGGGATCGTCCGCCGAGGGCGCCAGGGGCGTGAGCGGGCCGGTCAGTCCCACGGCGCGGGCGAGCGCGTCGGAGACACCGGGGTCGGCGACGTCGGCGTTGGTGTGGGCGGTGAAGAGGCCGATGTCGTTCTTGATCAGCGTGTGGACCAGGCGGCCCTTGAAGGTGGTGGCCGCGACGCTCGTGGTGCCGCGCAGGTAGAGCGGATGGTGGGTGACCACCAGGTCGGCGCCCCATGCCAGGGCCTCGTCGGCGACGACCGCCACCGGGTCCACCGCGAACAGGATCCGGCGCACCTCCGCGGAGGGGTCTCCGCAGACGAGCCCGACCGCGTCCCACGACTCCGCCCATCGGGGATCGTAGGCTGACTCAAGTTCTCGGACGACGTCGGCGAGGGTAGGCACGTGCGCAGACTACCGGCCTGTGTCCCGGCGCAGGGAAATCGCTTAGTGTGAGTGGATCCCGACCCTTCGGAGGGCTGGCCTGTGAGTCCGACTGTCGCGATCATCGGTGCCGGGTTCGGTGGCCTGTGCATGGCCATCCGGCTGGAGCGGGCGGGGATCCGCTCCTACACGATCTTCGAGAAGGGGCCCGGGGTCGGGGGGACCTGGCGGGACAACACCTATCCGGGTGCCGGATGTGACATCCCCTCGCACCTGTACTCCTTCTCCTTCGAGAGATATTCCAGCTGGAGCCGCCGCTATCCCGGGCAGCCGGAGATCCTCGGCTACCTGGAGATGTGCGCCAACAAGTACGGCCTGCGTCCCAGAATCCGGCTGAACACCGAGGTCACGGCCGCCACCTTCGACGAGTCGCTGAGCCGGTGGCGGGTGCGTACTCCGTCCGGAGAGGAGCTCTTCGACGTGGTGGTGTCGGCGGTGGGGCAGCTCAACCGCCCCCGGCTTCCCGACATCCCCGGAATGTCGGCCTTCGCGGGCGCGTCGTTCCACTCCGCCCGCTGGGATCACTCCCAGGACCTGACCGGCAGGCGGGTGGCGGTGATCGGGAGCGGCTCGTCGGCGGCACAGCTCATCCCCCGGGTGGCCGAGGTCGCCGAGCGGGTGGACGTCTTCCAGCGCACTCCGAACTGGGTGATCCCCAAGCCCGACGCCGTCTTCGGCGAGACCGCCCGGAAGGTCTTCCGCCGCCTGCCGTTCCTGCAGCGGGGCTACCGCGAATGGACCTACCGCTACGCCGAGACCGCCCTCTATCCGGCTCTCGCGGGCAGATGGAGCGCCGGGCTGCTGCGCAAGCGCGCCCTGGACCACCTGCGCGGCCAGGTCCGGGACCCGGAGCTGCGGGCCAGGCTGACCCCCGGCTACCCGGTCGGCTGCAGGCGGATCGTCATCGACAGCGACTTCTATCCCGCGCTGACCCGTCCCAACGTGGATCTCGTCACCGAGCCGATCGTCCGGATCACCCCCGCGGGCGTCGAGACCACCGCCGGTCTCCACGGGGCGGATGTGATCGTCTATGCCACCGGTTTCCAGACCACCGGCTTCCTGGCCCCCATCGAGGTCACCGGCCGTGGGGGGCGCCGTCTCAGCGAGGAGTGGAAGGAGGGGGCGGAGGCCTATCTCGGCATCGCGGTGCCGTACTTTCCGAACCTGTTCCTGCTCTACGGGCCCAACACCAACCTCGGCCACAACTCGATCGTCTTCATGCTCGAGTGCCAGGCCGGCTACATCATGGGCTGCCTGCCGTACCTGGCGCGGAGGGGGCCGATGGAGGTGCGGCCCGAGGCGATGGAGGCGTGGCGGCGGAGCCTGGAGCGGGCCATGGACACCATGGTGTGGGGGGCGGGCTGCACGAGCTGGTACAAGAACGCGTCGGGCCGGGTGACCAACAACTGGCCGGCTCCGACGACCGTCTACCGGCGGATCACCCGGGCGCCCCGGCCGACGGCGTTCCGCTTCGCAGGCCGGCCCGTCCGGGACAGCGGGGGCGGACTGTCGGTAACGTCGTGACCGACGAGAGACACCCGCGACGAAGGGCCTGCCCGTGTCCGCTGACCTCCACCGTGACGCCGTGGTCGCCGATACCCACAACGACCTGCTGATGGCCGTCACAGCACGACCGCCGCGGCAGTGGGCGTCGTTCTTCCGCGAGCGCTGGCTGCCCCAGCTCCGCGAGGGCGGGGTGAACCTGCAGGTGCTGCCGGTCTTCATCGACGACCAGTACCGGCCGGAGGGGGCACTCAGGCAGACCCTGCGCATGATCGAGTGCGCGCACACGCTGGCCGAGGGCAACGCCGACGCCGTACGGCTCTGCGTGGACGGCGCCCAGATCGACGAGACGCTCGCGGAGGGCAGGATCGCCCTGGTGCTGGCGCTGGAGAGCGCCCCGGGCCTGGACGCCAGTGTCGAGCTGCTGCCCACGCTGCACCGGCTGGGCGTGCGGGTCGCCTCGATCGCGCACTGGGGCCGTACGGCTCTCGCGGACGGCAGCGGCGAGGACGCCACCGGCAGCAGGCTCACCGCGGCGGGGGTGGAGGCCGTCCGGGAGATGGAACGCCTCGGCATGATCTTCGATGTCTCGCATCTGAGCGCCTCCGGGGTCGGGCACGTGCTGGAGCTCGCCACCCGGCCGGTGATGGCGACCCATTCCTCCGCCCGGGCGCTGCGCGACCATCACCGCAACCTCACCGACGACCAGATCCGCGCCATCGCCGCGACCGGCGGGGTGGTCTGCGTGAACTTCCTGGCGGCCTTCCTCTCCGAGGACCCGGCCGACTGCACCGTGGACCGGCTGGTGGACCACATCGAGCACGTCGTGAGCGTCGGCGGGATCGACCACGTCGGTCTCGGCCCCGACTTCATCCGCGAGGTCATGAACGACCTCACCCCTCCGTGCTGCGAGGATTTCAGCTCCAGCGGCCTCGACGTCATGGCCGCCATCCCCGGGCTGGCGGGCCCCAGCGGGCTGCCGCTGGTCACCGACGCCCTGCTCAAGCACGGTTTCGCCGACGAGGAGATCGTCAAGATCCTCGGCGGCAACGTCCTCCGGCTGTTCCGCGCCGAGCTGGGAGTGCCGGCGCGTATCCCGGCCTGATGCCGGAGGATGGGGGTGAAGACGACGGCGCCTCCGGGGGGAGGCCCGGGTGCCTGCGGGGGGGAGAGCGGGTGAAGGACTCTTTCCAGAACGACGTGTGCGCCGAGGCGGCGGCGCGGGCGGCGGGGGTCCGTGTCAGGGAGCTGACCGCGCTGTCCGAATTCGAGGAGGTCCACCGGCTGTTCGATGCCATCTGGCACCCCGAACCCGGTAATCCGCCGATCTCCCTCGACACGATGCGGGCGCTGTCGCACGCGGGCGACTACGTGGCCGGGGCCTATCAGGGCGACCGGATGGTCGGTGCGTCGGTGGCGTTCTTCGGAGCGCCGCCGGGACAGGTGCTGCACTCCCACCTCACCGGGGCCTCCGCCGGGCGGGGGATCGGGTTCGCGCTCAAACTGCATCAGCGGGCCTGGGCGCTGGCCTGGGGCCTGGACCGGATCACCTGGACCTACGATCCGCTGGTGCGGCGCAACGCCCACTTCAACCTGGTCAAGCTCGGTGCCCGGCCCGAGGAGTACCTGCCATGCTTCTACGGCGCCATGGACGACGCGATCAACGCCGGGGACGAGTCGGACCGGGTGCTGGCCGTCTGGCGGCTGTCCGAGCCTCAGGTGGTGGCCGCCGCCCGGGGCGTCCGGTGCCTGCCGGGGGTTCCGCCGGACGCGGTGGCCGGGCTGACCGGGCGCGACGGCCTGCCGGTCGCCGGGCCCGCCGACGCCCGGGTGGTGCTGGTCGCGGTCCCGCCCGACATCGAGACGCTGCGCCGTACCGACCCGGCCGCGGCCAGGGCGTGGCGCCGCGCCGTACGCGACGTGCTGGGCGGGCTGATGGAGGAAGGCGCCCGGGTGGCCGGGTTCACCGGCGAGGGCGACTACATCGTTGAGCGCGCCGCCTGACCGGCGGCGATAGCGAAGGGGGACGCGGCGGAGGCCGCACACCACAATGAAGATCACTGGAATCGAACTGCGGCGGATCGCGATGCCGCTGGTCACGCCGTTCCGTACCTCGTTCGGCACGGAGACCGAGCGCGACGTGCTGCTCGTCCGGGTCGTGACGCCCGACGCCGAGGGTTGGGCCGAGTGTGTGGCCATGTCCGAGCCGCTCTACTCCCCCGAGCACGTCGACGGTGCCGCCGAGGTGCTGCGCCGTTTCCTCATCCCCGCGCTGCCCGCCGACGCCGACGCCTACGGTGCGGGCCGGGCGATGGAGCCGTTCAAGGGCCACCGGATGGCCAAGGCCGCCCTGGAGACCGCCGTCCTGGACGCCCGGCTCCGCGCCGGCGGCCAGTCCCTGGCCTCCTTCCTCGGCGCCTCCGCCGACCGGGTGCCGTCCGGAGTGTCGGTCGGCATCATGGGCTCCGTCCCCGAGCTCCTCGACACGGTCGGCGGTTACCTGGCGGAGGGCTACGTCCGGATCAAACTGAAGATCGAACCCGGCTGGGACCTGGAGCCCGTCGGCGCGGTGCGCGAACGCTTCGGCGCCGACCTGCTGCTGCAGGTCGACGCCAACGCCGCCTACACCCTCACCGACGCCTCCCACCTGGCCAGGCTCGACGAGTTCGGCCTGCTGCTCATCGAGCAGCCCCTGGCCAACGACGACATGGTCCAGCACGCGGAGCTCGCGAAACGGCTGAGGACGCCGATCTGCCTGGACGAGTCCATCGACTCGGCCGCCCACGCCGCCGCCGCCATCACCCTGGGCGCCTGCTCGATCATCAACGTCAAGCCCGGCCGGATCGGCGGCTACCTCGAAGCCCGCCGCATCCACGACCTGGCCCGCGCCCACGGCGTCGCGCTGTGGTGCGGGGGCATGCTGGAGACCGGCATCGGCCGCGCCGCCAACCTCGCCCTGGCCGCGATGCCCGGGTTCACCCTGCCCGGCGACATCTCCGCCTCGCGCCGCTACTACGCCACCGACATCACGCCGCCCTTCGAGCTCCAGGACGGGTACATCGGCGTGCCCACCGGTCCCGGTATCGGCGTCGATCCCGTCCAGGACGTCCTCAAGGAGGTCACCACCGCGACGGAGTGGATCCCCTTCTAGCCGGATCCCCCTCTAACCGGACAGGTAGTCCTCGCGGACCTTCGAGCGGGAGAGCTTCCCGGTGGGAGTGCGGGGCAGCTCGTCACGGAACTCGATGATCCTGGGGTGTTTGAAGCGGGCGAGGCGCGGGCCGAGGTGTTCCAGCAGTTCCTCCGGGGAGGGCCGGGGGCCGGGGGCCGGCTGGACCAGCGCGACCACGCTGTGGCCCCACTCCTCGTCGGGCACGCCGATGACCGCGACGTCGGCGACCGCCGGGTGCTCCAGCAGTGCCGCCTCGATCTCGGCGGGGTAGATGTTCACCCCGCCCGAGATGATCAGGTCGGTACGGCGGTCGCACAGGAACAGGAACCCGTCCTTGTCCAGGTAGCCGATGTCGCCGGGGGCGTACCATTCCCCGCGCATGCTGGAGGCGGTCTTGGCCGGGTCCTTGCGGTAGGTGAAGCCGCCGAGGCCCGACCTGATGTAGATCATTCCGGGCTCGCCCGCCGGGACCTCCTCGCCGTCCTCGTCGAGGATCCTCGCCTCGAAGCCGGGGGCCGGGCGGCCGACCGTGCCGGGGTGTTCCAGCCAGTCGTGCGGCTTGACGGAGAAGGCGATGGTGGACTCGGTGGAGCCGTAGTACTCGTACAGGACCGGGCCCCACCAGTCCATGATCCCCCGTTTGACCGCCACCGGGCAGGCCGCGCCAGTGTGGATCACCTGCCGGAGCGACGACACGTCGTACGCGTCCCGGACCTCGGCCGGCAGCCGCAGCAGACGGTGGAACATCGTCGGGACCATCATGGTGTTGGTCACCCGGTACCTCTCGATCAGTGCGAGGATCGCGACCGGATCGAACCTGGGCGCGATCACCACGCTGTGGCCCAGGTGCAGCGCGAACATCGTGTGCGCGCACGGCGCGGAGTGGTACATCGGCGAGGTCACCAGGTGGACCCCGTCACCCGGCCGCAGGTCGCAGACCTCGCCGAGGAACCAGGTGACCAGCGGGAGCGTCGCCTCCGGCTCGGCCCCGGACAGCGGCCGCTGCACACCCTTGGGGAATCCGGTGGTGCCCGAGGTGTACCACATGACCGCTCCCGCCGACCTGCCGCGGGGTGCGGTCACGGGCTGCCCCTCGGCCAGCCCGGCGGTGCCGATGAGCGCCCCCGCCACGGGGTGATCCCGGTCGGCGACCACGATCCCGGCGTCGCAGTCGGCCATGATGTAGGCGATCTCGGGGACGGTCAGGTGCCAGTTGACCGGCACGTAGTAGAGGCCGGCCTGCCCGGTGGCCATCAGCATGACCACCGCGTCGAGGCCGTTGGGCAGCACTCCGGCGACCACGTCCCCCTCGGCGAGTCCCCGCGCCCGCAGCCCGTGCGACACCTGGTTCACCCTGGCGAGCAGTTCGCCGTAGGTCGTCACCGTGCCGTCGGCATCGATCACTGCCCGGCGGCCGGGGTCGGCCTCCGCGATCCGGTAGAAGCCGGGGAGCGCGGTGATGTCGGGCATGGGCCCCCCTTCGGGCTCGGGACTCCGGCAGATCGGCGAGACGCTCTCGGTGGATCCGCGGCGGGCCGGGGAGCACCCTGCCGGTTCTGGTCCGTCCGTGGTGGAGATGCGCGTCCCGTAGTAGAGATGCGCGTCCCGCCGCCGGGTGAAACCGGTGCGGCCGCGTGCCGGCAGGTGGTCTCCGCGGGGTCCGTGCCGGCTCCCGGCAGCGTACGTCTCCGCTGGTCGGCGGCAGATCGGCAGTACCGGGCGACGCTCTACAAGAGCAGGAGAAAATGATTTTTACTACTGCTTGGCCGTTAGTCGCCAGGAATCGGTAATTATCTCTCCAATGTGATCGTCTGATCTCGGGGGGAGATTGGCGTGATCACACGGAACTCATGGACCGTGCGGACGCGGCTGACACTGATCGCCATCGCCGCCGCCGCCCTGTCCGGCCTTCTCGTCACCCTCGTCCTGACATTCTCCCTGTACAACCTGACAGGGGTCTTCCGGACCAACGAGGTGGCGAACTCCGCCCTCGAGCTCATCAACCTCGCCAAAAAGGGAGAGCCGCTGCCCGCCACGCTGCCCCAGCGAGACGCGGAGGGTGTCCAGGTCCTGAACCCCGCCGGTAAGGTCGTCGCGGCGACCCCGAAACTGGCCGGCGCCCCGCCGATGGCGGACTTCGCTCCTCCCGACGGGAGCGTGAGAGCCGACAGGCAGCTCTGCGACATCCCCGCGTTCCCCGGCAGGTGCATGGTCGTCGTGGCCCTCCGGATCCACCGGGTGGAGGGCGACTGGCTCATCTACTCCGCCGACAAGGTCGTTCCCTGGTACGTCGGGCCCGGAGTGTTCGCCTCGCTCGTCGGCGGCTCCCTGCTGCTCGTGGCGCTGACGGGGTTCGGCGCCTACTCCATGGTGACCAAGGCGCTCCGCCCGGTGAGTGGCATCAGGAACAATCTGGCGGAGATCACCGCGACCGATCTCGGCCGGCGGGTGCCGGTGTCCGAGGCGCGGGACGAGATCAGGCAGCTGGCCGAGACGATCAACCAGACCCTGGACCGCCTGGAGGCGACCGTGGAGCAGCAGCGCCGGTTCGCCTCCGACGCCTCCCACGACCTGCGCAGCCCGCTCACCGCCATGCGCACCCAGGTGGAGGAGGCACTGCTGTATCCCGAGGACGCCGACTGGAAGGCGAAGGCCACCGCGATGCTCGCCAGCCTCGACCGGCTCCAGGCGCTCGTCTCCGATCTGCTGATGCTGGCCAGGCTCGACGCCGGCACGCCCCAGTCCCGGGAGCCGATCGACCTGGGCGAGCTGTGCGGCACCGAGCTGAACCGGCACCGGCGCGGCATCGAGGTGGTCCGGGAGCTGAAACCCGGCCTCATGGTGGCCGGCGACCGGCTCCGGCTGGCACGGCTGCTGACGAACCTGATGGACAACGCCGAGCGGCATGCCCGCTCGCGGATCTCGGTGAGCCTGACGGAGCGGGGCGGCATGGCCGTCCTCGAGGTGCTCGACGACGGCGCCGGGATACCTCCCGACCAACGGGAGGTGGTCTTCCACCGGTTCACCCGGCTGGACGCCTCGCGCAGCAGGGACGCCGGGGGCACCGGGCTTGGGCTGGCCATCGCCAGGGAGATCGCCCAGACGCACGGCGGAACCCTGGATCTGAAGGACAGTTCCCAAGGTGCGCGTTTCGTCCTGCGGCTGCCCCTGAGCCGCTAGGGTTCCCCTGTGGCACGGGGATTTGGGCGACTACGCCGCGATGATCTGCTCCGGACCGCCTGCGAGGTCATCACGGCCCAGGGGTTTGGACACACGCGGACGGCGGACATCGCACAGGCCGCCGGAGTCAGCCAGGCGCTGCTCTTCTACCACTTCGAGACCAAGGAGAAGCTGTTCGCCCAGGCCTTCGCCTACGCGGCCGAGCGTGATCTGGAGGCGCTCACCAAGCTGGAGGAGTCGGGCGGCTCCCCGCTGGAGCGGCTGCGCGGCCTGCTCAAGCTCTACTCCCCCACCGGCAGGTCCAAGGCGTGGGCACTGTGGGTCGACGCCTGGGCCGAGTCGATGCGCAACGCCGAACTGGAGGAGATGTCCCGCAGGATCGACCTGCGCTGGAAGCAGGCGTTGCGCGCGATCATCGACGAGGGAGCCGGGACCGGAACCTTCACCTGTGCCGACCCCGACGGCTCGACCTGGCGGATCATCTCTCTGATCGACGGCCTGTCCACGCAGGTGACCGCGCACAAACGGGTGCTGCCCCGGGCCCGCCTGGCCGAGTTCGTCCGTACGGCTACCGCGGGGGAGCTGGGCCTCCCCGCGGACCTGCTGTCCTGAGCATCCTCCCGGGCAGCACGATCAGGAGCACGGCCAGGGCGATCAGCCCTCCGCCCAGGAGGACGGTCCCGGTGAGCGGCTCGCCGTACATCATGACGGCCAGAGCGGTCACCCAGAGCGGCTGGGCCGACAGGATCACCGCGGCGGGCACCGGCGGGACGTGGAGCTGGCCGAACGAGCGGGCCAGGAACCCCAGGGCGCAGGCCACGATCGACAGGTGGCCGAGGATCGCCCAGTCACCCGGTGTCTGGGGCAGGGTGAGACCGTCCGGCACGGCGAGGACGCCCGTCATGATCGCGATGACGCCGAGCTGGATCACCGCGAGCGCGTAGGCGTCCCGCTGTGCCGCGGCGAAGTTGCCGAGCACCAGGGTGTGCACCGAGTACAGCACCGCCGACAGCAGGGTGACGGCCAGCGCGGGCAGGGAGATGTCGCCATCCTCGGCCTCCCGCAGCAGGGTGAAGGTCGTCAGCGCGGCCAGCGCGAGTGCCACCGCGCCCCAGGTGCGCCCCGAGACGCGGGCGCCGAGCAGGACCAGCCCGAGGACCGGGGTGATCACTACGTTGGAGCCCACGGTGAAGCCCGAGACCGGCGAGGACAGGTCGTGCAGGGCGACCGCCTGGGCGGTCTGGCCCACGCCGAACAGCAGGCCGAGCAGGATGCCGACCAGCCAGGTCCTCTCCGGCAGCCCCCGCAGGCAGCCCGGACGGAGCGCGGCCAGGAAGAGCGCCGCGATGCCGTACCGCTCAGTGAGCAGGTCCTCCACCGGTATCCGGACGATGAGATCTTTCATCAGCGGGAACGCCGACCCCCAGGCCGCGCTGACGAACACCAGAAGTACTACTCCCCAAAGGGGCCGGGGAGCTGATACCGCCGCCATACCGGAAGGATGACATCACCGTGAGCCACCCAGCGGTGACGGAGAGGATCGAGAGTGGCCCTGATACAACGCGGGATGAAGGACGCCACACCGGCATGGGGGAGCTCATACCTCCCGCGGCCGGGCCGGACAGGGTGAGCCCTGTCCGGCGCCGGGCCGGGAGGCGACGGGCGTCCGGGCCGCCCCGGCGGGCGGGCCGGGCGGAAATCGGGACTTACTTGGCGAGCTGGAGCACCCCCCAGCGCGCGGTACTGAGGTAGGACTGGCCGGTCGGGTCGTTCCAGGTGACGGCGGCGGTACGGCTCGCACCGGTCGCGTCGTTCACCTGGATGTCGAACCCGAGCAGGACACCCTTGGCGAGGGTGACGGTAGGCAGCTTGATCGTCGCCTCGACCACGTACCCGCCGGGCACCTTCCGGGCCGCGCTCTTCAGGTTGTCCTTGATCGCGAAGGCGTCGAAGGTGCCGCCGATCGACTGCCTGCCGGTGAAGCTGATCCGGTACTGCCCGTCGTCATCGTCGTAGCCCTTCGTCTTGCCGTTGTCCGGATCCACGAAGATCTCAACCGAGTCCTGCTCCCAGGCGTTGGGCGACTCCTCGCTGAGCCGCGGATCGCTCACCTGGGCCAGCACGTGGAGGCGGCCGGCGTCCCACAGCGCGCGCACCCGCGCGGTCGCTCCGGCCGAGCCCTGGATCCAGGTGCCCGTGCGGATCTCCGGAGCCTTCGCCCACACCGCGTCCACGATCCCGTCGATCACCGGGGTGCCCTTGGCCGCCACGGCCGACTTGACCGCCGGGACCGCGGTCAGCTGCCCGTCCCAGGTGATGGTGGTCCCCGAGGCCCCGTCGCGCACCGACACGCGGACGCCGGCCGTGCCCGCGGGGAGCAGCGCCTCCACCCGGTAGCCGTCACAGGTCTTCTCCGTCTTCGCGGTGAAGCCGTGCGCGTGCGTGCCGTCCCGCCGGATGGCGTAGTTGGTACCGCCGGCCGTCACGGTGACCGTGTCCTGTCTGTCCTTGGACGGGTCGGTCACCTCCGCCAGCACCGACAGACCCGCGGCGGACCAGCGGAACTGGATCCCCGCCGACAGGTCGCCGACCCTGGCCACGGGCGTGTCGGGGAGCAGATCCCACTCCAGGTCCCGCTTACCGTCGATCTTCGGTGTGCCCTTCGGGGCCTCCAGTCCGTGCCTCAGCGGAGCCAGCTCCGCCGGGTCGGCCACGCCCCAGTAGGCGGGCTTGGACTGGAGCCGGTCGTCGAAGAGCAGCGGCGGGTTGAGCCTGGTGATGGGGAAGGACGACAGCCAGGTGCCGTCGTCGGCCAGGCCCCAGACGGTGACGGAGCTCAGGTGCCGGCTCTGCCTGCGGAAGACGTCGAAGATCTCCTTGTACCGGTGGCCCTGCTGTAGCAGGAGCGTCTCGGGGATCTCGGTGTAGGACTGGACGAAGTCGGTGTAGACGCTGACGTCCAGCTCGGTGACCTGCTGGTCGATGCCGAGCCCGGCGAACAGCTCGATGGTCTTCTCGATCTCCGAGGCAGCCGGCTGCTCGATGTTGACGTGCATCTGGTGACCGACACCGTCGATCGGCACGCCCTCGGCCCGCAGCCTCTTCACCAGCTCGTAGACGGCCCGGCGCTTTCGGGGAAACTCGGTGTTGTAGTCGTTGAGGTAGAGCTTGGCGGCCGGGTCGACCTCCCTGGCCACCCGGAAGGCGGTGCGGATGTAGTCGAGGCCGGTGATCTCAAACCATTTCGACCGGCGCAGGCCGTCGGGCTGGTTCTCGTCGACGACCTCGTTGACCACGTCCCAGGCGTAGATCTTGCCCTTGTAGCGTCCGGCGACCGCCCGGATGTGGTTCTCCAGCCGCCGCAGCACGGCCGCCTTGTCCCCCTCGAACGCCCACTCGGGTGTCTGGCTGTGCCAGGCGAGGGTGTGCCCGCGCACCTTGAGCCCGTGCCCGCCGGCGTAGTCGACCAGGTAGTCACTCTCGGCGAAGGTGAACTCTCCCTCGCGCGGCTCGGTGGCGTCCCACTTGAGCTGGTTGCCGGGGGTCAGGCTGTCGAAGTGCTTGAGCAGCAGCTCGCCGTGCTCGCCGAGTGTCTCGCGGCGCTGCGCCGCCGCGCCGATCGCGAAGTCCACGCGGTCCTTGAGCGCGGGGATGTCCTTCTCGATCGGGATCGGCGGGACGTAGGCGATGGTGAAGTCGTCCATCGAGAAGGGCGTGGTCCCGGCGGCCGACTCGACATAGACGGTCAGGAAGTCGACGTCGTGGCTGAGCGTGTAGGAACCCTTCAGCTCCGTCCACTGGCCGGCCCTGATCTCGCGGGGCGCGGCGACCCGGTCGTAGCTGGGCTCCCCCGCGCTGCGCCGCTCGACGGAGACGCCGAGCGAGGTGTCGGCCTCGGGGCGCACCCAGAGCGAGACGGCGTACTTGGCGCCCTTGGTCATCTTGCCCAAGACGTTGAGGGATGGCCCGTCCCAGGAGGCCGCACGGTCGGACACGGCCAGGCCGTACGATCCCTGACGCGCCGCGGACGCGACGGCGGACAGCTGCGCGGAGGCGCGCGCCTTCCATCCCTGGGTGGTGCCGGTCTCGAAATCGGTGGTCACCCCGGTCTGCCCCGGATCGGCCTGCGAGGTGATCGTGATGTCGTCCAGGTAGTACCGGGCGGTGGGATCGGAGCTCTCCACGTAGAGCTGGAGGTCGGTGGAGTCCTCGGTGAAGGTGTACTCCCCCGACAGCTCCGCCCAGTCCGTGTCGCCGACGGTCGCGGCGGCGACCCGCTCGTAGGTGACGCTCCCCCCTGCCGGCGTACGCTGCACGGTCATCGCGACCGTGCTCTGTCCCGACACCGCGCGCGCGAAGGCGGTGACCGCGTAGGTGACCCCCTTCTCGAAGGGCGGCGTGATGGTCGCGCCCTGCCAGCTCGCGGTCCTGCCGCTGGTCAGCAGCGAACCGGAGCCGGAGTGCGCCATCACGGACGAGACGGTGACGGAGACCCCGTCGCCCCTGGGTCCCCACCCCTGAGTGCCGTTCTCGAAGTCGTACGTGGCGATCTGTGCGGCCTGTGCGTGGCCGGGGACCACGAGCATCGCCAGGCATAACAGGACGGCCGTCACCCAGGGACGGAGGGTGCGCATGGGAACTCCTCAGGGGGCGGGTCAGGTGGCGAGGTTGGTGGTGAGCAGTTCGATCAGGGGTTCGCGGCGGACGCAGCCCGCCAGCGCGAACGAGTCGGCCAGGGCCAGCACCTCGTCGTCGCCGAGACCGCGGAACAGCCCGGCGTACTCGGGCAGCAGCGCCTGGGCGATGAGGACGTGCCGGATCAGGTCGTCGGTCTGGTAGCGGGCGCCCCACGGGTAGGGGTCCCACCCGGGGAACTCGGTGGCCATGAGCGAGTGGAGCGGCGCCAGCACGTCGGCCGACTCCTCCATCGTGGAGCCCCACCGGTCGGCGCCGAGCCGCGTCTTCTTCTCGATGAACGCCCCGAACCGCTCCCGGTACGGCCCCGCCGCGTGCACCAGCCCCTGCAGCCCGACGTCCTTGTAGGTCCACAGTGACCAGCCCGCCTCGTGGGCGTCGTAGATGTCGAGCTGGTCGGCCAGGATCTGGTAGCGCTGCTCGTCGACCGCGGGATCGCCGGTGTAGACCGGCCCGAACTCGCCCACCCACAGTGGCGTGCCCGTCTCCCGCTGGAAGGCCGTGCGCTTGGCGAAGGCCTGCTCCAGCTGGGCGCGGTCCACCCACTCGCCCCGGGTGTAGCCGGGGTACGGGCCTCCGTGCGCGAAACCGGCCAGGGCGTAGTCATGGCAGACGAAGACGGTGTTCTCGTAGAGCTCGCGGAAGACCGAGAAGTCGGTGGAGTAGGTGTTGCCGTCCAGGAAGAGCACGTGGTCGGGGTCGACCGCCCGCAGCGCCTTGACCAGCCGGTCGTAGAACGGCCCGATCACCTTGCCCGTGGAGTCGCCGGGCTCGTTGACCGGGTTGTAGCCCGCGACCCACGGCTGGTCCCGGTAGCGGGCGGCGATCGCCTCCCACAGGTGGACGGCCCGGTCCTGGAAGTGCCGGTGCTGCCAGAACGAGGCGATGTGGGTGGGGTTGTCGGAGTGCCAGTGCTGGTTCTGCGCCCCGGGCAGCGCGTGCAGGTCGAGCACGCTGTAGATGCCGTGCTCGGCGAGCAGGCCGACGACGCGGTCGAGGTGGCGGAAGCCGTCCTCGATGATCTCGAACGGCCGCTCGTCGGACTCGAAGTGCCGGTAGTTCACCGGGATGCGCACGCAGTTGACGCCCATCGAGGCCAGCAGCGCCGCGTCCTCCGCGCCGAAGAAGGAGGTCAGCAGCCGGTCGAAGAACAGTTCGGCGCGCTCCTCCCCCAGCACCTCGCGGACCGAGCGCCGCATCTCCGACTCGTTGGCCGGATAGCCGGTGATGAAGTTCTCCATGTTCAGCCAGCCTCCGAGGCCCACGCCGCGCAGCCGTACCGCGGTGCCCTCCGAGTCGACGAGACGGGATCCGGAGACACGCAGAGTCATCAATTCTCCTTTTTGCCGAAACCACCGGATGTGCCGAGGCCTCCGGTGAACCCGGTGATCAGCCGCCGGCGGCCGGGCAGGTCCCGGAGGCGGTTCTCTGAAACTTTCGAATTAAATCCGAATGTTTCGCATCCGGAGGATAAGTAAAATACGCATAACACGTCAATAGAGCCCCGGTCACACTTCTGGGCAGCAGCCGTACCACCCGCCCGGGTCTCCGAAAGTTTTCGGCTATACTCCGTCGCATGCCAGCGAAAAGGCGGGTGACCATCGCGCTGATAGCCGAAGAGGCTGGAGTCTCGGTCCCCACGGTGTCCAAGGTCATCAACGGCCGGCCGGAGGTGGCCCCGAGCACCCGCCAGCGGGTGGAGCGGCTGCTCCACAAACACGGCTACCAGCGGCGCGTCAGCCAGAGCGACGGGCCGGTGGGACTGATCGACCTGGTTTTCGCCGAGATCGAGAGCCCGTGGGCGATGGAGATCGTCCGGGGTGCCGAGACGGCCGCCCGCGAGGCCGACGCCAGCGCCGTGATCTCCGTGGTGCACACGCACGCGGGGCCCGGCCGGGACTGGCTGGAGCGGATCGCGGCCCGCCGTACCGACGGAGTGGTGATCGTGGCGTCGAAGCTCTCCGCCGGGCTGCAGGGACAGCTCCACGCCCGCTCGATGCCGTTCGTCGTCGTCGACCCGGAGGGAGAGCCCGCCCCCCACGTCGCCTCGGTGGGCGCCACCAACTGGAACGGCGGCCTGGCCGCCACCCGTCACCTCCTGGAGCTCGGGCACCGCAGGATCGGCATCATCGGCGGACCGGCCGACATGCTGTGCAGCCGGGCCAGGATCGACGGCTACCGGGCGGCGCTGGAGACCGCGGGCGTCGCCGTGGCCCCCGAGCTGATCCGCCCCGGCGACTTCCTGGTGGACTCCGGCCACGACCACGGCCACGGGCTGCTCTCCCTGGACGACCCGCCCACCGCCATCTTCGCCGGCAGCGACCTGCAGGCGTTCGGTGTGCTCGAGGCCGCCCGGCAGCGCGGCCTGCGCGTCCCTGAGGACCTCAGCGTGGTCGGCTTCGACGACCTCCCGCTGGCCCGCTCCGCCTGGCCGCCCCTGACCACCGTCCGTCAGCCGCTGCAGGACATGGCCGCCCTGGCCACCCGCATGGTCCTGGCCATCGGCCGGGGCGACCACTCCCAGGCCCGGCGCGTCGAACTCGCCACCGAGCTCATCGTCCGCGAAAGTACGGCACCGCCCCGCCCCTGAACGCCGGCCTCATCCCTTGGTCGCCCCCGCGGTGAGGCCGCCGACGAGCCGGCGCTCGGCGACGGCGTAGAAGCCGAGCGCCGGCACCATCGCGAGGACGACATAGGCCAGGATGCGGGCCCAGTCGGCGGCGTACTGGCCCTGGAACTGCTGGACCCCGAGCGGGATGGTCCACCAGTCGGGGTTGTTGAAGACGACCAGCGGAAGCATGAAGTTGTTCCAGCTCCCCACGATCGCCAGCACGGACACCGTGGCCAGCGCCGGACGGGCCATCGGCAGCAGGATCCGCCAGAAGAAGCCGAGCGCGGTGCATCCATCCAGCGTCGCGGCCTCCTCGATCTCGCCGGGTATGGTCCTGAAGAAGCCGCGCAGGATGATGATCGTCACCGGCAGCCCGAAGGCGGCCTGGGGCAGGATGACGCCCAGCGGGTTGTCCAGCAGCCCGAAGGTCCGCAGCAGGATGAACAGGGGCAGGATCGCCACCGCGAACGGGAACATCAGCCCGATGGTGAAGAGCGTGAACAGCAGTTCCCGCCCCCGGAAGGCGAAACGGGCGAACACGAACGCCGCCAGCGCGGACACACCGACGACCACGAGCGTCGTCGCCAGCGCGATGAACACGCTGTTGCCGAGCTGCCGCCAGAACAGAGGGGAGGCGAGCACGTCGGTGTAGTTGGAGACGACCCACGGCGACGGCAGACCGAAGGGGTTCCTGGACAGCTGGCTGGTGTCCTTGAACCCGCCGAGCAGGCCGAACCCGAGCGGCACGACGACGAACGCCCCGACGATCCAGGCGATCGCGTGCAGGGTGAGGGGCCGCAGCCGGGCCGCGACCCGGGAGGGAGGGGCGTGCCCCCTCATCGCTGGTCTCGCATGACGGTGATCGCTCCTTCGGTGTCGCGGCGCATGACGAATCGCTGGTAGCCGAGTGCGAAGACCAGGCTGATGACGAACATCACGACACTGATCGCGCTGGCGTAGCCGACCTGGTACCTCTTGAAGCCGAACTGGAACATCGTGACGGCCATGGTCTCGGAGGAGTGGGCGGGTCCTCCGCCGGTGAGGATCCAGACCAGGTCGAACAGCTGGATCGCGCCGATGACGGACAGGAAGACGCTGATCCGGATCGTCGGCCCGAGCAGCGGCAGGGTGACGTAGCGGAACACCTCCCAGCCGGTGGCGCCGTCGATCTGCGCGGCCTCGGTGATCTCGTGCGGAATGGCCTGCCGCCCGGCCAGGTACAGGATCATGTGGAAGCCGAAGTACTTCCACGTCATGACCAGGAACAGCGAGGCCATGACGGTCGAGGGGTCGGAGAGCCACGCCGACTCCATCCCGACCACGGCCAGGATCCGGTTCGCGATGCCCTGGTCGGGAGAGAGGATCATCGTGAACAGGACGCCGGTGATCACCTCGGAGAGGATGTACGGGGCGAAGAACAGCAGCCGGTAGACCGCCCGGCCGCGCAGACGCTGGTTGAGCAGCATGGCGACGCCGAGCGCGAACGGCAGCTGGACCGTCACCGACAGGACGATCAGGACCAGGCCCCGCAGGAGGTCGCCGAGGAAGACCTCGTCGGCGAGCAGCCGGCTGAAGTTCGCGAACCCCACGAAGTCGGTCGGCATGCCGCCGAGGCCGTTCCACTTGAACACGCTGGCGTACATCGCGACGAGGATCGGCGCCAGCACCAGCAGGGCGAACAGCGCCAGCGCCGGGAGCAGGAACAGGGCGATCGTCGTCCAGCCGCGCAGCCGGGGACCCCAGGGACGCGGGGCTCGCATCTAGTCGGACTTCGCCGTCGTCGTGATGGCCTCCACGACCTGCTCGGGCGTCTTCTTGCCCGCGATGAGCTCGGCCACGCTGTCGTTGACCTCCTGGCCGACCGCCGGGGGGTAGGCCTGGTCGAGGTAGAGCTGGAAGCCGGTCGCGGAGCTGAGCGCCTGCGCCACCGCCGCGAGGTTGGGGTCCTTGACGGCGTCCTCGGCGCCCTTCACCACCGGCAGGACCGCTCCCGACTCCACCGCCTTACGGTGGTTGTCGATCTGGGAGATGAATTTCAGGAAGTCGACCGCTTCGGCCGGCGCGTCCTTCCCGACGGCGTATCCGCCTCCGCCGCCGAAGGCGTCAGAGGCCGAGCCCTTGCCGCCCTCGACCGCCGGGAAGGGGAAGAAGCCGAGATCCTTGCCGAGATCCTTACCCGCCTCCTTCTCCACGGACGGCGCCCACTGGCCCATCAGCTCCATCGCGGCCTTCCCGTTGCCCATCGTCGCGGCCTGCCCGTCGGGGGTGTTGTAGCTCGCGCCGAGGAAGCCCTTCTGGAACGGGTCGAGGTCGACGAGCTCCTTGAGGTGCCGGCCCGCCGCCACGAAGTCGGGACCGCCGAACTCGTGGTCGACCGCGGCCTGCTTGAGGGCGTCCAGGCCCGCGACGCGCATGGCGAGGTAGGCCCAGTAGTAGTGTCCCGGCCACTTCTCCTTGCCGGCCAGGGCGATCGGGGTGATGCCCGCCGCCTTGAGTTTCTTGATGTCGTCGAGGTACTCGGCCCAGGTGGCCGGCGGCGCCGTGATGCCCGCCTTGGCGAACAGCGCCTTGTTGTACCAGAAGCCCACCATGCCGATGTCGTAGGGGACCGCGTACGTCTTGCCGTCGAACTGGTAGGCCTGCAGGGAGGCCGGCGCCATCGTGTCGATCCAGGGGGCGATGTCGGCGGAGATGTCCTTCGCCAGCCCGGCGTCGATCTGCTGTTTCAGGACACCGCCACCCCAGGTGGTGTAGATGTCAGGCGTCTTGCCCGACTGGGTGAGCGTCGTCAGCCGGGCCTTGTACGCCTCGTTCTCGATGGGGACGTTGTTGATGATGACGTTGGGATGCAACGCCTGGTACTCCTGGACCTTCTCGGCCCAGATGGACTTGAGCGGCTCCGTGGTCGAGATGTTCCACCACTCGACGGTGACCTTCGAGCCGCCTCCCGCGCCCGCCTCCGGCCCCGGTTTCCCCTCGCTCGCGCAGCCCCCGATGAGGAGCACGACCGCCGCCAATGTCACCGCACTTCGCCGACTCAACGACATCACAGTGGGTCCCTTCCTCATTTTCCGAGGTTCTCCGGGTCTGTTCCGCGCCGGCCCGCAGCCGATCGGCTCCGGCGTTCCCATCGCGAATGCCCGTGTACGTGCCACGTCGTTACCGCAGACTTCTCTATGAAACTTTCGAAATACATCCGATAGTTTCTATCGATGGCGCCGAGGGTACAACGGCTTTTCGATTGGATCAACGGCCGTTGTCGAGACGTTACGAGGACGACCCGCACCGGACGCCCCGAACCGCACGGGAGAAACGTTGACGGACTCACCGGAAGCATCTACGTTACAGGGCACGAAAGCTATCGGAAATCTTTTGAAACTTTCGAAAAGCGGGTGGCATATGCCTCGACCTCGTAGGGCACTACTGACCCTGGCGCTCTCCCTCCCCCTCGTCGCGCAGTCCTCGCCCGCGTTTCCACAGGCCCACGGAGGAGGCCCCGCCCAGACCATCACGGTCAGCCCGCGGATCACCCACCAGAGGATCGACGGCTTCGGCCTCTCCCAGGCCTTCCAGCGCAACACCCTCATCCGGGCCCTGCCGCCCGCGCGCCAGAGGGAGATCCTCGACCTCTGGCTCAGCCGGGAGAAGGGCGCCGGCCTGAGCATCCTGCGCCTGGGCATCGGCTCCTCGTCGACCAACCCCTACGACCTCATGCTCTCCATCCAGCCGCAGGACCCGGGCGGCCCCACCGCCAAGCCCAGGTACGTCTGGGACGGCGACGACGGCGGCCAGGTCTGGCTGGCCAAGGAGGCCAAGGCATACGGCGTGAAACGTTTCTACGCCGACGCCTGGAGCGCGCCCGGATACATGAAGGACAACGGCACCGACACCGACGGAGGCACCCTCTGCGGCCTGGCCGGCACGAGCTGCCCGAGCGGCGACTGGCGCCGGGCGTATGCGGACTACCTGGTCCAGTACACCAGGTTCTACGCCCAGGAGGGCATCAAGATCACCGACATCGGGTTCACCAACGAACCCGACCTCACGGTCTCCTACGCCTCGATGCGTTTCACTCCCGCCCAGGCCGCCGAGTTCGTCAAGATTCTCGGACCGGCCGCGAAGGGACTCGGGATCGCCTGCTGCGACGCCGCCGGCTGGACAGAGCAGAAGGCGTTCTCCGCCGCGATCGAAGCCGACCCGCTCGCCCGCCGGTGGGTGACGACCCACACCGGCCACCCCTACGTCAGCCCGGTGGACGGTCCTCTGCCCACCCGCCGGAACACCTGGATGTCGGAGTGGTCCCCGGACGGCGACACCTGGATCGAGAACTGGGACAACGGGAGCGGCTACGACGGCTTCGCGGTCGCCGAGCAGATCCACGACTCGCTCACCACGGGCGGCGTCAGCGGCTACGTCTACTGGTTCGGGGCCTCACGCGGCGCCACCCGCGGCCTCATCCAGATCGACGGCGACGACTACCACGTCTCCAAACGCCTGTGGGCCCTGGCCGCCTACAGCCGGTTCATCCGGCCCGGCGCCGTCCGGGTCGAGGCCGCCTCACCCGGCCCCGCGTTGAAGGTGTCGGCCTACCGCAACACCGACGGCTCCGAGGTCGTCGAGATCCTGAACACGGGCACCACCGCCGTGACCACGGCCCTGGACACCCGGCCAGGCAGGGCCACCGCCTACCTGACCGACGAGACGCACTCCCTCACCGAAACCGCGGTCCCCAGCCGGGGGACCCACCGGTCGGTGACCCTTCAGCCCCGCTCTCTCACCACGGTCGTCGTCGGAGGACACGGCTGAGACATGCGAGATGACCCCTGCGGATGCCGCCCTTGGGAGCGTCGGCGTCCGCAGGTCTCCATGACGGCTCCACCCCACGTCCGGAAGAACGTCCGTCTGCAGGAGGATCCATGATCCGGGTCGCCATCGTCGGCACCGGCGGGATAGCGGGCATCTGCCACCTGCCCGCCCTCCGGGCCGAGTCCCACCGAGCCCGGGTCGTGGCGGCCGTGGACGTGGACGCCGCCCGGGTGAGGGCGTTCTGCGCCGAGCACGGCATCCCCGCCGCGCACACCTCGCTCCCCGAGATGCTCGACGCCGAGCGCCCCGACCTCGTGCACATCTGCACTCCCCCGCACCAGCACGCCGCGCAGGCCGTGGAGTGCCTGAGCGCCGGAGCATGGGCCTGGTGCGAGAAGCCCGCCTGCCTGTCGCTGGCCGAGTACGACACGGTCACCGCGGCCGAACGCGGGGCGTACGCCTCGGTGGTCTCCCAGCACCGGTTCGGCTCCGGCGCCCGGCACCTGCGGCGGATCGCCCCCCGGCTCGGCCGTCCCCTGCTGGCACTCTGCGTCACCGCCTGGTACCGGGGGCACGAGTACTTCGAGGTCCCCTGGCGCGGGACCTGGGCGACCGAGGGCGGCGGCCCGACCATGGGCCACGGCATCCACCAGATGGATCTCCTGCTGTCGGTGCTGGGCGACTGGACGGAGGTCCGCGCGATGGCCGGGACGCTCGACCGTCGTGTCGAGACCGAGGACGTCTCCCTGGCGTCGGTACGTTTCGAGAACGGCGCGATGGCCAGCGTGGTCAACAGTCTGCTCTCCCCCCGCGAGGAGAGCTACCTCCGCTTCGACTTCACCGAGGCGACCGTCGAACTCCGTCACCTGTACGGCTACCGCAACGCGGACTGGAGTTCGACCTCGGAACTGTGGGACCCGCCGGACGACGTGCCCAGCTCCCACTCCGCCCAGCTCGCCCTGCTGCTCGACGCCTTCGAACGCGGTGAGCGACCGCCCCTGAGCGGCGCCGAGGGGCGGCAGGCCCTGGAACTGGTCACCGGCCTGTACGCCTCCGCCTTCACCGGACGCCCCGTCCACCGCGCGGAACTGACCGTCGACCACCCGTTCTACGGAGGTGCAAGACGATGAGGGAACTGGTCCTCGGAGCCCGTGGCGTCGAACTGGCCCGATACGTCTACGAGCCGGACACGCCCGTCTTCGAGTCGCCCAAGCCGTACTTCCATCCGGTACGGACCCTGGCCGGAGACGTCGTCACCGCCTACCGCCCGCACGACCACCGGTGGCACAGGGGCCTGCAGATGACCGTCTCGGACCTGTCGGGGGAGAACTTCTGGGGCGGCGGCAGCTACGTACGCGAGGCCGCCGCCTACGTCGACCTCCCCAACAACGGGACGATCCGCCACGAGGAGTTCCTCTCACCCGGCGTCGAGCGGCTGACCTGGCACACCCAGGGAGGTGAGCACTGGGTCGACGAGATCCGAGCCCTCGCGGTGACGGACGTCGAAGACGACTCCTGGACGCTCGACTTCACGACCTCGATCACCAATGTGCGCGGCCGCGACCTCGTGTTCGGCAGCCCCACGACCAACGGGCGCCCCATGGCCGGGTACTGCGGCCTCTTCTGGCGCGGCCCCCGCTCCTTCGAGCACGGCGAGGTCATCGCCGCCGGAGGAGACGGGCCGGAGATGATGGGCCGCCCTTCGCGGTGGCTCGCCTACGTCGGCGGGCACGACGAGGTGGACCGCTCCTCGACCCTGCTGTTCGTCAGCGGACAGCCCACGACCTGGTTCGTCCGCACCACCCCCTTCGCGGCGGTCAACCCGTCGATCGCCTTCTCCGACGAGCTCGTCCTCCCCCCCTGCGGGACACTCGACCTCCACTACCGCGTGGTCGTGGCCGACGGCGCCTGGGACCGCGACCGCCTGGAGTCCTACGTCAAGGAGCACCCGTGACCCCCGCCGTGGATGTCCGATGACCTTCCCGGGCGGCGTCGGGGTCTCCCAGCTCCGCGTCTACGACTGGCCGGCCGCCGACGGACTGTGCGGCGGCTCCCCGCACATGCACCTGGTCTGCGCGGAGGCGTACGTCGTCGTCGGAGGCTCGGGCAGCGTACAGACCCTCACCTGGGACGGCTACGCCGAGACCCCGCTCGGACCGGGCACGACCGTCTCCTTCACTCCCGGCACGATCCACCGCCTGGTCAACACCGGCGGCCGGCTGCGGATCGTGGTCGTGATGCAGAACAGCGGCCTGCCCGAGGCCGGGGACGCGGTCTTCACCTTCCCCCGGGCCGTGCTGGCCGACCCCGCCCGGTACGGCGAGGCCGCCGGCGCCGGTGACGAGGAGGCGGCCAGGCGCCGCAGGGACCTGGCGATCGAGGGCCTGGCGGAACTGCGCGCCGGAGGCTGGGCCGCCCTGGAGGAGTTCCACCGTACGGCGCTGCGGATCGTGTCGGGAAAGCTGGACGACTTCGGCAGGAGGTGGCGGGAGGGAGCCCTGGCGGCAGCCGAGTCGACCGGCACCCACCTGGACCGCCTCCGCGCCGGCGACCCCGGCCACCTCCGGGACGCCACCGTCACCGCGGTCGACCCCGTACTGAGACTCGGCATGTGCGGCCACCTGCGGGCCTACCCTCCGACGACCCCGCCGCCGTACTCCTGACCGCCTACATGAGTCAGGGCGATGCCGGACCGGCTCCGTCGACGGTCTGGCATCGCCCTGACATCTCTCCCGGCTGAGGGCGCCCGCTCACCGTGGTGCGCAGGCTCCGGGCTGCTAGTACGGCAGCCGCCGTCCGCTCGGTGTGCGCAGGTCAAGATCGATCCTGGGCGCGGGTCTTCTGGGCTTGGAGATAAGAATCTGTCGCATCATGGAAACTCCCTTATCAATCACCCATAAGGACTGAGCTGCCGGTCTTTTCGGGAAAGGGGCATCTCATCGGGGACGGTCCATCAGGAAACCGGGCTTGCCGGATGCGTGGACAGCTCGAACCAGACGGCCTTTCCGGCTCCCCTGCGCGGGTGGCCGGTGCCCCAGGAGTGGGACAGCAGGTCGACGAGGAGCATCCCGCGGCCGGACTCGTCGTCCTCGGATTCCCCGGCCACCCTGGGCGGGGCGGGGTTCTCGTCCTCGACCTCGCAGCGCAGCGTGCCGTCCTGGGAGGAAAGGGTGAGGACCGGCTCTCCCCATCCGTGGAGCAGGGCGTTGGTGACCAGCTCGCTGACGAGCAGCTCGGCGATCTCGCTCTGCTCGTCGTATCCCCAGTCGGCGAGCTGGGCGCGGATGAGACGCCGGGCCGTGGATGCCGAGGAGGCGTCGGAGAACAGGACCCACGAGGCCCGCCGGACGCGTGCCACCCGGATGGCCTGGGCCGCGAGCTCGCCGAGTCCGCGCAGGAGTCCCCGGAACCGGCACCGCGTCTCCGGGCAGCCGGTCTCCTGCCGGGTCAGGGCTACGGACCGGCCTGTCGCCGGCCGCCCTGCCGCGGGGCCTCGGCGGCACATGAGTTCAAGCTGCCTGTGCATAGGAGCCTCGATGAGCCGGGACGCTACGTCCGTCGGGCAGAAGCTCGCCGGTGTCCTCGAACACCACCACACCGTTGCAGAGCAGTCCCCATCCCTGTTCCGGATGGAACGCCACAAGGCGGGCCGCATCGTGATCAGGAGCGTACGCGGTCGGGCACGGAGGCTTGTGCTGGCACATAACCGTCACCTCGATCCTCATCGATCTTCATCGATCGCATGAGAGTTCTTGGAGAGCCACCGGCTCCGGTCTGGTGATGACGACTGACATTCCGGCCCAGTGAGCTGCTTTCGCTATCCACAATGCCGCTCTCCGCGCCCGGCGTCTGCGCTGGCAGCACCCATTTCGGCCCCAGGCCAACAGCACCCCCGGCATTCCTGCTAGCTGCAATGCGCCCGTACGGGGCCTGGTGCGATCCTGGATTAGTGGCCCTGCGTTGTCTCATCGTCGACGACAGCGATCACTTCAAGGACGCCGCACGCCACGTGCTCGAGCCTGAGGGGATTACCGTCGTCGGCACGGCGTCGACAACGGCCGAAGCTCTTCACCAGGTTGACGAGCTCCGGCCGGATCTCGTGCTGGTCGACATCGATCTCGGTGAGGAGAGTGGATTCGATCTGGTCTGGCAGCTCGTGGACACGACGGATGTGGATCCGCTGAGCGTCATCCTGATCTCGACCTACGCCGAGAAGGACTTCGCGGAGATGATCGCGGACAGCCCGGCCATCGCGTTCCTGTCGAAGCCGGACCTTTCGGGAAGGGCGATCGGCGAGATCCTGCAGAGAGCCGGCGACGTGGGCCGAGCCGACCGAGACGGATAGGGCGTCCCCCGGCCTTGACCGGTTCTCCTCGGCCGGGATCCCCGCCGGGAATCTCCTGGTCAATGTCCGGGCAGAGCCGCTAGCGGGCTTCGAGGAAGGCGACCACCGCGAGGACGCGCCGATGATCGTCTTCCGTCTCCGGTAGCCGCATCCTGGACATGATGCTGCGCACGTGCTTCTCGACCGTACCCTCGGTGATCCAGAGCCGGTGGGCGATCCCGGCGTTCGACCGCCCCTCCGCCATCAGGGAGAGAACCTCGCGCTCACGCTGCGTGAGGAGTTCCAGCGGGTCGTTCCTGCGGCGGGCCGTGATGAGCTCCTGCACGAGGCTGGGATCGACGACCGAGCCGCCGTGGACGATCCGCTCAACCGTCTCGATGAAGTCGGACACGCCGATCACCCGGCTCTTGAGCAGGTAGCCGACCCGGTGCCCGGTGGCGAGCAGCTCCATCGCCTGCTCGACCTCGATGTGCGCCGACAGCAGGAGAATGCCCGTCTCCGGGAACTCCTCACGGATCACCCGGGCCGCGTCGAGACCTTCGGTCGCGTGCCCCGGAGGCATCCGGATGTCGACGATGGCGAGGTCCGGACGGCATTCGCGGACAAGGGCGAGGAGTTCCTGAGCGTCTCCGGCCTGGCCGACGACCTCGAACCCCGACCGCTCAAGCAGGCTGGCGAGTCCTTCACGGAGCAGCACGTCGTCGTCCGCCAGCGCTACCCGCGTCCGTCCTTCGTCCACCGCTCTGTCGCCTCTTGCACGTAGGAGTCATGCCCAGGTGGGAAAGGATCGCGTCTTACGTCAACGCTGCGGCCGGTCACTCGCAGGACGGGATGACCGGCGTCAACGTACCGACGTATCCGATCCGTGTTCTCCGCGTGACATGGGAGTAACGTAGTAGTCATGCGCGCGCGGCTATTGTCATTGCTGCTACGCCCGACGCGCCCACCCCTCATGCTGGGGATCGTGGTCGGCGTTCTGTGCGTCGTGGCAGAGACCCTCCTGACGTACCCTCTGGAGCAGTTCGCGCCCGGGAGCTCTATGGGCGCATTCTACCTGCTCGGTGTTCTGGTGGTCTCATACGTGTGGGGCCTGGGCCTGGGAATGGCGACCGCGGTGGTCAGCGGCGTCGTCTTCGACTACTTCAACCTCCCGCCCCGCGACACCTTCACCATCTTCACCAGCTGGTCGTGGCTGGACCTCTTGATCTTCCTCGTCGTCGCGCTGCTGGTCAGCTCGGCCGCGGCGCTGATGCGGTCCCTGGCCATCGAGGCCGACGAGCGCCGCCGTGAGGCCGCTCTCGACGCCCGGCTCGCCCGTCTCCTGCTCCGCACGGAGCATCTGCGCTCGGCGCTGCCGGCGGCCTCACGCCGTCTGGCGCAGGCGCTGGGGCTGCCGTTCCTGGCGATCGAGCTCGGCGCGGTCACCGCCGACGGAGACCACACGACTCTGCCACTGCTGGATGGCGCCGCCACCCTCGGCACACTCGTCGTCCCCGCCGGCCTGCCGGACGCCACCCTGCGCCGTCTGAACGAGTGGGTCATGCCCTCGCTGGGGACGCTGCTGCGCGCGGCACACGAGCGTGAGGCCATCGGGCATGCCCTGGAGACGAGCCGTGACGAACTCCGCCGGATCGCGCATGAACAGGCCGCGCTGCGGCGTGTCGCGACGCTGGTCGCGCGCGGAGTCTCCCCTGCGGAGATATTCAGTGCGGTCGCTCGCGAGATGGGCGTCATCCTGGAGGCGAACTGCACGGCGATAGGTCGCTACGAGCCCGACGGCGCGATGGTCGTGGCCGGCTCGTGGAGCGATAGCGGCCCTGAGAACACGCTGCCTCTCGGCTCGCGCTGGCCGCGCGACGAGCACAGCCTCCCAACGCGGGTGCTGGAGAGCGGGAGCTCGACACGGATGACGAGCTACGACCATGCCCTCGGACAGATCGCCGAGTGGGCCCGGGCGCAGAGAATCGCCTGTTCGGTCGGGAGCCCCATCAGCGTGGAGGGGCGCCTGTGGGGCGTGATGATCGCTTCCTTCCGAAGTCCGGAGCACCAACCCGAAGACGTGGAGGAGCGCATGCTGGACCTCGTTGAACTTATCGCGACCGCCGTCTCCAACGCCGAGACCCGCGACAAACTCGCGGCGTCCCGCGCCCGCGTCGTCGCGGCCTCCGACGAGACCCGGCACCGCATCGAACGTGATCTGCACGATGGGGCCCAGCAACGCCTCGTCTCACTCGGGCTTGAGCTACGGGCCACGGAGGCCACCGTGCCGCCCGACCAGGCAGAGCTGAGAGAACGGCTGGTCCAGACCGCCCAGGGTCTGACCTACGTCGTGGAGGACCTGCAGGAACTCTCCCGGGGCATCCATCCGGCGATCCTCTCCAAAGGCGGCCTCGGGCCCGCCCTGAAGATGCTCGCCCGCCGCTCCGCCGTCCCGGTCGAGCTCAGCGTAAGCGGCGGCCTGCGCCTGCCGCAGCACATCGAGGTGGCCGCCTACTACATCGTGTCCGAGGCGCTGACCAACGTGGCCAAGCACTCCCACTCCTCCGTGGCGTACGTCGATCTCAGCGTGGAGGACGCGAACGTCCGGATCTCGATCCGCGACAAGGGGGTCGGAGGGGCCGATCCCCACCACGGCTCGGGACTCATCGGTCTCAGCGACCGCGTCGAGTCGCTCGGCGGCAGGATGGAGGTCGCGAGTCCGGTGGGAGGCGGCACCTCGCTGCTGGCGACCATCCCGATCAAGAACGACTGACGGGGCCCCGGGCCCCGTCACCACGGACCGGGGTGACCACGCCTCCGAGGCGGTCACCCCGGGCGCCGTCAGGGGGGGTCGGAGGCTGCGAGCAGGTCCATGGCCTCCTCATCGGTCAGGCCGGCCAGTTCCTCGATCAGCAGGTCCTCCACCGCCTCGGCGAGAGCGGCGATGGTGTTCTGCTCGAAGATCGTCCGGATCGGGACCTCGACGCCGGTGGCCCGCCGGATCCGCGCGGCCACCCGGGTCGCCAGCAGGGAGTGGCCGCCCAGGGCGAAGAAGTCGTCGAAGACGCCGAACGGCCCGGTGCCGAGCAGCTCCTCCCAGACCGCCGCCACCAGCCGTTCCGCGTCCGTACGCGGAAGAACCCGTCCGGCCGCCGGGGTGATCTCCGGCTCGGGGAGCGCGGCCCGGTCGACCTTGCCCCCGGCGGTGAGGGGCAGCGCGTCCAGCCGGACCCAGGCGGTCGGGACGAGCTGGCGCGGGAGCGTCCGCTCCAGGTGGGCGCGGAGGTCGGCGGGGTCGGCGGTGCCGGTGACGTAGGCGACGAGCTCCTCTCCTCTCCCGGTGACGAAGGCCTGTCCCACCCCGGGGTGGGTGAGCAGGCGGTTCTCCACCTCGCCGGGCTCGATCCGGAAGCCCCTGATCTTGAGCTGGCCGTCCAGCCGTCCCAGGAACTCCAGGTGCCCGTCGGTGCGCCACCGCGCCCGGTCGCCGGTCCGGTAGCGGCGTGCTCCCGGCCCGCCGCCGGGATCGGGGACGAAGGCCGCCGCGGTGAGGGCGGGTCTGCCGAGGTAGCCGCGGGCCACCCCGGCCCCGCCGATGACGAGTTCCCCGGTCGCGCCCGGCGGGAGGGGCTCCCCCCGGGCGTCGAGCACGTGGACCGTGGTCGCGCCGATCGGGCGGCCGATCGGGGGATGTCCCCGAGCCGCCTCCGCACCGAGGTCGGCGGCGGTGGCGATCACCGTCGCCTCGGTCGGCCCGTAGGTGTTGACGAGCCGGACGCCGTCGCCGAACCGTCCGCGCCAGCGCTCGACCGCCGGCGCGGAGACCTGTTCTCCGCCGAGGATCACCAGGCGGAGCGAGGGTGGCCAGGCGACCTCCTCCAGCTCCTCGACCAGCGCGTGCCAGTAGGCGGTCGGCAGGTCGAGCACGGTGACCCGGCCGCCCGGTGGTGAGACGAGCAGGTCGGGCAGGGTCGCCGCGCCGTCGGGGAGCAGCACCAGCGTCGCTCCGGCGGCCAGCGCGGGGAAGACCTCCTCGACGTGGGCGTCGAAGCTGAGCGAGGCGAACTGGACGACGTGGTCGGCGGCGGTCAGGCCGTAGTCCGCGCGCATCCACCGGACCCGGGCGGCGACGGCGCCGTGCTCGACCAGCACGCCCTTGGGCACGCCGGTGGAGCCGGAGGTGGTGATGACGTAGGCGGCGTCCAACGGTGATCCGGCTGTCGCCGGGCCGTGGCCACTGCCGGTGCCCGCAGCCGGGGGATCCATGGCGGCGGCCGTGCGGCCTGCGAGAGGGGCGCCGGTGCTCGCGGGGTCGACAGCCGTCAGCCCCTCGGGAAGCGCACGCCGGGTGATCATGTGGGTGGCCGAGCTGTCCGCCATCGAGAAGGCCAGACGGCCGTCCGGGATGTCCGGATCGAACGGCAGGTAGGCGGCGCCGGCCCGCCACACGGCGAGCAGCGCGGTGATCGACTCGATCGAGCGCGGCAGGCAGACGCCGACGATGTCACCGGGGCCCACCCCGCCGTCCCGGAGGGCGGCGGCGAGCGCGTCCGCCCGCTCCAGCAGCTCACCGTAGGTGACCGTCTCCTCACCGCAGATCACGGCGGTGGCTCCGGGCGCCCGCCGTACGGCCTTGGCGACCATCTCCGGGACGAGACCCGGCGCGGCGGCGGAGACCGGGCCGGTGGCGAGGGCGCGGATGTCGGCTCCGTCGGCCTCGGTCCAGATCGGCAGGGCCGAGAGGGGGGTGCCGGGATCGTCCGCGACGGACTCCAGCAGCCGCGCGAACCGGTCGGCGAGGCGTCCGACCGCCTCGCCCTCGAACAGGCCCGTGTCGTAGAGGAAGGACAGCAGGAGCCCGTCTCCGTACGGCCACGCCTCGACGAGCAGGTCCACCTTGACCTGCTGGAACCCGGGGTCGACGGTGGTGACGGTCAGCTCACCGAACGGCCGCCGGGGGCCGGTGTCCTGGTTGTGCAGGATGAACATGGACGGTAGCAGCGAGTCGGCGGGGTGGCTGAGCTTCTCGAAGGGGACGGCGGGGTTGCCCAGCGCGCCCAGGACCTCGCCCCGGGTGCGGGCGATCAGGTCGGTGAACGCCGGGTCCCCCCGCAGGTCCCCGCGGAGGATCACCGTCTGGGCCACGTATCCGACCATCGGCTCCAGCTCGACCCGGTCCCGGCCCGCGACGACGCTGCCGACCAGGACGTCGTCCTGTCCGGTGTGCCGGAACAGCAGGGTCTGGTAGGCCGCCGCCAGTACGGCGAACAGGGTGGTGCGGTGCTCCCTGGCCAGCCGTTCCAGTTTCCGGGCCGTCGCGGGCGGCAGCACGGCCCGGTGGAACTCGCCCTGCCGGGTCGCCCCGCCGGAGTGGCGGAACGGCAGCTCGGGCGGGGGCGGGTGGGCCAGCTTCTCCTTCCAGTACGGCACGGCCCGCTCGGCCCGGCGGCGCTGCCACCGCCCGTAGTCCCCGGCCTGGACGGGCAGCGGGCGGAGCCGGGGCTCGGCGCCGAGGAGTCGGGCGGTGTAGCAGTCGGCGAGGTCGTCGAGGATGACGTTGAGCGACCACCCGTCCGAGATGACGTGGTGCATCGTGAGGCAGAGCAGGTGCTCGTCGTCGGCGATCCTGACCACCGCCACCCGCACGGGCGGGCCGGCCTCCAGGTCGAACGGCTCGTTGACCTGCTCGGCCACCAGGCGTTCGGCCTCCGCGCGGCCGTGCGGGCTCAGCCACTCGATCCCGGGGGCGCCGGGCTCCACCACCGCCCAGGGCACGCCCTCCTCCTCGGTGAACCTGGTGCGCAGGCTCTCATGACGGGCCAGGACGTCGGTGAGCGCCCAGGTGAGGGCGGCCTGGTCGAGCGGGCCGTGCAGGGCCCGTACGAGATACATGTTGTAGGAGGCGTTGTCCGGATCAAGACGCTGCAGGAGCCAGAGCCGCTCCTGCGCCGGAGACAGGGGGGCCCTCATGCGCCCGGCGCCAGTCCGTCGAAGATGGCGGCCAGGTCCTCGGAGCTGAGGCCGTCGAGCTGCTCACGCAGCGCGGCCACCTCGGCCAGGTCCAGGTCGTCGTCGCCGAGGCTGTCCACCTGCAGGGCGAGTCCCGCGACGGTCGGATGTTCGAAGAGTGCCACGATCGGCATGGCGGCCCCGAAACGCGCCTGGACCCGGGCGATGATCCGGGCGGCCGTCAGCGAGTGCCCGCCGAGCTCGAAGAAGTCGTCGTCGACGCCGACGGGCTCCTCGACGCCCAGCACTTCGGCCCACATCACGGTCAGCTCGTCCTCCACGGGCGTCGACGGCGCCCGGTAGGGGACCGTCCTGGTAGCCGTCCAGCGGGGCGGCGGCAGCGCCCTGCGGTCCAGTTTGCCGTTGGGGGTGAGAGGCAGAGCGTCCACCGTCACGAGGTGGGCGGGCACCATGTAGTCGGGCAGGCTCAGCCGGAGCCTCTCGCGCAGCGCCGGCCACAGATCCCCCGGCCCGGCGGTGGGGACCACGTAGGCCACCAGCCGGGGCAGCCCGTCGGGGCCGTCGCACACGCCGACGGCGGCGTGCCGTACCTCCTCCGCCGACCGCAGGACGGTCTCGATCTCGCCGAGCTCGATCCGGAACCCCCGGATCTTCACCTGCTGGTCGGCCCGGCCCAGATACTCCAGACGCCCCTCGGCGGTGATCCGGGCGAGGTCGTCCGTGGCGTACATGCGCGCCCCGGGCCGGTCGGTGAACGGGTCGGGCAGGAAGCGGGCCGCGGTCTGGGCGGCCATGCCGTGGTAGCCCCTGGCGACGCCCGTCCCGCCGATGTGCAGCTCCCCCACCTCGCCGTCCGCGACGGGGTTCCCGCCCTCGTCGAGGAGGTACAGCGACGTCTCGTCGATCGCCTCTCCCAGGTCCACGGCGGAGGGCCCGGGCCGGACCATCCCGGCCGTGGACCACACGGTCGTCTCCGTGGGGCCGTACACGTTCCACAGGTCCACGTCCGCGCCGAGCAGCGCGTCGGCCAGGTCACGCGGGAGCGCCTCGCCCCCGCAGAGCCGGGTGCGGACCGTCTCGGGCACGCCTCCGGCCTCCAGCAGGATGCGCCAGGTCGCCGGGGTGGCCTGCATGACCGTGATCCCCTCGGCGGCCGCCAGGTCCCGCAGTTCCCGGCCGTCCGCCGCCTCCCGCGCGGACGCCACGACCACGCGCGCCCCGGACACCAGGGGCAGCAGGAGCTCCAGAACGGAGATGTCGAAAGACAGGGTGGTGACGGCGAGCCAGCTGTCCTCGGGCGTGAGTTCCAGCCGGCGGCTGAACGATCCGAGCAGGTTGGCCACCGCCCGCTGCGGGACCGCCACGCCCTTGGGCCGCCCGGTGGAGCCCGAGGTGTAGATCAGGTAGGCCAGCTCGGCCGCCGGCCCGGAGGCCGGGATGGGGCGCGTGGCAAGACCGGCGGGCGCGGCCTCATGACCAAGCCCGGCTCCGTGATCAAGCGTGGTCTCGGGGCCGGGGGTCCGCCGGGTCCGGTTGCGGCGCGCGATGGGGACCGTACCGTCCTGGGCGATCGACAGGACGCGCGGCACGCCGCGCAGCAGGCCCGGGTCCACACCCGACTGGGTCACCACCAGCTCGATCCTCGCGTCCTCGCGCATCAGCCGGAGCCGGTCCTCGGGAAAGGCGGGATCGAGCGGGACGTAGGCCCCGCCGGCGGCCCAGACGGCCAGGACCGCGACCACCATTCCCGGCGTGCGCTCCATGCACAGTCCGACGGGAACCTCCGGGCCGACCCCCCACTCGCGCAGCACCGCCGCCAGGTCGTCCACCCGCCGGTGCAGCTCGCGGTAGGTCAGCTCGCTCTCGGTCCCGCTGACCGCGACCGCCTCGGGCGTCAGCTCCAGCCAGCGCCGTATCAGCTCCAGCGTCGTCACCACGGTCGAACACCTTTCAACTCGGACAGCCGGAGATCCGGGTCGGCTCCGGCGCGCTCCACCAGGTCGGCGAAGGCCCGGACCAGGCGCCGCGCGGTCCCGGCGGAGAACAGGTCGCTGTTGTAGTCGAGGACGCCGCCGAGGCCCTCGGGCCCCCGCCAGACGTCCACCGATATCTCTGCCTTGGTACGGCCCACCGCGGGAGTCGGGTAGACCTCGACGGCCAGGTCGGCCATCGTCGTCCGCAGCAGGTCGTCCTTGGGCAGGTTGTGCAGGTTGAACATGGCCTGGAAGAGGGGCGGCCGGCTCAGGTCGCGGGGCAGGCGCAGCGCCCCGAGGATCCGCTCGAAGGGCACCTCCGCGTGCTGGAGACCCCTGAACACCGACAGCCGGGTGCGTCTGAGCAGCTCGCGGAAGGTGGGGTCGCCGGACAGGTCGGCGCGGAGCACCAGGGTGGTGGCGAAGTAGCCGATCAGTGGTTCGAGCTCGACCCTGTTCCGCCCCGCGACGGGCACCCCGACGCACAGGTCGTCCTGACCCGCGGCCAGTCCCAGGGTCGTCTGGTAGGCCGCGAGCAGGGCCATGAACAGGGTGCAGCGCTGCTCCCTGGCGACCCCCTCCAGCCTGGCGATCACCTCGTCGGGCAGGAGCAGGCTCTCCTGCCCGCCCCGGCCGGTCCAGCGGGCGGGGCGGGGACGGTCGGCCGGGAGGTCGAGCACGGGTACGCCGGTGAGCGTCCGCGTCCAGTGGTCGAGGTGGGCGGTGCCGGTGTGCTCGGCCCGCCGCCTGTCCTCCGCCACGACGTGGGTGTACTGGGTGGGGAGGTCCGCCAGCAACGGCTCCCGTCCCTCGCGGTGGGCCGCGTAGCATTCGGCCAGCTCGCGCATGAGGACGTCCATCGACCAGCCGTCCACCACGATGTGGTGCAGGACGATGCAGAGCATGAAGTGCTCGTCGCCCAGCCGCATCAGCGCCACGCGCAGCGGCGGGCCGGCCTCCAGGTCGAACGGCCGGTTCACGAACTCCACGACGGCCGGGGCCGGATCGCCGGTGACGTCCGTCCGCTCCACGGTGGCCGGTCCGGCGGGCATGACGAGCTGCACGGGGCGGTCGCCGTCCAGGCGGAAACGGGTGCGGAGCACATGGTGCCGCTCGACCACGCGGGTGAAGGCGGCGGCGAGGCCCTCGGCGTCGACCGGGCCGCGCAGCCGTACGCACCAGGGGGTGTGGTAGGCCGTGTCGGCGGGGTCGAACCGGCTGAGGAACCAGAGCCGTTCCTGCCCGAACGAGAGCGGCCAGGTGTCGCTCTCGTCCCTGTCCCGCGCCCGTCTGAGCAGGGCCTCACGTTGTTCGGGCGGCAGTGCGGCGAGGCGGCTGAGCAGGGTGGCACGCCGGTCGGGCGCGGTCATCCTCTCACCCGGCCGGTGGGGCGTTCGACCGGGGTGATGCCGCACAGCTCGGCGACCGCGCCGAGCGGCACCTCCTCGGCGACGCCGCGCACCAGCAGGGTCTCCACCCCCCGCAGCAGCGCGTAGGCCGTGGATCGCGGCAGGTAGGCGGTGTCGGTCAGCAGGTAGAGCCGGCAGGTGTCGGTGGCGGGGCCGGTGGCGAAGAAGACCGTGGCGTCCACCTCCGGCCACGCGCCGACGAAGAAGGTCCGAGTCCGCTCGGCGAGGGCGGCGAGCGCGGCGGGGTCTCCCGGCGGTTCCACCCTGGGCAGGTTGGGCCAGTGGTCGATGGTCCGCGCGTCGTTGAAGTAGGCCGACAGGTCGACGGGCCCCCCACGTTCGCGGCCGACCTCCTCGCGGAGCGCCATCATCCCGAAGGGGTCGTAGTGGGCGTGCCGGTAGGTGGTCAGCGCCTGCCGGTGTCCGGCGCGCACGGCGTCGGCGAAGGTCCCCTCGGGCAGATCCAGGACGAAGAGCCCGTCCTGGACGGCCGTGCCCGCCATGGCGCTGGTCCGGGGGTCGTGCCGGTTGGCCACGATGAGCTGCATGACCACCTCCCCGTGCCCCGTCAGGGCGGCCAGGAGTACGGCGCTCGCCGTGGTCAGCACGCTGGCCGTGCTGACCGACCAGCGGGCCGCCAGCGTCTCCGCCGCGGCGGCGACCGCGGCCGACTCCATGCCCACCCGGACGTACCGCGGTTCCTCCGGCGTCCCGCGGGGGAAGTCGAACATGGATCTGGGCACTCTCTCCAGCGCCGCCCGCCAGTGCCGGAACGCCCGCTCTCCGCGCGCGGCGCCCGCCCCCTCCTGCTCGAAGGCGGCCTGGTCCAGCGGCTGCCATGGGGGATCAGGAAGGTCGTCCCCGGCGAGCAGCCTCCTCCAGTCGGTGGCGAGGATGTCCAGTGCCCATCCGTCGACCGCCAGGTGGGACAGGGCGAAGGCCACCGCGCGGGGGCGTCCGCCGCTCGTCACGACGGCGCACCGCAGCGGTAGCTCGGTCGCGTAGTCGAACCCCTTGGCGGCCAGCTCGGCGGAGAGCTCCCTGGCCGCGGCGAGCGGCCTGGTCTCCCCGGCGTCGAACAGCTCGACCGTCATCCGGCCCTCGCGCGCCACCCGCTGGACAGGTCCGGCGGAGGTCTCCTCGCAGGTCGTCCGGAGGGTCTCGTGCCGTTCGACCAGCCCGCGCAGGGCCAGCAGGACGGTGCCGAGGTCGCGTCTGCCGTAGACGGGCAGCGTCCACGGCATGTTGAAGTACGGGTCGCCGTCGTCCAGCCACCGGGTCAGCCGCCAGATGGCCTGCTGCCCCCAGGTGAGCGGGGCCGTACCGCCCCGCGCGCCGGTGAACTCCACCACCGCCGCCCGCTGCCGTGTAGGAGCGGTCGTCATCGGGATCGGGCGATCTCTTCGGCGACGCCGGCCACGGTCGGGGTGTCGATGAACACCTCGAAGGAGAGCTCGACGCCCATCTGGTCCCGGACGCGGGCGATGATCTGGGTGATCGACAGCGAGTGGCCGCCGAGGTCGAACAGGTCGTCGTCCGGCTGGATCTCGTCGACGCCGAGCACCTCACGCCAGATCGCCTCGACCTGCCCGAGGAGAACCGGGCCGGCCGCTTCACCGGCCGTGGCGGCCAGGTCACGGGCGGAGCCGGGAGTCACCTCCGAGACGGCGGCCGGCGCGGAGGCGGGAGCCGCACCGGGAGCGGAGCCCTGGTCCACGCCGGGAGCGCCGGCGAGGTCCGCGTCACGGGTGGGCGTGACCCTCCCTCCGGGCGGCGGCAGTTCCCCGAGCGGGGCGTCGGGACGGGCGGCGATGCCGCGCAACAGGGCCGGCAGGTCCTCGGCGACGCGGACGCAGTCGGCGCGGCCCAGGATCTCCGGGTTGAACTGCAGCCGGGTCTCAAGGCCGCCGGGAGAGTCCACGATCTGCAGGTGCAGGGTGTTGCGGACCGCGCCGTTGAACATCATCCAGTCGACGGAGGTGTCAAGACCGGTGAAGACGGGGTCGGCCGCGGAGCACCTGCGGTAGCTGACCGAGACCGGGGTGAGCGCGGTGCGGGGGCTGATCCCGCCCAGGGCCCGGGCCAGGGGCACCTCGCGGTGGCGGTAGACGGCACGGAGCTCCTCCCGGAGCGACCGCGCGAACTCGGCGAACGTCCCGTGCGGCGTGGAGACCACGGGCAGTTCGTTGACGAAAGGCCCGATGTGGTCGCGTGTCTCCTCGGTCCGGGTGGACAGGTCCACGGCCACCGTGACCTGGTCGTTGCCGTACCTGTGCAGGAGCGTGTGGAGGGCGGCCAGCAGGACCTCGAAGCGGGTGAGGCCCAGCCGTTCGGCGATCTCGGCCGCCTCGCCGCCGAGCTCGAGGTCCACCGCCTCGCCGGGGGCGGCGCGCAGCGACGGGCGGGTGGCGCCGGGGAGCAGGAGGTTCTGGTCGTCGTGCCACCTGGGCCGCCAGAAGTCCGCCGCCTGCTCCAGCTGGGCGGCCACCCGGTCCTGCTCGGCGCGGGCCGCCTCGCCGTAGGAGACCGGCAGCGGCGGCAGGGCGGCGCCGCCGTAGGCGGCGGCCAGGTCGCGCAGGACGACGTCCTTCGACATGCCGTCGAAGACCGCGTGGTGGGCGACGATCAGCAGGAGGTGCCGCGTGGGCTCCAGCCGGAACAGGGTGAACCTGGCCAGCGGGCCGGTCACCAGGTCGAAGGGGCTGGAGATCTCGGCCTCGATCCGGCCGGGCTGGCCGGAGACGTCCTCGGAGCGGATGGGCGGGGGTGTCTCCCCGGATACCAGGCGGACCCGCCCGTCCCGCTCCGCCAGGGCCGAGGCGAGGACGGGATGGCGCCGGACGACCGCGGCGCAGGCGGCGAGCATCGCCTCCACGTCGAGCGGGCCGTCGAACCGGACGGCGAACGGCATGGCGTAGACCCGGCCGCCTGCGCCCATCCGCTCGGTGATCCACATCCCGTGCTGGGCGAAGGACGCCCGGTCGCACCCGTCTATCAGAGATACCGACATCTCACGTGCCTTCCATCTGACCCGTCGCGGCGGCGCCGAAGAGCCCCCGCAACTCCCTTTTGATGACCTTTCCTGACTGGTTCCTGGGGAGGGCGTCGACGACGAGCACCCGTTCGGGGAGTTCGTGCCGGGCCAGCCGTCCCATCAGGAAGGCCCGTAGATCGCCGCCGGAGACCCCGGCGGACCGGGGCACGACGGCGGCGGCGAGCGTGGTGCCCAGCACCGGGTGGGGGAGGCCGAGCACCGCGGCCTCCGCGACGTCCGCGTGCTCGTACAGGGCGGCCTCCACCTGGAGCGTCGAGACCTTGAACGCGCCCGACTTGACCACGTCTCCCTCCCGGTCGACGAGATGGAGGTAACCATCGGGGTCGAGATAGCCGAGGTCTCCCATCCGCACCCACCCGTCGCGGAACGCCTCGGCGCTGGCCTGCTCGTCCCGGTAGTAGGACCGGGGGGCGGTGGGCGAGCGCAGCCAGACCTCTCCGGTCTCCCCCGCGGGCAGGGGTTCGCCACCGGGCCCGGCGATGCGCAGGGAGCCGCCGAACGCGGGCCTGCCCAGTGCCCCCGGCCGGGCCGGATCGAAGATCATGATGGTCTGGGCTGGGGCGGCCTCGGTCGAGGTGTAGTAGTTCGTGATCGTCGCGTTGGGGAAGGCGGCGGCCAGCCGTACCGACACCGAGGGGGGCAGGGCCGAGGCCGCCGAGCCCAGCAGCCGGACGCTCGACATGTCGTGGCGCTCGTGCAGGCCGGCGTTGAGGAACTCGATCGCCATGGCCGGGACGACGAACACGGTGCCGGCCCCGTGTGACTCGATCAGGCGGGCGAACCTGCCGGGGGTGAACCTGCCGAGGGTGAGCATGGCCGGACGGGCGTCCAGCGCGTTCATCAGCATCGTCTGGCCGGCGTTGGTGCCGATGGGGAAGGCGTGCAGCAGATGGCGCGAATGCCCGAACCTGCGACGGTTCGGCCTGGTCTCACAGCCGAAGGTCAGGTTGGCGTGGCTGGCGCCCACCCCCTTGGGCAGGCCGGTGGTGCCGGAGGTGTAGAGGATCTGGGCCAGGTCCCCGGGCCCGACCCGCACGTCCACCGGCCCGGCCGCGTCGCCTTCCAGGTCCGCCGGGGCGGCGCTCCAGTGGTCGCCGCCGGGCGCGTCGAGGTGGTGCCCGTACAGGACCGCGGAGGCCGAGCAGTGCGCGAGCATGTGCCGGACCTCCGGGGGGGCGAGGCGGTCCGACAGCGGTACGGCGACCGCGCCGGCCTTCTGCACCGCGCAGTAGGCGACGGAGAAGTCGATCCAGTCCCAGCTCCCGAACAGCAGCCCGACCCGGTCTCCGTGCCGCACTCCGCGGTCGAGCAGGCCGTGCGCGAGGGCGCGGGACCGCCGTTCCCACTCACCGAAGGTCATCGACCCGTTGCCCTCGACGACCACGGCGGTCCGGTCGGGCTCCTGCGCGGCGCGGAGCCCGAGCATCTCGGGCACGGTCCTCGGGACCGGCCCGGCCGGGGAGGTCATGACGTCCCCGCGTCGACGTGGGCGACCAGCAGCGGGAAGCTGTCGAGGTACGGCGCGCCGCCGCCGAGGTCGAGGACGACGTCGAACTCGTCCTCGACGGCGTCGATCAGCCGTAGCAGCGCGAGCGAGGTGACGCCGAGCGCCGACAGGGAGGTGTCCGAGGCGAGGATCTCCTCGGCCGTGAGCCGCCCGTCACAGGCGGCGGAGATCATTCCGGCGAGCCGGGACGCGGAGGTGGCGCCGGTGGCTTCCGCGCCCTGAGCGGTCACGCGTGTGCCTGCCGCAGGCTGAGCGGGCGCATGTCCGTCCACACCTGGTCGATGTGGGCGAGACAGTCCTCCTCCGGCCCCTCGAAGCCCTCGGCCCGCCAGCCGCCGGGGAGCTCCCGGTCTGCCGGCCAGAGGGAGTACTGCTCCTCCTCGTTGAGCACCACCAGAAAACTCATGCCTGGACCTCCTCTTTCTTCTTGCGGGTACGGCTCCGCAGAGCCTCGAATCCGACCAGGTCGTCGGGGAGCGCGTCGGGGACGTCGGTGTCGAACCGGGCCAGCACCCGCACACGCATGGCGACGAGTGCGACGACGGCGATGGCCAGGCCGAAGCAGGCGTACATGAAGCCGATGCCGCGCCCCTCGCCGGTGCCGATCAGCGCTCCGACGGTGCTCGCGAGCGGCCCGTCCGGCGCGAGCAGCGGGTCGAACAGGGCGGCGCCGTACGGCGCGACCAGGCCGAAGCCGATGGGCAGCGTGGACCAGGCGACCAGCGTGTTGAGCGCGATGACCCGGCCGTGGAACCGCTGCGGCACCTTGACCTGGATGATCGTGGCGTAGACGCCGTTGAGCAGGGTGAGGCAGAACGACATCCCGAACGCGCCGGCCGTGATCAGCGGCAGGTTCCGCTGAACGCCGGTGACCACGCAGAACACCGCGAGGGCGAGGGTGGCGAGCAGCACTCCGTACAGGCGGCGCCGCCGGGGACCGCCCCAGGCGGTCATCAGCAGCCCGCCGACGAAGACCCCGAGACCGCCCGCGAACGCCACCGTGCCGACGTCGTCGAGCGTCGCGAACGACAGCACCAGCGGGGAGATCATCAGGAAGAGCGGCGACAGGAAGACGTTGAGCACCGCGAAGAACACGAGCATGCCCCGGAAGCCGGGGTTGCCCCACGAGTGGCGGACGCCGTTCATCATCTCGGCCACGACGCCCTCACGGCGGCGCCACGGCATGCCGGCGGGGAACCGGATGCACAGCAGGACGATCGTGGCGACGGCGTAGCTGGCCACGTCGATGGCGAGGATGCCGCCGAGCCCGACCGTGGCCATCAGGCCGGTCGCGATCAGCGGCACGACGAGCTGGGCCGTACCGGTGGCCGTCTGCACGACGCCGTTGGCGTGTCCGAGGAACCGCTTGGGGACGATCTGCGGGATCGCCGACGCGTACGCGAACCGCTGGAAGGTGAGCGCGACCGAAAGACAGGCCAGCAGCGGGTAGATGTGCCAGATCTCCAGGGTGCCGGTCCACAGCAGGACGCCCAGCACGAGCTGGACGCCTCCGGCGGCGATGTCTCCGCAGAGCATGACCCTGCGCCGGTCGTAACGGTCCACGATCGCCCCGGCGAGCGGCGCCACCAGCATGCCGGGCACCAGTCCCAGCACCGCGAACAGCGCGAACCTGGCCAGCGACCCGGTGGTGAGGTAGATCCAGATGGGGATGGCGAACTCGGTCAGCGCCGACCCGGTGATCGACACGAGCTGTCCCAGCGAGATCAGCAGGAACCGCCGCATGCTGGGCGGCGGGGCCTGCTCTCCGTCGCCGCGGACCAGACGCAGTCCGCGGTCACGGGGGACGTGCCCGGCGTGATCGGCGACGCCCTGGAGCCACCAGGTGGACTCCTCCGTACGGCTCAGCGGCGCGGTCTCCCCCGAGGCGAGGGCCCGGTGGGTGCCGGTGACGATGTCGGCCAGCTCGTCCGCCCGGTATTTCACGAAGAAGTGCCCGGCCTCGTCGAGCACCACGCAGGCGACCGTCTCCGACAGCCGCTGCCACTCGCGGTAGCGCTCCTGGTAGAACTCGGTCGCCGGGTCGCGCTCCCCCACCACCGCGATGACGGGTGCCCGGAGCGGTCCGCCCTCCTCCTCGAACAGCCGGGTGAAGTAGCGCTCCGCCATACGGGTGCCGTGGCGGCGGTTCTCGATGATCAATTTGAGCTGGTCGCGTTCGAACTCCTCGACGTCGAGGCCGGCGGCGGCGAGCGCGTTGATCCGGCCCTGGTCGCTGGTCATCCGGTCCATCAGGGTCCCGAGCCACCCCAGGCCACGGCCCGGCCTGGCGAACGGGAACACGCCGCCCAGGTAGATCGCGTCGACGGCGCGGCCGGCGGCCTCCAGCCGGCGGGCGATCTCCGCGACCAGCATGACGCCGAGACCGCAGTGCCCGTAGAGCACCAGGGGGCCCTCGACCCCGGCAAGGATCTCCTCGGCGCATCCCTGCGCGACCTCGTCGAAGGGCCGGGCCCGCTCCCCCAGCTCGTGTCCCGGCACCGCGACCGAGTAGAGCGCCCAGTCGCCGGGGAGGGCGTCGGCCAGCGGCTGGTAGACGACCGCGCTGCCACCGCCGAACGGCACGCACACCAGGGTGGCGGTCGCGGCGCGGACCGGGGTGAGCCGGTGCAGCAGGCTGCGCGGACCGTCGTCCCCGGACTCCAGCAGCCGGGCCAGATCCTCGACCGTGCGGTGCTTGAACAGCTCCAGCACGGTGAGCGTCCGCCCGGGAACCTCCTTGCGCAGCCGGGCGATCACCCTCATGGCGAGCAGGGAGTGGCCGCCCAGGTCGAAGAAGTCGTCGAGCACGCCGACCTGGTCCACCTCCAGGATGTCCGCCCAGATCCCAGCGACCGTCCTCTCCAGAGCGGTCCGTGGCGGCACGGACCCGGCGGCCGGGTGGTCGGCCCCGGGTTCCGGCAGCCTCGACCGGTCGACCTTGCCGTGGGACTTCAGCGGCAGCTCGTCCAGCCACACGTAGCGGGCCGGGATCATGTAGTCGGGGAGCCGGTCGGCCAGCCAGGACCGCACCTCGCCGGCCTCCGCCCCGGTGGCCCCGACCAGATAGGCGACCAGCCGTCCGCCCCGCAGTTCCACCACCGCGTGCGCGACCCCGGGGAAGTCCCCGAGCACCGCCTCCACCTCGGCCAGCTCGACCCGGTAGCCGCGGATCTTCACCTGCAGGTCGCGGCGGCCGAGGAACTCCAGCTCCCCGCCGGGCAGCCAGCGGCCGAGGTCCCCGGTCCGGTACATCCGGTCCCCGGGACCGCCTTCGGGGTCGGGCAGGAAGTGGGCCGCGGTGAGTCCCGGCCGGCCCAGGTAGCCGCGGGCGAGACGGTCGCCACCGAGGTAGATCTCCCCGGGGACGCCGATCGGCACCGGCCGCAGGTTCCCGTCGAGCACGTGGACGCGGGCTCCCGGCAGGGGTGACCCGATCGGCAGCGCCGTCCCGGCCCCGGGGGCGTCCGCCCGGCCGGTGGCGCGCCCCGGAACGATCATCGAGTCCTCGGAGGAGATGGAGGCTTCGGAGGAGATAGAGGCGGGACCGGCGGCGACCGGTTCGACGGCGTAGGTGGTGACGCCGACGGTGGCCTCGGTGGGGCCGTAGTGGTTGACCACCCGGCACCGCCCGGCCGCCGCCAGCTCGGCTGCCCAGCCGCGCGGCGCGGCCTCGCCGCCGAGGATCAGCAGCCTGCGGGGTAGCAGCTCGGCCGGGGCCGAGTCGGCGAGCAGCGCCGCCAGGTGAGACGGCGTGATCTTGAGGTAGTCGATGCCGTGCTCGCGGAAGTAGGCGGCCAGGTCGGGGCCCGCCGTACGGGACGGGATGAGGTGGAGCGCGCCACCCGTCATCAGGCACAGGTAGAAGACGGTCACGCCGAAGTCGAAGGCGAGCGACTGCAACAGCCCGAAGACCCCGGCCGGCTCCACCTCCAGCCGCTCCCGCACGCCGGCGAGGTAGACCATCACCTGCTGGTGCTGGACGGCCACGCCCTTGGGCCGCCCGGTAGTCCCGGAGGTGTAGATGACGTAGGCCAGGTCGTCGGGCGTGACGCCACTGTGCACCGGCCCGGTATCCGCTCCGTCGAGACGGTCCACGGAGACGGCGGGCAGGTCGCCGGGCAGGCGGTCCTGGAGCCCGGTGGTGGTGACGACCGCCCTGGCTCCGGCGTCGGACAGCACGTAGGCGAGCCGGTCGGCGGGATGGTCGGGGTCCAGCGGGAGATAGGCGGCGCCGGCCTTGAGCACGCCGAGCACCGCGACGGCCAGCTCGGCGGACTGCTCCAGGCAGATCGCGACGCGGTCGTCCGGGCCCACCCCCTGCCGTCGTAGCAGGTGCCCGAGCTGGTTCGACCGCCGCTCCAGCTCCGCGTAGGTGAGCGAGGTGCCGCCGGCGACGATCGCGACGTCGTCGGGCGTCCTGTCGGCCTGCGCGGAGACGGCCCCATGCAGCAGGCCGCTCCTGGCGGAGGCCACGGGCGCGGACCGGCCGAAGGCCAGCACCCTGCGACGCTCGTCCGCCGGGAGCAGTTCCAGCTCGGAGATCCGCGCGCCGGGGTCGGCGACGATCGACCGCAGCAGGCTCTCGAAGCACACGGCCATCCGCTCGATCGTGGCCGGGCGGAACAGCGCGGTGCTGTAGGTGAGGTTGCCGCGCAGCCCCTCGGGGGTCTCGGCCAGGTAGAGGGCGAGGTCGAACCGGCTGGCGGTGGTCTCGACGGGGAAGGCGGACATGGTCAGGCCGGGGGTGCGCAACGGCTTGGACCGGTAGTTCTGCAGCGCGAACATGGCCTGGAACACCGGCGACCGGCTGACGTCCCGCTCCACGGCCAGCTCGTTGACGAGCTGGTCGAAGGGGAGCTCCTGGTGGGCGTAGGCGTCCAGCGCCGTCTCCCGGACCCGGGCGAGCAGTTCGATGAACGTCGGATCGCCCGACAGGTCGGCGCGCATCGGCAGCGAGTTGACGAAGACGCCGACCACACGCTCCAGCTCGGGCAGGTCCCGCCCGGAGACCGGCGAGCCGACCGCGAAGTCGTCCTGCCCGCTGTGGCGCCCGAGCAGCACCTGGAAGGCGGCCAGCAGCGTCATGTACGGCGTGGTGCCGTGGGCCTGCCCGAGTGCGGCGACCGCCTCACCGAGCCCGGCGTCCAGCGCCAGCCCCCGTACGGCGCCCTCCCACCTCTGCTCGGCCGGGCGTGGCAGGTCGGTGGGGAGTTCCAGCGGCGGCAGCCCGTCCAGGCGCTCCCTCCAGTAGCGGATCTCGCGGTCGTAGGCGCGGCCGCGCTGCCAGTGCGCGTAGTCGCCGTAGCCCACCTCGACCGGCGGGAGCTCCGGCTCCCGTCCCGCGCGGTGCGCGGCGTGCAGGGCGAGGAGCTCCTCGATGACGATGTCGCAGGACCAGCCGTCGGTGACGGCATGGTGCATGGTGAGCAGCAGCACGTGGTCGAGCGGGCCGAGCCGGACCAGCAGCAGCCGGAGCAGCGGGCCCCGGGCCAGGTCGAAGGGGCGGGCCAGTTCCCGGTCGACCAGCGTGAGGTCGTCCGTCACCCGTAGTTCCACCACCGGTTCCTCGTCGACGACGCTCTCCGGGCCGCCGTCCTCGGTGGTGAGCAGCCGCGTGCGCAGGCTCTCGTGCCGGGCGGTCACCTCGGTGAGGGAGCCGGCGAGCGCCTCCTCGTCGACCTCGCCCGCCAGCCTGGCCGCGAACGCCACGGTGTAGGCGGCCGTCCCAGGCGCGTACTGCTCCAGGAACCAGAGCCGCTCCTGCGCCGGGGAGAGCGGCGGCGCGGTGCCGGGCGGGCGCGGCGGTATGGCCGCGACGACGGCACGGCCACCGAGCCGCCGGGCGAGCAGCGCCTGTTTGGCGGGGGACAGGCTGGTGTGCGTCACTGCACCTCCGTGCTGGCGGGAGGGGAACAGACGTGCGTTCCCCCGCGGTGGTGGACGGGATCGCCCTCCTGGGCGGGTTCCATGACGACCGGCCGAACCGGTCCGGCCCGAAGGGCGACCCGATCCGGTGACGTGAGGACGAGCGCGGCGCGGAATTCCTCCGGCACCGAGAGTGCGGACGCTCCTGCAGGACGGCTGCACCTGCTTGAGCGCTACTTCTGTCGCACGAAGAAGTACGGCAATATGGGAACGCTCCCACGGAGGAGGCTAGGGATCATGCGCCAAATTCGTCAAGGTTTCGGGGTCGTTTTCGGCCGCGCCGAACCGAAAAACTCTGATGGTTGATAGATTTCCGCAGCTAGGACCGGCCTCTCCGAATTTCCGTACGCCGCGGACCCGGCTTCTCGATTGACAGTGATCTCGGCGACTTCTACGCTCCGCTGGGAGCGCTCCCATCTCGTCGGGTCATCCGACGACCGAGCGCGTCACCCCCGGTCGCCGACGCCAGGAGCGCACACGTGATCGTCACCGTCCCCACGCCTCCGGGCCAGCGGAACGCACCGTCCCCACCGGCGGACGAGGACCTGGAACTCCTCCTCCTCATCCGGCACTTCGAGCTCACCCTGCTCAGGCTCTTCGAGGCGGGCGAGCTGAGCGGGACGACCCACACCTGCCTGGGGCAGGAGTACATCCCGGTCGCGCTGAGACCGCTGCTCCAGGAGGACGACTACGTCTTCAGCAACCATCGCGGCCACGGCCACTTCCTCGCCCGGCACGCCGAGCCGTACGGGCTGCTCGCGGAGATCATGGGCCGCGAGGGCGCGCTCTGCGCGGGGGTGGGCGGCAGCCAGCACATCTACCACCGGCGTTTCCTGTCCACCGGGGTCCAGGGCGAGAGCCTGCCTGTCGCGGTCGGCGTGGCGCTCAAACTGAAGGGGACCGGCGCGCTGGCCTGCGTCTACATCGGCGACGGCACGTGGGGCGAGGGTTCGGTCTACGAGGCGCTCAACATGGCACAGCTCTGGCGGGTGCCGCTGCTGATCGTCGTCGAGCACAACGGGATCGCCCAGTCGACCCCGACCGCCGCGCAGATGTCCGGCGGCGTCGCGGCCCGCGCCGCCGCGTTCGACATCCCGCACCACCGCACGACGTCCACCGAGATCGACGAGATCCGCGCGGAGCTGGCCCCCCTGGTCGGCGTCGTCCGAGGCGAGTCCCGGCCGCTCGTCGCCGAGTTCGTCACCCACCGGATCGGCCCGCACAGCAAGGGTGACGACACCAGGACCGCCGAGGAGATCGCGCTGGCGGAGGGGCACGACTGGTACGCCCGTTACGCCCGGATGTTTCCCGACCCCTTCGACCGCCTCGACCGGGAGCGGCGCGAGCTGGTCGAGCGGATCGCGGCCGAGGTCGCGGCCCGCCCCCTGTCGGTTTGGGAGCGGCCGTGACCCGCGTCTCGGAACACCTCAACCGGGCCCTGCACGACCTGATGGAGGCCGACCCGCACCTGCACGTGCTCGGCGAGGACATCTCCGACCCGTACGGCGGAGCCTTCAAGGTCACCAGGGGCCTGTCCACCGGATTCGGCTCCCGCGTGCGGTCCACCCCGCTGAGCGAGGGCGCGATCGTCGGGGTCGGAGCCGGCCTGGCCCTGGCCGGAGACAGGGCGATCGTCGAGATCATGTTCGCCGACTTCGCCGCGCTCGCCTTCGACCAGCTGGTGAACTTCGCCGCCAAGTCCACCTCCATGTACGGCAGGCCCGTGCCGATCCCGCTGGTCGTCCGCTGCCCCTCGGGCGGCAACCGCGGCTACGGCCCCACCCACAGCCAGAGCCCGCAGAAACACTTCATCGGCGTCCCGGGCCTCTCCCTGTTCGAGATGACCCCGTTCCACGACGCGGGCGAGCTGTTCACCCGGATGTTCGCGCTCGGGCAGCCCTGCCTGTTCTTCGAGGACAAGGTCCTCTACACCCGGCGGATGTACGAGGGCGGGGTCGTGGACGACCTGTTCCGCTACGAGCTCGCCGGCGACGTCGCCCGGGTCTTCCTCCACGGCGTGACGGAGCCCGACTGCACGCTGATCGTCCCCGGCGGCATGGTCCACCGGGCACTCTCGGCCATGCGCACCCTGCTGCTGGAGGATGACCTGGTCTGCGAGCTGCTGGTGCCCGCCCGGCTCCACCCCCTCCCCGAACTTCCCGACCTGGAGCGCTCCCGGCACGTGTGCGTCATCGAGGACGGCGCGGAGGGCGGTACCTGGGGGGCGGAGGTCGCCCGGCTGCTCTACCCCCGGCTCTGGTCCGGCCTGCGCCGCCCCATCAGCCTGATCAGCGCGGCCGACAGCGTCATCCCGGCCGCGCCCCACCTGGAGCGCGAGATCCTCGTCCAGCCGGGCCGGATCCGGCACACGATCACGGAGGCCCTGTCTTGATCGAGGTCCGGGTGCCCAAGCTCAACAACAACGACGCCGCCTACCTGCTCGTGGAGTGGGCGGCCAAGGACGGCCAGGCCGTACGGGCGGGGGGTCCGCTCGCGGTGCTGGAGACCTCCAAGGCCGCCGAGGAACTGACCGCCGAGGAGGACGGGACGCTGCTGTGCCTGCTGGAGGTGGGCGCCGAGTGCACTCCCGGCCAGGTGATCGCCCGGCTGCTGGCCGACGGCGAGGAACCCGGGGCCGAGCCGTCGTCCCCCCCGGCGGCCGCGGACCCCGCGGAACAGGAGGAGCTCGTCGTCACCGCGCCGGCCCGGCGGCTGATGGACGAGCGCGGCATCTCCATGGAGCGGGTACGCGCCCTCGGCAAGAAGGTGATCAGGCGGACCGATCTGGAGTCTCTCGACGCGGACGGTTCCGGCCTGATCGAGCTGTCCCGCGCCCAGCGGCGGGTCGCCGAGGTCGTCGTGCGGTCACACCGCGACATCCCCTCGGTGTTCACCGTCATGAGGATCGACGTGACGGACGCGCTCGTGTTCGCCCGCCAGGAGACCAGGCGGCTGCGCGTCCTCATCGGCGTTCCCGAGCTGCTGGTGGCGGCGACCGGCCGGCTGCTGGACCGCTTCCCGCTCTGCTTCGCCACCCCCGTCGACGGCCACCGCGCCCGCCGTGCCGCATCCGCCGACGTCGGCGTGACCATCGACGTCGGCAGGGGGATGTCCGTACCGGTCGTACGGGACGCGGGCCGGCGTCCGCTCGGCGAGATCGCCCGCGATCTCGCCCGGTTCCGCCAGACCGCGCTGAACGGGACCTTCAGGGAGTCCGACCTCCGGGGCGGCACCATCATGGTCACCCTGCACACCGACGCCGCCGTCGTCATGGCCGTCCCCATCGTCTTCCCCGGCCAGACCTGCGCGCTGTCGCTCACCGCGCCGCGTCCGGAGGTCGTGGAGACCCGCGACGGCGGCTTCACCGTACGGAAAATGATCAATCTGGGTCTCGCCTACGACCACCGCTACGTCAACGGCCGCGAGTCCGCCGAGTTCCTCGGCGCGCTCAGGACCGCCCTGGAGACTCCCGGCGACGGCCTCACTCCCTGAGCACGCCTGCCGGCCTCGGGTACGGTGACCGGCGTCTCGCACCGACCGGCCTCTTTCGGAGTGGGCCACCGGCACGGGTCCGGCTCGATTCCCCGGCCGGAAGCCGGTGATGGGAGCATGGCCGGGTCATGACAAACCCAACGGAAGGCCATGATCGGTGAGGCGGCTACTCACGGTCCTGCTGTTCGCGTGTACCGCGCTGCTCGGCGTGGTCACCCCCGCACAGGCCCACAACGTGCTGATCGGTAGCGACCCCCAGGACGGCGCCCAGCTCGCCACCGGTCCCGAGAAGATCACACTCACCTTCGACCAGCCGGTACGGCAGGGCTTCGCGCAGATCAGCGTGACCGGCCCCGACGGGACCCAATGGGAGGAAGGCAAGACGACCGTCAGCGGCGACAAGGTCAGCGTCGAGGTCAGGCCCCTGGGCCCGGCCGGGCAGTACGTCGTCGGGTACCGCATCCTGTCCTCCGACGGCCACCCGGTCGCCAACAAGGTGACCTTCACCCTGACCGCCGCGGGCGCGGGCACCGCGTCCCAGCCGGCCCCGGTCTCCTCGGCTGAGGCGCCGCAGGCGCCCGACCTGAGCGCCCAGGCCGCCGAGGCCGCCCAGAACGGCGGGGCCGGAATGGCCGTGCTCTGGATCGCCTGCGCCCTTGTCGTGCTGGGCGGGGCCACCGTCGTGGCGCTGCGCCGTACGAGAGAGCAGGGGCCCCAGGGATGACCGCGACCGTCGAGCGTGCCACCGGGCCGGGCACGGTCATGAGACTGCTGACCGGCTGCCTCATCTCGGGGGCCGTGCTCGCCGTGCTGACCGCGACGGCGTTCACCGCGCAGAAGGCGGTGCCGGGGATCGCGATGCCCGGCCCGCTGGTGGTGTACGGCCTGCCGGTGCTGCGGGTGCTGCTGGACCTGGCCGCGGTGGCCGTGGTCGGGCTGAGCCTGCTGTCCAAGCTGCTCGGTTTCGACGACCCGGAGCGGACCGAGCCGGTCATGCGCCGGGCCCGGCCGCTGGCGGTGACCTTCGCCTGGGCGTGGGCGGTGCTGGCACTGGTCGTCATCGTCTTCCAGACCGCCGAGCTGAACCCCGGGTCGCTGCCGACCCCGGCGATGATCGCCGAATACGTCGACAGCGTCGGCGCCGGCCAGGGGATGCTCTTCAGCGCCGCCTGCGCGCTCACCTACGCCGGGATCGGGCTGCTGGCCGTGCGGTTCGGCGAGAAGGTCCCGGCCGAGCTGCGGATCGTGATCTCCTTCTTCGGACTGCTGCCGATCCCGGTCACCGGGCACGCCGTCGACTCGGTCTGGCACGACCCCATCATGATCTCGATGGAGCTGCACGTGATGGGCGCGGCGGCCTGGACCGGCGGGCTGGTCACGATCATCGCGCTGGTCGCCGGGGACCGTGAGCTGCTGGCGCGGGTCCTGCCGAAGTTCTCCAGGCTGGCCACCCTGGCGCTGGTCCTGGTCGGCGTCTCCGGCCTGGTGAACGGCGTGGCCACGATGGCCCTCACGCGGGGGGTGGAACTGCCGGGCGCGGTGTTCACCAGCGACTACGGGCTGCTCGTGGTGGCCAAGACCGCGTCCGTGGCGCTGCTCATCCCATTCGCCGCCCACATCCGCTTCCGTCTGCTGCCGCTCATCGCCGAGCGGCGGGGAACGGCGGTCGCGGGGTGGGCGGCCGCGGAGATCACCGTGATGGGCCTCGCCTACGGCGTCGCGGTGGCGCTGACCACGGCCTCCATGGTCTGATCCCGGAGCCGGTAACGGTTCAGGGCCCACTCGCCGCCCAGCCACAGAACGGCCAGCATCAACCCGCCGATCAGCATGGTCATGGACGGCACCAGCGGCGGGGTGTGGTAGGCCATGCTCTGCAGGCGGAGTGCCTGATCCACGAGGACGGTGGCTCCGAGCGAACCAGCCAGCGCTCGGAGCACCGGAATCCGGATCAGGAACGCCAGGTCGACGGCGAACGCCCCGGCGATCAGGAAGATCGGCACCGCCGAGCGCGGGAAGTCGGCGACCGCCAGGAGAGGCCAGATCAGGGCGCGATAGGCGACGTAGGCGCCGACCACGGCGGTGGCGGCGAACATCCGGCCGATCATCGCGCGGACGAAGACGAGCACGATCATGGCGGCGACCGCGGCGTAGAGCGGATACACCTGGTCAGGCACCGGCAGCGCGAAGTTGACCACCATCGGCCGGTCCACCGCGCGGCCCATCTGGTCGGCGGCGAACTGCAGCAGGGTGGGCTCGGCCTCCGGCTGCCCCCGGTCCCAGGCCGCGATGCCGAACACGCCGTACTCCTGGTGCTGCGCCGGGAACCAGACGTTCTCGAACAGGAACGCGAAGAGCCCGCCGAGGATCACCGTGCGCCTCCGTCCGGGGGGCGCGCCCATGAACCAGCCCCGGATCACACCGCAGAGCATGAGGAACGTGCCGAGGTAGAGCATCATGTGTGACGGGCTCCACGACGTGATGTCGAGCCCGTTGATGCGGTGGTTGATCAGGTCGAGCGGCACCGCCGTCAGGAAGATTCCGGTGCCCCACCCGATGAGGCGCTGCGCGGTCCGGTCCACGCCGTAACCGGTGTAGAGGTGGATGATCGTGAGAACCAGGGCGAGGGCCGTGCCGGCGCTGTTGAGCAGGTGCGGCGGCGCCAGGTCGTCACGGAGCCACTTGAAGTGCCAGGAGACGTCCCAGGAGGCACCGAGCACCTTGAAGGAGAAGGCCACCAGCCACCCGAGGTAGAGGACCCGGAACAGATCATCCGGGGTCTCCCGGCCTGCTTTCCCCCGGGTCCAGTAGGGCAAGGCCCACTCGATGACGGGAGTGGCTCTTCGTTTCAGGCTCTCGACTGGCTTCACGCATCGAAATCATGCCTGGCCTTTACCTTACTCCGCAATCGGGGAGATCCCTGATAGATCGTCCGGGCATGGCATGGCGTCACCTTCATGTCTGAATGAACGTCTGCCACGGGAATTCCGCCCTCCCGGGGCCGTCCACCGGTCCGTCTCACACCGGGCGGAGGACTGGAGCCACGGGCCGGTCCGCCCGCCGCGGAACCGTCTCAGGTATCTCTCAGCTCCTCTCAGTAGGCTCGCGGCATGAAACTCGCGGGGAGGCCGACCACCTGGGTCGCGGTGGTCGCCGTGCTTGTCATCGGTGTCGCGGCCTGGTTGCTGTGGCCGTCCGCACCGCCGGTGCGGGTCCAGGAACAGGAGATCACGGTCCTGGACGGCCCCGGCGACGACCAGCGGGTGACGCTCGACGCGAGTTTCTTCCCACCCGCCGGAGGCGGCAGGGCTCCCGCGGTGCTGCTCGCGCACGGTTTCGGTGGCAGCAAGCAGAGCGTCCGGGACGACGCGGTACGGCTGGCGCAGGAGGGCTACGCCGTACTGACCTGGTCGGCACGGGGCTTCGGCCGGTCCACCGGGCAGATCGCGCTCAACTCCCCTGACTACGAGGTCAAGGACGTCCGCCAGCTCGTGGACTGGCTGGCCAGGCGGCCCGAGGTCCAGCTCGACGCGGCCGGCGATCCGCGGGTGGGCATCGCGGGCGGCTCGTACGGCGGGGCGATCGCGCTGATGGCCGCCGCGTACGACAGCCGGATCGACGCGATCGTCCCCCAGATCACCTGGTACGACCTGGCCGACGCACTGTTCCCCGACGCGGGGGGCCAGGGACCGCGGAACGGCGTGTTCAAGCGGATGTGGGCGGGCCTGTTCTTCAGCCGGGGCGGCCCGGCGCCGGAGGCGGGGCTGGGAGCGCTGGGCGGACCGGGTGGTCGCGTCGCCCCGCCCACCCCGCCGCTGACCGCGCAGGAGGTCCGGTGCGGCCGGTTCCTGCCGGAGATCTGCGACATGTACCAGCAGGTGGCCGAGACCGGCCGGGCGACCCAGGGCGCGATCGAGACCCTGCGCAGGTCCAGCCCGATCTCCGTACCCGGAAAGATCAGGATTCCGACGCTGCTGCTCCAGGGTCAGCGTGACTCGCTGTTCCCCCTGGGCCAGGCGGACGCCAACGCCCGGGCCATCGCCGCGACCGGCGCCCCGGTCGGTGTGGCCTGGTTCGACGGCGGCCACGACGGCGGCGACGGCGAGGCCGACTGGATCCGCGAGCGGACCCTCGGCTGGTTCGACCGCTACCTGAGGAAGGACGCCGGCGCGGACCTGGCGGGCAGCCCGTTCACCGTCACCCGCGCCGGCGGCCGTGACCCGGGCACCCGCCGCCCGGTCCAGCTGCACGCCACCGCGGACGGCTACCCCGGGCTGGGCGGCACCGCCCAGACCACGGTGCCGCTCAGCGGCTCCGACCAGCAGGTGGCCAACCCTCCTGGCGGGTCCCCCGCCTCGATCTCCGCGGTCCCCGGCTTCGGCGGTCTCGCGGGCGGCGCTGGAAACCTGAGCGTGTCCATCGACATGGCGGGCCAGAGCGCCACCTTCGACTCCGCACCGCTGGCCACCCCGTTGCAGGTCACCGGCAGCTCCACCGTGAAGGTACGGGTACGGTCCGAACCGGCGGCCTCCACCTCGGGAGGGACCTCCGCGGCCGGAGACGGCAGGGCCGGACCCACCGAGGTGACGCTGTTCGCGAAGCTCTACGACGTGGCGGGCGACACCCAGGCACCGCTCCTGCCCGAGTCGCTAGCCGCTCCCGTCAGGATCGTCCTCCCCGGGGGCGGCACCGGCGAGGCCGTGGTCAGCCTGCCCGCCATCGACCACCGTTTCGAGGTCGGTCACCGGCTGCGGGTCGCCTTCACCACCACCGACCTCGGTTACAGCACCCCCTCCGCGCCGGCCGTCTACACGGTCGGCCTGGCCTCGCAGTCCGTGACCGTACCGACCGACACCACTCTGCGGACCCCGGCCGGCGGCCCCGACCTGTGGACCTGGGCGCTGCCGCTGGCCTCCCTCGTCGTCGCGGCGGCCCTGCTGCTCGCGGGACGCCGACGCGGCGAGGACGGGCACGATCCCGCCCTGGACGCCGTGCCGCTGCGGATCGACGGTCTGACCAAGGCCTACGGCAACGGCGAGCTGGCGGTGAACGACCTGTCCTTCACGGTCGAGCACGGTCAGGTGCTCGGCCTGCTCGGCCCCAACGGCGCGGGCAAGACCACCACCATGCGCATGCTGATGGGCCTGATCCACCCCGACGCGGGCGAGATCCGGATCTTCGGCCACCGGGTCGTCCCGGGCGCCCCGGCCCTGTCCCGGCTGGGCTCCTTCGTCGAGGGCCCCGGCTTCCTGCCGCACCTGACCGGCCGGGAGAACCTGGAGCTCTACTGGAAGGCGACGGGCCGCCCGCCGGAGGACGCCCACTTCGCCGAGGCCCTGGAGATCGCCGGGCTCGGCGGCGCGCTGGAACGCGCCGTGCGGACCTACTCCCAGGGCATGCGCCAGCGCCTGGCCATCGCGCAGGCCATGCTCGGCCTGCCCGACCTGCTGGTCCTCGACGAGCCCGCCAACGGTCTCGACCCGCCCCAGATCCGTGAGATGCGCAAGGTCCTGATCTCCTACGCCGCGCGGGGCCGTACCGTCATCGTCTCCAGCCACCTGCTCGCCGAGGTGGAGCAGACCTGCAGCCACGTGGTGGTCATGCACCGCGGCCGCCTCATCACGGCCGGCCCGGTGAGCGAGCTGTTGCGCGGCCGTACCTCCGTCAACGGCTCGGGCACCCGCCTGGAGGACGTGTTCCTGGACCTGATCGGAGAGAACGCATGACTCCCTCCCCATGGCTGAAGCCCGAGGTCTCCACGCTGGAAGGATTTCGATGAGCGACACCCACGGCCCCGGTACGGCCGTGACCGACGGTCCGGCGGGCACCGGTTCTCCGGAGAGCGGCTCGGCGTCCGGATACCTGCCCGGGCGCACACTGCCGCTGGCGGTGGAGGCCGTCCGCCAGTTCAAACGGCGCCGCACGCTGGTCATGTTCGGCCTGCTGCTCGCGCTGCCGTGGGTTCTGGTGATCGCGTTCACGTTCGGTGCCGGATCCGGCCAGCCGAGCAACACGATGCGCATCTCCGACCTGGCGACCGAGGGCGGCCTGAACTTCGCCGCGTTCGCGCTGTCGGTGTCGGCCGGATTCCTGCTGGTCGTCGCGGTGGCGCTGTTCTGCGGCGACACCGTGGCCAGCGAGGCCGGCTGGTCGTCGCTGCGCTACCTGCTGGCGGCTCCGATCCCCCGCGACCGGCTGCTCCGGCAGAAACTGATCGTCGCGACGGGCTACTCGGCGGCCGCGGTGATCTGCCTGCCGTTGATGGCCCTGCTGGCCGGAACCCTCGTCTTCGGCTGGAACGACGTACGGGTGCCGGGCACCGGCGAGACCGTCGCCGCACTGGACGTGCTGCCCCGCTTCGGCATCGTGATCATCTACGTCCTGATCAGCCAGTCCGTGGTCGCCTCCCTGGCCTTCCTGCTCTCGGTCAGCACCGACTCCCCGCTCGGCGCGGTGGGCGGGGCGGTCGGTCTGGTGATCGTGAGCAACATCCTGCAGGCGGTGGAGGCGCTCGGCTCGCTCCGGGAGTCCCTCCCGACCTTCTGGAACACGGCCTGGCTGGACGCCCTGGCGCCGCAGCCCGACTATGGCGGCATGGTCAAGGGTGTGGCCGTGTCGATTACCTACTCGGCGGTCCTGATCGCCTTCGCCTTCCGCCGTTTCCGGCGCAGGGACATCGTTTCTTAGCGCTTCGCCGCTATTTCATGATTACTGACGTCCCCCTCCGCATATCGGCCGTGGACGTGTCCACCACCAGGCACATTGGACCTTTTCGCATAAAATTGCCAATGATGTCCGGTTTTTACCTATATGAGTTTCTTCATCACGTTCACGGGTAGGAAACCGCCACATCGGAAGCGATATGCCTCCGACACGTTCAGAACGACAGACGCAGTCCCTGACGGCGTCTCCCTCCCGTCCTGCCGGTCGAAGCCTTGTGGACGGGCGGATCCCAAGACGGAGCGATCGATTGGGGAGTGGTGATCGTGAAGTGCGGAGCACAGATAGCCCTGGCTGTCGGTGCGGGCTACTTTCTGGGCCGGCATCACAAGCTGCGGATGGCGCTCGCGCTGGCAGTGGCCGGCGCGACCGGCCGGCTGGGCGGAGGCGGACCCGCCCTGCTCCAGAAGGGCCTGAAGCTGCTGGGATCCTCCCCCGAGATCGAGAAGCTCGCCAGCAGCGTCCGGGGTGAGCTGCTTGAGGTCGGCAAGGCGGCGATGGTGTCGGCGGCGAGCAAGCAGGTCGACGCCCTGACCTCCAAGCTCCATGACCGCGCGGAGTCGTTGCGGGCCCCCGGCAGAGTTGGCGCCGGAGCAGAAGAGGAAGAGGAGCCCACCCGCGGGCGACGCGCCCCCGGCGGCAAGGGCGGCAGAGCCCGTGCCGGTCGTGAGGAGCGGGAACCCGAGGACGAGTACTACGAGGAGGACTACGAGGAGGAGGAGCCCGGAGAGTACGGAGAAGAGGAGCCCCTCCGCGGGCGACGCGCCCCCGGCACCCGCGGCCGCCCGGCGGCCAGAACCCGCACCGCGCCCGAAGAGTACGGAGAGTACGAGGAAGAGGAAGAGGAAGAGGAGGAGGACGAGGAGCCGTCGCCCAAGAGCACAAGGCGCCGGAGCGACATGCAGCGTGAGAAGGCGACCGCGGGCGACAGCCCTGTCCGCCGGGCACGGAGGTGAGTTCGATGACCGAGACGTTCAAGGCTCACCCGGAACGTGAGGCCGGGCAGGTGCTGCCCATAGAACAGCTCACCCAGGAACTACGGAACCTCGCCGAGGCACTCGGGGAACGGATCCTGTCGTCCGCGACCGAAAAGATCGGCGGGCTGACCGACCGGTTGACCGACTATGTGGGCAACGGCGGAACGGACCTCCTGGGGGCGATCACCGGGTCGAAGCACCCCGTGGCCGCCGGGCTGAAGGGGATGGTCAAAATGGCGGGAAGCAGCCTGCTCAAGAAGATCACAGGGGGCGGAAAAGGCGGCAAGGGCGGCAAGCTCAAGGTGATCAACATCGTCGAGTCGCTCGACGTGGGCGCCCCGCTGAGACTCGTCTACAACCAGTGGACCCAGTTCCAGGACTTCCCCAGCTTCATGAAGAAGGTCGAGGGGGTCGACCAGGCGTCCGACGAGAAGCTGATGTGGAAGGCTCAGGTCTTCTGGTCCCATCGGACCTGGGAGTCGACGATCGTCGAGCAGGTGCCCGACCAGCGGATCATCTGGCGTTCCAAGGGAGCCAAGGGCTACGTCGACGGCGCCGTGACCTTCCACGCGATCACTCCCGACATGACCCGGATTCTGCTCGTGCTGGAGTACCACCCGCAGGGACTCTTCGAGCGCACCGGAAACCTCTGGCGCGCGCCGGGCCGGCGGGCGCGTCTGGAGTTCAAGCACTTCCGGCGTCATGTCATGACGCAGGCGCTGCTCAGACCCGACGAGATCGAAGGCTGGCGCGGCGAGATACGCGACAGCCAGGTCGTAAAGGACCACGAGACCGCCCTCAAGGAGGAGGAGGAGAAGGAACAGCGGGAACAGGAAGAGCCTCCGCAGGGAGAGGAGGCGCAGGAACAGGAGGTCGGCGAGGAAGAGGAGGAACCCAGGCAGGCAAGACACCGCCCGATACCGCGCCAGCGCCGCGGTGTGCGAGCCGAGGAGGAACTGGAAGAGGAAGAGGAGGAAGAGGAGGAAGAGGAACCCGAAAAGGCACGACGCCCTGTACAGCGCCAGCGCCGCGAAGCGGAGGCAGGCCAGGAGGAGAGACCGCCCTCGCGTCCCACCCGCCGCCGGGCCGGCGCCCGAGGCGCATGACCCGGAGACAGGGAAGCGAGCACCGAGCCGAGGAGACAACAGATGACCATCGTGCAACCTTCGGGGAGCGGGGCAGGCAGCCGTGGGTCTTCGTCGGGTCTGGCCGACGTCATCGACACGATTCTCGACAAGGGCATCGTGATCGATGCCTACATCAGGGTCTCGCTGGTCGGGATCGAAGTCCTGACGATCGACGCGCGCATCGTCGTGGCCAGTGTCGACACCTACCTGCGTTTCGCAGAGGCCGTGAACCGGCTGGACCTCACGCAGACCGGCGGAAAGGGCCTTCCGGAAGTCATGGAGGGCATGACGCAGAGCGTGAGCAAGTCGAAGACCAAGGGCATCACCCAGGGCGCGGTGGAAGCGGCCGGAGAGAAACTCCACGAGCTCCTCGGCGACTCCGAAGAGCCCGAGGACGACCGCGAGCCGGCTCCCCGCCGACGTCGGCGACGGGAGGAGGACTGACATGCCCGACCCCACCGGAAAAACAGGGACCGCCGCCTCGGAGAAAGCCCCCCGGCGCAGGCAGAACAGCGGTACCTACATCTACGGCGTCATACCGGCCGACGTCGAACTCTCTCCCGACGCCCGCGGGATAGGCGACCCTCCAGGGCGGATCAAGCTGGTACGGCACGGCAAGATCGCCGCCCTGATAAGCAAGGTCACCCTGGACCGCCCGCTCGGCAGGCCGGACGATCTGATCGCCCATCAACGGCTGCTGGACGCCACCGCCGCCGAGGTGCCCGTACTCCCGCTCCGCTTCGGAGCGGTGGTGACCGGCCCGGAAGCGGTCCTCAACGAGTTGCTCGAGCCCTATCACGACGAGTTCCTCGCCACCCTGAACGAGCTTGAGGACCGAGTGCAGTACGTCGTCAAGGGCCGCTACGTCGAGCAGGTGGTGATCGGCGAGGTTCTCGCGGAGAACCCCGAGGCCGCCCGGCTGCGCGAGGAGATCCGTGGCCGGCCGGAGGAGACGACGTGGGACGCGCGGATCCAGCTCGGAGAGATGGTCGGCGAGGCCGTCGCGGCGAAGCGCGATGCCGACACGGAGGCGCTGGTCGACGCTCTCGCTCCACTGAGCGTCATGGTCGTGGTGCGTGAGCCGACCCACGAGCAGGACGCCGTGCACGCGGCCTTCCTGATAGAGACCGACCAGCAGGCCGAGTTCAGCCGGGCTGTCGAGAAGTTCGGCAAGAGGTGGACGGGCCGGGTCGACCTGCGCCTGCTCGGCCCGATGGCGCCGTACGACTTCGTCACGACACAGCGACGGGAGGGATGACGGATGGAACTGCTGACCATGATCTTCGGCCTGCCGTTCGCTCCGATCCGTGGGCTGATCAAGCTCGGCGAACTGGTGCAGGAGCAGGCCGACCTGGAGACCCGGCACCCGGCGGCGGTCCGGCGCCGGCTGGAGGAGATAGAGGAGGCCAGGCTCTCCGGCGAGATCACCGAGGAGGAGGAGGCCGAGGCGGTGGAACAGGTCCTCGGACAGATGACGGCCCAGCAGGACCTGCCGGGCATGGCCATGCCGGGCAGGGGCGAAGAGGACGAGGAGGGATGATCTCGTGCCCGTCAGACGCGGAGCCCGCGACAGGCGTGTCACCGAAACGGATGCCCCTGACGACCTCTACGAAGAGGACGACGAGACGTTCGACGAGGACGAGTCGCCGCAGGAGACCACGCGTACGGAACGGCGGTCACGGGGCCTCTCGGCGGCGACCGCCGGCAAGTCCGGACTGCGGTACATCATCGACCTGACGTCCAAGGAGGCCGAGGGCGTCACGTTCGTACGGCCGGAGGAGGACGGCTGGATGGTCGGGGTCGAGGTCGTCGAAGACCGCCGCATCCCGTCCTCGGGTGACATCCTCGCGCTCTACGAGGTCGAGATGGATCAGGAGGGAGACCTGCTGTCCTACCGCAGGACGCGGCGCTACAAGCGCGGCCGGAGCGACAACAGTGAGTGAGGCGTCGTGAGATGACCAATCCAGCACGGTCCGGTTACATGGCCCCGCAGAGCTACGGCAGCAGGACGTCCTCGGGGGGAGGACCGGCCAACCTGGGCGACATTCTGGAGCGCGTGCTCGACAGGGGCGTGGTGATCGTGGGAGACATCCGCGTGAACCTGCTGGATATCGAGCTGCTCACCATCAAGCTGCGGTTGCTGATCGCCTCGGTGGACACGGCCCGGGAGCTGGGCATCGACTGGTGGGAGCGCGACCCGTGGCTCAGCGCGCAGGACGGCGAGTTGGAGGAGGAGAACCGCAGGCTCCGCGAGCGGCTTGCCGTCGCGGAGGGCCGGTTGTCGGGACGTCGGCCTGTCGAGGCGCGGGAGAAGACCTCCGGAGCGCGGGAGGAGACCACCGGAGAACGGTCCCCCCGAGTGAGGGAACGCGGTGACTGAGGTCGGCACGTACGTCTACGCGATCACCCGCGGTACGGGCCGCCCCCACCCGGCGGACCTGACGGGTGTGGCCGGAACGCAGGTGAGGACGGTCGAGCGTGCCGGTCTCGTCGCCTACGTGAGCACCGTGCCGCTGGAGGAGTTCGGAGAGGAGCCGCTGCGACGCTCGCTGGAGGATCTGGACTGGATCGGGTGCACGGCCCGCGCTCACCACCAGGTCGTGGAGGCCGTGGCGGAGACGGTTCCGACGGCTCCCGTCCGGCTCGTGACCGTCTACACCAGCGAGGAACAGGTGAGCGACCTGCTGGACCGGCGGCATGACGACTTCGTCGCGGTGCTCTCACGCGTCACCGGACGCAGGGAGTGGGGCGTGAAGGCGTACGCGGAGCAGGACACGGCACCGTCCTCGACCGCCGGGGAGAGCGGGGAGGCCCCGGAGAACGCGGAGGCGGACAGTCCCGGCACGGCCTACCTGAAACGCCGGCAGGCGAGCCTGCGCAGCCGGGAGGACGCACAGCGCCGTGCCCTCGCCCAGGCCGAACATGTCCACGCCGCGCTGGCCGCCGTCGCCGTCGCGAGCCTGCGTCATCGCCCCCAGGATCCGGAGCTGTCAGGCCGTACCGAGTGGATGGTGCTCAACGGCGCCTACCTCGTCGACGACGACCGCGGCGACGAGTTCGCCGCCACCCTCGATGTCCTCCGCGGGCAGGGGCTCGACCTGGAACTCACCGGTCCGTGGGCCCCCTACTCCTTCACCGCCATTGATCTCGACACGGCCGGTCCGGAGACGCCCGATGGAACCTAGGGGTTCGCGAGGCGCCACGCTGGCCGCCGAGGGGCGCCTTCCCCAGCAGCGCGTGGCGCTCGTCGACCTGCTGGACCGGCTACTGGCGGGTGGCGTCGTGGTGAGCGGGGACCTCGTCCTGTCCATCGCCGACATCGATCTCGTGCGCATCTCGCTGCGCGTGCTGATCACGTCCATCCGGGCGTCCGACACGACGGAACGGGTGACCCGCGGAACCAGCTGGGAGTCCGGCACCGCCGGATGGGAGACAACGACCGAGCGGGAGGCCTGGCGTGAGCCGACCTGGAAATGACCCCTCCACGAGAGGCCCCGGCACGGCTCGATCGGATACGCCTCGATCGAGCGTGGCACGGCCGGACACCGCACGATCGGAGACCACACGGTCGAGCCGTTGGCGCATCGAGACCGACTCGGAGAAGGTCGAGCGTGATCTGACCTGCCTGGTGCTCACCCTCGTCGAACTCGTACGCCAGCTGGTGGAGCGGCAGTGCGTGCGGCGCATGGAGCAGGGCGACCTGTCCGACGAGCAGATCGAGACGCTGGGGCTGACGCTGATGCGCCTCGAAGAGGCCATGACCGAGCTGCGCGAGCGCTTCGGCCTGTCGCCGTCCGATCTCAACCTCGATCTCGGACCGCTCGGGACGCTTCTGCCCACGGACTGAGGAGGTCGCGGCCCCTACCGTTCGCTGATTCTCAGTGTTTCTCGGTGAGAGCCAGCGAGCTGCCGCGTTGCCGGGGCAGCGTTCCCCGTTGCCGGGGTTCCCGTTTCACCGGGGCGTGCCCGGCGCGGGCGCCGGGTCTTACCGCTCTTCCACGGGCGTTTACCGTCTCCCCGCAACTCTGGGCGACGTCGGCCGCCAGCGCGGCCAGATTACGGGCGGCGTTCAGATCCCGGTCCAGGACCAGACCACACGCCGCGCAGGTGAAGATGCGTTCGGACAGGGCGAGCTTGGCTTTCACCACGCCACAACCCGAACACGTCTTACTGGATGGATACCAGCGGTCGGCCACGATCAGCCGGCCGCCGTTCCAGGCGGTCTTGTAGGTGAGCTGCCGGCGGACCTCGGCCATGCCGGTGTCGGCCACCGCGCGGGCCAGGCGCCGGTTGGCGAGCATCCCGGCCACGTGCAGGTTCTCGACCACGACCGTGCCGTAGGTCGTGGCCAGGCGGGTGGTCAGCTTGTGCAGGCCGTCGCGCCGCTGGTGGGCCACCCGGGCGTGCGCCCTGCCGAGCGCGGCCTTGGCCTTGGACCAGCGGGCCGAGGGCTCCCGCCGGCCGCCGTCGGGGGTGCGCGGGCCGATACGGCGGGCCAGCTGCTGGTTCAACCGGCGCAGCCTGCGCAGCGCCGAGCGGTGGTGTTTGGGGTGGGGAGCAACCTTGCCGGTGGACAGCACGGCGAGGTTCCTCACCCCCAGATCCACCCCGACCACCGCGTCCGGCCGCAGGGGCGGCCGCTCGGTGCGGTCGATCTCGCAGGCGAAGGCTACCGACCAGCGGCCGCCCTGCAGGCGGACGGTGGCCGACAGGATCCGCCCGGTGCCCCGCTCCAGATGGCGGGCCAGTTTCCGGGTCGACTCGCAGGTGCGGAGGGTGCCCAGCCGGGGCAGGGTGACGTGGCGGCGGTCGGCCTCGACGCGGATGGTGCCGGTGGTGAACCGGCACGACGGGGTGGTGCGGTGCTTGGACTTGAACCTGGGAAAGCCGATCTTCGGTCCTTTGCGGGTGCCTGTGCGGGAGGCCGACCAGTTCTTCAACGCCCGCGCCAGACCGTCCAGGCCGGTGTTGTAGGCCTCCTTGGAGTGCTCCGCCCACCACGGCGCCACCCCACCCTTGACCGCGTTCCACACCTTACGCAAGCCGTACAGCGACCACGGCACCTCGGTCAGCAGCTCGGCGGGGACGCCGTAGGTCTTCTCGGCCTCCCGCTGCTCCAAGGCCGCCTTGACCCGGCCCAGAGCCCAGTTGAACGCGTACCGGGACGCCCCGCACGAGGCCAGCGCGACGGTCTGCCCGGGGGTGGGGTCCAGGGCGTAGCGGTAGGCCTGATGGACCCGCACCACCCCACCCCCACTCATTACTCACCGCTGTCAAACGATGACGATGAGCTTACCTTCGGGAGGTGATCGACAGCCACCGGACCGGCGGAAAAACCCGCACCGCACCCCGGCACCGCATCCTCGCACCGCCCCGATCCCCCATCCACCGCTCCAAGGGCCGGCCACCCGCCCCGCCGGACGGAGGAATCCAGAGAAGAACCGATAAACACTGAGCTCTTTCCATCCTGTTTCCGCAGGTAGGAGAGGCTGGCCTGGCGAGAGTGGGCGTTATCCCCGCTAGTAGGTGGCAGGGATCATGGCTCTTGATCACACGACAGAGACAAAGGCGGATCTTTCGGATTCGCCTGCGACGACCGGCCCGGGACCGTTATCGCTCGTGTCCAGATGCTTTCGACAGGTAACCATCAAATCGCCTGCCGGGGATGTCGTGTCGTTGTCGCTGCTGGACCAGATCACCGCACGCCTGGTCACACTGACCGAACATGCCGAGCGGCTGCGCACCCAGCTGGCCGAGGCCGAAGACGACCTGGATCGACTGCGCGTGGCCGAGCAGGTGGTCAAGGAGATCCTCGCCGAGCACTCCGCCGCGCAGGAGGAGACGATCAGGCCGGGCCAGGAACCGGCTGAGGAACCGGTCGATGAGTCCGTGCCGGTGCATCGGGTGGCGCTGACGGCGGCTCGCGCCGCCGAACTGCTGCCCGGCAGCCGGTTGATCCCGTTCCGGCACGAGGCCACCGGGGTTCACACGCTGCCCGCCGACTACCAGGCATTGCTGTCGGCGGTACGCGCCGGCGATGGCCCACTGCCATGCAAGACGATCTGCGAGCAGTTGGGGCTTTCCACCGAGCCGGGGCAGGTCGAGGGCGTGCGGGCGAAGCTGAAACGACTGGTCGAGCGGGGCTGGCTGCGCAAAAGCCCCAGCGGCGCGTTCCTACCGCTCGGGTGAGCAGGCAGTACTCCGCTTCGGCATGCTGCCCCTGATCGGAGGCGTCGCCGGGTGACATCAGTCCTCGAGCGCGTCCCCGGCAGGGGCATGGCGGCGTGTGACCACTACCACGCTGACCACCGAGGACGCACCGTCTGCTGTCTACCAGTGCCGCCTACCGCTGTCCACCAAAACCATCACCTTCATCGCCGACCTGATCCGCAGCCACCTGAAGGCGATCGGCTCACGCCGGCGCAAACTGGCGCCCGGGCAGATCGCCGTCATCGTGCTCGCCGTCCTGCGCCACGACCAGCGCCTGGCCGACCTGGTCGGCGGCAACGACGTTTCGGCCTCCACCGTGCGCCGCTGGGTCCTGGAAGCGATCGACCTGCTCGCCGCCAAGGCGCCGCGTCTGGACCGCGTCCTGAAGAAGATCGCCAAGCAGGGCGGCGAGGTCGTCTTACTCGACGGCACCCTGGTGCGCACCCTCCGCCGCACCGGCCCCGGCAACCGCAAGAACTACTCGGGCAAGCACAAGGTCCATGGGCTGCTGGTGCCGGCCATCACCGACCGCAAGGGCAACCTGCTGTGGATCTCCGCCGCCCGGCCCGGCCGCGCATCCGAGATCACCACCGCTCGCCACAACAAGCTCGCTGCCCGGCTGCGCGAGGCCGGGCTGGGCGCCATCGCCGACCTGGGCTTCGTCGGACTGGACGACGACCCCGACCACCCGGTCATCATCACCGGCCGCAAAGCCGCCCGCGGCAGGCCCCTCACCACCGCTGAAAAGCAGGTCAACCAGCTCATCAGCGCCGAACGCGCCCCCGTCGAGCACGGCTTCGCCGCGCTGAAGAACTGGCGGATCCTCACCAAGCTCCGGATGCACGCCGCGAACGCCACCACGCTGCTACGCGCTCTGATGGTCCTGGTCAACACCGAGATCACCCGATGACAGATGATCAACACTCATGATCCCGGTCAACTACCAGCACGAGCACGCCCACACCACGCCACACCAGGCCCTTGACCTGCAACTTCAGGATGAAACGAACTCACTGATGAAGCAATCAGCAATTCACAACCCCCAGTGCGGCGGCCGGTCCTCCAGCAGGCGGGCGTCGTTGTCATCCGAACCACGCCATTCACCCCACCCAAGATCGGTGTCGTCGCTGGTCTGGTCGGGCAGGATCGGTGGCCCGTCGTCGGAGAGGTCGACGGGGCGCAGGTCGTCGGGCTCGTTCACTGTCACCCATACATGCTAACCAGCGGCACGGCGGGTCGTTCCTTCTCGGAGGCAGGCGTGTCGCCGTACGTCGCAACCCAGGGTCCGCCCGATTGCGGCTCAACGGACAGGCAGGGGCACAGGCGGTACGATGCGGTGGCAGATGTGAGCTACGCCCCCTGTCAGCTACCCCCCGTGAGGCGGCCCATGGCAACGCCATCAGGATGGCGACGAGACGGCAATCTCCCCAACGAACTGACCAGCTTCGTGGGACGGGCCGAGTTGCTGACCACGCTCCGGAAACGGCTTCAGGAGCCTGAGACGCGGTTGGTCACCCTGACCGGTATCGGCGGCGTCGGCAAGTCCCGTACGGCGCTGCGCATCGCGCACCTTGTGCGGAGTCATTTCAAGGACGGCGTGTGGTTCGCCGACCTGGCCCGGCTTCAGGATGCGGGGATGGTCCGGCACACGATCACCTCGGCGCTCGGGATCGCCGACCAGTCCGCACGCCCGGAGAGCGACACACTCACCGAATGGGTGGGTGAGCGAGACATGCTGCTCATCATCGACACCTGCGAACACCTGATCGAGGCCTGCTCCTGTCTGGTCGACGAACTGCTGGGCCGCGCCCCCAACCTGCGCATCCTCACAACCAGCCGACGGTCCATGCAACTACCGTACGAGCAGGTCGTGAACGTGCCGCCGCTCGCGGTGCCCGGCGACGACCTCGACGAGAGCCTGTTCTCCAACGAGTCGGTCCAGCTGTTCACCGCGAGGGCTGAGGCGGTCCTACCCGACTTCACGCTTGACAAGCACGCCATCGGCCCGGTGGCCGAGCTCTGCCGCCGCCTGGACGGTATCCCGCTCGCCATCGAACTGGCCGCGGTCCGGATGCGGGCGCTGTCGGTGGAGCAGATTCTCGGCCTGCTGGCCGACCGGTTCAGCCTGCTCGCGGGTGCCAGCCGTACGGCGCTGCCCCGCCACCAGACGCTGCGCGCCGCGATCGGCTGGAGCCATGAGCTGTGCGAGCCCGCGGAGCGGCTCCTGTGGGCCCGGCTGTCGGTCTTCGCCGGCGACTTCGAACTGGACGCCGCCCGCTACGTCTGCTCCGGGGACAATCTCCCCTCCGAAGCCATCGTGGACCTCACCGCCAGTCTCGTGGAGAAGTCCATCCTGCTGACCGACGGCACCGCCGCGGGCCACCGCTACCGGCTGATCGACACCCTGCGCCAGTACGGCGAGGAGTGGCTGAAGAAGCTGGGCGAGACCAACCACATCCGGATGAAGCATCGCGACTATTACCTGCAACTGGCCGAGCGTGGCGAGCACGCCTGGTCGGGGCCGCAACAGGTGTACTGGTTCACGCGCACACGTCTGGAGCAGAACAACCTCCGGGCAGCCATCAACTACTGCTTGTCCACTCCGGACGAGGCGAAGACCGCCCTTAACCTGCTGTCGTCACTCTGGTTCATGTGGGTGGCCTGCGGGTTCTCCCGCGAGGGCAAGCTGTATCTGGAGCGGGCGCTGACGGCCAGTTCCGAGCCGAGCAAGGAGCGCTGCAAGGCACTGTGGGTGATGTCGTATGTATGCAGCCAACAGGGCGACACGGACAGCGCAATAAAATACGCCGAGCAGTGCAGTAACGAGGCCATGCAGGTGGGCGACTCCGCCTCCGTGATCCTGGCCACCAAAATGCTCGGCACCGCCGCCTCGATCCAAGGCGATCTGCAGAAGGCCACCGCGCTGCTGGGCGTCGCCATCGAGTTCCACCGCGGCGGGGGCGAGCTCAATCCGGGCCTGTTGCCGGCAATCGTGGAGCTGTCGTTCGTACTCACTGCACAGAACGAGGCGACCGAAGCCGAGCAGCTCCTGCAGGACTGTCTGAACGTGTGCCTGCAGCGGGGCGAACTATGGCTGCGCTCGCACGTGTACTGGGCCCTGGCGGAAGCGCAGCTGAAGTCCGGCCGGCTCACCGAGGCCACCGCCAACGCCCGTGAAGGGCTGCGCATCAAGCTCCGCTTTCATGATGTGATCGGCACCCTGATGTGCCTGGAGGTGATGGCGCGCATCGCCGTCACCGAGGAGCAGGCTATGCGCGCCGCCCGGCTGCACGGCGCCTCCGAGGGCAACTGGCGGCTGTTCGGACTGCCCCTGTTCGGCTCCCCGTTCTTCGAGGACGGCCACAAGCAGGGCGTCGAGGAATGCAAGCGATTGCTCGGCGACAAGGCCTACAAGACCCACCTTCAGGAGGGTTCCCGGCTCTCCCTGGAGGAGGCCACGGCGCTCGCGCTCGACGACGGCGTGACACCCGGGCCGTTCCGTGGATAGCGCTGGCCGGGGAGACGGTCGCGTCTCGCGAAAGTCATCCCGATTTGCGAGCCTTACCACCACGCCTTAGTTATTTGTCCCCTTCAATCCTTGCCTAAAGTTCTTGCCCTATCAGCAAAGTTGGGGAAATGTAGGGCGCATTACCCAGGATTAGGCCAGGGGAGGCTACACGCGTGGAAGATGTCGCCCTGCCCGTTTTACGCATCCCATTCCCGTCCCGCATCAACCCCTTCGAGGCGGAGGCCGCAGCGCACACCACCGAGTGGGCCTGGCAGTACGGCCTCATCACGGAGGAGGCCGAGCAGGTCCGCTTCGCGGGCGAGTCCTACGCCCGCCTGGTGGCCCGGCTCTACCCGGAGGCGTCCCTGCCCGATCTGGAGCTGGCCGCCGACCTGAACAGTTGGTTCCACGTTTACGACGACCAATTCGAGCTGGCCGATGTGGGCCGCGACCCCATGCTAGCCCGCAGGCTCGCCAAGCGGACCGAGTCCCTACTCCAGGGCGATCCACCCGGACCCTCCGCGGGCCCCGTCCTGCGCGGCCTAGTGGATCTTCGTGGGCGGATGCGGATCAGAGCCGGGGCCCCATGGTGGGAGAGGTTCTCCCGGAATCTGCGGCAGTGCTTCGACGCCGCGATATGGGAGGTGGACAACCGGGCAGCCGGGAAGATCCCCGATCCGGCGTCCTACGTAGACCGTAAACTGGACATCGCCTATGTGCCGCCGTCGTTCGACCTCATCGAGCTGGTCGAGCACTTCGAGGTGCCGGCTGCGATCCGCATCTCTCCGGAGTACACAACGCTCCAGCACGAGGCCGGACATGTGGTCGTATGCACCAACGACGTCATCGGGCTACGCCGCGAGCTCGCGCATGGCGAATTCCACAACCTTGTTGTCGTACTCAAGAACGCGCAAGACTGCACGCTCCAAGAGGCCGTCGACCAGGTCGAGCGGACGATCTCGGAGCGGATCGACAAGTACCTCGCCGCTAAGGAGGCGCTGGAGGCCAGGTTCGACATCCTGGGCGTGGACGAGAAAGTACGGCAAGCGACGCAGCGCTGCATCGCCGGCCTGGAGCACTGGATGCGCGGCTACCTGGACTGGGCGCTGGAATCCCAGCGCTTCTCCGATCCCGTGCTCCCCAGCCAGGTCTCCAGCTTCCACCGGGAGCTGATTGACTGAGCTGCGAGGCTGCCAGCCAGCTCACAGAGCGGTCGGCCCGCCAAACCAGCGGAGGAACTCCTCCTGTCCGAACATCCGGGCCGCCTCCCGCGCCGAGGGGATGCCGTCATCCGGATCCGCGCCGGCCTCCAGGAGCGCCCGGATCACCTCGGGTTCCTTCTTGAAGACCGCACCGGACAGCGGCGTCTGCCCACGGTCGTTCGCCCGCCCCGGGTCGGCCCCCAGGGCGATCAGGGCGCGGACCGTCTCCGGGTGGCCGTGGTAGGCGGCGAGCATCAGCAGGGTGTCCCCCCTGTCGTTGGACAGGTTGGCCGGGACCCCGGCCTCCACGTACGCACGGAGCCGATCGGTCTGACCGGTCCTGGCCATGTCGAACAGGCGGGCCGCGAACTCCTCCAGCTCCGGGTCAGGCTGCATGGGATCCATTGTGCCCCGATAGGGTGCCCATTGGTCCCCGGGGTGGACGGAATTCACCGGGGGCTCCACAGGTTCATCTGAAGAGATGACCGACGAAAGGCTGGAACACGGTGTTCGACCCGACGGATCTCTACCGGCTCAGCGGAGACGTCCCTGAGTTGACCGATCCGGTGCTGCTCTACCACTTCGACGGGTTCGTGGACGCGGGCGGTGCCGGACGGCTTGCCATCGGCCACCTGCTTGGTGAGCTGGAGCACCGGGTCGTCGCGACCTTTGACGCGGACCGCCTGCTCGACTACCGGTCCCGACGGCCGATCATGACCTTCGACACCGACCGTTGGACCGACGTGGAGAGCCTGGAGATCGTCCTCCGTCTCGTCCACGACAGCACCGGCACGCCGTTCCTGCTGCTCAGCGGCCCCGAACCGGACCGCGAGTGGGAGCTGTTCACCTCCGCCCTCGACACGCTCGCCCGGCGGCTGAACGTGGGCAGTCTGGTGACCATCCACGGCATCCCGATGGCCGTCCCGCACACCCGCCCGCTGGGCATCACGGGTCACGCGACCCGCTCCGAACTCGTCACCGGCCAGACCAGCGACTTCGGCAAGGTCCAGGTGCCCGGCAGCGTGGCCGCGCTGATCGAGTTCCGGCTCGGCGCCAAGGGCCACGACGCTCTTGGCTACGCCGTGCACGTCCCGCACTATCTCGCCCAGGCGGAGTATCCCGCGGCTGCGGTGACCGCTCTGGAGGCGGTCACCAGGGGCACCGGTCTGGTGTTCCCGCTGGAGGGCCTGCGCGAGGCCGCGGGCAGGACCGACACCGAGATCGCCGAGCAGATCGAGGCCTCCGACGAGCTGTCCACCGCGATCACCGGGCTCGAACAGCAGTACGACGCGTTCACCGCCGGCTCCCAGCGCGCGAACCTGATGGCGGAGCCCTCCGAGATGCCCACCGGCGACGAGCTCGCCGCCCAGTTCGAGGCCTTCCTCGCCGAACGCGACGAGCAGCGCGGCGACTGACCTCCGCGCCGGCGGGTCTCTCCGAGAGAGTACCGGTCCCTCCCGTCGCTGACGTCAGTCGCGCAGCCGGGAGCGGAGCGCCCTGGAGTCGGGCTCGGTCCACCCCTGGGAGGCGAGCCATGGCAGGGGGCCGCCGAAACGGTTGTCGAGCACCCGGAGGAACTGCTCGATGTACTCCCGGCGGGGCCGGTGGTCGTCGGCCGGACGGGAGTCGAGGTCGTCGCGGTAGGTGGCACTGGAACGCAGCCGGGCCAGGATGCCTTCCAGGCGGTCGCCGGTGGCGGTGTAGTCGGTGACGATCGCCTCCCGGGTGGCCCCCGCGACCTCCAGGGCCAGGGCGCAGACGACGCCGGTGCGGTCCTTGCCCGCCGCGCAGTGCACGACGGCGGCGCCGTCGTCGTGGGCCATGGCCCGCAGGGCGGCCAGGACCGAGTCTGGGCGGTCACGGAGATAGGCGTAGTAGAAGCCGGTCACCCGGAGCTCGGCAAGGTCCTCCTCGACCCGCTCCTGCCAGGGCAGGACCCTGTCGGCGTCGATCGTGTCGGCCTCGACGTCGGTGCTCCTGCCACCCTCGGCGAACAGGGTGAGGTGGTGGATTTTCACCTCCGGAAAGGCCGTCAGCGGGCCGGGACCCTCCAGGGACACCTCGGCAACGGACCGCAGGTCGACGACGTGGCGGAGCTTGAGATCGCCGACGAGCAGATCGATGTCGCGCTCCGTCAACCCCTGCAGGTTGTCCGACCGGTATACCCGGCCGAAACGCGTGGTCCCGCCGTCCAGCGTCGCGAGCCCACCGAGGTCGCGCACGTTGACGGCACCTTCAAGATCAATCCATCGCGTGAAGTCGTTCATCACCGATGAGCTTATACGCCGGGGGTTGACCGCGCGGTTAACCCTCGATGCCCATTGCCGCAATGCCGGCCGTCTCGTCTCACCCCCCACGGCGCAGGAGTTCACGGGTGGCCCACCGTCGTGACGACGGGGTACGGCGTGCACGCCGTACCCCGTCGCCGACCTTGCGCTGGTCCGCGCGGCCCTTTTCCTTGATCCGCCTACAGGCCGATCACGTGGCAGGTGGCCTTCGCGGTCTTGGACGGGTCACTCTCGGAGGTCGCGGTCAGCGTGACCGTGGCCAGGCGGCTGCCACCGGAGGCACGCTGGGCCTTGACATCCACCATCGCCTGCTCACCGAAGTCCGCGGTCGCGAGCTGGTTCGGCAGCGAGACCGTCCAGCCGCCGCCCGCGACGGTGGCCGAGAGGCGGTAGACATCGCTCTTGAGATAGGCGCTCACGTCCTCGGGGTGCTGACCCCGGGCGGGGGCTGCCTTACCCGTGTTGAACAGCGGGAACCGGCAGGAGGACAGGCCCTGGCCGTCGGGGGTCCCGGCGCCGGGGAGCAGCCTCAGCCCGTGCTTCTGCGGCCCGGAGCCGTCCAGGGAGCGGATCGCCACCGTGTAGGACAGGATGCCCTTGCGGTCACGCTGCACGTCAAGGACGTAGAAGTGGAGCCTGTTGGCCTCGTCCACATACTCGAACTCGGATCCGGAGTTGGTGCCCGCGTGGAACAGGGCGTCCGAGAGCTGGCGGTAGTCGCCGATCGTGATGGGCACGGCGGTGCCGTCGGGCAGGACGTAGTCGGTCATCCCGATGTCCTGCGGGTTGGCGTCGATGACCCACTCGAACGGCGCGCGGTCGGCGTTCTTGGTCTTGGCCAGCAGAACACCCGAGTCGGGGGTGAAGGAGTCGGCGCCCATCCGGTCGACGACCTCGACGGTGTAGTTGTCGTAGCCGCCGCCGTCGCAGAACGGGTCCTTGGCGACGTTGCAGGCGGGACTGCGGTCACCGTCGCCGAAGGCGATGTTGACGCCGGACAGGCCGTTGGGTCCCGGCTGGACCACCCGGGCGGTCACCTTGGCCACGACGAGACCGGACTCGGCCAGCGCGCCACGGGACAGGCGCAGCACGTTCCGCTCGTCCACCATCTCAAGCTTGATCTTGTTGCGGAGCATGTGCTGGGCACCCATGGAGCCACCCCCGGTGGGCGGGATCGACCAGCGGCTGTGCGGGCCGCCGGGTCCGTTGAAGCTCCCCCGGCTGAGCATCTCCCAGATACCGGTGTAGGCCCGCTGAGGCGGCACCCCGAACGGGTTGTTGTAGTTGTCGGCGATGCCGAGAATGTGGCTGAACTCGTGGGCGTAGACGCCCTGGCCCGAGCTCTCGGCCTGGGTGGACGAGCCGCCTCCGGCGTTGGGCCAGATGGAGGAGGCCGCGGCCCAGGAGGTCCACTCCACGTACCGGGTCCTGGCCCAGTTGGGCAGGTTCGGGTCCGGCGGGCCGAAGTCGCCGGTCACCGCCTCCTTGGTCGGGAACTTCATCATCCCGAACTCCTGCCAGGTGGCCGACTCGTCCTGGCCCGCGCTCAGGTAGAAGACGAAGTCGAATCCCGCGGGGACCTCCGCACCCTCAGCCTTGGCCCACGCGACCCGCCCGTCGGTCCTGATGTCCTTGTTGCAGCGGTCGCCCGCCGGGCAGCCGGTGCCGCCCTGGAACTCCATCCCGTACTCGTGGGATTTGCCCGGCATCTGGTACGGGCCGAAGGCGGTCAGGTCGACGCCGTAGCGGCCTCCGGAGTCCTCCATCCAGTACTCGTGGATGGTGTGGCCACGGTTGAGCTGGTTGGGGACGTTGAGGAAGTCCTTGTAGAACTGGGCGACCTTCTCGCGTGGGATGTCGTGGGCCTCGGCGCTGGGATTCTTGAAGACCGTGGACCCCTGGGGCTGGGTGACCACGAACGGCTGGTTGGGATAGTCCAGCAGGACCAGCGCACCGCGGAAGGTGCGGGTGGAGCCCTTGACCGCGGGATCGGCCCAGTTGGTGCCCGGCGGCTTCTTGTAGTCGGCCCACGTCATGTGGTCCGGGTTCTTCCAGTTCTGCGGGTCGATCGGGGCCGGGCCGCCGGGCTTGGCGCGCAGCGTGACGGCGGGCTCGTCCCGCTGCCAGGGCTGGGTCTGGGGCCAGTGGTTCAGGCGCCAGGGGTGTTCGGGCTCAGGGGAGGGTTCGGCGGAGGCGGGGAGGGAGGCGATGCCGATCGGGATCAGCACTACGGCTGCGACCAGCGCTTTCAGTAACTTGAGGGGACGAGTCACGACAAATGACGCTATAGATCATTTTAAGTGGGATCAACAGACATCCTGTAATTAAGCGATCCATCAACGTGTTTCGGCGCGGCCAGACCTCTCGTCCGACCCTTCCTGTCCGCATCAGCCGCCCCAGAAAAGGTCTACTTCCTATAGGGAAAAAACCACCCATAAGGGGTGTAAGCAAGAAGAATGCACCTCTGGCAGCGTCTCTCTGCCCTGTATGGATCACCGCAGTCGGGATACGTGCTGATCACGATCCCGCTTGGGCTGATCCTGGTAATCACGGTCGCCGACATCCTGGCACCGACAAGTGTCCATCTGAGTCCGCTGCTGGTCGCGGCTCCCACGATCACGGCCTCGTTCGCCGGCCCCCGGCTCACCGTGGCGATCGGCCTCCTGACCGCCGTGGACCAGGTACTCCTTGGCGTGCGCAACGACATCCTGGGCACGCGGGAGCTGTACATGCAGATCATCGCAGTGGCGGTGGTCACGGCGTTCGTCGCGGGCTCCTCCTTCCTGCGGAACAGGCAGCGACAGGCACTGATACAGGTGCGGTCGGTCTCCGAGGCCGCGCAACAGGTCCTGCTGCGCCCCCTCCCCGAGCGCATCGGCCCGCTCCGGCTCTCCTCCGTATATCTCGCCGCCGAGCAGGAGGCCCAGATCGGCGGCGATCTGTACGGCGCGGCACGGGTCGCCTGCGGGACCCGGCTGATCATCGGCGACGCCCGAGGCAAAGGTCTGAACTCCATCTCCGAGGCCGCCCTGTTACTCGGCGCCTTCCGCGAGGCCTCCCGCCGCCATATCAGCCTGCCCGGCCTCACGGCCGATCTGGAGGAGAGCGTCAGCTCGGAGCTGTTGCAGTCCACCGGGACGGAACACGACGCCGAGGAGAGCTTCGTCACCGCCGCGGTACTGGAGATCCCCGACGACTCCCCGGTGATCAGCGTGATCAACTGCGGGCACCCGCCGCCCATGGTGTTGCGCGACGGCCAGGTCACGACTCTCCACGCCGGCCGGCCCGCGCCCCCGCTGGGCCTGGGCGGACTCTACGAACCCGAATACGACGTCGAGATGTTCAAGTTCGAGGCGGGCGACATCCTGCTGCTCTACACCGACGGCGTCATCGAGGCCCGCGATCCCGCCGGCACCTTCTACCCACTGGCCGAGCGGATCGCACGCTGGGCCGACGACCGCTCCGAGACACTTCTCCAGCACCTCCACGCGGACCTGCTCGCCCACGTCGGCGGACACCTGGGCGACGACGCCGCCATGATCGCAATCGAACGCCTCGACAGCGACACCCCGCCCAACGGTCCCGCCTGAGCAGCCGGACACACCTGTCAGCCAGACACTCGGACGGCCTCCGCGACCTGCGCCCGATGGCTTTTTCCTGATCCGTTGGGATTGTTCTCCCAGAAGATTGTTCTCCCAGAAGAAGGAAAATCCCAACGGATCAAGGACTACCCGTCGTCGCCGCTCCTTCGAGAGTTGAGCGGCCTCGAGACGGTTCACCGTTCCCCGGAGGCATCACCGATCCACACGTTAAGATCACCTTGTATGACCCCGGACGTCACAGCCGCCATCCGGGCCTATCTCGGCCTGACCGGCAACCACACACCGGGGCTTCTCACTCGCCCGCACCGGCTGAGCCTTCCGGGCTCCCTTCCGGCGGTCAGGCGTCGGCCAGCAGCACGTTGACCTCGGAGTAGTCAAGGGCACCGGCCAGGGCGGTGTAGGTGCCGGAGCCGAACAGCTCAAGGGCGGCGCGCCGGGCGACGGCGTAGGCCGTCTCGGCGATGGAGGACCCCAGGCTGATCCGCGCGACTCCAAGGTCGGCCAGGGTCGCCACGGCCGGTGCGCCCGGTCCGGCCAGCACGTTCAGCGGGACACTCACCTTTTCGACGAGGACCGGGAGGGTCTCGGAATCGAGGAGACCGGGGATGAAGATCCCGTCGGCACCGGCCTCGACGTAGGCCGCGGCGCGGTCCAGTGTCTCGTTGAGCCGGGTGGCGGGATCGCCCACCGCGCGCAGGTAGGTGTCGATCCGCGCGTTGACGAACAGGGGGATGCCCGCCTCATCGGCGGCCCGGCGGGCGGCGGCGATCCGGTCTGCCTGTTCCCCGACCGGCCGTAGCGACGTGGGCCCGCCGTGGTGGGCGTCTTCCAGGTTGATCCCCACAGCGCCGGCGTCGAGCACACCCCGTACGGTCTCCGCGACCCCGCCGGGCCCATCGGCGAAACCGCTTTCGATGTCGGCGGTGACGGGGACCGAGACGGAGGCGGCGACGCGGGCGATGAGCTCAAGGGCCATGCTCCGGTCCAGCCGGTCACCGTCGGCCGTTCCAAGGCTCCAGGACACACCCGCGCTGGTGGTGGCGATCGCGGAGGCACCGGCCGCTTCGACGATGCGTGCGCCGGCGACGTCCCACACGTTGGCCAGGAGCAGCGGCCTGCCTTCGGCGTGCAACGAGCGGAACAGGAGGGCTTTCTCAAGGTGAGTGCTCATGGCGAGCAAGTCCACCAGATCGCCCTGGCCGAGGGCTGGCGGGTTTCCGACCTGACCATGGCGGAAGCCTTACGCTCTGGGGATGCTTAACACACGCTATGCGCGCTCTGGAATGGTCTGTACTGTCGATCACCTTGCCTCCGGGGCGGGTGTGGCCATGCTGGAACGGGGTGGTTCGGCGGCTGACGCGGCAGTCGCGGCGAACGCCGTGCTGGCGGTGACCGCGCCGCACATGTGCGGGCTGGGCGGCGATCTGTTCGCGCTCGTCCACGACGGCACCGGCGCGCCCACCGCGCTCAACGCGTCCGGGCGGGCCGGATCGGGCGCCGACCCCGAGCGGCTGCGCGCCGAGGGACATGACCGCATGCCGCACCGCCACGACATCCGTTCGACCCCGGTGCCCGGCTGCGCGGACGGCTGGCTGGCCCTGCACGGCCGGTACGGCAGGCTGCCGATGGCCGAGGTCCTGGCACCGGCGATCGGGCACGCCCGTGACGGTTTCCCCGCCTCACCGCTGATGGTGCCCGGCCTGGAGACGGTCGGCCCGCTGTGCGAGGATTTCGCCTCGGCCCGGCAGTCCGGCGACCTGATCCGGCGCCCCGGGGTGGCGCGGGCGCTGGAGTCCCTGGCGGACGGCCGGGAAGGGTTCTATCTCGGCGAGTTCGGCGAGGGGCTGCTCGCGGTCGGCGCCGGCGAGTACACCGAGGACGACCTGGCCAAGGACAGCGCGGAATGGGTGGACCCGCTCCGGGTGCGGGCCTTCGGGCACGACGTGTGGACCATGCCGCCCAATTCCCAGGGCTATCTGCTGCTGCTCGCCCTGAACATCGCCGAGGGGCTCGACCTACCCGCCGACCCGGCCGACCCGCTCTGGGCGCACCTGCTGGTGGAGGCCGCGCGGATGGCCGGGCACGACCGGCTGGAGGTGCTGTTCGAGGGCGCGTCCGTCGATGAGGTGCTGGGCTCGGCCGCCGCGCGCCGCGCCCTGATCGACCCGGCCGGCCGGGTAGCGGTGCGCGATCACATCGCACCGGGCGACACCACCTACCTGTGCGCGGTGGACGGCGGCGGTATGGGCGTCTCACTGATCCAGTCGAACGCCGCCGGCTTCGGCGGCCTGGTCTTCGAGCCCCGTACCGGCATCAACCTGCACAACCGAGGCATCGGGTTCTCGCTGGTCCCGGGCCACCCCGCCGAGTACGGCCCCGGCCGCCGCCCGCCGCACACCCTCGTCCCCGCGCTGGTCACCCGTCCCGACGGGTCGCTCCGCTCGGTGGTGGGCACCATGGGCGGCGACGCCCAGCCGCAGATCCTGCTCCAGGTCCTGACCCGCCTGCTCGTCCACGGCCAGGCGCCGGGTACGGCCATCGGCGCCGCCCGCTGGCGGCTGGCCTCGGGCACCGGTTTCGACACCTGGGACGCCCCCGATCAGGCCATGGTCGAGGTCGAGGACGGCGGCCCGTGGAGCGACGGCCTGCGCGACCGGGGACACCCCGTCGGCGCCGTGCCGTACGGCTCCGCCTTCGGCCACGCCCACCTGATCGACGTGCTGCCTTCGGGGGTCCTGGCCGGGGCGGCCGACCCACGGTCGATCATCGGGGCCGCGGCCGGACTCTGACGGGTCAGCCGGACGTCTCAAGGAAGCCGTCGCGCCCCGTGGCCGTCTGACATGGACGGCCACGGGATGTCCTGACCAGGGGATTTACGGCCGCATAACGGGTAGGGCGGCGATATGAGTGAAATGCCCCCGGACCGTAAGGGTCTGAGCGACGAGCAGGCAATCGAGGTCGAGGAGTGGACCGACGACCTCGGTTTCAACCATGAGATCCGTGAGGACGATCCCGGGCATCGGGACACCCTCGACGAGCGTCTGTGGCGCGAGGCCCCGGAGCACGAGCGGGTCCCGCGCGAGGAGAACCGTCTGGTGGCGCCGGACGAGGGCCTCGGCCCGGACGAGACGTCCGAGGAGTATGCCAGCGACGTCGGCGCCGACAACGGCGACCTGTCAGCCGAGGAGCGCGCCATCCGCATCGACCCCGACGTCTGACGCCGGGGCCGGACCGTCCGATGACGGCTCCGCGTGGCGGCTACGGCCCGGCGACCCGGCTCCGGGGGCCGCCCGGGGTCAACCGGCCGTCCTGTGGGTCAGCGCCGCGACGAGGGCGGGGAAGTCGTCGACGACGAAGTCGGCCTCGGCGGCCTCCGGCCGGGAGGCGTGGAGGTGGCCCCAGGGGCCCCGGCGGATCAGGGCGGCCCGCATGCCCGCCGCACGGGCGGGCCGGATGTCGTTGTCGAAGCGGTCGCCCACATAGAGGATCTCATCGGGCTCACGTCCCGACACCGCCACGACCCTGGCGAAGAAAGCGGGGTCGGGCTTGGATACGCCCCACCCGTCGGACGTGTGGATCGCGTCGACGGGCAAGCCCATCGCGGCCAGCGCGTCGTAGGCCTGGGGCGGCTGGTTGCCCGCGATGATCAGCTCGTACCCCAGGCCGCGCAGCGCGGCCAGGCCGGGCCGTACGTCCGGATAGAGGTCGTCGGCGTCGAAGTTCACCCGGAGCCCGTCGGGGTCGTCCCGCTTCCAGGCCTCCTGCTCGGCCTCGACGTCGAACTCCGGCCTGACGATCCGGAAGGCTTCCTCGAAGGACCTGTCCAGTGCTGCCATGCCGCCCAGCACGCCGAGCATCGTGAACCGGGTGACGCCGAGCCGGTCGGCCCAGCGCGACCAGATCCGCGTCTCGTCGATCAGCGTCTCCCCGACGTCGAACACCAGCGCCCTGACCACGATCTCCCCCTCTGTCATGCCCCCCGATCCTATGCAGTACGGCCACACCGCTCAGCCACGGGTGCGGATGCCGGGCGGGGGCCGCCCCTTCCTGTTGGGGATCCGGGCCATCGGCGGGACTCAGAGCTGGTCCATGGCCTTGCGGATGCGTTTGTCGGAGATCGAGTACGGCGTGCCGAGGGTCTGGGCGAAGTAGCTGACCCTGAGCTCCTGGATCATCCAGCGGATCTGCTGGACGTCGTCGTCGGAGCGGCGGGCCGGAGGGAGCTTCTCGACCAGGTCGTGGTAGTCGTCTTCGAGGTCGTGGACCTTGTGCATCCGCTCCTCGTCGCGGAGCCGGTCGTCGGGCAGTTTCTCCAGCCGCCGCTGGGCCCCCTTGAGATAGCGGAGCAGGTCCGGCAGGCGCTTGCAGCCGGTGTCGGTGACGAAGCCGGGGTAGACCAGATCGGCCACCTGGTCGCGGATGTCCTCGATCGCGGCGGTGGAGCGGCCCTCGGGCAGGAGGGTGGTGATCGAGTGCCAGACCCGGAGGATGCCCTCCACCCTGGCGACCACCTCGGCCGTGGTGTCGAAGAGCTCCGCGCGGACCTTGTCGTGCAGGACGGTGAAGGCCGACCCGTCCCAGACCGGCCCGCCGTACTCGCTCATCAGCTCGTCGGCGGCACAGGCGGTGCAGTCGTCGAACAGGGCGACGGCACCGGCGTGCGGGCTGCGGCTGAGGGCGAGCTTGGCCTGGTTGTCCAGGCGGCCGAGCACCCACTTGGCCGGGGACGGGGTGTTGAGCAGCAGCAGCCTGCGGGTGCCCTCCCACATGGCGCGGCGCTGCTCGGCCTCGGTCTCGAACATCCGCACGGCCACGGTGGCGCCCTCGTCGGCCAGCGCGGGGTAGGCCTTCATCCGGCGCTGCTCGAAGGTCTTGGGTAGCTCCCCCACGTTCCACGTGGTCAGGCCTGACTTCTCCAGCCCGTCGGCGGCCCTGGACAGGGTCTGACGGAGCTTGGGGGCGAGCCGCCGCTTGAGGTCGGTCAGATCCTTGCTCTCGGCCAGCTTGTTCTTGCGGCCGTCGATCACCCGGAAGGTGATCTTCAGGTGGTCGGGCACCAGGTCGGGCTGCCACGCCTCGCGGGGCACCTGGATGCCGGTCAGGTTGAGCAGTTCCCGCTCCAGCACCGCGATCAGTGGCTCCTGGGTGGGTTTCGCCCGCTGGAGCACCTGCTTGGCATAGTTGGGCGCGGGCACGAAGTTGCGCCGGACGTTCTTGGGCAGCGCCCGGATCAGCGCGGTGAGGAGCTCCTCGCGCAGGCCGGGGATCTGCCAGTCGAAGCCCTCGACGTTCACCTGGTTGAGCAGGGCGAGCGGGATGTGCGCGGTGACACCGTCGGCGTCGGTGCCGGGCTCGAACTGGTAGGTCAGAGAGAAGCGCAGGCCTCCCTGGCGCCATACGTCGGGGTAGTCGCGCTGGCTGACGTCACCCGCCGACTCGCTGATCAGCATCGACTTCTCGAAGCTGAGCAGGTCGGGCTGGGCCGTCCTGGTCTTCTTCCACCAGGAGTCGAAGTGGCGCCCGGAGACGACGTCGGCGGGGACGCGCTGGTCGTAGAAGTCGAACAGCGTCTCGTCGTCGACGAGGATGTCGCGGCGGCGGGCCCGTTCCTCCAGTTCCTCGACCTCTTCGAGGAGTTTGCGGTTCTCCTTGAAGAACGCGTGGTGAGTCTCCCAGTCGCCCTCGACCAGGGCGTGCCGGATGAACAGCTCGCGGCTCAGCTCGGGGTCGATGCGGCCATAGTTGATCTTTCGCTGCACCACGATCGGCACGCCGTACAGCGTGACCTTCTCGTAGGCCATCACCGCACCCTGGTTCTTCTCCCAGTGCGGCTCGGAGTAGGTGCGCTTGATCAGGTGCTGGGCGAGCGGCTCGACCCATTCGGGCTCGATCTTGGCGTTGACCCGGGCCCAGAGGCGGGAGGTCTCCACCAGCTCGGCGGACATCACCCAGAGCGGCTGTTTCTTGGCCAGCGCCGATCCGGGGAAGATGGCGAAGCGGGCGTTGCGGGCGCCGATGTACTCGGTCATGGGACGGCGAGGGCCGTCGTTCGTCGTCTTCTTGTCGATGTCCTTGACGCCGACGTGGGACAGCAGACCGGACAGCAGGGAGATGTGGATCTTCTGCTCGTCGCCGGGGGTGGTGTTCAGCGTGACGCCGAGAGATTTCGACATCTGGCGGAGCTGGCTGTAGACGTCCTGCCATTCGCGCACGCGCAGGTAGTTGAGGAACTCGGCCTTGCACAGACGCCGGAAGGCGCTGGAGGACAGCTCCTTCTGCGACTCCTGGAGGTAGTCCCACAGGTTCAGATAGGAGACGAAGTCCGACTCCTTGTCGGCGAAGCGGCGGTGCCGGTCGTCGGCGGCCTGCTGCTTGTCGGCCGGGCGCTCGCGCGGGTCCTGGATGGACAGGGCGGCGGCGATGACCATGACCTCGCGGACGCAGCCGTTGTTGTCGGCCTCCAGCACCATGCGGGCCAGGCGCGGGTCGACCGGCAGGCCCGCCAGCTTGCGGCCCAGCGGGGTCATCTGCCTGGCCTGGTCGAACGCGCCCAGCTCCTGGAGCAGGTCGTAGCCGTCCTTGACCTGGCGCTGGTCCGGCGGCTCGACGAAGGGGAAGGCCCCGATGTCGCCTAGGCCGATGGAAGTCATCTGCAGGATGACCGAGGCGAGGTTGGTGCGCAGGATCTCCGGGTCGGTGAACTCCGGCCGGGTGAGGAAGTCGTCCTCCTCGTACAGCCGGATGCAGACGCCCTCGGAGACACGGCCGCAGCGTCCCTTGCGCTGGTTGGCCGACGCCTGGGAGATCGCCTCGATGGGCAGACGCTGGACCTTGGTGCGGTGGCTGTAGCGGGAGATGCGGGCGAAGCCGGGGTCGACCACGTATTTGATGCCGGGCACGGTCAGGGAGGTCTCGGCCACGTTGGTGGCCAGCACGACCCGGCGCCCCGAGTGGCGCTGGAAGACCCTGTGCTGCTCGGCCGCCGACAGCCGGGCGTACAGCGGGAGGATCTCGGCGTCCTTGCGTTTGGACAGCGCGTCGGCGGTGTCACGGATCTCGCGCTCACCGCTGAGGAAGACCAGGATGTCGCCCGGCCCCTCGGCGCACAGCTCGTCCACGGCGTTGCTGATCGCCTGGATCTGGTCGTCGTCCTCGGAGATCGGCCGGTATCGGACCTCGACCGGGTAGGTCCGGCCGGAGACCTCGACGATCGGGGCGTCGCTGAAGTGCTTGGAGAAACGCTCCGGGTCGATGGTGGCCGAGGTGATGATGACTTTGAGGTCCGGCCGCTTGGGGAGAAGCTGCTTGAGATAGCCGAGGATGAAGTCGATGTTGAGGCTGCGCTCGTGCGCCTCGTCGATGATCAGCGTGTCGTACTGGACGAGATCGCGGTCGGTCTGCAGCTCGGCCAGGAGGATGCCGTCGGTCATCACCTTGACGAACGTGCCGTCGCTCACCTGGTCGGTGAACCGCACCTTGTAGCCCACGGCGTCACCAAGCTGCGTGTCCAGCTCCTCGGCGACGCGCTCGGCCACGGTCCTGGCGGCGATCCTGCGGGGCTGGGTGTGCCCGATCAGGCCCTTGACGCCCCTGCCCAGCTCCAGGCAGATCTTCGGCAGCTGGGTCGTCTTGCCGGAACCGGTCTCACCGGCGACGATCACCACCTGGTGGTCCCGGATCGCCTCCAGGATGTCGTCCCTGCGCTGGCTGACCGGCAGCGCCTCCGGATAGGTGACCGCGGGCACCCCCGCCCGCCGGACGGCCACCCGATGCTCGGCCTTCTCGATGTCAGAGGCGATCTCCGCGGCGATCTTCTGCTGCGCGGCGCGGTTTCTGACCTTGCGCGCGCCGTCGAGACGGCGCCGCAGCCGACGCTGGTCACGGAGCGTGAGCTCAGGTAGACGCGCGTGGAGGTCGATGAGTGGAGGTGTCAACGGAGGCGTTCCCATACTGCTTCCAGAGTACTTTCAGCCCGCAAGTCAGGAGCCAACCGCCCATCGTGCCTGAGCCCCCGCGCCGCCGCATCCCAATATTCGCCGGTACGGCGGGCGCGGCCCTGCCGGAAGCCGTACGGCGGGCGCGGCTCTGCCCGGAGCCGCCGGGAAGGGGTGGCCCCGGAAAGGAGCACGGCCCTGCCGCTCCCTCGCGGGAACGACAGGGCCGTGCTCGTCGGTCATGGGATCACCGGGTGGCCCCCACCGGAGCGGGGGCCGGGGATCAGCGGGTTACGGAAGGGTGGGGTAGGCGTTCTGGAGCAGCTGACGGAACTGGGCCGAGAACCAGTGGCCCGAGACCGGGGCGTTCGGCAGGGCGCCGCTCAGGCTGTTGCCGTTGCGCTCGTTACCGCCGTAGGTCGGGTCGCACATCCGGTCGAAGCCCTTGCCCTCGTCGTTCGAGATCGCCGAGCTGGAGCCGTCGGACTCACCCGGAGGCTTGATCCAGACGTAGGCGTCCAGACCGGCGGCGGGGCTGGCCTGCGGGCGCTCGCCGAGGCCGGCACCGCTCTGGTTGCACCAGTTGCCGGCGTGGATCCGGCGGTCGACCCGCGACTGGTTGACGAAGGTGTTCATGTCGTTGGAGGTGCTGGGTCCGGTCGGGCGGGCCGAGCCTCCCCAGCCGTTGCGGGAGGTGTCGATCAGCATGCCGAGGCCCGGCTTGAAGCCCTTCTGGATGAGCAGGTTCCGGAAGGCCTGGGCGAAGGACAGCTCGTCGACGTAGAAGTTCCAGTCGACCCAGCTGGACTGACGGACGGTCTGGCCGTTGACGGTGGAGTTGATGGTGAAGTAGGGCTCCTTCAGCGCTGAGTAGTTGGCGGTGTTGGTGATGAAGCCGTCCACGCTGTCGAAGCCCTTGATGGTGCCCGCGACGGTGCTCGCGAACAGGTCGGCGGAGGGGCCGAAGTTCGTGTCCCAGCCCAGCCAGCCGTGGTGACCGGCGTCGACGTAGGTGTAGACGTTGTTGATCGCGTGCAGCTTGTCCAGGGCGTACCGGACGCCGTTGACGTAGGCGCCGCTGTCCTTGGCCTCCTGGCACTTGGCCACGTTGAGGTTGGTGATCAGGTTCGGCAGCGAGTCGATCTCGATGATCGTCACGATCCGGAGCGCGGCGTACTTCGGATCGGCCATGATCGCGGCGATCGGGTCGATGTACTCGGTCTTGTAGCGGTTCAGGCCGTTCTGAGAGACGAGCAGCTCACCGTTGGAGGCCAGCGCCGAGCAGTCGCGGTTGGGCAGGTTGTAGATGACGAACTGGATCGTCAGCGGCTTGCTGCCGTTGGCCACGTCCTGCTTGAGGGCCTCGTCCAGGTGGGCGCGGAGGCCTCTGGCGCCGGGGGTGCCGGCGATGGCGGCGATGCGGTCCATCCACACGCCGGTCGAGACGTTGGCGACCGCGGAGCCACCCGGCTCAGCGGCGGCCTTGGCCGACCAGTCGGGGTTCACGTAGCCGGTGGCACCGGCGTACGGGTTGTCAACGTGCTCGCCGGGCGGCGGCGTGGTGCCGCCTTCCTCGGTCGCGATGACGGTAACGCTGGTGTACCCGGTGGCCGAGGCCACGATGGTGGCGGTGCCGTTGGCCGGGTTGCCGTTCTGGGCGGCCGAGACGGTCACGTTCTGCGCCGTGTTCCAGTTGGCGGAGGTGAAGGTGAGCCTGGTGGGCGAGATGGTGATGTCGGGGTTACCGGTCTTGGTCAGGTTGACCGTGACGTTGCTGGTGGGTGCGGCGCTGAGCCTGAACCCGACGGTCTTGCTGCTGCCCATGGGGACGGTGACCGAGGTCGGGGAGGCGATGATCGACGGGGTGTTGTTGCCGCTGCTCACGGTGAAGGGGACCGCGGCGGTCTCCGTGGACAGGACCGGGTTCCCGTTGTCGTAGGCCTTGGCCTTGGCGGTGTGGCTGCCCGCCGCCACACCCGTCGCGGAGTAGCTGTAGGGGGCGGTGGTGTCGGTGTTGACCAGGACGTTGTCGATGTAGAACTCGACCTTGGTGATCGCGCCGTCGTCACTGGCCGTCGCCGCCAGCGGCACGGCGGAGCCCGCCGGGATGGAGGCGCCACTCGCCGGGCTGGTCAGGCTGACCGTCGGCGCCTGGTTCACCGGCGGCTGGCCGCCGCCGCAGGTGACACCGTTGATCGTGAAGGAGGTGGGTTTGGGGTTGCTCCCGCTCCACGACCCGTTGAAGCCGATGTTGGTCGACGCGCCGGTGGCGAGATTGCCGTTCCAGTCCAGGTTCTTCGCGGTGACCTGTTTGCCGCTCTGGCTCCAGGTCGCCGACCAGCCCTGCTGGACCTGCTGGGTGCCGGGGAGGGCGAAGCCGAGGGTCCAGCCGGTGAGCGGGTCACCGAGGTTCTTGAGCGTGATGTCGGCGGTGAACCCGCCCTGCCACTCGTTGATGTTGTAGTCAACACTGCAGGAGACTGCGGCGTGCGCCGTGGCGGCCTGCCCGGCGGCGAGACCGGCTGCGGCTACGAGCACGGCCATCGTGGTCGCAGCCCGAGTGCGCCAGGCTCGGCGGCGCGGAAGAGCTCTCATTCGTGATCATCTCCAGGACGAGGGTGGGAGCGCTCCCATAGTCCGGATGTTTCCGGCGGGTGTACAGCGTGTTGCACGCCGGGGACACCTCGCCGGGGGCCCTCCCTGCCTCTGACCTCGCCGAACGCTTTTCGAGTCCGATGAAAGTTTCAACGGCCTCCGGGTCGACGACCACATATGTCATGCGGTGCCGCTGGTAGAACACCGGACCCCGGTGGCCACCGGAGTCGCCGGGCGGTCAGGCGCGCGGGAGGTCCGACAGTCGGTACCAGCCCGCGAGATCGCCGTAGACGATCAGATTGTCGTCGTAGGAGTGGCGCGTGAAGTCATAGGTGCCGCCGCAGGTCACCAGCCTGATCGCCGGATGCGGCAGCGACCGGTAGACCTTGCTCACCGGGAAGGCGGTTTTGCTGACCCGCTGGACGGCGACCACCCGGAAGACCACCGCGGTCCTGTCCTCGCGCGTCACCAGCACCGCGTCCCCCTTGCGCACCTGCGACAGCCCGGCGAACACGGCGGGGCCGGTCCTGGTGTCGAGATGACCGACGATGACCGCGGAGCCCGGCTCGCCCGGTGTCGGGCCCAGCCGGTCCCAGCCGGCGAGGTTGGCCCGCTCAAGGGGCGGCGACTCCAGGGTGCCGTCCGTCCCGGACTCGATCTGGACGACGGGGGCGTTCACCTTCGCACGCGGCACCACAACCGCCACCGGACGCGACTTACCCGGAATCCCGCCAAGCGACCGGGGCCACCCGCCACCCCCCGATCTGACGGACACGGCGAGTCCCGATCCCGGCACGATGGGGGCGGCGACCGGCAGGGCGCGGACCAGGGCGGGGTCCGCCGCCTTTCCGACCCCGGCCCTGCAGCCCGTCAGGAGGAGAACTCCCCCGAGCCCCAGGATCGTCACCCTCCGGAGATCAGACACGCCCCGCTGCCCGGCGGCGCCTCACCAGCAGCAGCCCACCGGCTCCGGCGAGCCCGGCGGCACCGATTCCCCAGGCTCTCCAGGCCGGCGCGGAGCTCGCCGTCCCCTCCTCGGCGGCCGTCGTCCCGTGCGCCGTCCCCGGGGCTCGTGCGAGACCGCCTCCCCCGGTGTTCGGACCCGAGCCGCCGACGACGAAAAGCTCTCCGTAGATGGTGTCGCCGTCACCCTGGCAGTCCACGTCCACGCTGTAGACGCCCCTCGGTGCGTCGTCGTCCACCCGCGCCCAGCCGATCGCGACTCTGGGCGCGTCCCCGAAACCATCCCCGGGACCACCCCCGGGCCCCTCAGGACCGTCGGGACCGTCCCCGGACTCGGGGCCGTAGGGGCCGTCCCTTTCGAAGCCTCCGTCGTTCTGGAGCCCCGGACCACCATCGAGCTCCACCTCGTCCCGGAAGGCCGCCGACCTGGCGGAGACGGGTCCGCCGCACTCCAGTGCCGCGATCTTGACACTCTGTCCGGGCCTCACCCGGTACGGAGAGAGCCGCACCTCCTGGCCGTCCTCCGTCGCCGCAGCCGGCCACGCCGTCCCCGCGACCAGGACGGCCGCCGCCCCAGCCGCCACGAGCCAGCGGCCCCCACCCCCCGTCAACCGCATCACTTTCCCCGCCTCCAACCGGTGCGATCTTGCTGACGATCGCTACCTACCCAGGTCAGAGAGCGTGTCCATCAAAATAAGATCAAAATCCGAACGGCCTTCCCGGCATATGCCGCATAATCCCCTATTGCTCCGCGGCGGCCATGGCGGCGCCCACGATGCCGGCCTCGTTCTGCAGGGTGGCCGGCACGATCGGGGCCCGTACAGTCATCCCGGGCAGGAACTTTTCCGACTTCTTGCTGACCCCACCGCCGATGATGATCAGTGATGGGGAGAACAGCGCGTCGATGTGCTGCAGATACTCCTCCACCCGGCCCGCCCATCTGTCCCAGCTCAGATTGTGATCCTCACGCGCGGAGCCGGACGCCCGCTTCTCGGCCTCCTTGCCCCTGATCTCCAGGTGCCCGAGCTCGGTGTTGGGCACCAGATGACCGTCGATGAACAGGGCGCTGCCGATCCCGGTGCCGAGGGTCAGCATCAGCACCACCCCGGCCCTGCCCCGGCCCGCGCCGATCGCCATCTCGGCCACGCCCGCCGCGTCGGCGTCGTTGAGCACCACCACGGGCAGGCCCGTCGCCTTGGTGAACAGCTCCCGCGCGTCCTCACCGATCCATGCCTGGTCCACGTTGGCGGCGGACCTCGTGACCCCGTCGATCACGACTCCGGGAAAGGTCACGCCGACCGGCCCGGTCCAGGAGAAGTGCTCAACGATCCGCGCGACCACCGCGGCGACCGCCTTGGGCCGCGAGGGGATGGGCGTCGGGATCCGCAGACGCTCCCGCGTCAGCGCACCCTTGACGATGTCCACCGGCGCGCCCTTGATCCCCGATCCGCCGATGTCGATTCCCAGCGCTTCCATGAGACTCACCTCCTGCTCCGGGCTCCTTCCCCGTAACGGACCACTGACGCCCGTCCGTGGTCGCTGAAAGTCGTCCGCAACGCACGGTCAACGCGGACATCTCCCCGCCGGGACCGTCCGGATCTCCGGACGGTCCCCTCCCCTGTGAATACCGCCGTTCCGGGTCGTGCGCCGTCAGCCCTCGGTGGCACCGGCACGACGCCGGCGGAGGTGAACGGCCATGACGAGGACGGCCAGGAGCAACGCGACCAGTCCCCCGATGACGGCGAACAGCGTCAACGGATTCAGGTCCAGGGAGACGGGCAGGCCCATGCCGGAACGGGGGAAGGTGACGGTGGCGCTGACCGTCCGCTTCACCATGCCGCTCCTCAGGGTCAGCTCCGCCTTCCAGGGACCGTCCGGCATCCGCTGATCCAGCGTCACGGTCACCGGGGCGGAGGCTCCGGGGAGCAGCGTGACACCCAGGTCGGCGGCGAACGGCCCGGCCGAAAGGCCGCCCGGCCCGTCCGACAGCGAGAGCGTCCCGCTCATGTCGATGGCCCGCCCGCCGGTGTTGCGGACCGTGGCCACCAGCTCAGGTCTGCCGTCCGGGTCGCGGGCGGGCCTCAGCTCCTCGATCTGGAAATCGGACGGTGGCTCGCCACCGGGCCCGACGTCGATGTAAAGGCGGATACCGACGCGGTTGATGAGGCGCACCGTACGAGTGGCATCGGGCTCGGCGCTGACCTGTGCCCAGATGACACCGTACCGTTCCCCCCGCGAGGCGGCCTGGGGCACCTGGATCGTGACCTGGGCGGTCTGGTGCCCTCCCGGAGGCACGACGGCCGAGGTCCGGTCAATTGACGTCCAGTCCGTCAACTCGTTCTGGGGATGTCCGACCGCCATGGTGAATCTGTTGTCGACGACGCTGGCGGCGGCCGGATAAAGATCAATGCGCTGCGGCTTCTTCGACGTGTTGGTTATCTCCAGCCGCCGCTTGATGGTGGTTCCCGGAGGGAGATGGTCGATGATGTAGGAGAGCGCCCGCGGGTCGTCACGGCGGCTGACGGGTGCCTCGAGCAGCCGGATCCCGATCGTGCCGTGGGGGTCGTACGCGGCGGTCCGGCTCGCGCCGGCCGATGTGCCGGCCGCACCCGGACAGAGTGCGGCCAGCAACATCAGCGTGCACAGCATGGCGCTCCGGCTAGGCCACCTGATGTGTCACCGTTCCGGTGTAGGTGCCTGTCTGGGCGGTGATGGGGACCGAGATCACCAACGTGGGGTTCCAAGTCGCCGTGCTACCGCCGGTGCCTCCCGTGTGAGCGAAGGCGATGAGAGGCGTTCCGGGCCCGCCCAGGGTGATCGCGTCAGCGGCTGTGAGCTGCCCGGGGGTGAAGGTGTCACCACCGGTCGTGGCGGTCGCCGGCCCGGACCAGTAGGCGGCGACGTCGACGGGGAGTGTCAGCGCACCCACGGTGAAGGCCGTCCCGAACACCGACGCCGTCCAGTTCGACGTGTCCCCTCCTCGGGTGTCGGAGACCGACACCGCGCCGAGCTGGCCGCTCATCGTGCCACCCGGACTGGCGCTACCGAGAGCGACCGGACCGGCGGGTGCGGTGATGTCCAGGGTGCCGGCGGTCACACCGAACGTGACCGTGGTGTCGGCACTGGGGGCGGCCAGTGCCGGCGCCGCCGTGATGATCGCCAGCAGGCTCGCGCTCACCGAGATGAGCACTGCGGATCTCTTACGCAAGGTTTTTCCCTCCGAATGATCTGACAGGTTTTCGGGGGGCGGAGCAGGCGAAGGATCTCACGCCCTTACCTGCAGTGATCACTTTAGGATTGGCGATGTCGCCCATAGCGGCCATGACGGTAAAGCGTCGGCCCGGAGATATACCGGCAATGACCAGAGTTACTGACGAGCCGGAAGTTCCTCACTCTTCGGACATACCAGCCCCGCAGACTTCCCGTTTTCATGACAAAATTTGGCAATTAGTGAATGCATACCCGCAAGATAACGATCTCACCCTGCGAGATAACGGAAGTCGAGAGACAGAACGACCACCGTCCCGTCTCTCCCATGAGAGCCGCCCCTAACGCTTCACCGGGCCCGTCGAGGCCCTGACCACAAGTTCGGGCTCGAAGAGCAGCTCGTCCGCCGGGACCAGTGCCTTGTCGATCTGGGCGGCAAGGAGGTCGACGACCGCGCGGCCCATCGCGTCGATCGGCTGGCGCAGGGTGGTCAGTGGCGGATCGGTGCAGTTCATCAGGGCGGAGTCGTCGTAACCGATCACCGAGACGTCGCCCGGCACCGACAGCCCCGCGCGCCGCGCCGCCCTGATCGCACCCAACGCCATGAGGTCACTTGCGCAGATGACACCGGTCACGCCTCGCCGGATCAGCCGGGCCGCCGCCGCGTGACCGCCCTCCAGGGAGAACATCGTGTGTTCGACGGACTCCGGGGCCAGGCCGGCCGCCGCCAGCTTGCGCCTCGAGGGCACGTGGTCCGGCGGCCCGAGCACCATGCCGATCCGCTCGTGCCCCAGCGAGCGCAGATGGCCGAGCGCCATCTCGGCGGCGGCCACGTCATCGCAGGAGACCTGAGGGAAGGCGAGGTGCTCCACCGCGGCATTGACCAGCACGGTCGGCAGGCGACGCTCCAGCAGCAGCCGGTAGTGCTCGTGGGAGGCGTCGGCCTGGGCGAACAGGCCTCCGGCGAACACCACGCCGGACACCTGCTGCTGGAGCAGGAGGTCGACGTACTCCGCCTCGGAGACCCCGCCCAGCGTCCTGGTGCACAGCACCGAGGTGAACCCCTGCTGGGCCAGCGCTCCCCCGACCACCTCGGCGAACGCCGGGAAGATCGGGTTCTGCAGTTCGGGAAGGACGAGCCCCACCAACCTCGCCCGGTCACCGCGTAGCTGGGTCGGCCGCTCGTAACCGAGCACGTCGAGCGCCGTGAGCACGGCCTCCCGGGTCGCCTCGGACACGCCGGGTTTCCCGTTGAGCACGCGACTCACCGTCGCCTCACTCATCCCGACCTTCTTGGCCACCTCTGCAAGCCGTCGCGTCATGGCGGAACTATACGACATTGAATGCAATTATTTGCAAGTGTTTGCGAAAGTCCTCGCATATTTCCCGTATGGCACCGCCTTCCTCCGATCACCGCGCCCATCTGCCCGTCGCGTCGGCGCTCGGGAGTCGCCCGGGAGTCGTGGGAATCCCGCCAAGGGCGAAAGTCACGGGGGTCCCTCCGGAGGTGGCCGTGAAGGACCCGCTAGACCTCCGTGATCCGGCCGGCGTCGACGTGGAGATGCCTGGTGGTGTGCACGGCGTCCAGCATCCGCCGGTCGTGGGTGACCAGCAGGAGCGTGCCGGGGTAGGAGGCGAGAGCGGACTCCAGCTGCTCGATGGCCGCCAGGTCCAGATGGTTGGTCGGCTCGTCGAGGACGAGGAGGTTCACCCCCCGGGCCTGGAGCAGGGCGAGCGCGGCACGGGTCCGCTCTCCGGGGGACAGTGTGGCGGCCGGGCGCAGCACGTGCGCCGCGCGCAACCCGAACTTGGCGAGCAGCGTGCGCACCTCGGCGGGGGCCATGTCCGGTGCGGCGGCGCCGAAGGCGTCCAGTAGCGGCTCTCCGCCGAGGAACAGGCCCCGCGCCTGGTCCACCTCGCCGACGACCACACCGGGGCCGAGTGAGGCGTTCCCCTCCTCCAGCGGGAGCCTGCCCAGCAGGGCGGCCAGCAGCGTGGACTTGCCCGAACCGTTGGCGCCGGTGACCGCCACCCGTTCGGCCCAGCCGATCTGCAGGTCCACCGGGCCGAGGGTGAAGGCGCCGCGCTGTACCACGGCCCCGCGCAGGGTGGCGACAACCGCCCCCGCCCGGGGGGCGACGGCGATCTCCATACGGAGCTCCCACTCCTTGCGGGGCTCCTCCACCTCCTCCAGCCGCTCGATCATCCGCTCGGTCTGGCGGGCCTTGGCGGCCTGCTTCTCGGTCGCCTCCGTACGGAAGTTCCGGCCGATCTTGTCGTTGTCCGTCGCCTTGCGCCGCGCGTTCTTGACGCCCTTCTCCATCCAGGCGCGCTGCATCCCGGCCCGCTGCCTGAGCGAGCCGATGGTGTCGGCGTACTCCTCGTACTCGTCGCGGGCATGCTGCCGGGCGACCTCGCGCTCGGCGAGATAGGCGTCGTAGCCGCCGCCGTAGACTCCGATCCGCTGCTGGGCGAGGTCGAGCTCGACGACCCGGTTCACCGTCCTGGCCAGGAACTCACGGTCATGGCTGACCAGCACCGTCCCGGCACGCAGCCCGGTGACGAAACGTTCGAGCCGCTCCAGCCCCTCCAGGTCGAGATCGTTGGTGGGCTCGTCCAGCAGGAAGATGTCGTAACGGCTGAGCAGCAGTGAGGCCATCCCCGCACGGGCCGCCTGGCCGCCGGAGAGCGCCGTCATCGGCCGGTCCAGGTCCACCGCCAGACCGAGCTCGGCGACGACCTCCTCGGCACGGTCCTCCAGGTCTGCTCCACCCAGAGCCAGCCACCTCTCCAGACCCGCGGCGTAGTCGTCGTCGGCGCCGGGACGGCCCTCGACCAGCCCCTCGGTCGCGGCGTCCAGCTCGCGCTGGGCGGCGGCCACCCCGGTCCGCCGGGCCAGGAAGTCCGCGATCGTCTCGTCGGCCCGGCGCTCCCGCTCCTGGGGCAGGTAACCGACCGTCGCCGAAGGCGGGCCGAGCCGTACGGCGCCGCGCTCGGGAGGCAGCAGGCCGGCCAGGATCCGCATCAGGGTGGACTTGCCCGCCCCGTTCACCCCGACCAGGCCGATCACGTCGCCGGGGGCGACGACCAGGTCCAGTCCCGAGAACAGCGCTCGGTCGCCGTGCCCGGCGGCGAGATCCTTGGCGACGATGGTGGCACTCATGAGGGAAACGGTATCCGCCGGCGGGACCTCCCCCGCGCCGTCGAGTTCCACGTCCGGGTGCCGGGCTCCGACGGCGCCCCCATTCCCGACAAATCGGACAATTCTTCTTCGAAGATCGAGAAATGGGACACCGCGCCGACATGGCGCTACCTGCAGATTCGCCGCCAAACGCTACCTTACAGAAATTTTATTCAATCTTTTTCGAGACTTCGGCCAACATTTCTCCCGGCAGCTCCGTCTCATAAAGGTGGAGGCGATCACCCCCGATCGTCTCTCACAACGGGGAGAGGGAAACGTCTTGATGAAACGAATCGCCGTCGGCCTGCTGTCCGCAGCGGTAGGCGGCTCGCTGCTCCTGTCCGCCGGCACGGCCTCCGCCGAACGCACCGCCCTCAGCGTGCGCATCGACAACGTGAGCCCCAACCCGGTCATCGTGAAGAAGGGCGAGGACACGAGGGTCACGATCGAGGTCCGCACCACGGAGGCGACCCGTGTCGAGCTCCGTCTCAAGCCGGTCTCCGACCAGCTCCGCACCCTGAACGTACGCGAGCCAAAGATCATCCAGGAGGGTGACCTGTGGCGCTTCAGCACGAGCTTCGACGAGAACGACTTCGAGGGCCGCTGGCTCGCGATCGCCGAGGCCTACGACAAGGACGGCAAGAAGGCGACCGACCAGGTCAACTTCTCCGTCAAGCGCGAAGTACAGGAGAAGATCGCCACTCGCCTGACCGGGTTCCGTGCCAGCCCGAGTCGGGTCCGTAAGGGCCGCTGGGTCTATTTCACCGGTCGCCTGCAGATCAGCGAGAGCCGCTCCTGGCACGGCGTGCGGAACGAGAAGGTCGAGATCTACTTCCGTCCCCCCGGCTCCAGCGCCTGGAAGTGGGCGACCTCCACCAGAACCGACTGGCAGGGCGGGTTCCGGGCCAAGGCCCGCGCCTCCAGGAACGGTGAGTACCGCGCGGTCTTCGAGGGCAGCGACCGTCTCGACGGCAGCACCAGCCGGTCCAGCGGGGTCCGGGTCTGGGGCCGGTAGTCCCTCGCGGACGACGCCCACCCGGGGATAGACCCACCTCGATGACACGGAAGCCCAGGGCGACCTGGGCTTCCGGCATTCTTCTCCCAAAAACCTCACCACTGTTACAGATGGGGCATTACGCTCAAGATAAGGATCTTCACTACCGTGAAGAATCATCACGTCTGTTCTGGTAAGGGGCGAATGTGGTGGAAGAAGAGTGGGTGGGGCGGGGAATCGACGTCAACACTCCCAGCGTCGCCCGGATGTACGATTACTACCTCGGCGGGAAGGACAACTTCGCGGCCGACCGCAGCGCCGCCGAACAGATCCTCTCCATAGTCCCCGAACTGCGCATGGGCGCCCAGGAGAATCGGGCCTTCCTCGGCCGGGCCGTCCGGTTCATGGCGGAGGCGGGGATCAGGCAGTTCCTGGACATCGGCACCGGCCTGCCGACGCGGGGCAGCGTCCACGAGGTGGTGCACCAGATCGCACCGGACGCGCGCGTCGCCTACGTCGACAACGATCCGATCGTGCTCGTGCACGCCAGAGCTCTTCTTGGCGGGAACCAGGACAAGATCACGGTCACCTCGGGTGACCTACGGCAGCCCGAGGAGATCCTGAAATCACCGGAGATCCAGGACCACCTCGACTTCTCCAAGCCCATGGCCGTGCTGCTCGTGGCAATCATGCACTTCATCACCGAGTCCGACGACCCCCGCCGCATCGTGGCCACGTTACGGGACGCCATGCCGCCCGGCAGCTATCTGATCCTCTCCCACGGGACCCATGAGGGCCGGCTCGAGGCCGCGGACAAGGGCTCCAAGATCTACGAGCGTGCCAACTCACCGCTCGTCCTCCGCTCCCGCCAGGAGATCCTCGATCTGTTCGACGGATTCGAACTGGTCGATCCGGGGTTCGTCTGGCTCCCCGAATGGCGGCCGGACGGATCTCCGCCCGCCGACCCCTCACAAGCGCTGATCATGTGTGGGGTGGGTAGGAAGGCCTGATGACTCTCCGGTCGGGGCGGGGTCTACGCGGCACGACCGGTCCGCCGCCCCGGAAACGCTCGTCACCGTCGCACGAGAGGCGGTGAGCCCGGGCCGCGCTGTTCAGTGGTCGCGGCGGGTGACAAGCCGGGCGAGTGCGGCCAGCTCGGCTGCCGATGCGGACATCGCCCCCGCCGACCGGAGGTGGGCCAGTGCCCGCGTCAGCAGTTCGGCGGCCTGCGCCTGACTCCAGGCATACCCGCCTGCGGCGTCGACGAGCTCGGCAGCGCGGATCAGATCGGCGTCGGACAGGGGACGCTCTCCAAGGTAGAGCCCCGCCAGCTCCCGTCCGGCCTGCGTGGCGGAGGTGAGGGCGGCCACGACCGGAAGGGACTTCTTACGGCTGCGCAGGTCCGAATAGACCGGCTTGCCGGTCACCATGGGATCGCCCCAGATGCCCAGGAGATCGTCGACGAGCTGGAACGCCAGCCCCACATCCCTGCCGAAGGCGTGCAGGTGTTCAACCTGCTTCGGGCTGCCACCACCGAACAGCCCGCCGAGCGCGCAGGCACACCCCAGCAGAGCACCGGTCTTGCCTGCCGCCATGCTCAGGCACTCGGCGAGCATGACGTCCTGACGCTGCTCGAAGGCGAGGTCGGTGTTCTGCCCCTCCAGCAGCTCCTGGATCGCGACGCTGAAGATCCGCGTCGCCTGCGGGGTCGCCGGATGCCCGGCTGAGGCGAGCACGTCGAAGGCCAGGGTCAGCAGGGCGTCACCGGCCAGGATCGCCGGGCTGACGCCGAAGACGGCCCAGGCCGTGGGGCGATGACGGCGGGTCCTGTCGCCGTCCATCACATCGTCGTGCAGAAGGGAGAAGTTGTGTGCCAGCTCGACGGCGACCGCCGCCGGTAGCGCCGCGGCGGCGCCGCCCCCCACCGCCTCGGCCGCCAGCAGGGCGAGCGCGGGGCGGATCGCCTTGCCGGCGTCCGCCCCGGCCGGTCGGCCGTGCTCGTCCCACCACCCGAAGTGGTAGCCGGCGATACGCCGCATCGCCGGGGGCAGCCTGTCGGCCACCGGGCGCAGGGCGGACTCGACCATGTCACGGCTCCAGGCCAGTACCTCGCCGGCCGGGCGCCCTTCGGCCGTCACCTCAACCGCGGTCATCGGTTACCTCCTCTGTGGAGACCTTCGCCTTCGGGCGGGGGAAGAAGCGCGGACCCCGGCTCCCCTGACCGACGGGTCGGAGGCGGCGGGCGGTTCCGAAAGGCTGCATGTGCCCTGTCCTCAGTGGCCGAGTTCGACGTTTTCGAGGATGCCGAGCGCGTCGGGGACCAGCACGGCCGCGGAGTAGTAGGCGCTGACCAGATAGGAGATGATCGCCTTCTCGCTGATGCCCATGAAACGGACCGACAGGCTGGGCTGGTACTCATCGGGAATGCCCGTCTGGTGCAGGCCGACGACGCCCTGGTTGTCCTCTCCGGTCCGCATGGCGAGGATCGATGTGGTGCGGGTGCCGGTGATGGGGATCTTGTTGCAGGAGAAGATCGGGACGCCCCGCCAGGCGGGCACCGTACCCCCGCCGACGTCGATGCCGAGAGGGTAGATCCCGCGGCTGGTGCATTCCCTGCCGAACGCGGCGATGGCGTACGGGTGAGCGAGGATGAACTGCGTGTTCCTCCGGCGGCTGAGCAGCTCGTCGAGGTCGTCCGGGGTGGGCGGTCCGGTCCGCGTGTGAATCCGCTGCTTGAGATCGGCGTTGTGCAGCAGCCCGAAATCACGGTTGTTGATCAGCTCGTGCTCCTGTCGCTCCCGCAACGCCTCGATCGTCAGCCGGAGCTGCTGCTCGATCTGGTCCATCGGGTCGTTGTAGAGGTCCGCCACCCGGCTGTGCACGCGCAGCACGGTCTGCGCGACGCTCAGCTCGTATTCACGGGGTGAGATCTCGTAGTCGACGAACGTCCCCGGAAGATCCGCCTCTCCCTCATGCCCTGCCGCCATCTCGATGGCGGCCTCACCGTACTTGTTCTGCGGCCCTTTCGGGCCGGTCCGCACCTGGTTGATGTGGGCCTGAAGTGCCTCGGACTGGTCGGCCAGCTCCTGGAACGCCTGCCGGGTCAGGACCAGCGCGGTCCCCGAGGTGACCGCCCTGACGGTGAACTCCCACTCTCCCCGCGGGCCCCCCAGCGCCTCGTCGCCGACATGGTCGCCGCTGGCCAGGACCCCCAGGATGACCTCGTTACCGTAGGGTCCGGTAGCGACCTTGTTGAGTTTGCCGTGCGCGATGAGCACCACCTCGTCGGCCGGCCGGCCCGCCTGCACCAGCGCGTCCCCCGGCGCGAACTCCCGCTGCACGAACCGCTCCCCCAGCGCCTGCAGAAGCTCGGAGTCGTCGAAGGAGCGCAGCGTCGACAGCTCGCACAGCTCGGCCGGGATCACTTTCACCTGCGATCCGACGGTGGTGAAGCTCACTCGCCCGTCACCGACGGTGTAGCTCAGCCGCCGGTTCACCCGATACGTGCCGCCCGAGACCTGCACCCACGGCAGCATTCTCAGCAGCCACCGCGAGGAGATCTCCTGCATCTGCGGCGCTGTCTTGGTCGTCGTCGCGAGATTGCGCGCCGCGGCCGTACCCAGACTCAACTGCGCCCTGCCGGCATCGAACTCCGTCACAACACACCACCTGTCCGCACTCGTGTCGAAAGAGAGAAATGAGGGTTGGAGTCAGAGAACGGGGAATCACGGAATCGACCATCGTCAAGGCCGCAAAAACCGCCCCACCCCTGGTACGAGAATTCGGCTGCAGACCGCCCTCACGAACAGGACTGATTTTGTAGGCCCCTTAAATGACCTGTCAAGCGTTGAATATTTTTCGGCAAAACGCGAAGATCACCGTTATTGGGAAACCTGAGCCTAAAATCGACTTTCGCGGTTTTGTTGGTTACCGCAGTAGGTTGCCCGGTTATGCACCTTATTGAGTGACCTACCTTTTGGAGGAGAACCCGACCGGCGGCCAGTGCGGGCGGGGAGCCACCGGTCTCCGCACCGTACGGCAGTGGCCCCGGCCCGGCATCTCCCCGGGCAGGGGCCACTGCGAGACGGTCAGCGCCCGTGCCGGGCGGACCGGGTATGCCGACGGTCGCTCCGGATCCGCTAACGGACCCCACGCTTGTGGTACAGATTGGTCACCAGGATGACGCCCACGGCGGCCAGGACGATCTGAATGATCAGTTTGATCCAGTCGAACCCCCGGGTGACGCCCACTCCGAGCGCGCCGGCGATCGCGGTACCGATGAGGGCCGCGACGATACCGATCACAATGGTGAGCCAGATCGGGATGTTCTGGCGCCCCGGCACAACCAGACGGCCCAGGGCGCCAATGATCGCTCCGATGACGATGGCGGAGATAATGCCGGTAATTATCATGGTCCTCACTCCCATATTCGTCTACCGGATGTATACCCGCGGGGGAGAGAGCGCCATCCCGCCATCTCCGGATACCGGAATTCCTGGTCAAGGCCAGGTACTCCACGGTTCACGGCCACACCCGACAGGCGGGGTCTCCGCTGGAGGTGCGGGTAAGGAGACCACGTGACCACTGAGGAACGGCCGGGCAGGCCCTCGCCTTCCGACATCGACGACATGACCGTCGAGGCGCTGGGCAGGCTGTCCGAAGCACTGGAGACGACCGAACGGGCCCGGGGCCACCTCTACTCCTTCCACCAGCTCACCGGCCATGCCGACCTGCAACTCGACCGGGCCGTGGAGCTGCTGCGCGCCGCCGGCCACGCCGACCTGGCCGACATCGTGGCCGACGAGCTGATCGGCCGCGACGTGCTGCCCGGCCAGTGGACCTTCCAGGTCGTGGAGGAGTACGACGACGGCTACTACCGTTTCTTCCGCGAGCTGGAGAGACGGATCAGGGACCAGCTGGCCGGCGGCCGCCGCCATCTCCACGAGGCGCGGATGAGGGAGCGCCGTCAGAGCTGAAGATCGGGAACCCCGGACGGACGTGCCCCACACGCCAGGCGTCATGCGGCTGCGGCCGTCACGACATGGGCCCCGTACAGTGGCGGCATGGGCACGGTCGAAACGGTGGGTCTGGTGCTGCACCCGCGGCGCGACTCGAAGGTGGCCATCGACACGATCGTGGAGTGGGCCCGCGCCCGGGGGGTGACGGTGTACGGCCTGCTCGACGAGGTCGGGCGGATCGACTGCAGCGCGGTCGCGGTCGACGCCGACACCCTTGTGGAATGTGCCGACCTGCTGGTCAGCCTGGGGGGCGACGGCACCATGCTGCGCACCATGCGGCTCATCGCCGGACGGCCCACCCCCATTCTCGGCGTGAACCTCGGCAAGCTCGGATTCCTCGCCGAGATCGACGTCGACGAACTGCCCTCCGCGCTGTCGTTCATCGACAACAGCCAGTACACGGTCGAACCCCGCATGGCGGTGCGGGCGACCCTGCCCGACGGAAAGTCGGTGACCGCGTTCAACGACATCGCCCTGGTCCGCATCCCCGGCGACGGCCTGTCCGCGGTGGCGATCTCGGTGGAGGGCCACCCCTTCGTCCGCTACGCGGCCGATGCCGTCATCGTGGCGACGTCCACGGGATCAACCGCCTACAGCTTCTCCGCGGGCGGCCCGATCGTGTCCCCGACGGTCGAGGGGTTCCTCGTCGTGCCGGCGGCGGCCCACTCGGCGTTCAACCGGGCACTGGTTCTCTCCGCCGACGAGCATGTCAGCCTGGAGGTGCTCCCGACGAGCGGCCGGCTGGCCATGGAGGTGGACGGGGCGATCGGCGCCCACCTGTGTCCCGGAGACCACCTCGCCATCACCGCGATACGCGCCCTCGCCTGGGTCGTACGGCTCGGCACCACGAACTTCTATGAGCGCGCCCGCCGCAAGCTGCGGGTGAACGACAGCGCCGAGATCGGCTAGGGACCGGCCGCGTCGACGCGGCCGGCGTCAGGTCGGTCATGAGCACCGGCGTCGGCCGGGTCACCGTCCGATCCCGCCGCGCGCCATCCCCTGAACGTGACCGGGCCCCAGGTGCGGGGCCCGGTCACCAGGTCCCGCCGGAACTCGCCTCCGGTGAGCACGATTCCGGCTCCGGCACGTGACCCGGCTCGAAATACCCGACACGCCGGGGTGCCTTCGCTATGCTGATCTCCCCAGTTCAGGGCGGACTATCATCTGGTCTCAGCGTGGAGGCTTACCCGTGCCCGAATGGCCCTCCACCCTCGATGTGACGGAGCTGATGGCGGACGGCTGGCGCCCGACCCCGTTCCGCCAGTTCATTCTCAAGCTCCACAGCCGGTGCGACCTCGCGTGCGACTACTGCTACATGTACGAGATGGCGGACCAGAGCTGGCGGTCTCGCCCCCGCCGGATGTCCCCGGCGATCATGTCCGCCGTCGCCACCCGGATCGCCGAGCATGTCCACGCGCACGCCCTGCCCTCTGTCGAGGTGATCCTGCACGGGGGCGAACCACTGCTCGCCGGTCGCGAGCCGATCCGGGAGGCGGTCTCCTCGATCCGCGCCGCGGTCGGCCCGGGCAGTCGCGTCGACGTCAGCCTCCAGACCAACGCGACCTTGCTCGATACCGCCTACCTGCGGCTTTTCGACGAGTTGGACGTACGGATCGGTGTCAGTCTCGACGGCGACGCGGAGATGCACGACAGGAACAGGCGGCGTCCGAACGGCGACGGGAGCCATTCGGCGGTCACCGCCGCCCTGGAGCTGCTCTCCTCCCCGCCTTTCCGCCACCTGTTCGCCGGCCTGCTGTGCGCCGTCGACCTCCGCAACGACCCGATCGCGACCTACGGAGCGCTGCTGGAGTTCGATCCGCCGGCCGTGGACTTCCTTCTCCCCCACGGCAACTGGTCTGCTCCTCCGCCCGGCCGCGTGCCGGGCTCGGACGCCACGCCGTACGCGGACTGGCTGATCACCGTCTTCGACCGGTGGTACGGCTCTCCCCGTCAGCCGACCCGCATCCGGCTCTTCGGTGAGATCATGCATCTGCTTCTCGGCGGGGCGTCCACCAACGAGCAGGTGGGACTGTCTCCGGCGGGGATGGTGGTGGTCGAGACCGACGGCGGGATCGAGCAGTCCGACATCCTCAAGTCCGCCTACGACGGTGCGGCGTCCACCGGGCTGCACGTCACACGTGACCCCTTCGACACGGCGCTGATGCTTCCCTCCGTCGCCGCGCGCCAGATCGGCGAGCTGGCCCTGGCGCCGCAGTGCACGTCGTGCCCCGTGGCGCGCGTGTGTGGCGGCGGTCTCTACGCCCACCGTTACCGCGCCGGGAACGGCTTCGCCAACCCGTCGGTCTACAGTCCCGACCTGCTCCGCCTCATCACCCACATCAGGCGAACCCTCGCAGCTGATGTGTCCACTTTGAAGGGTTCCCATGAACCTCCGTGAACACCGGATTCCTGCGGATACGTTCTCCGTTCTGTCGGCGGGCGGGGGTGGCGTGGACGCGGCACGCCTGCTCGCGGCGGCGCAGTACAGCAAACACGTGCTCCTGGTGCGCGGGGTCGTGGACACGGCCCGGGTGACCGGGCATCCCCAGGCGGGCGATGCCCGCCTGGGCTACGACCTCCTCACCGCCGTCCAGTCCAGGCACCCGGAGGCCGTCGACACGGTGCTGCGCTACCCGTCGGTCGGAGCGTGGGCCCGGCACACCGTCAGAAAGCTCTCCGAACCCGGCGCTCCCGCCGTACCGGGGCAGCTCGGAGCCCTGGCCGTAGCCGCAGCGCTGCGATCCGGCACGGCCTGCACGGTCGAGGTGCCCGTGGCCGAAGGAACGATCACGATCCCCTCCGTGGGACAGATACTCGTCCCCGGCGGCGCCGCCCGCGCGACGGTCCGCTGCACCCCGGAGGGCGCGGAGGTCGCGGGAGACGGCTTCCGGATCGAGGTCTCCCCGTCCGCCGACGGCGGCGACACGCCTGGCTGGCGGCCCCTGCGGGCATTGACGGCCGAAACCGACGGCAGGTGTCTCCGTGTTCTCATCGACGACCTCGATCCCTTCCGTATGCCAGGCTCGGCCGCCCTGAGCAGCAGGCTCAACGCGATGCGGATGGCGTACTGGCAGTCCGCGCTCGACTCGGCCTGGGATCTTCTCGTCCGGCATCACCCAGCGGTGGCCGACGAGGTCGCCACGGTGATCTCCGTCTTCGCCCCGATGACCCCGGAGAACGGAGGGCAGTCGAGCGCGACCTCCCGTGAGACCTTCGGCTGCGTGGCGCTCTCGGAGCCACTGGACGGACGCTCGCTCGCGGTGACGCTCGCCCACGAGGTCCAGCACGCCAAGCTCTCCGCCCTGCTCGACGTCGTTCCGCTGCTTCTGCCCGATGACGGTTCCAGGCACTACGCGCCCTGGCGCGACGACCCCCGCCCCCTGGGTGGACTTCTCCAGGGGGCCTACGCCTACCTCGGCGTCACCGGCTTCTGGCGGCGTCAGCGCGCGCACGAGAAGGGCAAGGCCGCCATCCTGGCGAGCGCCGAGTTCGCCCAGTGGCGGGAGGCGGCACGCTCCGTCTCCGGCACGCTGGCGGGCAGCGGGCGGCTGACCGCGGCGGGAGAGATCTTCCTGACCGGCATGATCACACAGTTGGACGCGTATGCGGCCGAACCGGTCCCGGCCGAGGCCCTGACGCTGGCCCGCGAGGCGAGCCGGCTCCACCGCGACCGGTGGGTAGAGCGCAACCGTTAGGTCCTTCCACGGCGCGGCGAGGTCCGCGGGACAGAACCTAGATCGCCGGCGGGTCGAAATCGAAGTCGAGGCGGTCGTTCCTGGCCGCCACGATGACATCGGGATGGCCCTGCCCCAGCACACGGTGGTAGCGCTCGAAGGTGTCGGCCCGCAGGCTGTCCGCCTCCTCGTCGTGCCCCTCCGCCCGCAGGTCCTGGACCAGGTTGGTGGCGCAGGCCAGGGCCAGCGGATGGTCGATGCCGAGAACGTCGCGCAGCCTGCCAAGGGTGTCCTGGCTCATGACGAGCGCGTCGGCGGTCTCACCGAGAACCGCGAGGTCGCTGGCGAGATTGATCGCGCACGTCAGCGAGTAGTGGTGGTCCACGCCGAGCGTGCGGTTGAGGCCCTCCCTCGATATCTCGTCGAGCTGCCGGGCCTGTTCGGCGTCTCCGTGAACCCGGAGCAGCAGTGCGAGGTTGGTGGCGCACCCGTAGTTGAAGGGGTGGTCCTCGCCGTACATCGCCGGGTAGCGGGTGGAGGTGTCCCTGAGGAGTTCGAGCGCCTCACCGGTACGCCCGCCGGCCCGCAGCGCGTTGGCCAGGCACAGGGCCGCCGCGAGGGTGTCGGGATGATCCCGGCCGAAGTTGCGTTCCTGCCGTTCGAAGGTGCTCTCCGCGAGCTCCAGCGCCTCGTCGATCGCTCCGGCCCGGCGCTTGGCGATGGACAGGTCCTTGGCCGTGCGCAGCGTCCAGGGATGGTCGGCGCCCAGCTCCTGCAGACCGTATTCCAGGGCGTCCTCACCCAGGTCACAGGCTTCGAAGTATTCTCCGCTCAGCCGTACGACACGGGCGAGGCCGTTGCGGAAGGCGAGGATGTTCTGCTTGCTGGAACCGGCGCCGGCACGGCTCTGCACCATGTAGGTTCTCTCCAGCAGCCGGCGGGTCGAGGTGTAGTCGCCGAGCAGGAGATAGTCGATGCTCAGATTGTTCATCGCGCGCAGCGTCCGCCGGTGGTCCGGCCCGAACACCGCCTCGTGCAGGCGCAGGGACTCCTTGTCGTGCTCCAGAGCCGCTGAGAACTCGCCGCGTGCCCGGATGTCGGCGCCGTAGCTGTTGGTGAGCAGCAGTGTCTCGGCGTGTTCCGGGCCGAGCACCTCCGCCATGCGGGCGAGTGTCACGCGGTTGAGGTCGTAGGCGGCCTGGTATTCGCCGAGCTCGCGCACAATGATGCCGAGGTGACGCTGGGCCGAGAGCACGTACTCGTCGTCTTCGCTGGAGTCCTCCCGCCACTGGGTGAGGAGGCTCTCGACGAGCACCCGCGCCGACTTGAAGTCGCCTGAGGAGTAGAGGTAGCGCACCACGTCGAGGACGAACCGGCGGACCTGCGGCTCACGGCTCTGGGCGACATGCGCGGGCGTCACGTGGCCGAGCAGCTCGGAGTAGCGGGGCCACGCCGTGTTGTCGTCGGGCTCGTCGGGCGCCGCGGCGGCGAGCAGGAGATGCACCTCGCGCCGGAAGCTCGCGCTGTCCCGCGCGTTGAGTTCGTCGCGGAGAAGGGCCTGGACCAGCCGGTGGACCTGGATGGTCCGGCTGACGGAGTCGAGCCGGACCAGGGCGTACCGGCCGAGTTCGCGGATGGCCCGGCTGACGAGGATGGGGTTGCCGAGCAGCGTGCCGAGGCGGGAGTCGGCCTCGGCATGCTCGGGCAGCGGCCCGAACACGTCCCGGGGGATGGGCTCGGGACCGAAGAAGGCGCAGCAGCGCAGGAGCTCGACCGCCTCGGGCATCTTGGAGACGAGCTGCGACACCGACAGGGACCAGGCGGCGGTCATCGACACCGGATAATCCGACGGCTTGCTCTCCGCCAGTAAAAGCGCCGTCTGCTCGTGGAGCAGACGCAGGTATTCGTCGACGGACATGCCGGTCTCGGCCTGCAGCGCACCGGCCTGCTCCAGTGCCAGTGGCAGGTCTCCGAGCTCCTCGGCCAGCCGGTTGGCCTCGTCGCGGCTCACCGCCTTGGACACCCGCTTGCTGAGGAACTCGATGCTCTCCTCCCGGCCGAAGACGTCGATGGCGACGGTGTCGACGACGCCCTGCCACCGGTGGTTACGGGAGGTGATCAGGACATGTCCCGGCCCCCGGGGCACGATCTCGTTGAGGTCTTCGGGCTGGTCGGCGTTGTCGAATATCAGCAGCCACTTGTCGTACGGCTCGCCCCTGCGCAGGGCGTCCAACACCGCCGTGGCGGCGTCCTCGATGCCGGTGGTCGCTGCCGACGGCAGGCCGAGGTAGGGGGCGAGCCCAGCCAGGGAGGAGCGGACCAGCATGGGCTGGTCCGCCGGGACCCACCAGACGAGGTCGTAGGCGGATCTGTAGCGATAGGCGTATTCGATGGCGATCTGGGTCTTGCCGACACCGCCCAGCCCGTGGAGAGCGTGCGGGACCACCGCGGTGACCTCGGCGGTGACTCCCTTGCGCAACTGTTCGAGCAGATCGTCCCTGCCGGTGAAGTTCTTGTTTCGCTGCGGAACCTTACCCCACACGTCCGGTGACCGTCCCGATGTCCGCGACGTCCCGGATGAGTGCGAAACAGCCACGTGATCGCCTCCACTGATCTGGTTCCGCGCTCACTCTAGAGCGGGTTCAACTGAATTTTTATATGCCGGTTAGACAGAATCTTCTATTCGACCCGCTTAACTTGAAACACTTCCGTGACGACGAGGGACGAAAAGGAATCTCGGCCCCCATAGTCACAAGTCACAAAAATCCCCAATAGCGACAAACGTCCCAGCCCACCCCGGGGTCGAAGTTGACTTCATAACATGGAAGGATAGGGGCGTCAAGATGTTTGATGAGCCAGGGAGCCCAGGTGGGTGAGCAAGCTACGGATTTCGGCACAGACCTTATCGATGTGACCGACATAAGACTGAGCGACCTCGATGAAGTAGGGGAGTCCAGCCTCGCGCACGCACTGCGCCGGTTGCTTAGCGAGGAGGACAGCGGCCCGGTCGCCGGATTCACATCGTCAATCTAACAAGGCTTGACGGCACCGCCCTGGATGTGCGACACAAGGTGTCACAAATGGACCTTCCACCAATAACCAGGGCGGTGTCGTGGACGACGCGGACTGGCGGCGGTTGATCGACCAACTCCGCAGCGGGGACTGCACGCCTTTTCTCGGCGCGGGAGCCTGTTACGGCACTCTCCCGACCGGTTCCGAACTCAGCAGAAACTGGGCAAATATATACAAATACCCCTTTCCGGATGACCACGACCTCGCCCGGGTCATGCAGTACGCGGCGGTGCAGGAACGCGACCCCGTCTATCTCAAAAGGCAGATCTGCGACCACCTCCGGTCACGCGGACTGCCGGACTTCAACCATGCCGACGAGCCCCACGCGCTCCTTGCCAAGTTCAAGCTGCGCGTCTTCCTCACCACGAACTACGACAACTTCCTGGTGGAGGCGCTGAGAGGCGAGGGCAAGACGGCGAACACCGCGGTGTGTTCCTGGGCCGACCGCACCCCCCAGGAAACACCGGAGCTGCCGGAGCCCTCGGTCGACGAGCCGCTCGTCTACCACCTTCATGGAAACTGGGCGGAACCATCGTCACTGGTCCTCACCGAAGACGACTACCTCGAGTATCTGGCCAACGTGGCGGCGGCACAGTCCTCCGGCAACCGGACGCTGATCCCCATCCCCGTCCTGCACGCGATGACCACCAGTTCCCTTCTGTTCATGGGCTACAGCCTGCAGGACTGGACGTTCCGCGTGCTCTTCCACGGCCTTCTCCGCACCATCCCTGACGTCAACCGGCGGCGCCACGTGAGCGTGCAGCTGGTCCCGCCGGTGAACACGCCGATAGCCGAGGCAGAGGAGCGGGCGAAACAGTACCTCGCCCACTACCTGGGCGAGAGGTTGCGCATCTTGATCTTCTGGGGCACCGCGGCCCAGTTCTGCGAGGAGCTGCGGCTCCGGCTGGGACCGGGCTCATGACCCCCGCGGAGCACGTGCGGAACGGGGCGGGTCAGCCGTACCTGGGGCTGCGCGCCTTCCAGCGGCAGGACAGCGGCCTGTTCTTCGGACGCGAGCGGGAGTCGCGCGAGATCGCCACCCTCTGGCAGGCCGGCAGACTGACCGTGCTGTACGGGACCTCCGGCGTCGGCAAGACCTCACTTCTGCACGCGGGGGTCCTGCCGCTCCTCGGCTCCGACCGCGTCGACGTTCTGCCGGTGGGCCGGGTCGCCCCCACCCCCGCCATTCTCGCCTTCTCCGCATCCGCACCGGTACGCAACATCCACACCCTGAGCCTGCTGTCCTCCTGGTCGGCCGAGCCCCTCTCCGAACTCGCCGGACTGACAGTCCGCGACTTCCTCGACCGGCGTCCCGCACGCGTCGACCGCTACGACGATCCCATACCGACGCTCATCTCCATCGACCAGGCGGAGGAGATGTTCACCGGCGCCTCGTACCAGGAGACCGAACTGGAGGAGTTCGTCGCCCAGTTGGCCGACGCCCTCAAGGCGGACGCGGGACTGCGCCTGCTCCTGTCGATGCGTCAGGAGTACCTCGCGTCCATCATGTCCTTCGAACACATACTGGGCCAGGGGTCCCGCGCCTGGTTCCACCTGCTGCCCTTCCGGCGGAAGACCGCGCTGGAGGCCATCCGGCGGCCGTTGGAAGGCACCAGCCGCAGCTTCGGTGAGAACGCGGCCGAGCTACTGGTGGACGACCTGCAGACCGTGACGATCCACAGCGACCAGGGCGCCAGGACCGTACTGAAGGTCAGCAGCGTGGAGCCGGTGCAGCTCCAGGTGGTCTGCTCCGCGCTGTGGGAGTCGCTGCCTCCGGAGGTCCACGAGATCACCGTCGACCACGTACGGATGCACGCCAACGTCGACCGTTTCCTGGCGGGCTTCTGCAGGCGGATCCTGAAGGAGGTCGCGGAGCTACACAACGTTCCCGAGGGCAGCATCCGCTCCTGGCTCAGACGCGCCTTCATCACCGAGCACGGCACCCGGAGCACCGCCTATGAGGGAGTGCACCAGACCTCCGGCATGCCCAACGCCGTGGTCCGGGCCCTGGAGGACCGTTACATACTCAAGGCCGAGTACCGGGCGGGCGCCTGCTGGTACGAGCTGCAACACGATCGCCTCATCGCCGCCATCCGGCACACCGATCCTGAGACGTTCCTCCAGGCGGCGCGGGTCGCCCTCTCCAGAGCTCAGTGGGCCCACGCACGGGAGCTGACTGAGGACGCGGTGCGTACGGCGGAGTTCGACGACCTGGGGGTACGGGCCGAGGCCGAGGCCATCTTCGGTGACGTCGCGGTCGGCACAGAGGATCCGGAGACCGCGTGGAGACACTACGACGCGGCGGCCGAGATGTTCGCCGTACTGCAGCGTGCCGACGGCGTGGGCAGGGTCCTCGCCGCCAAGGGCCGTCTGTCGATGAAGCTGGGCGACTACTCCAGGGCGGTGAGCGCGCTCAGTGCCGCCGTCGCCAGGGTGCCGGGCGACATCTCCGCGCAGGCCGACCTCGCGCGAGCTCTCTGGCACGTCGGGCAGCCACACGCGGCCCTGATCGTCCTGAACGGCGCTCTCGGCGTCGCGGGCGACACCCTGCTGGACGCCCTCGCCCTACGCGGAGCGATCCTCGCGGACCTGGACCAACCCCAGGCCGCGCTCCGCGATCTCGACCATGACCTCGTCCGCCGGCATCAGCAGCCCGCGACCCTGGCGGCCCGCGCGCTGGCACTGGCCCTGGCCGGCCGCTTCGACGCCGCGGAACAGGAGGCCGCCGACGCGACCGCGAACGCCGGGAACAACGGTCCCGTGCTGCTCCGTGCCGCCCGTATCCGCGCCATCCTCGGCAACGCCGGGGCAGCGGCCGACCTGGCCGCCCAGGCGATCAGGGCAGACGATCCCACCCTTCCCGAGCATCTGCGGGAGCAGGCCCGTCGTCTGCTTCCGCAGCCGGAATGACACCCGCCGGCGCGGCCTCCTGCCAGATGTAGTCGAACTGGCGGACCCAGTAGGAGTACCAGCGCTCACTCTGAGCACGGTTCAGCTCCAGATGCATCCGCGACGAGGTCGAAGGGTTGTGAAAACCATGGATTTCGACGATCGCCCGCCCCTTCGGGGTATCGGGATCGATGAGAACGATGCTGAATCCGGGACTGTACGGCAGGAGCCGGTACCCGAACCGTCCCTCCATCTCCCACTTACTCATGAGGTCCAACCGCTCGATCGTGTTTTCCAGAGCGACGGGAAGTTTTTGGATCGGGAAATCAACGGAATCGTCCAACTGCCGGGACGCCGTCCTCACCGCGGCCTTCTCCGCCGGGTCGAGAATCACTACACGGACCGATCCCCCCGCACGGGCGAGCACGTTCTTACGCAGGATCTCACAGGTGTGGGCGGAGAGCAGGTTCACCGCGGATGGTGCGAACACCCTGACGTCACGCGCGCTGGCCAGGACCGAAGACAATGGCGCGGAGTCAAACGCGGACCTGTCCCCCAGAATGCTCGTGGAGGCCTCGGGGCGCTCTTCCGGCAAGGTGAGCCGGTAGACCAGAATTCCCACTCCGGAAAGAAGCGCCGCCCATTTCAGCTGATCGGGAACCACATCTCCGAAGATCGACAGAAGGGCGAAAGTGAACACGACGACGGTCACGACATGAGCATCGACGTTCTGCCGGATTTTCAGGTCCTGGATAAGCCGTCGCAGCCAGACCACCACGCCTCCTCCGGGCCTTCTCACCGCTCACGGCCCATGGGTACATTGTCGATCACGAGAATTCGGAATGCGCGCTGTCAGGCCGATTCCATTGAATCGGCCTTCACGTTCCCGGATCCCATGACGGCCGTGCTGCGCCCGATCATGAGGCGAGGGCCAGGTGCCCTGGAACACCTGGCCTTCGGCCGGGAAGACCGCCACGTGCTGTGACGGCGGCCGGACTGATTCAGAGACTGCGCGACGAGCCGTTCACCGTCAGGACGCGCTCCGGCGTCTCGATGGCGGGGAAGGTTCCGGTGTCGATGATCCCGTGCTCGTTGTAGGCGGCCTCGATCAGGGCGTGCGCCTGCGGCTCCAGCTTCCACAGGGCACGGTACTCCCGGGCGGTGGCCAGCGTGATGCCGGTCTCATGAGCGATGTCGGCCGCGCGGGGGACGAACTTGCGCTCGATCTGCTTGTCCCAGTACTCCCTCGCCGCGCGCATCAGGGCGGCACGCTGCGCCGTGTCGACGACCGGCAGGGCGGTCTCCACCACCTCGACCTCCTCGTCCTCATCCTCGTCATAGGCCAAGGACCTGGCCGGGGACAGCTCCGCGGAGGCACGCGGCTCCTCGGGAGCCCACGGCACGGGCGGGCTCAGGTCGATCAGAGCAGAGGTGTTGTAGAGCGCTCCGATCTGGGACAGCAGCGCCTCCTGGCGGTCCGTGTCGACCGCCAGGCCGGTGTGCTCCACCGCCTGGTCCATCGCCCGGTCCAGCTTGATGAGCGCCGCGCGCATCTTACGATCGGACGCCCCGGCCTCGCGGAGCGCGCGGGCACGCTTGGCGGCCAGCGCGACGCGGGTCAGCCTCCGGTGGGCGTCCACCTCGCTGGCGGTACGGTCGCTGGCCTCGGCCAGCCCGACGCGGACCAGCATGCGCTCGGGGGTGAGCCGCCAGTGGATGCGGGCGCGCCCGGTGATGCGGTGCCGCTCGATCGCCATGCCCCGCTCCCACAGCCACGCGGCCACCAGCGGGGCGGCGAGCCGGAACAGGGCTTCGGCGACGCTGCGGGCGTCCATGCTCGACAGCACCGCGGACAGTCCGGTGAGCGTCCACACCGCGATGCCGTCGATACCGGCGGAGTAGTTCTCCCTCATATTGCGGCGGGCCCGCACGGCGCTGGTGATCACGGCGACTTCGATGAACGCGAAGAGCAGGAGTCTCAGGGGACCGTCGAAGCCCAGCACGTCACCGGAGAAGCGCCACATGCCCTGGGCGGATACGCCGGTGGCGATGCTCGCGGCCACGATGGTGAGGATGTCCTCGGCCGGGCGGGGGGAGACGAAGCGGTGGAAGAACCGGTTACCGACACGGTAGACGGCACGAAGAGCGAGATAGGCCAGGCCCAGAAGGATCAGCGCGGTCACGCAGATGATGACCGTTCCGACCGGATGGTCCGATGCGAAAGCGGTGATTTGATCGATGGGGGGCATCAGTCACGGTCCGTCAGTCTCGATGTCCGACAGGATATGGACGCGATCATTCCAGAATGTCAGCAGCTTGTTCGCGAAACGAGAGTTCACGTCTGTGGCCGGAGTGAACCCGTGAGCAGATCCGCGAGCCTCCGTGACGGCCGAGGTCACGGGGGTGGGGAGGCCTGACCGTCCTCGGCCGGAGCCGCCGCGAGGGTGTCCAGGATCTGCCGGCCGTACTTCGCCAGTTTGTTCTCGCCGACACCACTCACGTCGCCCAGTTCGGCCAGGGACGACGGGGAGCCGGTCGCGATCTCGCGCAGGGTCGCGTCGTGAAAGATCACATAGGCGGGCACGCCCTGCTCCTTTGCGGTGACGGCGCGCCAGGCGCGGAGCCGCTCGAACACCGGGACGGCCTCCTCCGGCAGTTCGGCGGGGGCGGCGCGGCGGGATCCGCCGGTCCGTGCCGCGGGCTCGGCCTTGGCCCGCGGCGCCCGCTCGGGCTCGCGCCGCAGCAGAACCTGGCGCTTGCGGCTCAGCACCTCGGCGCTCGCGTCGGTGAGCAGCAGCGTGCCGTAGTCGCCCTCGACGGCCAGCAGTCCCTGGGCGAGCAGTTGACGCACGACGCCCCGCCACTCGGCCTCGCCCAGCTCCGTGCCGATACCGAACACCGTCAGGGAGTCGTGGCCGAGCTGGGTGACCCTGGCCGTCCTCCTGCCGAGCAGGATGTCGATGATCTGACCCGCGCCGAACTTCTGGCGCCGCTCACGCAGGAGCCTGAACACGGTCGACAGGAGCTTCTGGGCGGCGACCGTACCGTCCCACGACTCCGGCGGCGTCAGGCACGTGTCACAGTTGCCGCAGGCCGTGCTGTCCTGACCGAAGTAGGCGAGCAGCCGCACGCGGCGGCACTCGACCGTCTCGCAGAGGGCCAGCATGGCGTCGAGGTGGGTGCCCAGGCGGCGCCGGTGGGCGTCGTCGCCCTCGGAGGTGTCGATCATCCTGCGCTGCTGCACGACGTCCTGGAGACCGTAGGCCAGCCAGGCGACGGAGGGGAGGCCGTCGCGTCCGGCCCGGCCGGTCTCCTGGTAGTAGCCCTCGATGGACTTGGGCAGGTCGAGATGGGCGACGAAGCGCACGTCGGGTCTGTCGATACCCATGCCGAACGCGATGGTGGCGACCATGACGAGACCGTCCTCGCGCAGGAAGCGCGCCTGGTTCGCGGCCCGGGTACGCGCGTCGAGCCCCGCGTGGTACGGCAGCGCCTGGATCCCGTTCTCCGCGAGGAACGCGGCGGTCTTCTCAACCGACCCCCGCGACAGGCAGTAGACGATGCCCGTGTCCCCGGGGTGCTCGGCGCGCAGCAGTTTGAGCAGTTGGCGCCTGGGTTCGTTCTTCGGCGCGATGCGGTACTGGATGTTCGGGCGGTCGAAGCTCGACACGAAGTGGCGGGCCTGTTCCAGGTTCAGCCTGGAGGCGATCTCGGCGTGGGTGGCCTCGGTGGCGGTCGCGGTCAGCGCGATGCGGGGGATGCCGGGCCAGCGCTCGTGCAGCGCGGACAGCGCGAGATAGTCGGGCCGGAAGTCATGCCCCCACTGGGCCACGCAGTGCGCCTCGTCGATGGCGAACAGGGAGATCGTGCCGCGGTCGAGCAGCCGTAGCGTCGCGTCGGTTCTCAGGCGTTCCGGTGCCAGGTAGAGCAGGTCCAGCTCGCCCGCGAGGAAGGCCGCCTCGACCTGGCGGCGCTCGTCGTGGTCCTGCGTGGAGTTGAGGAATCCGGCCCGCACGCCGAGCGCCGTCAGGGCGTCGACCTGATCCTGCATGAGCGCGATGAGTGGTGAGACGACCACGCCGACGCCTTCCCGCACGAGCGCGGGGATCTGGTAGCACAGCGACTTGCCGGCGCCGGTCGGCATGAGCACCAGCGCGTCGCCTCCGGCGACGACGTGTTCGATGATCTCCTGCTGGCCGTCCCTGAAGGAGTCGTAGCCGAAGACACGGTGCAGCACGCGCAACGCGTCGCTCACCTCGGGACCACTCAGGGGAGAGACCATCGGGTCATTCTACGAGGCCCCGTACGGCCGACCGGTGCTTTCGCCCATCAGCCGGATCCCGCGCCGCCCCGCTGATCGGCGGCGGCCACCGCCCGGCCGATGCGCATGTGAACGGGCCGGAAGGTCTCCCCGTTGACGGACTATGCCTACTCCCATAGCCGACTCTTCACGGGTAGGAAGAGCGCAGAAAAAGAATTAAACAGGCGGCGGCAAATTGACTTCCGGTCGCGCGGAACCGTCTTTCCGGCAGACAAAGGAGCGCAGATCGGGACGGTTTTCATTTCAACAGCGGGAGCCATCCCACAGAAAAACTCCAAACAGGCCGCACAAGTTGGCCAATGCTTCTTGTGAAGAACTTTTCGAGAGAGGTATGGTCCATCGCGTCAGCCTTTCAAGCTGGCAGAGGGAACTCGATGACCTTTCGCACGCAGTGTGCTGACCGGTTCCACTCCGGCCGGCTCTGCAGATGACTCCATGGTCGGCCGTCTGATCGCCACCGCCAACGCGTCCGCACTGATCCCGGAGGAGAACCGGTCGATGACCCCCTCCTAAAGGAGGGGGCTTGAGGTGCCACACCGCGCACCGATAGCCCCGCGTTGACCAGCCCGAGTCGATCACCTGAAGGAGGTGCATTCGATTGACTACGTTTCACGTAAGTGAGCAGACCCACCGGCAGGTGCTTCCTCAGCCTGCCGCTCTGGAATCCGTGGGAGCAGACAACCCCGAGGGTGGGGACGAAACGGCTCACGGACTCCCGGCTGTGCCGGGCGCCGGCGTGGAACATGGGCGAGGGGAGATCGAGCGGACCGGCACCCGGTCTGCTCGGCGTCACCCCGAGGACGCTTCGGCGTCCGAGGGAGCGAACCTCCCTCCCTGCCAAACTAGACAGAGGCAACAAAAAGGTACATAACTCTGTATCGAGGGCGGGGAAGGAGACATCCCTTCGTGGGAGCACGACAGC